>NZ_JACJSJ010000028.1 GCF_014698115.1 Nostoc sp. FACHB-973
GGATCACTGTACCGATGCTAAAGCCAATCAAAAGGCAACCTGTAATGAAAGACCAATCCTCATAGATCCATTTGAGATTTAAAAATTTGAGCGCGAATGCTAATTGCCACGCTACCCACACAAAACCTGCAAACAGAACTCCTAGAGGAATTCCCAACCAGGGAGCGATTTGTAATAGAAAAGACTGACGCCTAGCTTCTAATGGTTGTTCTCTAGGGAAATGTAATTCGGTGTCTAGATGCCAGTGACGGGCTATTTGGCAGAGGCGTTCGATGCGATCGCCCACTAAAGGATGGCTATTATTAATCGTAAACCATCGGCCATAGGGATTGACAATATCCCATTTCAAAAAAGATTCAAAAGAAAGATGACTGGCAATAGTCCCTAAAGAAAGGCTTTGTTGATGACTGATTGGTGCGACGATATTTAAGCTTTCCAACTGCCAACTGGTGTGTTCTTGTTTTTCGATATCAGTTGCAATTCCAATGGCAATTTTGAGCAAGGCACGAATCAAAGCATTGGGATTACCTGTAATTTCAGCTGCGGTGCGATCGCTATAATAAAGCCGCAACCGCGACAACCACAATGCAGTCCCAGTTAGCAAACACCAAATTCCATAAATCAGGCTAGCCAGAATTGTCACCGGCAAGCGCCAAACTTTTCCTGATATGCTGTCACCCAACTTTGATACTTGCTGATATACCTTATAAATTGGTAGTGTCACCAACAACACCAAAGACATGACAACAAAATCCCAATGAGCAATATGTCCTAGCTGGGTGGCGTAAATGATGGCAATTTCATCATCTGCTAGTTGTTCTAACAGTCCTTGACTAACTACAATCCTCGCATTCCGTGGTAAACTACCGTAGGTGAAAATAATTGGTGCAGCCATTGGCAAAATTCGCAGTTTGGGTAAAGGCCAGTGCCTTTGTTGACAACAACGTTGTAGAACCCGAACAGCTTCCCGACTACGGCCATTCAATACATCTTTAGTAAGTTCTCGTTGACCATACAACTTTGCCAATAGCAGATCCAGCAACCAAGGTGATACCCCAATCAAAATCACCAATGCTATTAGCAACAATCGTGTAGGGTCGTTGTATAAAAACTGCAATGGTTCGAGATAGGGAAGCTTGACTAAAGCCTGGTTGATCAATCCCAATGCTAACTTGATGATTTCTCGCATCACCCAAAATAGGGCGATGAATGTTCCCGCCGCCAACAGCCGTAACGGGATTAATTTTGCCTTGCGTAGGGGTTGCCATGCCCTGGCGCGTTGTGCTTGTCGCCAATAAATGACGCCGAACAGTTTGGCTTGGGTGCGGGTGACAGAACCCATGAAGCCATTAAGGGGGGGCGGTGGAGGCGGTGGTGTAACAGTAGCTTTGAGTTTAGCTAATGGCACCATCGTCGGAATGTTCTGGCTCTTGGTTTCTGTTACTTCGTCTTTTAGCTTCTCCTCTGATGCAGGAGTATCTGGGGGTGAATTTTCAAAAGCAACAAATCCAGTTTCGACATTTTTTGATTCTGGTTCAGGTTTTTGACGTTTTGTCAAGTGTTCGAGAGCGCGTGTTGCCCACTCTTGAACTTGGAGATTGTTACTCTCAATGAGATTTTGGCAAAAGGCGATCGCTTTAGAGACTTCGCCAGTGCGGGCATAAGCCATCACTAAACCAACCCTTGCTTGTAAGTTAGCAGTGGCATTACTTTCGCTGCTAGCAAGAGGTTCTAAGTGAGCGATCGCTGTTTGGTAATTTCCCTGCTTGAGGGCAACTAAACCAGCCTCCAAAGACGATTTGGCATGTGAAGGCATACAAATTCTGGCACTCCAATCTCTTCTAAGTCGAACAATTTTGGATGAAAGGATTTTGGATTTTGGATTGACTCCATACCAGAATTCAGGAGCGGAGGCGGAGACACTCCGCCTCGAGTCAGAATTCAGGAGTCACGAGTCAGAATTTAATTCTGTACTATTAGTGGATGCATTAAGTAAGTTTAAGACCCCCCATTAAATTTTCCATTTGGTTGTCTTCAATCAGATCAGAACTGGAACTTTGAGTGATTAATTCAGAATTCAGAATTCTGTATTCTTCTTCATTCCTCCACTGGTTGTTGACTAGAAAATACTGGGGCGATCGCGCTTAATTTCAACTCTGGATGGTCACCCTCTAATTGTTGGCAATTCCATTCATTCCGGAATAGCAACACTGGGCGTCCCATACTGTCCTTGACTGTAGTGGTATTGAATAAACGTCCCACCTTATTTAATGCTTCCCAACCACCTTCAACCCAACGGGCGACACTGTAGGGTAATACATCCAGTATGGTTTCTACACCATACTCATTTTGTAAGCGAAACTGCACCACCTCAAATTGCAACTGACCCACCGCCGCTAAAATTGGATCGCGCTTGGCTTCATCAATTGAATACATAATTTGCACAGCACCTTCTTCGCGCAATTCCGCAACGCCTTTTTGGAATTGCTTAAACTTCGAGGGGTTGGGGTTCCTGAGAGTTGCAAACAGTTCCGGCGAAAAATACGGAATCCCTTCATATTCGAGCTTTTGCCCCGTGTAAATTGTATCCCCGATCGCAAAAACACCGGGATTATTCAAACCGATCACATCGCCAGGATAAGCCTCATCAATGGATTCCCTCTCCTGAGCAAAGAGTTTTTGCGGACGGGATAGACGGACAAGTTTACCAGTGCGAGCGTGATTCACCATCATATCTTTTTCAAACTTACCTGTGCAGACCCGGACAAATGCGACGCGATCGCGGTGTTTCGGGTCCATGTTTGCTTGCAATTTGAACACAAACCCAGAAAACTCTGGGTATGTAGGTGCAACTTCGCCAACACTGCTGACATGGGAACCGGGTTTGAGGGCATAGTCTAGGAAGTACTTGAGGAATAACTCTACCCCAAAGTTTGTCATGGCGCTACCAAAGAACACTGGCGTCATTTTGCCATCATGTACCAACTGCAAATCTAGCTCTGGGCCAACTCCTTCTAACAGTTCTAGATCGTTTTTCAGTTGATAGTACAGGTCTTGTTCTAGCAGCTGTTCTATTCTCGGATCACCTAATTCTATTATCGTATCACGGGCTTCTCGGCTACCGTGGGCGCTGCGCTCAAACAGGTGAATTTGTTGCTTATGTCGGTCAAAGACACCTTTAAAGCGATCGCCCATGCCAATCGGCCAGTTTACCGCATAGGTTTGCAACTTCAATTCTTGCTCAATTTCATCTAACAGTTCGAGAGGTTCCCTTCCTGGACGATCGAGCTTGTTGACAAATGTAAAAATCGGGATACCCCGCAGCTTACACACTTCAAACAATTTACGGGTTTGGGGTTCCAAACCTTTTGCGGCATCAATCAGCATCACTGCATTATCGGCAGCGGCAAGGGTGCGATAAGTATCTTCACTGAAATCTTGGTGTCCTGGCGTGTCTAATAAATTTATTTGACAGTCCCGGTATGCAAACTGCAACACCGTAGAAGTAATGGAAATACCACGTTGTTGTTCCATGGCCATCCAGTCTGACGTAGCCTTGCGCTGTGCCCGTCGTGCCTTCACCGCCCCAGCTTCGTGAATTGCACCTCCGTATAGCAGTAGCTTTTCTGTCAGTGTAGTTTTACCAGCATCGGGGTGAGATATAATTGCAAAGTTGCGGCGAAGTTCAACTGCGCGATCGAGTTCAGACTCAAGTTCAATTGACATAACTGTATTTGTTTGTAACTTAACTTAATTTTTTTCGACTTTGGGAAGTCTTTTAATCTTAAGACAACGATGCTCGTGATAGGGTCGTAATATAACCAACAATTTGACTAAATTAGGAGAAAGGAATGTACGACACAGACAAGCGAAAGCTTTTATCCGCCTTGTCTCATGCAGCCATTTTTTTCAGCACGGCTGTTGTATCTGTAGGTATACCTATTGCCATACTATTTGTATCTGACGATCCTATTGTTAAAGAAAACGCCAAAGAATCCATCAACTTCCACTTTAATGTATGGTTCTATGGACTGATTCTGGGAGCGCTGTTTTTTCTATTCGGTTGGTTGGTGTTACCACTATTATTACTCGGTCCACTAGCAGGTATTGGGTATTTGTTGCACTGGGGACTAACAATTTGGGCACTCACCCACGTTTTTAGCAATCCTGATACACCCTTTCGCTATCCCTTTATTTTACGAGTGTTTTAGCACAAATGATGGGCATTGGGCATTGGGCATTGGTCATCGGGGATTGATAATTGTAGGTTATTTTTATTTTGCTGTTGTCCCTTTAGTTTCTACACAACTAATAACCAGGATTTTGCCAACAGAGGGTCTGACAATTTTCAATTGTGAATTTTGAATTGTTTATTGTTTATGGATACAATGCCCAATGCCCATTTTTTATATTGTTTTTTGAGTTCGTCAGATAGGTGACAACGAAGCTGTAAAATACAAAATTGCCCCACAGCTTGATTAAGAGTAGGGCAATGGTCAGTTAAGCACTGTTTGTAGTCTGTCTGACAGCAGGAAAGTTTTAGCCTGCTTTTGTGACGCTTTGTTTTGTGTCCATTTGCGTTGTTTTTCTTCATAAAATTTTATGTTTCCTACACATCGCCCCCGCCGTCTGCGTACCCATCCCCAACTGCGCCGGATGGTTCGTGAAACTGTTTTGACAACAAGCGATTTCATTTACCCACTATTTGCTGTACCGGGTGAAGGAATCGCTAACGAAGTAAAATCGATGCCTGGAGTCTACCAACTTTCGGTAGATAAAATCGTCGAAGAGGCAAAAGAAGTTTATGACTTAGGAATTCCTGCGATCATTTTATTTGGTATTCCGGCTGATAAAGATGTGGATGCTACTGGTGCTTGGCATGATTGCGGTATTGTCCAAAAAGCTGCAACTGCCGTAAAAGCAGCAGTACCAGATTTGATTGTAGTTGCTGATACTTGTTTGTGTGAGTATACCAGTCACGGTCATTGTGGTTATCTGCAAGTTGGTGATTTGACAGGACGGGTTTTAAATGACCCAACCCTGGAATTGTTGAAAAAAACAGCAGTTTCCCAAGCAAACGCCGGTGCGGATATCATTGCGCCTTCGGGGATGATGGATGGTTTTGTGCAAGCAATTCGTCAGGGTTTGGATGAAGCTGGATTCCAAGACACGCCAATTTTGTCCTATGCTGCTAAGTATGCTTCGGCTTATTATGGCCCATTTCGGGATGCAGCAGATTCGACGCCGCAATTTGGAGACAGAAGAACTTACCAAATGGACCCAGGTAATAGCCGCGAAGCAATTAAAGAAATTGAATTGGATATTGCTGAAGGTGCTGATATGCTCATGGTTAAGCCAGCCTTGGCATACATGGACATTATCTGGCGGGTGAAGGAAGCGAGTAACTTACCTGTTGCGGCTTACAATGTTTCTGGTGAGTATTCGATGATTAAAGCTGCGGCTCTCAATGGTTGGGTTGATGAGGAGCGAGTGGTTTTGGAAACTTTAACTGGGTTTAAACGCGCTGGTGCAGATTTGATTTTGACTTATCATGCTAAAGACGCGGCGCGGTGGTTAAGTAGATAGGTCGTTTCAGGCTTTTATTAATCATTTTTTAATGGTAAATAGACCCTTGGTATAGGGTAGTACAGCTGTGCTACCCTACAAAATACGTGGTTTTTTAAACATCCGTATTTGGCATTTCCTGTCAATGCGTAAGTACTATGGATTTAGAATTGAAATTAGAAAAACTAAAAGCCGTTCCTAATAATGGCAAGAACGGCTGATTGAGCTTGTCGATGAATTTCTAAAATAAGTTTGTTGGGAAATTCAGTTACAGTTTTTAACCCTGAATAGTTGCTGCAAGATGCAGTAACTGATATATCTGGACGCTCGAATCGCAACAAGGCGATCGCTCAATAATACGATCAACAAACATTCCCCAACCAACATCCGAAATAGCTTTCGATAGCTTACCGTTTTGTACTATCTGTTAATTAACCCCTGATGAGGGTTAGGGTTGCTTGCTGACGCTCAAAAGTCTTGCCATACCTCAAGCTTTTGCTTATCGACGCTCTCCAGCATCTTTAAAAATCCATCTAGGTAAAAATCCATCTAGATATGAGCGTCCTTTCTTATACTCTGGGGATTGTTTAGCCGATTGAAGAGATGCCAGATACTTGTAAGCCTTCAGTAACTTCGGCACTTCATAGTCCCAAGCAAACATCTCTTCTACACGCTTCCTACCAATTTCACCCATTTTCGCCCGCTTGTCAGGATTATCTAGTAATGCGACAATCTGTTTTGCCATATCCTCAGAATCGTTCGGCTTGGCATAAACAGACGCTTCTGCCGCTGAAAACTTCCCTTCTGTAAGGTCGAATTGCACGATGGGCTTACCAAGCGCCATGTATTCCAATATCTTGTTCATGGTTGACTTGTCGTTCATCGGATTGTATTCGTCGGGATTGACGCACACATCCGCTGTGTTCAGCATTTCCAACAAGTCTTGATCTGGCGCCCGCCCGGTAAAGGTAACGATGTCAGCAATACCTAGCTCTACTGCTTTTGCTTTCAGGATTTCCAGTTCCGGTCCGCCACCGACAAGCCCATAATGAATATCATCACGTTGCAAGGTATGACGAATCCAAGCTGCTGCCTGCAAGAGATATTCAATCCCTTCTTGCTGCCCCATTACCCCGACATAGCCGATCAAAAACTGCTTGCCTTTCTTCAGTTCCGGTTTAGGGGGGAGGATTTTGAGGCGCTCCAACGAAGGTCCGCTGCGTACAACCATTACTTTTTCGGGGTCCATCTTACCCCGTGAAAGAGCAATTTTTCTGTAGGATTCGTTGGTTGCAATAGACACATCGGCATTCAGGAATGTCATCCGTTCTAGCCAGCACAGCAAGTTATAGAAAAAGTCACGGCGCTTGAATTTTGCCTCGTATAGTTCGGGGTTGATGTCGTGGTGGTCGAAGAGGAACTTCTTGCCGAACAGCTTGTAAAAAAGCGCCACAATCCAGATGAGATCCGGTGGGTTGCAGGCGTGAATCACATCGAAACCATGCTTGCGCCAAACCTTGAGACTTAATGTGAACTCCCAGAACAGGGCAGCGCCATATTCAAGAAGATACCCCAACGCACCATGCGCCTCGATAGGGAGTGGATGGCGATAGATATGAATGCCATCGATTTCTTCGTACCGCTTTTCATAGCCTTTGCCGGTAGGACAGATGATCGAAACTTGATAGCCGTATGCTTTGAGGGTGCTAGCTTCCTGCCAGACCCGGCGGTCAAAGGGCACCGGCAGATTTTCAACGACCATCAGAACCTTTTTGCAATTGTCGGGCAAGGAACTACCAGAAGATCCGGTCATAGTTCCGCTCAAATTGGCGTTTTCCAGCAGCGATTTACCAGCAGATACCGTCATAGCTTCCCTCAACAGATTTTTGGTTTGTAATACGAACGAAATCAATAACTTGCTGTCCAGGCTTAAGGCGCGACAAGACTTCTTTGAAGGCTGGGTCACCGTTGCCGATGACGATTACCTCGGCATGTTCCAACACGGCATCAATGGAATCGGTCATTAGCCGCGAGATATGCGGAATGTAGTTCAGGATATATTCCTTATTGGCCCCTACGAGTTTGGCCAAGTTGACGTTTTTATCGTATAGTTTTAAGTTTTTTCCCTTGCCGATGAGTGTTTCAATCACATTCACCAATGGGCTTTCACGCAAGTCATCAGTGCCTGCCTTGAAACTGAATCCCAATATTCCGATCTTTTGCTTGTTTTTCTTGAGGATGGCATCGATGCCGCGATCGATATGTACATTGTTGCTGGTCAGAACCGACCCAAGCAGGGGTAGGTCGAGGTCTTGACTTTTCGCTGCATAATTCAACGCCCGCACATCCTTCGGCAGACAGGAGCCACCAAAGGCAAAACCTGGCTTCATGTAATACGATGAGAGGTTGAGCTTGGTGTCTTTGCAGAATATGTCCATCACTGCGTGGCTATCCACGTCATAAGACTTTGCTAGCACCCCAATCTCATTAGCGAACGCCACCTTCACCGCGTGCCAAGCGTTGTCAGCATATTTCACGAGTTCCGCCACTTCAATGTCTGTCACAATTAAGGGCGCATTGAGGTGTTTGTAGAGGGAAGCAACAACTTCCGCGCTTTTGGGGTCACTCGCACCGATCACCGTTTTTGGCGGGTTGTAGTAGTCATAAACAGCGGTACTCTCGCGCAGAAATTCCGGATTGTTGCAAATGCCGAAGTCGATACCGGCTTTCTTGCCGCTTGTCTCCTCAAGGGTCGGTATCACGAGAGTACGTAGTGTGCCAGGTAGCACAGTGGAGCGCACGACAACTGTATGAAAATCAGTTTTATCCTTCAGGGCTGCGCCGATTTCTTCACAGACTTGCTGAAGATAGGCAGTGCCCAGATTGCCGTTCGGGCTAGAGGGCGTGCCGACACAGATCAACGATATTTCAGTTTTCATCACCGCGTCATACGCGCTCTTGGTGGCGTACAAACGGTTGTTCTGCACTGCTTCCGCAATGAGTGTATCGAGGTCTTTCTCGATAATTGGCGCACGGCCTGCGTTCAAAGCTTCGACTTTTGCGTCCGCTACATCGACGCCGATTACTTGATGACCATCTTTCGCAAAACAGGCGGCGGTAACGCTGCCGACGTAGCCGAGTCCGAAAATACTAATCCCCATGAAACACCTTTATAAAAATAATCACCAGAAGGGAAATTGTTAAATTCTCAAAAACCACGTTTGTTTACATAAAATACGGAGTGGTACAAGCAAAAAACCCCCCTTAATACCAATTCACTGTCTCGACCCAACGAACTATAAAAAATATAAAAACGCTTTTTTCGCTCACGTACGTAAGAACACACTGAGTTAAATACTTATCATGAATGGAACATGAATAGAAGACGTAAGTAAAGTTATTTACTAAATCTTCAAATTATGAAATCTTGTTATCTTTAATACGTTCAAGCTATTTATCAACAAAAGCTTTAAGACACAGGGCATGTATGCTCAAGGGATTTACGCCCTTCTGAAGATTGCAAGGAAGCTTTGGGCGACGGTCGGGAGCTAGAGATTTAAAACTCTCAAAAAGGGGGAAAATTTGGTGTCTCTCGTCTACGTGCGGTTTGAATCCCCATCTGTTGCCTAGCTTACTGCCTCCAGTTTCCGCTGCCTTCTTCGATAATTGGAATTCAGTAGTTTCTCAGGATTTATGAAATTGATTGGTAAAAATGGCAAAAAACTTGCCATTGAAAGGGCACTATTGTGAAGCTAAGTCTCAATACTCAATTTTTTCGGTATTTTCACCAAAAATACTTATCTGTTAAAGAAATGCATTAGCCTAAAGATAAGTTATTCTTATAGGTATACCAGACGCTTTCTATGTAGAATTGTCCTTTACCTTTACATAATCTTTATAAAACTGTAGAAACTCTGTATAAAAAAATTCAGTGTAACCTCAGGGAAAAATCCAACATTTACTTAGACCTTGTTGAGATTGAGTTGTTATTATTGACAAGGTTATGTTTACCTTAGTTGCCCTGGCAGTTGCTTATCCTCGGCCACCGAACCGTGCCTATGGTGGATTGCCCGATTTAGTAATCAACTATACATGCCTGCCTTAAAGGCAAGACTAGAGTAATTGGGAAATTGAGTTAAAATACAACTGATGTTGCGATCGCTATTTTGGACAGTAATTTTGATATTTATCGACTTGATCGCAAAAAACCTTTTAATCTGGTGTTTTAGGAATGGCGATCGCTACGTTTATGAATCTGAGAAATAGCGATTTAGAAAATCTTGTGGTGTCAAAATGGGAATTCCGTGCAATTCTCTTAATACCAATAAATCTAGATCGCCAGTGACAATTGCTTGACTGCACGTAACCCACCATACAAAGACATAAATTTAATGCCCAGATATCTGACTAGGGATTCCCGCATTTGCCAGAGGGAGACGCGATCGCTTATAAAAGAAGATAGTTAATAAATTTTCCTCAATTGCCATTTAATGTCAATTGATTTAATAAAAGGTTTCAATATTTTCGAGGGGAGCATGGGATATGGATATGCAAGTCCTGAGAGAACGTGCTGGTCTTAGCCGTGCGGAGGTGGCCTTCAGGCTTGCAATTAGTGAAACGAGTGTTCGCAACTGGGAAGCTGGGCGTACTGAACCTACAATGACACCAAAAAAATATTTAGATGCTTTGCGTCTGTTCAAATGTACCCCTGAAGAGTTGGCAGCGGCAAGTGAAAAGTCAATTAATCAGCGACATAAACGCAAACCAGGCAGACCGAGACGCTTTCCAGACAGTCAAGTATCTCAAGTAACTGATTCTCCAGTTTGTAGCTGATAACTTGCATAGGAAGAATTCAGCAGTCAGAATTATTCTGGATAAAATCTAACTTAGGAGTGTAGATTTATTGATTCGCAACTCCTAATCTAGGGTTCGCTAGGTATATTCGTAACCTAATGTTTCTCAGGTATTGGTGCGTTAAGCTGATGGTAAAGCAGTACAAGTCAGGCATTTGACCATTAGCTACTCATTCTGCCTCTGTTATGGAGTTAAAGTTTGACGTTTGATTCTGCTCCAGTGAAGAGAGTTCCGCTTCTACGACTGCTGGAAACATAGGGATTTTGATCTTGGTTGACAAACTTTCTCACGCCTGATGTGTCAAAAATCAGCACTGTTACCCGATCTGTTTGATGGCTGGTTTTTGAGACATAATACTACCGTATATTTACGGTAATTGTTGAATAGGGTAATAACTTTGATATATTTGTCTCGGCAATTAGTCCCTGGTTAGGGGGAAAATAGCAACTAAACAGACAGCACAGGAGATGAGAAATCACAAACAATCAACAAAGAAACTTTTTAGCAATTCTTAGGGTTTATGCCTGGGGCGGTTAGTTTAAACAATCCAAACTCTAACTAGTGCGATCGCTCACGGTATTTGCCACAACCACACGATAAAATTCTAAAACCATAATCGTACTAAAGGTCTAAATGGCAGAAACACTATTCTTCAACGCCTTGCGTGAAGCCATTGATGAAGAAATGGCGCGTGACTCCAGCGTATTTGTTCTCGGTGAAGACGTAGGACATTACGGCGGTTCCTACAAAGTTACCAAAGACCTGCACCAAAAGTATGGCGAACTCCGAATTCTAGACACCCCCATTGCCGAAAACAGCTTTACTGGAATGGCAGTGGGAGCAGCCATGACTGGGTTACGCCCCATCATCGAAGGTATGAATATGGGCTTCTTACTCCTGGCGTTCAATCAAATATCCAACAACGCGGGGATGCTGCGCTATACCTCTGGCGGTAACTTCAAAATTCCGATGGTAATTCGCGGTCCTGGAGGTGTGGGACGGCAGCTAGGGGCTGAACATTCCCAACGGCTAGAAACTTACTTCCAAGCGGTGCCAGGGTTGAAGATTGTTGCCTGTTCCACACCCAGAAACGCTAAAGGACTACTAAAATCTGCTATCCGTGATGATAATCCGGTGTTGTTCTTTGAACACGTTTTGCTTTACAACTTAAAAGAAGACTTACCAGAAGAAGAATACCTGCTCCCCCTGGATAAAGCCGAAGTTGTGCGTCAAGGTAAAGATGTCACAATTATCACTTATTCCCGGATGCGCCATCATGTGCTGCAAGCAGTAAAAACCCTTGAAAAACAAGGATACGATCCAGAAGTTATTGATTTAATATCCCTGAAACCATTAGATTTTGATACCATTGGTGCATCAGTAAGAAAAACCCATAAAGTCATTGTTGTGGAAGAATCCATGCGAACTGCGGGTATAGGAGCAGAAGTCATCGCTTCAATTAACGATCGCTTATTCGATGAATTGGATGCCCCAGTACTGCGGCTTTCTTCCCAAGATATCCCCACACCATATAACGGCAATCTGGAGCGACTCACAATTGTCCAGCCAGAGCAAATAGTGGAAGCTGTGGAAAAAATGGTAGCGTTGCGGGTGTAGGGAGTGGGGAGTAGGGAAGATGAGGGAGATGAGGGGGATGAGGGAGTGTGGGGAGATTATAAAAAGCTTCCCAACTTCCCACTCTTCCCCCACTCCCCACTGCCCACTCCCCACTGCCGACTCCCCACTTTCCATTCATAACTCCACAAAAGAGCGCTATTATAGCCTTTGTCAGTTGCGAGTTATGGTATGCAAAGACAGCGATCGCTATTAATCTTGATTTTAGTTCTGGTAATCGCCGCTATCACGGTGATTGCAACAATTCCGATACCTCTTGGACTTGACTTGCGGGGAGGTTCACAGCTAACAATTCAGGTGAAACCATCAGCGGAAATTCCCAAAATCACCGAACGAGAATTGGAAGGTGTGAAGAAAGTTGTCGAAGGTCGGATTAATGGTCTGGGTGTTTCTGAGCCAGTGATTCAAACAGTCGGCGCAGATAAAATATTGGTGCAACTCCCAGGAGTCAATGACCCAGAGCAAGCTGAACGGGTGCTAGGGGGTACGGCACAGTTGGAATTTCGCACCCAAAAGCCGAATACAGAAACTCAACTGTTAGCTTTCCAAGGATCGCGAGCTGAATTGAAGGCAAAGCAAGAAGAGTTGAGAAAGAGCAGCGATAAAGCGGCAATTGCCAAAAATCAAGAAGATTTAGAGAAAAATAATCAAGCGATCGCTGAATTGTTTGAAAGCACCAATCCTCCCCTAATTGGCAAATACCTCAAGGATGCCTATGGCGAACCCACTCAAGGTAACAATTGGAATGTTGCCATTCGCTTCGACCAAAAGGGTGGTGAACTGTTTGCCCAACTGACAAAAAACCTTGCCGGTACTGGGCGTAGTATTGGTGTTTTTCTCGACAATGAACTGATCAGCGCTCCTACCGTCGGTATAGAATTTGCCGCCACTGGTATTACTGGCGGCTCAGCCGTGATTACAGGCCGATTTACCGCACAACAAGCTAATGACTTGGGTGTACAGCTACGGGGTGGCGCATTACCCGTACCAGTGGAAATTGCAGAGATCCGGACTGTTGGGGCAACTTTAGGTAAAGACAGCATCACTAGCAGTATTTATGCTGGTATAGGTGGTCTGAGTTTAGTATTAATATTTATGGTGGTGTACTATAGACTACCAGGAGTTATTGCTGATATAGCACTATTGATCTACGCCTTGTTGACCTGGGCTACCTTTGCTTTGTTGGGTGTTACCCTGACTCTACCAGGAATTGCTGGTTTTATTCTCAGTATTGGCATGGCGGTGGATGCCAATGTGCTAATTTTTGAGCGGACGCGGGAAGAATTGCAAGCAGGTAAATCCCTTTATCGTTCTGTAGAGTCTGGTTTTTACCGTGCCTTTTCCAGTATTTTAGATGGCAACGTGACTACAGTTATCGCCTGTGCTGCACTATTCTGGCTAGGCGCTGGTTTGGTCAAAGGTTTTGCCCTAACTTTAGCTTTGGGCGTAGCGGTGAGTATGTTTACAGCAATTACCTGTAGTCGCACCTTGATGTTTTTAGCAATTACAATTCCCGCACTCAAAAAACCAGAACTTTTCTCTCCGAACCTGCCAACATCTAATAAGGCAGAGGTGGCCTAATGAAACTGAGTATTAATAAATCGCGATCGCTGTGGTGGGCTATTTCTAGTGCCATCATCCTGGCTGGTATCATCTCAATGGTGATTTCTTGGCAAAACCCCGACATCAAAGCACCCCTACGTCCCAGTTTGGATTTTGTCGGTGGTACACGATTGCAGTTTGAACGAGATTGCACCAAACCCGGTAACTGCGACCAGCCAATTGATATTAATGTTGTTCGAGAAGTAGCTAAAACTCAGGGACTCGGCGATAGCAGCATCCAAATTGTCGCTGACAAAGGCACAGGCGCAGAAAATGGTATATTGATCCGCACAAAAAGCTTGGATCGCAACCAGCGTAGCAACTTGCAAAATGCCTTAAGCGAAAAAGTCGGTACTTTTGACGAGCAAAAAAATCAATTTGATACCGTTGGACCTACTCTAGGGGCAGAGCTGTTTAGGTCTGGGGTAATAGCTCTGATAGTTTCGTTTGCGGGTATCATTATTTACTTGAGCTTTCGCTTCCAGCTCGATTATGCGGTGTTTGCGATCGTTGCCCTATTTCATGATGTTGTGATTACGGCAGGGATTTTTTCGATTTTGGGTTTAGTATTGGGTACTGAAGTCGATAGCTTATTTATCGTTGCTCTACTGACGATTACAGGTTTTTCAGTCAACGATACAGTGGTGATTTACGATCGCATTCGAGAAACCCTGACAATTAATCCCGACGCTGCGATCGCTGACATTGTGGATGATGCCGTAAACCAAACCCTAGCAAGGTCTATCAACACCACCTTAACCACGATGCTATCATTGTTCGCTATCTTTCTGTTTGGGGGAGAAACGCTGAAAAACTTTGCCTTAGCTTTAATTATTGGCTTTACCGCCGGTGCTTATTCAAGTATTTTCATCGCCAGTACTCTTTTAACTTTATGGCGAGAACGTAGCGGTCAATCTCAGACAGTAGTTAATGCTGAATCAATTGATACATCACCTGGTAATTAATCATTGGGCATTGGCAAAGAATAACTAATGACAAAGGACAAATGACAACTGATCCATCATTTGCTCAACAAGTACAAAGGCTATACCAACTGACAGTATATGGTAGATGGTTGTTTGTGAGCTGTTTATGGCTGACCATTGCGCCCGTTTGCCTGTGGAATTTACGTACAGAATTTTCTCTATGGCAACAATATTTTACTTGGGTAGCAGTGCGATATGGACTCTTGTATCATCCACTGTCTACTTTTGGTTTAGCCTTTTGTATTGGGATGACTGCTGCTGTATTAGTTTGGCAAAGTCGCAATATCTTACTGGGATTACCAGAGCAAGAAAAACAACGTTTAGAAAAACAAGTTTATCGAATACGTCAGCAAGGACCAACTCATCCCTTATGGAAGTGGGTTTGTTATTGAATATTGTCTTAGCTGATTGACAATGTTGGCGACAATTCATCTCGCCCCTAACCTCAGGGTATAGCGGAAGCCTTCTTGTGGCATTCAGGTAAAGCCAGAAAATCGTTGCATATACATATACACGTTCAGCAATTTCTAGCAAAATATGACTTAGCAATAGCTAAGATACAGCCAAAGTGAGTGCCATACATGAACAATCCTCAAATTGAATTTAGCGATCGCAAATCTGAAATTGACCTTTACCAACTCCAAGAACTGTTAAACATTTCAGCTTTTTGGGCAAAAGGCCGCAGTATTGAGGATTTAAGTATAGCTATTGCCAACAGTGAGCCAGTAATTTCCGTTTGGGATCATGAGAGTGAGCGACTTATTGGCTTTGCTAGAGCAACATCTGATGGCATATATCGCGCTACGATTTGGGATGTTGTGATTCATCCAGAGTATCGAAATATTGGTTTGGGAAGCAATTTAGTGGAAAATGTTTTGAGCCACCCCCGCATGAGATGGGTTGAGCGCGTTTATTTAATGACTACTCACCAACAGGAATTCTACAAAAAGATTGGTTTCCAGCCTAATACTACGACTACGATGGTGCTACATAACCTCGCTAACCTTAGTTTGGTTCCTGATACAGAAATTCAGCTTCAAGAATCACCGAAATAGTCCTGAGTGAGGAGTTAGGATTAAAAAAGAATGTGACAAATAGACCATTTGTAGAGACGCGATTCATCGCGTCTTCATCCAATAATGTGTTGCAATCATTAATTGAATTGGTATTATTTATTCCCCTTGTCCCCTCATCTCCCCCATCTCCCGACTCCCCACTCCCTACTCACCCCTCAGCACTACTAAATAGGGGAATAGAAATTTGTAGTCTGCTGATTTCCTGGGATGGTTCCTTGTCAATTGGAGAAGGCAAGATTTCTAGTTTTCCTCCCAGAACTTCCACCAGAGTCTGATTAATTAATAGCCTCATTCCTGGAGAAAGATTAGCGTTCTCTAGCTTCACCTGGCTTGGCTGATCTTCAGATTTTATCAAGTCAATTGGCTCACTCCAAGGTATGGCATGGGTTGGTACATCCAGCCAAATATTCACAAAATTACTTTTAGAGACAGTGCTGCTGGAAATATAGATACTGCCTTCTTCCATTTGAGTAATAGCAGTGTCTATTAAACTGATTAATATTTGGCGGAGCCAGAGATAATCTGCCAAAACATAAATTTCTGGGTCGGCGGGTAACAATTGCAAGGGAAAATTGCGATTTGCCGCCAGCATATAAGTTAAGTTATAAACCTCCTCCAAAATATTGGCTAAGGGTCTGGGCTGAATATCTAGTTTATTTGTACCATGCTCGGTTCTGGCAACATTGATAATTTCATCCATTAGCTTCAGCAGTTTTAGCGTTCGCTCATGAGCTTGGACAATAAATTCTCGTTCTTCAGCAGGACTTTCACACAGATCTGACAAAATTAATTGATGTAAACCAATTAAACCATTGAGAGGCGATCGCAATTCATGGGTTGTCCGCGCCAAAAAACCAGCTTTAAATAGGCTCATCTCCCTTGCCATTTGGTATGCCAACTGCGTTTGCTGCATTTGTTGCGATATTGATGGCATATCCTGTTGGTCTAATGTCGCTACTGGGGATAAGCTAGATGAAGAGTTTGGCGATGCCTCCCGCGGGCGTAGCCATCGCGCAAATAATCGACGAAAACCTAGACCTAGTGCTATTCCTGCTCCTAAATATATCCAGTTACTCCAATTCATATTTTGGCAATTATTAACTTGTTAATTGACCACAACAGCCCAAATTAAAGTTCCGCATTTTTGGGCTGTTGAAGCCAGGGAAACAACATTATAGCTATCTATATCTGGTTCTCATTCAATGAATCTAACTTTATTGCACCTTGCCGTAAAATCTCCCAATTAATCCCCGTCCATTTAGCAACGGTGGAAGGTATACCCAGTCCCAGCATTTGCTCCTGGGATTCTGTCGTTACCAGAGTCAGAACGTTGGGAAATTGGGCTGTAATCTCTGCCATTCTTTGCAAAGGCGGTTGACCAGAGAAATTAGCGCTAGTGGTGGCAAGAGGGCCTGTTTGCGCCAAAATAGTTTGAGCGATCGCACTGTTTGGTACTCGAATACCAATTGTTGTAGGGTCAGTAGGATTCATAATTTTTGGCAGGCGCTGACTTGCTGGTAACACTAATGTCAGCCCTCCTGGCCAATATTTATGTGCTATTTCTTGCCAAATTTTATACTCGTTCTCATTACCTCTGACATAAGGCCACAAATCCTCAGCACTAGCAGCCATCAAAATCAAAGGTTTGTCTTGACTGCGTTGCTTAGCCGCAAAAATTAATCCGGCTTTTTCTGGTATCGCCGCCAGTGCGGGAACCGTGTCTGTGGGAAAGCTCACCAAAAGGCCAGCGCGTGCGCCAGCTATGAGGTCTGCGAGGGAAACTTGCGTCATTTTGCTAGTGTAAAGAATTATATCAATTTACCAAAGTTAGTCTTGTCGGGAATCAAGCTTGCTACTGAATTGACTGAAGAGCAACTAATCCGATCAAAGACAAATTGGTATTAATTAATTATTAAATTAATCACATTGAGAAAAGAATACAGCATGTATTATGGTAAATTTACTCTGATTAATATTGGAAGCAAATTTCTTCTCAATAAACATACCGAAATATTAACATGTGGCAGCCAAAGTTACGACTGCTCTAGTTTTTCATGCAATCCAATCGGATTATAGACATGATTAAACGTCTTGATTTTAACATCAAAAATCCAGAGTTTCTTCTTATAGCAATTCTTGAGTCAGACAAGGGGCTTAAGCACCTTAATCCATACAAATTTACAGGGAATCCGTATTAAGCTCAAAGTTTTTATCTGTCAGAAATTTTAGGAAATAACCATGTTTGAGAGTTCACCACAAGCAAATTCCTTCGATCCGATTAATGATTTATTCAATGTAAATACTGGAATCTCAGGTTTAGGAATTTTAGATAAGAGTCAGAGTACGATATCCACAAATGAGCATCCTCAGAGTCTGGGGTTGGATTTTAACGAAATTCAGAAAGGAATCAACAGTTATACAACTATTTCCATTTCTGAACTATCCAATAGTAACTTCGTTATTAACCCAACCTCAGTCGCTTCTCTTAAAGCTGTAAACAATGCTGGTGTAGATCCTCTGACAGGTAGCGCTCTTAGTCAAGAAAATAATAGCATTGCTGCTCAAGCGATCGCTGCTGCCTTACTACCAGACCTCATAGTACAAAATACCGTTTCAGCTCCCACTTCTGCCGCCGCCGGCAGTACCATCCAAGTCAGTTATCAAATTGAAAACCAAGGCTATGCCAGTGCTGATTATAGCTACACCAAGTTTTATCTGTCCAAGGATCTCTATATCGGAAGTGACGATACATTCTTAGGCTATGACTACGTTACTAGCATTCCATCTGGTTACTATAGCCCAGAATCAACCACACTCACTATCGATCAAAGCGTTGGTGCGGGTAGCTATTATCTGGTGTATGAAGCTGATGGCTATGACTATGTTGCTGAAAGCAATGAAAACAACAATGCTGTTGCCGGATTAATTACAATTACTAAACCAGACCTAGCTATCAGCAGTATCTCAGCTACTTCTGGAACTGCCGGAAATTATCTCAACTTCAGTTACAACATTAAAAATCAAGGCAATGCCAGTGCCGGTTATAGCTACACAGCATTTTATCTTTCCAAAGATACCATTTTAGATAGTTCTGATACCTACTTAACTTACGACTATGTGAATTCCCTATCAGCCGGAACCACTAGTTTAGAATCTGCTTCTGTTTACCTTGACGCTAGTCTGAGTGCAGGAACTTACTATCTGTTTGTTCAAGCTGACGGCTGGAACTATGTAGCTGAGAGTAATGAAAATAACAACCTCGCTTATAAAGCGATTACCGTTAACAAACCAGACCTAGTTATCAGCAGCATCTCAGCCACATCTGGAACCGCTGGAAGTTATCTCAATTTCAGTTACAACATTAAAAATCAAGGAACAGGTAGTGCTGGTTATAGCTACAGTGCATTCTATCTTTCCAAAGATAACAAGTTAGATAGTTCCGATACCTATTTAGATTACGACTATGTGAGTTCCTTGACAGCTGGAACCACTAGCACAGAATCTGCTTCCGTTTACCTTGATAGCAGTCTGAGTGCAGGAACTTACTATCTGTTTGCTGAAGCTGATGGCTGGGACTATGTAGCAGAGAATAATGAAAATAACAACCTTGCTTATAAAGCGATTACCATTGGTTCCCCGAAACAAGACTTAGTTATTACTAGCATCTCAGCCACTTCTGGAACTGCTGGGAGTTATCTCAACTTCAGTTACAACATTAAGAATCAAGGCACAGCTAGTGCTGGTTACAGCTACACTGCATTTTATCTGTCTACAGATGCGAAGTTAGATAGCTCTGATATCTATTTAGATTACGACCATGTAAGTTCTTTATCAGCTGGAGTTTCTAGTAATAGATCTGCTTCTGTTTACCTTGACAGTAGTCTCAAATCAGGAACTTACTATCTGTTTGCGGCAGCAGATGACTGGGATGATGTAGCGGAGAGTAATGAAAATAACAACATTGCTTATAAAGCAATTACCATTGGTGGAGCTGCCAAACCAGACCTTGTAATCAGCAGCATTTCAGCTACATCAGGAACATCAGGTAGTAATCTCAATTTCACTTACAAGATTAAGAATCAAGGCACTGCAACGGCAAACAGTAATTCCACACAATTCTATCTTTCCAAAGATACCAATTTAGATAGCTCGGATACTTACTTAGGCTCAGATGCTGTCAGTTCCTTAGCAGCTGGAGTTTCCAGTTCCGAATCAGCTTCTGTAGCTCTGGCCAGCACTCTGGCTTCAGGGACTTACTATCTCATTGCTAAAGCTGATGGTGGAAGCACAATTTCCGAAAGTAATGAAAATAATAATCTTGCCTATCAAGCTATTACCATTACTGCACCTGCCAAGCCAGACTTAATAATTAGTAGCATCACAGCTAGTTCTGGCGTAGCTGGAACTAATCTCAGTTTCACTTATAAAATTAAGAATCAAGGAACAGTTAGCGCGAGTGGCAGTTCCACTGGATTCTATCTTTCCAAAAATACGACTTTCGATAATTCCGATATCTACTTAGGCTTAGATACTGTCAGTTCATTAGCCGCTGGAGTTACCAATACAGAATCTGCTTCTGTGGCTCTGAGTAGCACTCTGATTTCCGGAACTTACTATCTCTTTGCTAAAGCTGATGGTGAGAACAAAATTTCCGAAAGTAATGAAAACAACAATCTTGCCTATCAAACAATTACGATTAAAGGATCTGATGGTGGTGCAGACTGGTATAGCGACAATCTCCAAGATGCTGGACTAATTGATTTGACTCGTACCCTTGCAGGCGATGGGAATTTGAGTCGCAACGACATGATTTCTTTGTTCCGTAATGCTAAAGATGGTGCTGTTATTGATGCCAAGGAACTCACTGATCTCCGCACCATTGTTAGTAATGCTACCCGCTTTACCATGCAAGATCATGTTCGGGTTCTCTCGAATTACGTGGTTAACGGGAATCCGGCTAACCAGTGGTGGACAGGAGGTGCAACCACCCGCACAGCATTAGGGAATCTTTTTGCAGGTAGTAGTGACACCCAATTAGAAAAACTCATCGGCAAATGGTTCTTGGGAAGCGATCGCCCCAACCCACTATCACAAGGGGATATCGCTCGTGGAGATGAGGGGATTAACGCTGGCGATAAAACTTATCGAGCCGTTAGTGGGTCTTTATTCCAAAATGGCATTAGTGCAGACGATATCAATCAAGGAGCTGCGGGGACTTGCTATTATTTGGCAACCCTATCTTCTATTGCCCTCGAAAAACCTTCTTACATCCAAAATATGTTTATCGACAATGGGGACAATACCTACACTGTTCGCTTTTTCAATAATGGTGTAGCGAATTATGTCACAGTTGATAAGTACTTACCTACTGATTCTTTTGGGCAGTTAGTTTACGCCAGTTCTGGTCAGTCATACAACGATTCAACCAATGAATTATGGGTAGCCTTAGCTGAAAAAGCTTATGCCCAATTAGCAGAGTCCGGTTGGAGTCGCCCTGATAACGTTAGTAATGGCTACGGCTCTATTGACGGTGGATGGATGAATTATGTGATTGAACAGGTAACTGGTTTAAGCGCGACATTCCAAGAGATTGCCAACATGAATAAAACTCAGCTAATTAACTTAGTTAATACCAACCAGATATTAACAGCTGGGTTTGTTTATGGAGCAGGGTACGGTGTGGTTAATAGTCATGCCTATACTATTACTGCTTACAATGCGACAACTGGCAAGTTCCATTTACGAAATCCTTGGGGAAATACTGACGCGGATGTAACGTGGGAGCAGTTGCTTAGTCTTAAGGCTATTATTATCTGGTCAAATACTTAGTCTAATTGAGGAATAATCTTTCCCTAAATTTCGGGTACAGACGATCATATCCGTCTGTACCTGATTACCCTCAGAGCAAGTTTCAAGAGAGAATTGACTGTGATGAAAATTCAACTCTTAGTAAATATTCTGGCTTTATTGATGTTAGTGGAGACAACAGCTGCTTGTGGATTTTCTTCTACTTATGCCAATAATCAACCCCATTCTTCACCTACATTGATAATGACTAATAATACTGCTTTAGTCAAAAAAGTAACTCTCATTGCTAGAGAAGAAAATTTACCACCTTTGGGCGTTCCTGTTGATCCTCAACGTAATATTGGGTTTGCCTCGGTCTTTGTCCGTCTGGAAAATCCCCAGGAAACTCCTGTAACTGTAACCATTACTAAGGTTGAAATTCGCAATTTATCAGACGGGAAATTACAAGATTTTCAGCAAACACCCCAGAAAATTGAGTTAAAACCCTTAGAAAATTCTGAGTTGGCTTTTCAGCTGACTAACAAAAGAGGCTATGCAGGCAAGGATAAGGTTAAAGCAATTGTCACTTATCAAATAGAAGATCAAAGTAGCATTATCGAATCAGAGGCGGTTGAAGTTACTCATTGATTAAAACTCATCAATTCACATAAGCTAGGGCAAAGCGTTCAATTCCAGCTAAATCAGCGTGAATTTGAATATTGGAATAATTACCTTGATTTTGCAAAAGTTCTCGCACTATATCCGCCTGTCCTGCCATCATCTCAATCAGCCACACACCACCAGGTTGCAAATAGCTAGGAGAGATTTCTATCAAATGGCGAATGCAATCTAAGCCATCAGCGCCACCATCCAAAGCTAGATGTGGTTCATGTTTAACTACTTCTGGTTGCAAACTAGGTAAGGTACTGGTGGGTATGTAAGGGGGATTCGACACCATACCACTGAACTGACCTTTGAGGAATGCCAGTGGCTCCCACCAGGAACCTTGATAAAATCGAATGCGGTCAGCAAAACCCAAATTCTGGGCATTGGCTTGGGCGATCGCCAAAGCTTCAACACTGTAATCAACAGCATGAATTGTTGCCTTTGGCAAGACATCTGCTAGTCCGATGGCGATCGCTCCACTGCCGGTACCCAAATCCGCCCAGTGTCCTGAACCATTGCCCGCAACGGCTACAGCCAAATCAATTAAGCACTCTGTTTCTGGTCGGGGAATCAAAACCGCATTCGATACGGCGATTTTAAACTGACGCCAAGGTGTAGCTTTGGTAATATACTGCACTGGCAAACGTTCATTTAATCGCCTCTGCCACAACTGATCTAACTCTTCCAGAGGCAATTGCATCTGAATTTGCGGCCAATTTTTAAAAGACTCCAAACGGAGTGCCAAACGGTCTAACCCAGCTACTTCAAGAAGTAGCCAATCTACTTCCGTTGGTGGTACATCAGTGGCGATCGCTGCAACGAGGGCTGCATTCCGCCACTGCCAAAGTTGTAAACCAGAAACTATCAGATGTTTCTCCCCCATGCTTCAACCTTGGAGTGCATAACCGTTATTTTTTCGGAGCGGGCGCAGCTGGTGACTGATTCGGGGCTAGGGAGCGAATAAAATTGATCGACTCGCGCGATGGATACAAAACAATTTTATTGATACTAGGATCGTTGCTAGTATTGAGAGCCTCCATAACACCGTACAAATCTACCACCTGAATTTCAGTGTTCTCTGCTTCCTTGGGCACAGCTTTTTTAAATTCGTCTAACAGAGCCACTGCTTGCTCTTTTTCAAAAAAGAAAGGGATATAGCGATCGTTACCTTTTGCGAGGGGAATGGTTAGATAGCTATTATCTTTTTTAAATTTGGGCACAAACAACGGAATACCGTTGAATTGCTCAACTTTTTTACCATTTGCGTTCACCATACTTGTTGCCGACGCTACCTGTTGTTGGGTCGGGACTAAAGTATAAATTACTGAATCTGACTTCTTTTTGCTTTCCAGGACTATCTTATAGTAGTCTGCCAAAGACAAAGGTCTTACCTGTAGCGTGCTTGCAAGTTGAGGATTTTCTTTTTTCAGCCGATTATCAAGAAATTTTTGAGCATCTTGCTTGCTAATAAAAAATCCCACTTGAGAGACGGTCTTGGATTGGTTATTCCTTGAAAGAACTACGAATTCCCCTTTAGGATTTGTGAGAGTGAATACGGGTACTTCTTGTAGCTTTTTCACTACCTGATCTTGTGGTAAAGCCACCGCCTCTAGATTGCCTAGCCCTGGTAGATTACCTATTCCTGAAAGCCCTCCTAAAAAGATACTTCCAGCTATACCTAATGTTGCGCCCCAACGAACGAATGATTTCATGACTGCTCCTCGCATCAAAAATACAATTAAATTAAACAAATGGTTGGATTTGCACAGCACCAACTAGCTTCAGTTATATAGCAATCTATTTTAGTTGTGAAAATTTTTTTGTAAATAACTCATGATGTCAGTTGACTGTTAAAAGTCAACGATCAAAGTAAAATAATCCCAACTATTTAGGATTGTTATGATATCGCTTTTCTCAATACACTGTGCTAAAGTTGTGCTTTTGTCGATTAGAAACCTTAGAGCGGCGGTTCCCGCAGTTCTAACTTTGGGCTTCCGACCCAAGGGGATAGGAACGCACTGGCTCGACTTTTGTCTCCGACACGCTGCGCGAACGCAAAATCTAAAATCCAAAATTGTCTGACTTTCTCTGATATTGGGTGACGCTATGATTTTATCAATCGTTCCATCTGGGGTTAGCTAAATATCTTCTTCAATTTATACAAAGTACAGTATCAGAAATATCTTATTGCTCAAGGATGAAATTTACCTACTATGCTTTAAAAGCTAGCCCAAGAGCAAAATCGCCAAATTGATTTTCTGCGTAAAAATATGCAATTAAATTGCACACCTTAGCAACCAACCCTAGTCTATTGGCCCTAAATGATGGGAACTTTTCAAAAATTTTGTAGATTTAATTTACTGCTGACACAGAAAAATCTCAACAAAGTGATTGGCTCTACATGCCCATGTATAGAGACTTGCTAACAGTTACCGTGGGCGATGATAATTTAGTAAATTTTGATTTTTTAATTTAATATTCTAATCAAACCAAAATTTATTAATCACTTTGGGTTAATCAATCAAATATATTAATTAAATCGGGATGACAGGATTTGAACCTGCGGCATCCTGCTCCCAAAGCAGGCGCGCTACCAAGCTGCGCTACATCCCGGCTATAACCTATCTACTTTTTGTGGTTCGGTTTTAACTTTCTTAGCAGAAGCATTAATGTGATTGTACCACATAAGACTGCTCATGCACAACCTTCTTTATCCTTTGTAAAGACAAGATACACAGCATCTTTACATTGAATAAAGGTTTTTCGGCCGACTGTGTTTTACAAGACATTTATTTGCTTGTATGTCGGCTGAACTTTCCCAAACCACATCAAAATAATAGACCTTTACTACTATACCCGATTTTATTGTGCAAATCGGGCTTTATTTGAGTTGGGTATTAGTGAGGGTACCAGAACATGCCTTTGATGCCTTCCGGATCTGGCATAAACCCCATAGTTCGGTAGAAATCTACAACATGAGGATCGGCGAAGAGAGTCACATTGCTAATCTCTTCACTCCTCAGTTTTTTGAGGACGTATTTCATCAGCGCTTTGCCCAGTCCTTGACTTTGAAAGTCTGGGTGAACCACCACATCCCAAATAGTGGCATTAAAAGCGTGATCTGATGTAGCGCGGGCAAAACCAATGAGCCGCTTTTGGTTTCCTCTCACCTGCCACATTGAGGCGACGAGAAAACTATGCTCGATGGCTTTTTTCACTTTTCTTAAAGGACGACGCGACCAACCTACTGCATCACAGAGTTCTTCTAGTTCATACAGATCGATATCTCGCTCTGTACTGAAGACGATGCGAGCCTCCTTTGAAGAAGCTTCGCTAACACTACCGGGGCTAGAGTTACCCGCAGTTTGTGCTGTATGTTCTTCAAAAGGGTTTGTCCTAGTTGTCGCTACAGACTCAGGAGTACTAAACCAAGTTTTCCAAAAACCCATGCCAACGTGGTTCGGGTAATATAACTAAAATTGGTTTCCACTCTCAGGAGTGTTGATTCATGTTTAACGTAGCTAGCCCCATTTACTACCCCTGACACTCAAAATTTTTGGGTTGTTTTCGAGATTTGTAATGGTAACAGCTACTTAGGGCATGTTTCACACCAATCATCTTCAACTTTAGCATTTTGTTGTAAACCCTAGTAAAAATTCACGAAAAGGGAAGAATATAAGTAATTCAAAATCATCCCCTGTTGTGATTCCTCTGTCTGACTCTGCGGGAAACGACCCAAGCCGCTGCTGTGACTTTTCTCGAAATAAATATAGAAAACCCAATTCTGGCAAAGATCCTGTGAATTGTTCGTATGCAGCTTAAATGCACGTTAGCTTAAGAGTGAATTGTATATCAGGGATTTGAATAGCCGGGAAAAATTTTCCCACTCCCCAGTTCCCAATACCCAGTCCCTAGTCCCCAGGTGACGAAAGCAAGCGAGTCTTACCTTAAAAATGGCTTCTGGTTTAAAATCTTCGACACTGGAACTCCTAAAGCGCTTTAATCGAGCGTTTCCCCAGTTTTATGAGCAATTCGTCAGCAGTGAGATTCAACTGCAAAATTTACGGCTAGCCTACCGTCTCTATAAAACTAGACGCGCTGTGATTGAACTGAAACCTGAAGGTAGTAAAAGTGCTTTGCATTTTGCCTACCGCAACCAGTCTTTTCTGCTCAGCGATATTTTTGGTGTACTAGCAGCTTATGGTTTAACAATCCACGGTCTGAGTCTATACGGTCAGATCCGTCCGCCGATGTTAGTTTTTATCAAACTGCTGGTATCACGTGGTAGTAAAGCCTTGACCGATAAAACGGCAGAAAATGTTTGTCGTGCCATTCGTGAGGCTTTAGGAGGTCGGTTTGAGGTAGAAGAAATGCTGGCAGTAGAATTCAATCTTGATACTGGGTTAGAGCAGGTACAAACTGAGTTCTATGTCGATCCGGTTTTTCATCTCCCTGCCCTAGTGATTGAAGCCGATAATCAACCAGGATTATTTTACAAAGTGATGTACGCCATCTGGCAGGAAGATCTGCTGGTAGTCAATGCCAATTTACTTGTTTGGCGAGGACGTACACGGCTAATTCTCTACTTGTTGGGGCCTAATGAAAGCCTGATTCCTGAATATCTGGGTCACAAAATTGCTGAAGGGGTGCGACAAAGGTTGCTGGGTAAATGAAAACACTCCTGATTCCTCGCCGAATTTTAGATTTTAAATTTTGGATTTTGGATTGAATGATTCAAAGTTTCCAAAGGTCTGTTTGCCCAGTGTCTTGTTTCAGAAGCCTGGGAATTCATTCGTGAACAAATTTAAAATTATTTATTCCCGTGCCTTGAGGCATAGGGTCAATCCAAAATCCAAAATCCAAAATGCTTTTCTGACACTTTGTATTTAGTCGCACCCACCCTTAGGGGTACGATATAGGTATGGCAACTATTGAAATCTTGGGCGTTCCACACGCATACGAGCTAACGGCTCCCACTTCCTGCCCCGATGCTTTAGTATTTATCCACGGTTGGCTTAATAGCCGTGGATATTGGCAACCTGTGATTTCCCGCCTATCAGATGATTTGCAGTGCCTGTCCTATGATTTGCGGGGTTTTGGTGAATCCCAGTCCCAGGTAAAAACTGATTTTAGTCGGGCACAAACGTCTGTGAGTCTGATGCCCATCTCCAGTGATGGGGTTGGCTCACCTTTCGATTCTCTTTATACTCCTGCTGCCTATGCTCAGGATTTAGCAATTCTGTTGGAACAGCTAAATATTACTAGTGCTTGGCTAATTGGTCACTCTTTGGGAGGTACGATCGCTCTATGGGGAGCAGATCAAATGCCTGAGTGTGTTAAAGGAGTTATCTGTATTAACGCTGGTGGCGGTATTTACCTCAAAGAAGCTTTTGAGCAGTTTCGCTCGGCGGGTCAGAAATTTTTGCAAATCCGTCCGCGCTGGCTGTCCCAAGTGCCTTTGATTGATTTGCTGTTTACCAGAGCCAGTGTGGCACGGCCTTTAGAGCGCTATTGGGCACGTCAGCGGGTGATTGATTTCGTCGTGGCTGACCCAGAAGCGGCGCTGGGAGCTTTGTTAGACTCCACAACCGAAGAAGAAATCAACCGTTTACCTGAGCTAGTATCCCAACTTAAGCAGCCAGTTTATTTTTTGGCTGGCGCCGAAGACAAAGTTATGGAACCGAAATATGTCCGTCATTTAGCTAGCTTTCACAGACTGTTTCAATACTGTGGTGACAATGTTTTAGAAATTCCTAATTGCGGACACTTAGCTATGTTAGAGCAGCCAGATGCAGTAGCTGATTACATCCGGTCGATAGTTAAGAGGCAATAAAGTGGGGTATGGGGCATGGGGCATCGGGCATCGGGCATGGGAGATGAGGGGGATGAGGGAGATGAGGGAGATGAGGGGGTGGGGGAGAAGAATTAATAACCAATGCCCAATGCCCAATGCCCAATGCCCAATGCCCAATGCCCACTACTCAACAGGTTGGTACAACTTCATCACCTGACTCAGGGCTAATCTAGATTCAACGCCCAGTGTCAGGGGGGATGTATGACCAGAGGATAGATGTTCGGCGGCGGCACAGCCAATCATGGCGGCGTTGTCAGTACAGAATTTCAAAGGCGGAAATAGGACGCGGAGGTTATGTTGAATGGCGGCGGCTTGGAGGTTTTTTCTCAGACCGCTATTAGCTGCTACACCGCCGCCAACGGCAATTGTATCTAGACCATAGTCTAGGGCACAGGCGATCGCTCTTTTGGTTAGCGATCGCGCTACAGTATCCTGAAAGCTAGCTGCTACATCTGCCACTGGTACTTGTTTAGCATCTTTCTCTAACTGTTGTACTAAACGCAATACAGCTGTTTTTAATCCACTAAAACTCGCATCATAACGATGAAACCCGCCTCCAGGTAAAGAAACTTTTCCTTCTGGTAAGACAAAGGCTTGGGGATTTCCCTGTTGTGCGAGTTTGTCTATCGCTGGGCCGCCCGGATAACCCAGCTTTAATAATCGCGCTACTTTATCAAAGGCTTCACCCGCAGCATCATCACGAGTTTGTCCTAGTGTTTCGTAAATACCACAATCTTTAACAAAAATCAAGCTTGTATGTCCGCCTGAAACCAGTAAGCTAAGAAAAGGGGGACTTAAACTTGGCTCACTCAAGTAAGTTGCGTAAATGTGACCTTCGAGATGATGAACTCCCAAAAAAGCTTTGTTGTGTACCATGGCCAGGGTTTTGGCAGCAGTTAATCCCACCAACAGCGCTCCTACGAGTCCAGGCGCACAAGTGGCGGCAATTCCATCAATTTCCCCCCAGTCTAGTTTGGCTTGCTCTAGAGCTTGAGCGATCGCTTGATTGATCGTTTCCAAGTGTTGGCGAGACGCCACTTCTGGCACTACCCCACCATATTGCTGATGGACTGGAATTTGCGAAGCGATGATGCTGCTGCAAACTTGACGATTCTTTACAATTGCAACGGCAGTTTCATCACAGCTGGTTTCTATTGCTAAAACGGTTGTCATTGGAAATGGGGAGTGGGGAATAGGGAGTGGGGAGTGGAGAGTTCCGAGTTATGAGTTCTGAGTTGCACCAACAAAATCTTGCTTCTTTACTACCCTACTACCACAATTATTACGCTCACCACTCACCACTCCCCACTCCCCACTCCTCACTCCCCACTCATCTTGGTTGAGAAGCTTTAACTTTTATTTACTTAAACTTTACTCGGTTCCCACCCAAGAGTATGATGACTTCCTAGTTATGCAAATAAAGACTGTACAAGCCGCTTCGTTTTGTACAAAGAACTTTTTGTTTTGTAATAAAAGGAAACACTCTATGCGACGATTGTTTGCTTTGATTTTAGCGATTTGTCTTTGGTGCAACTTTGCCCCCCCAGCACAAGCTCTAGGGGCTAACTTGACTCCCTGCAAAGACAATCCTGCTTTTCAAGAGCTAGCAGCTAATGCCCGTAATACCACCGCCGACCCAGAATCAGGGAAGAAGCGATTTGAGCGTTATTCTCAAGCGCTGTGTGGTCCTGAGGGCTACCCTCACTTGATTGTTGATGGCCGTTTAGATCGTGCTGGTGATTTCTTGATCCCCAGCATTCTATTCCTATATATCACTGGTTGGATTGGCTGGGTAGGTCGTACCTATCTGCAAGCGATCAAAAAGGGAGATGACCCTGAACAAAAAGAAATCCAAATCGACCTTGCTTTGGCACTACCGATCATTGCCACAGGCTTTGCTTGGCCAGCAGCAGCAGTCCAAGAATTCCTCTCTGGTAAATTAGCAGCCAAGGATTCAGAAATTCCTGTTTCCCCACGCTAAACCGGTTTTACTAATTCATTTCTTTGGAGACTAAATTCATGGCAGACAAAGGCGACCAATCATCCTATTTGATTAAATTTATTTCCACAGCGCCAGTGGCAGCTACCCTATGGCTGACAATCACAGCAGGTATTTTGATTGAATTCAACCGCTTTTTCCCAGATCTACTTTTCCACCCACTGCCATAAGTAGAAAATGAGATTCTAGGACAATTATCTAAAATTGTTTAGTTAGTCTATTTAGCCTAACTAGACAATATCATCACCTAAATAGGCAGTAAAAATAGTTTTTTGAAACTCGCGATTCTGTTTACATATCGCGAGTTTCACAGTTTTCAAATGAGCTAAATTAATTTTTCTAAACTTCCTAAGAAAAAAACATCTTTAGCTACAATTATTATTAATATAAAAATGCCACCATTTTAATTGAGAGGCGAACATAAAAATATGGCGCAAGCAGTAGATGCATCAAAAAATAACCCCAGCGATCCAAGAAATCAGGAAGTTGTTTTTCCTGCATTTGGCGATCCACAGCTAGGTAACCTAGAAACCCCGGTTAATTCTTCTCGCTTGATCGCGGAGTTCATTAGGAATTTACCTGCTTACCGTCCTGGTTTAACTCCTTCCAGACGGGGATTAGAAGTTGGTATGGCTCATGGTTACTGGCTGTTTGGGCCTTTTGCCAAATTGGGTCCACTGCGGGACACAGCTAATGCTAACTTAGCTGGATTACTAGGAGCGATCGGTTTAGTTGTTCTTCTGACCGGCGCCCTATCCCTGTACTCCAATAGTAATCCTCCAAAGGCACTTGCTAGTGTTACTGTACCCAATCCTCCGGCAGATGCTTTTAACTCTAAAGAAAGCTGGAATAACTTTGCCAGTTCTTTCTTAATTGGTGGTATTGGTGGTGCTGTAGTTGCTTACTTTTTGACTGGTAATTTGCAACTAATTCAAGGTTTATTTGGTTAATTTAGTTATTAGTCATTAGTCATTGGTCATTGGCCATTTGTCATTGGTTAGTGGTTACAAACAAAAAATGACAAATAACAAAGTGCAAAGTCTTTTGCGATCGCAAAGCGTCTCGTAGAGAAGTTTCCGACCATCAGACGCCACTGAACAAGCCAGGAGACCCGTCCAACGCAGTGGCTCAACGGCAGTTCGATTAGCAGGGGAACCCCGCTAATGGACTGCCTTAACTTTGCCAAAAAGGACAAAAGACAAATAACAAAGGACACAGAGGTTTTTCTTTGTGTCCTTTGTTTATCAATGCTAGGGTGGGTATGTTGTTAAAAATGCTATGTTATTCAAATAAAGCCGCTTCAATGTCATTTAAAGCAGTTTGAAAATCGTTATTAACGATTTGAATATCAAATTCATCTGCGGCCTTAATTTCTTCTTGGGCGCGGTGTAGACGACGAGCGATCGCATCTTCAGAATCTTGAGCGCGAGAGCGTATCCGTCTCTCTAATTCCTCAAAAGAAGGCGGTAAAATAAAAATGCTCAAGGTACTGGGAAAAGAAGCCCGAATTTGTCTTGCTCCTTCTAACTCAATTTCTAGCACTACCAACTTGCCGGAATTAATTTGGTTAAGTACAGCTTCACGGGGAGTGCCGTAATAGTTACCAGTAAATTCTGCCCATTCTAAAAATTCACCTTCAGCAATTAATTGTTCAAACTTACTGCGGTTAATAAAGTAATAATTTTTGCCATCAATTTCTCCTGGACGGGGAGAACGAGTCGTCACGGACACCGAATAATACAGTTGGGGATGACGCTGGAGGAGCGATCGCATTAAAGTGCCTTTACCGACCCCACTGGGGCCAGTTAAAACAATTAACCTGCCTGGATTTGGAGATTCTTTGGTAGTAGCGCTACTCTGGATGGGTAAAACTTGGATCATCCGTTTAACCTGTGAATTAATAAATAGATATTATTCATTAGTCTTGTGTTCGTGGCCAAGCCCACCATTGACTACAGAATTTGTAGCGCAGGTGACAAAAAATTGGTCTAATTCACATGGTACTGCCGATGTGCTGCAAATACAGCGGGGTTTTTAACCCACTGCTGGTCAATTATCTACAGTCTGGTGATCGCGGGAAATCACAAAGCGATTCGCTACCGTTTCCGGCTGAATCGCTGACAGAATTACGTGGCTGGAATCGGTGATAATTACAGCCCTAGTCCGACGACCGTAAGTTGCATCAATCAGTTGACCTCTGTCCCGTGCATCGGTAATAATCCGTTTAATCGGGGCAGACTCTGGACTGACAATGGCAACTACTCGGTTGGCAGACACAATGTTACCAAAGCCGATGTTGATTAACTGAATATCCATAAAAAAACTGAGGCCAAACGCGGTTTGAGAAGCTTGTAATAAACTTATTTACATGTTATCGCCAATAAACGGGAGTTACAACGCTTAAATTCACGCCAGCCTTCGTTTTTAAAATAATGTCTGCTTTTTTTAGCTGTTTATCAACTAAATTTACTAAAAATCTACCCAAAGACATAGGGAAAATCATACTGACATTAGTTATTCAGGTGATTAGCAACCGCTATGTTGTTCTGATAGAATGCTTTACGTTCGCCATGTATAAAGCAGAACCCACTGGAGGATATCTTTCGCCAGTTGATCTGTTAATGTCCTAACCACCAAGGCTGTTGCTATACCTGTGTGTAAGTCCTAAAAATGTAGGTTTTATCATGCTGCCAAGTTGTTGTATTATATTTGTATTACAAAATTACCTGAAGGGGTTCATCGGTGATGGCAGCCGTAGAACTGGAAAATTTATCTAAGACGTTTACTCTAAGTAGGGGTTGGGGACGCAACCGCACTCACAAAGAGATTGTGGCGGTAGATGGTATTAGTCTGAGCGTTCCAGATGGTCAAGCGATCGCCTTCATCGGCCCCAATGGCGCGGGGAAGTCCACTACAATCAAGATGCTGACAGGTATACTACAACCTTCATCTGGCACAGCAAGGTTACTGGGATTAAATCCTTGGCGAAATCGACGCGAATTAGCTTACCAGATTGGGGTAGTGTTTGGACAGCGATCGCAGTTATGGTACCACCTACCTCCCCGCGATACCTTGGAGTTACTGGCGCGAATCTATAATCTGAATCGGCAAGAATATATTAAACGTTGTGACCAACTAGTTGACCGTTTTGACCTCAGCTCGTTTTGGAATACCCCAGTACGTAAGCTGTCTTTAGGTCAGCGGATGCGAGCAGAAGTAGCAGCCAGCTTACTCCATGCACCTAAAGTATTATTCCTCGACGAACCCACAATTGGACTAGATGTAATTGCTCGTCAGGAATTACGCGACCTCATCCGTGAGTGGAACCGCTGTGAAGGGGTAACGGTGTTTCTCACCAGCCACGATGCTGGCGACATCGAACAAGTAGCCCAGCGAGTAGTGGTAATTAATCACGGGCATGTAGTACTCGATGACAAAGTTTCGGCAATGCGCCGCCAATACCTTGGCTCAAAGATTCTCAGTGTCAAATTTCATACTTCCCCCGCCGAAATCAGCCTCCCAGGAGTCACACAACTCAAAGCTGGTGAATATGGCCTCAAGCTGGAGGTTAATACCCGCATCACACCAATTGAAACCGTGATGAATCAAATTCTCCAGGCGGGTTCGGTGGCTGATATTGCCATTGAAGACCCGCCCCTGGAAGAGGTAATTGCACACATTTATGCTCAAGCAGCTTCATAATTTAGTGAACAGTTTCAGTAAATATACTTGGATTGGCTTGACAGCAGCTCGCTCCAACCTGGCTTATTTTGGGGAAGTTGCTTCCAGAGGAATTTTCCTGTTTGTCATTCTCTACATCTTCCTACAACTGTGGCGTCTCACCTATGCCCAGACGGATGCTGAGCAGTTGGGAGGTTTAACTCTGGCTCAGATGCTTTGGTATCTGGGTATCACTGAGTCTATTGTTCTCTCCAGTCCCCAGGTTGCTTTGGAGGTAGACGAGGATGTACGGACGGGGGCGCTGGCAGTACAACTAATACGCCCTCTATCCTACCCTTTGTATCGCCTGTGGACTACTTTGGGAGAGCGTACAGTGCGCTTTGGGTTGAATGTAGCGATCGCATCCCTAGTGGCACTACTGTTTGTCGGCACAATTCCTTTAACTTTCGCAGGAATTTTATTATTCGTACTGGTGCTGCCGCTGGCATTTGTACTAGATTTTTTGGCAACCTTTTTAGTGGGCTTAGGAGCTTTCTGGCTGGAAAATACCACCGGGTTAATGCTCATTTACTCCCGGTTGACGATGATTTTGGGTGGGATGCTGATTCCCTTGGAACTGCTACCAGAAAACTGGCAGCCAGTACTACAAGCTCTACCCTTTGCCAGCATTTTATATGGGCCGGCGCGTTTATTTGTGCATCCCGACTTAACTTTTGCTGGTCAATTGTTAGTACGGCAGGGAGTTGCCATAGTTGTGCTGACTATGTTGGTGGCGCTTGTGTACCGCACAGCAGTTAAACGTATCCACGCGCATGGAGGTTGAGATGTTCTGGCGTTTAATTTCCTACCTAGAATTAGCTGGCGCTTATATTTGGCTCAATCTGAACGCTCACTTAGAATATCGCGGCGCATTCCTCACGCAAGTGGTGGCAATGGTACTTAATAACTTAGTGTGGGTGACGTTTTGGGGGCTGTTTTTCACACGCTTTCCAGTGTTACGCGGCTGGACGGTGCAAGATGTAGTTACACTCTGGGCGATCGCAGCAACAGGGTTTGGTTTGGCTCATACTGTTTGTGGTAATGCTTTGCAACTGACAAGTCTGATTGTCCAGGGACAGTTGGATGTATGGATGTTGTACCCACGTGCCCTTTTACCACACCTACTGCTGGGACGGATGAATGCTACATCTTGGGGAGATTTGCTGTTTGGGTATGGGGTTTATTTGTTTTTTGTCAAGCCTGATGTAGTGCATTTAGCGTTGTTCACTGGGTTGACAGTTTCGGTAGCGACATTATTCGTGGGCTTTAATGTTTTGATAGGTAGCCTCAGCTTTTATCTGGGCAATTCCGAAGGACTGACACAGCAGTGGCGAAATGCGATGCTTACCTTCAGTACTTACCCGGCGACTTTGTTTGAGGGAACAGTGAAGCTACTGCTGTACACACTGCTTCCGGCTGGATTTGTGAATTATTTGCCAATTGAGGCATTGCGATCGCTATCTTGGATTCATGCCCTTTTAGCGGTGGCTGGATCAATTACAGTGCTGTTACTTGGTGTAGGTGTGTTTTACCAAGGATTGCGTCGCTACTCCTCTGGAAATTTGATGCAAATGCGAGGTTGAGTTGGATATTGGCACTTTTTGGTACTTTACAGCCGTTTCCATCTATTTGAACCACAATCCTTTGTAGGGGCGCACAGCTGTGCGCCCCTACCCTATGGTTTAATTACCTGAAAATTGCTGTAAGGTTATGGCTGGGGCGATCGCACTTAAGTTAAGTTACCATTACGTCAAGTCAGTCAGGGAAATTAGCCCATGAGCCTAGTTTTAGACCGTGAAACACCTCCTCTTCGAGAAGATGAAACCGGAGCAATTCGAGTTGGCAATTCAAGGGTTTTGCTAGAGTTCGTAATCCGAGCTTTTCAGGATGGCGCATCCCCTGAGTCTATTGTCCAAAGATACTCGACCCTATCATTGTCCGATGTTTATAGCACCATTGGTTACTATCTTCGACATCAAAACGCTGTAGAAGCTTACCTTAATCACAGAGAACAATTAGCTGAATCTGTACAGCAACGTTTGTCCAATGTTCAACCTGATTTGAGTCTTATTCGTTCTCGCTTGTTAACTCAACAACAAGCTTAAGTTATGTTGAGCTTATTAAGCGATGAAAACTTTAATGGCGATATCGTTCGAGGGCTATTTCTGCGTCAACCAAATCTTGATTTACTTCGGGTTCAAGATGTTGGTTTACAGGAAGTAGAAGATCCTGCGATTCTAGATTGGGCAGCAACCAATGAGCGCATTATTCTAACCCATGACCGTGCAACAATGCCAGACTTTGTTTACCAGCGATTGATAGTTAGAAAGGCAGTGTCAGGATTATTCGTAGTTAATGACCGGATGCCCATCAGACAGGCCATAGATGAATTGTTACTGCTTGTTGATTGTAGTGAGCAAGCAGAATGGAAAGGAGTTGTACTCTATCTACCTTTGTGAGTAATTTATACGAAATATTGAATTACTTACCAATTTTGTCATCTCTAATGAATAAAGAACTGTGTATTGGAGGACATAACGATTCAGTTGCAACAGAAACTCAGCATCATGTTATTAACTGAGTCGTTATGCCGTTTAAATTGATGGTTATGGCGATAGTTTGAAGTTGATTGTAAGACCTGCAAAAAATTACTTCCAGTCTGTAGGGCTTTTCAGAAATTGGCGAACGTATTGTTACTTAGCACTCTTTTTCAAACCTTGCCAGCTTTCTCGCAGCCGTTTCAAATTAGGTGGATGTCCACCATAACGCCAGCTAACATAAGCTTGACAAATTTCATCTATTACCTCAGCAGTTGTTGGGGGATGATGCTGGTATGAAACTTTCGCATACTCTAGCGGTGTTTGTGCTGGATGTTTACCTAAACCTTTTTGCGCTGTCCATTGCAGCATTTGTTGATAAAGGCTTTCCATCGCTGGCAATTTCTTTAACCATCGGCGATTGCGCCATTGGCGCCACTGTCCCCAACCCAGCCAACCAAAGAAAGCTATGGTGGTACCCAAAATTAAGCCAGTCAATACACCGAACCAACCTTGAGAGAATAAAGCCAAAAACCAAGCGATCGCTTTACTCACCCAGCTAAATATTGTCCCAAATACATTATTCAATAAACCTGTCACCGGAGAAGGTAACCATCCAGCAACCCACTGCCAAAATTGCCGCAGCACGCTAAAAGTTTCAGTATCTTCAATTGACGGGGGTATCAAGGGGTGATTGGGAATTGGATCAAAGGCAAACCAGCCATATTTAGGAAAATACACTTCCGTCATCACGTAGGCATCTGTATTACGAACAACATACATCCCCGTGAATGGATTAAACTCTCCCGGACTAAACCCGGCCACCAACCGCGCCGGAATGCCAATGGAACGCAGCATCACCGTGAAAACTGTGGAAAAATGGTCTGGATAGCCTCCTTTGTACTTGAATAAAAAAGCTTCTACCAAGTCTTCTTTTTCATCTAAATAAGGTAGTTCTAAGGGATTTTGCGGTATAGAGTAGTATTGCTTCAAGTATTGAGCTAAATAAAGAGCCTTTTCATAAGCTGAATCTAAGTTTTTAGAAGACTTTGCTACCCGGTTTTGATTGTACTTGGCGAGGATTTCTTCGGTGCGTTGCCGGACTTTTTCGGCAATTTCGGGCGGGATTTGGAGATAATGCTTTTTAATATCTTGGGGATATTTAGTAGAAGTTTGACCTAACAAAGTCCGATCGCGGTATGGTACTTCGGAAACTACTGTATAAGTCACACCTTCTGATAATTCCACAGGCGATCGCAACCCGTCTTCTTTATCAACTGCGATCATTGGTGTGGGAAAGTAAATCTCCTTGGGATTAGCCATTGCTGGAATTAAATTCGGCAAATCCGACACCACTGTATAAGTTTGTACTACTTCTTGAGTTTTACCAGTAATCAGAGGTGGGGGAATAAAAATTTCGTAAGACCAAGGCGATCGCCTGATGGTGGTAACATCTTCTTTACGAGAAACTTCCCATCCTTTACCTGTATAACGGTCAAATCCCAAAACTCGCCAAAAACCCTCAGCTTGCGATCGCACTCGCATCACAACCTTGGGTTTCATCTCACCCCGCAGGTTTTGGTTAATTTCGCTATTGAAACCGTAGTAAAAATTATTATCTACTTTTCCTGGTTGCCCAGTTTTATTCTGTCCTGTACCATCACCTTGATTATTACCATTACCTTCGCGGACATAACCGCGATTGATAATGCCACGTCCTGTAAAATTGCCTTTGATATCAATTGGAGGACTTACAGGAAAAGTACGTAATTGGTAGCCAGGTAACCTGGGTAAAACAGCAAAAATTGCCAGTCCGAGACCGACAATTACAAAAAAGTTAACAATTAAAAATTTAAAATTTAAACTTGAGAATTTCTCTTTTGGGGTGTTTTCTTTTTGTGTTTTTAATGGCTGCAAACCCAAGCGTGAGCGATAATCTAATATTAACGTTGGGAGAGCGATCGCTAAAAATAACAGCAACACAGGTGCAAATGCTAAAGTCTGACTCAGCGTTGCAGCCACACCCAATAAAATCAATCCGATGACAATCGAATAACCCAAATTTTTGCGGCGGGGTGTATCAAAGCTGTGCAACACCTGTAGTTGAATTAATAACTCTGCCAAACCCAACCGCGTATCATTCAACTCTGTTACTAACCGCCCAAAGAAAGTACCCAGCGCTATTAACATTCCGATAGCGATGCAGAACTTTACAGCAACATTGCGATCGCCGCGACGATAGTAACTCCAAATCGCACCCACTACACTCAGGGGTAACGCCCAAATACTGAATGAAGTCTCCGCAGCGATATCTGTCGCCACAATTCCCAAAATAACCAACGCTAGCACCAGCACCCGTAAGGAAATTGAATTTTCCACTTCTGTCAAAGGCGAACCCTGTGTATTTTGCTGCCTGAAATTACCTGTAGGGAGACGCCAAAACCGATTCATCCTGGATAAGTTAAACAAGGTGTAGCTCCCACGGAAACAATACTAACGACGGAACTGGCCGCCCTACTATTAAGTATTCCCGTTGGGAAAGTTTTCTTATCCTGTTTTTAAGTATCTATAAGTGGAAAATTAATAGCGATCAAAATTCTAGATCACAAAGACGCGATAAATCGCCGTCAAGACGAAGGACTGGTTATTGTAGAGACGGCGATTTATCGCGTCTCTTGCCTTAACCGAACAGTATTGGTTACGGGTTGAGTTTACACATGCCTAAGATTTGGCAACCTACATGAAGTAAGCACCCTGTTTCTAGTAGTCTTGAAAGAGAAACAAAGCCCCAAAGCACCAGCTAGGGGAAAAGTTATCTTAAATATATATCGGCATTCATTGACGCAGTGTGCTAGCGGTAGTAATTTAGACTACATTGTGGGATTAATCACAAACAACAAAGGTTGTTCGTCTATTTCTGGAAACTCAACTTCCAGGGTATAAATTGGGTTAAGTTGCTCGCAGCCTAAATCTACACTTAGGTATCCGGAACTCGAAGATGTTGTCATTGCTAAGGTGCCACTTCCTCGCAATGTCAAAGTTCCTTTAACCGGTAAATCAGCTTGAACAAGTAACTTCGTAAGTTTACCTAGAGATTGGTACTCTACTTTAATGTTTAAAGTACCGACACTGGTTAGCCATTGTCTTTCTACCACTGGACTAGTCGCTGAAAGTGGTAGAGTCAGATTTTCCAGCAATTGTTTAGCCGCCAGCAATGACAAAGCCATCTGTTGCCGGGGTTGTAAATCTGAATAATCGTTCTGAATATCAGGCATTTTGTCCAGAGTATTCACAGAACGATAGGTGCTTCTTAGCACCAGTCCAGCTATGTCATTTAGTGCCTGAGATTCGTTGGGGAAAAAGTTCTCCACCACTTGAACTAATTTTGCCCCCAGTGGCACTGAAGATGTAACCAACGCCTGACACTGTTCTAGCAATTGCCGGAAAACTCTTTCTGGCAGGGGAATCGGCAGATTCAGCTTTGACTGCTGTGCCATCCATCCCCAGGTAGGAACGAGTGTCATTGATGGCTCATCAACAAAGTCGGGATAGTCGGTTAATTGTGTTTCCCAGGGAAACAACGGTGGCTGATCTTGGATTTGGATTTGTAACCGACGCTTAAGGATGGCTTGGAAACGATCTTGCACAGTAGGAATTTCTCCCAGTTGAAGGGTTTGGGGCGTTCCTCTCAATTTTGGCTCACTGTTTTTTGAACTAGTGGCTTCCTTCAAGAGGTTTTTTACCCCGTCATTTTCCTCACATTCTAACGAGGGATACTCATCGTTTTTGACATTGCCTGTCAATAACCAATAGAGACACTCGTTTTGTAAGGATTCTGAGTCACTATTCATGAGTAGATGCACCTGATCCGGACACTAATGAGTTACGAATTTCCCAAGCTTGTTCCAGAATCTTAAACCAGCGTTTCTGTAGTTGTGCCATTGACAGCCCTAAAGTTTTAGCTATTTTTTCATCGGCTTGTCCTTGTTGCTTCAACTCTAGTAAAGACCGCTGTTTATCGTCCAACTGCGTTGTGTATGCTTGCCATTGCTGGGGAGTTAAGCCCAAGTTGGTATGCAATGAAGCTTCTAGCCATTCGTGAACTAATTCCCAACGGTGCAACAAGGCGAATCGAATAAGATGATACTTGAAGCGCTGCTGTAAGTAATCTCTCTGACGAGAGGTTAAGCCCAAAACCGATTCAATTTCTTGTGCTGATAGATCTTGAAGACGAAGCGAAAAGTAATCAGCACAGTCAGATTGTTGCCGTTGTTCGAGATAATTCATTAATTCGGTAATCACAACAGAACGCAAGGTGTCTTCTTCAGGTTCCGGTTCTGTTTGGGTTGCCATTGTGGAGCGCAATTGCTGAATGGCTGGTTCTTCCCAACCGTCGGCTTCACTATTGCTGCCTTCTGCGGCTTGTTCTATATCTACGCTGGTTTCGGGGGGTTGCTGTTGGGAGAAAGTTTGCGCTCGCAGGATAATTAGCTGCTGCTGACGGCCTGGTAAGGGAATTCGCCGCTTACCATAGCGCTCGGTAAATGCCATGTACTCAGACAATTCCAGAAGCGTTTGTGGCCGATAAGTGGCACCGAGTTGATTTTCTCGCCGGAAAGCGTTCAATGCTTCCAGATAAAAACTTTGTAGAAAATCTTCAATTATAGTCAGCCGCCCTTGATAGCTCAATTGCTTCTGAGGAGGATTAATGTAACGATAAATAATAGCGCTCAAAGTACTGTGTAATTCTACCCTGCCCCGATTTGAACCCAACTGATAGTACCTGAGACACTGTTGCAGCCGATGTCGGGCGAGGGTGAGTGCCGAGCTTTCCACAGTTCCGGAAGCTTGGATTCGTTTGCTTTCACTGCAAATCCGATAGACTTCGTTGGTAATTCGTCTTGCCACATCGTGACAATTTTGTTCCGAAGCTTTGGTTGATTGCTGGAACTCCCTGGACAGGAGTTGAAAGATCGCCTCCACACCAATAGAATTTTCTCCCAGAAAAGTTGCAGATGGAATAGTTGCGGTTGCGGCTGAATTCATAGTCTCGGTTTTCAAAAGACCTTAAGGTATTTAAATACAACCTGTACGACCGTGGGTGTTGGCTTTTTGAGTTTTGCTTATAAGCTAAATGCAGACCAATCCTACGTTGAAGATGTGCCTGATGTTATTATTCCCAAATTTAATGGGATTGTTCACATTTTGTAGATGTTATTGCCATTACCCAGGAGCCGTATACAAGTCATTATGGATTTAGAAGCACAAATTCAATTGCTGATTGACAATGCACCCCGCGATGGTATAACACCAAATCTAATTTCAGCAATTGCTCCTTCCCTGAGAGCGATCGCTCAAAAATTACGTTACTCCCAGTACTATATTCTCCAAAGTTCGGAGGGCAACTGGGTTTTAACTACACTGAGCAATCGTACTAATCCAGGATTGGAAAAGCGAGTGGTTTACGCTTTCCCTACCATACAGGATGTCTCCCTAATTTCCACTGCTGGGCTTGACCCTCAAATGCTAACTAAAATTGTTCCCGTCACCCATATTTTGTTTCAATTGGTGGCATTGGAACCCGTAGATAGTATCGTTTTTTTGGAAACGCCGGGTCAGACCACTCATACCTTTGAAGTCCGGCGAACTGAGTTAGAAAAACTCATGCAACAAAAGCTGCGACAGATGCGATCGCCGAAACACATACCCCCTGATATTGCATAGAATAATTTTGACTCTGAGATTTTTTCGATACAAGCCAATATCTGTCTTTAAAACTTATGAGCGCCAAAAATTGGCGCTCATAATTTTCTAAAAAATTTTCAATTTCCAATCTGTCTGCAAAAATTTGCTCAATCGGGAAACCATTTTTTCCCTTATCGCTTTGCAATGTCTAGAATCGATTAAAAAACAGTTAGCAGTGAACAATTCTCAATTTTTTGTTTAGCTTCTTCTAAAATACAAGGTCAGATTTTAACTCTCTGCAATATCTAGAATCGATTAAAAAACAGTTACTAATGAACAATTTTCAATTTTTTGTTTAGTAGTCGTAGGTTGGGTTGAGGAACCTAGCAAGATCCCGCAAGGTAACCCAACATTTCTGATTTTTTCGGTTCTCACAGGATAAACCCAACCTACGGTTAGTATTTTCAACTCTGTGCAATATCTAACAATTGATTAAAAAACAGTTACCACTGAACAATTTTCAATTTTTGTGTTTAGCTTCTGTTGAGCCAGAAATACCCACCCAAGAATAGTTGTGCAGGTTTGACTGAGGCAGAACTTACGCAACTGGCACGTTCGCACAAGTCGGAAAACGCGCCTAAGCGACTGGCTCAACTTTTGGCAAAATTTAAAATCTAAAATTCGTTTTTAATAAAGCCGACTCAGTGCATAGTCAGCTATGTTAATCAATGCCTGCTGGGACTCTGACGGCGGCAGAACTGCAAGATGTTCAATTGCCAATTTAGTATGATGAGCAGCTAATTCTCGCGCTTGCTGTATACCCTGGCTATCTTGAATCAGTGCTAATGCTTGCTCTAAATCCCCTTCTTGAGCAAATTCTCTTTCAATCAGCACTTCCAAGTATGGTTTTTCCGCTAAAGCAAATAAAACCGGTGCAGTCAGATTACCACTTTTAAGATCCGATGCCACTGGTTTACCCAAGGTATCTGTTGTACTGGTGAAATCTAGAATGTCATCAACAATTTGAAATGCTATGCCAAGGTCACGACCATAGCTATACAGATGCTCAACAGTTTCTCGAGACACTTCACTGAGTAACCCAGCGGCTTTGGAACTATTAGCAATTAACGAAGCTGTTTTGTAATAACTCTTTTGGAGGTAAGTTTCAATAGAGATACCAGCATCAAAACGATTCAATCCCTGCTGAATCTCCCCAGTAGCTAGATCCATAATCACTTCTGAGAGCAGTTTCACCACCTCCAAATTGTCTAAGTTTGCTAAATACCATGAAGATTGGGCAAAGAGAAAATCTCCTGCTAATATGGCAATGCGGTTACCAAACAAACTATGAACGGTGGCAACGCCTCGCCGCACGTCTGATTCATCTACCACATCATCGTGTACCAAGCTTGCTGTATGAATCATTTCGGTAATCTCAGCTAAGCGGCGATGACGCGGGGTGATTTCTTGCTCTAACATTGTTGCCCGCGATATTAGCAAGACAATTGCTGGCCTGATACGCTTTCCCCCAGCTCCGAATAAATGTTCGGCTGCTGCAAACAAAATGGGGTGGCGATTTCCAACTAGCTGTTTGAGGTTATCTGCTAGTTGTCGCAGGTCTGCTTCCACAGGGGTAAACAGGGAGGTGGCTGGGGTCATGGATGGGCGGACTCTGACTTAGGTTACGAAAGTTTACATATCCTTTACTCATTTTAAGATAACCCTGTGCCAGCGCAAAGTTTTCATCAGTAATCCCATACTCATAAAATCTACTGGAGGAAATCTTAGCTAATACAGTTTTTGTCAATAAGCAATTATGCTTAATCTTAATATATTTCTGAGATATGGGAAAAGTGTTCACTGAAGATCGTGTTACTGAAGTCTTGTAAAATTTTCTTTAAGTGTGGGCCACTGTCTAAAAGATAAAAATAAGGCTTTATCAGTGCTCATTCCAGAAAAATTGAAATCAAGCACTTGGTGCAAGATATCAGGGTATCCACTTGCCGTATTTGTACATAGTCCCCTACAGATAAAACAACAGATTAAGTATTATTGCTTATTTACAATAATGAGAAAAAGTGTATTAGATTCAATCATGTAAGACTAAATTTTTTTTCAGCTTGAAGTGTAGCTCTTGAAAAAATTTGAAATTTAGCAGACGAGTGGGCTTAAAATTCAAGGCTGTTGTGTTACGCTAAAATATAGGAATTTTAAATTTTTCAGATACTCACACACCAAAAGTAGGTCACCTGCTAGTTGATTTTACTGAAATGGTAGTTGTGTGTATAAAATAACTATTCGCTGGTGACATTGAGGGAATAACTCCTTTGATTTCTCCGACGATATGCGAAACTCCTAGTTTGGAGCTATGCAATACCCCTATGGGAAGCCCTTCGGGTGACGCTCCTTCTCTGCGAGACGCTAAACAAACGTAGCTAAGGGTAGGCTAAGGTCAACTAGGTCTTAAAGTTCTTCTTTATGACTCTGTTGGCTCAAAGGTACACTTTTTTAGCTGACGTTGAGCGCAAGGGTTAATCCTGTCACAGTAGTGTTGAGCAAAAATAACGCAGATCGAGTAGACCGCTGAGAATTGCAGTATTAGGTTGTCTTTTGGCAACTGAGCTGCTGTGGGATTTATGGTCTGCAAAAACTTGCATTAGATAATAAATTATTTGTCCGTAGAGAATCTGATCTCTATAGGTAGATTCACTATAGCAAACTACAGTCATCAAGAACGTACTTGGTTGGCTGAAGTTCTACTAATTTCATGAAATTTTGTATTGCTTACCAAGGGTGCTAGTAGAACAATGATTTACGGAAGTGTGCCTATGATGATTTTTATTTTAGCGTCTGGATATTTGTTCACAGTCTACCTGTTATTAGCACTAGCAAAGCGGACGGGTACAAAGGCTGCTCCGGCAAGTTTTGCTTCATCTGGTAAAGAAAAACATGAGCAGGAGATATCAATCAGGACAAAGGTGACTGAAGCGGTCAATAGTCAATAGTCAATAGTCATTGGTCATTGGTGATTTGCAAATGACAAATGACTATTGACCAATGACAAATTAATTTTATTGGAGTTGGGAAATAGCGATATCAGTGAAGCAAACCTGTTCAACCAGGGGTGTATGGCCTAGCCAGTGAACTCCGGATTGGGAAAACTGTTGTGGACAACCACTAACGGCAAAGCGAGTTGGTAGTGGTGGGTGGGTATTTCTTAAGCCTAGTAAGTCTAGTTCTTGGGCACAAGCTACGACAACATGAACAGCTGGGTCAACGAGCTGGACTTGAGAGGGGACGAGCGATCGCAATACTGGTGTGAGCAGCGGATAATGAGTACAGCCGTGGACTAAGGTATCAATTTCCTGCTCTAATAAAGGTTCTAAATAGCCTCGTGCTACTTGGGCTGTGTAAGGGTCGTGAATGCGGTTTTGCTCAATCAGTGGCACAAACTCTGGACATCCAACTTGCCATACTTGGACATTGGGATTAATTTCGAGTATGGCGTGCTTATAAGCATTACTCTTAGCTGTGGCGGGAGTGGCAATTACACCGATGCGCTTTCCCATCTGGACTGCTGCCCTTGCCCCTGGTAGGATTACTCCTAGTATGGGTACGCTAAATTCTTGACGCACAGTTTCTAACGCTAGGGCAGAACTGGTGTTACAAGCCATAATCACCATTTTTACCTGCTGCTGTTGTAGCCAGGTGAGGATTTCACGGGTAAATTGTAAAATTTCTGCTTGTGAACGAATTCCGTAAGGAAGCCGAGCTGTATCCCCAAAATAAACAATTGATTCATTCGGAAGTTGGCGATATAGTTGTCGCAGTACTGTCAATCCTCCCACACCACTATCAAAGATACCAATTGGGGCGCGTTGGGGTTCTTGATTAGAAAAATCGTCAAGATTTTCTTCAAAAATGGAAGATGAATACACAGGCAGATATTGATTTAGGTTTTTGGATATAAAATACAGAATCTAGCAGACAATTTACAAATTTACCACTAAATTCTGCACGCAAAAGCAGGATATATAGTTATTCTGAATTCTGAATTCTGTTATACTACCGCTGTAAGTATTTGAGGATCCCACGAGCGATCGCTTCTGCCATCCGATTTTGATATTCTGGTGTTGCTAATCTGGGATTATCCTCGTTACCAGTCATATAACCTGTTTCCACTAAAATCGAGGGCATAGAGCTTTTCCTGAGAACGTAAAATCTAGCTTTACGGGTTCCTCGGTCTTTAATGGTAGGGATATTTTGCAGAATGCTATTACGAACTACTTCAGCTAGAGCATAACCGCTGTCGTAATAGTAGACTTCTAAGCCATTGACACTAGGACGATTATCAACTGAATTGGCGTGAATGCTGACAAACAAAGTCGCATTAACTCGCTCAGCGATGTCTACCCGTCCCTGAAGTTCAACGAAAAAGTCTGCGTCCCTTGTTAATACTGCTTGTACACCATTTTGCTCTAAAATCGCTGCTACCCTTTTACCAATAGGCAAGATTACATCCTTTTCTAACAGTCCGCCCAAACCAGGGGCACCTGAGTCTTTACCACCGTGTCCTGGGTCAATAACCACCAGCAATTTTCCTCTAGGAACTGGGGGGCGTGGCTGTGGCTGGTATGTAGGACGAGGATTATCTGTGGGGCTGGGGAGTTGACCTTGGTTTGGTGATGGTAGGGGAGGTAAAAGAATGGGGGGTGTGATGTTACCAGAGCGTTGTAATTCTAAAGCCAAAAGTTGGTCACCAACCTGGTTGAGTTCGCCAATTTTTACTCCCGCTGCTGGTTGAATTAAGACGGTGACAGTATTTTCTGCTTGTGGTTGCAGGCGAACCCGGAGGATAGGACTATTAGGATTAAAAGTAGGTCCTTTAACTTTAGGAGCTAATCGAGCATTGTTGATGGTGATGCGGAATAGGCCAGACGTTCTATCCCAGCCTCCTATGGCAGATAAAGTTTGGTCGGCTCTAATTAATAGTTGTGTGCCATTGCCGGCTAGTTCCACAGACTCAATGGTGGCTGGTGAATTGTTCGCATATGGTACGGGGCGTGGAGTATTATTGCCTGGTAACTGGGCAATACCACGACTGGGGAGAAGCACGAAACCACCAACACTACTGGTAGTTGCCCGCCAGTCAGAAGCATTTTTGTCCACCTGTAAGGTCATGCGAACAACAGATGGACTACTTTCCAGTTGGGAGAACTGGATGCGGCTAACTCCGTAGCGATTAATTGGCAAATCTCGCTGTTCTAGATTTGGTGAGAGAGTCGCGCCAGCGATGTCGATGTTAATTTTCTGGCGATCGCTGCTACGATTAACTTGAATCTGAGGATTACCGCCACTAGTGGTGACGAAAAAGCCATCGCCTGTGATTCGTAAGTTTTCAATTTGAGTAAGTCTGGCGACAACTGTTGGCTTGTTATATGGATTAGAGCCAGTTGTCACCACATTATAAATATTTCTAGGGGAGAACGTTGGTGTAGATGTTCTCGGTGAAGTTTCTGTGGCTATTTGTTGCTCTTGAGTATTTCTTGAAGGTAGATTTTCGGCTTGTGGCGTAGGTAATTGCACTATCCAGCGATCGCCAGTTGTACCTCTAAATTGTACTCCTTTGGGGTCTAAAGTATAACCAGGCGTCAGTTCGACGACTATGCGTGTTGTTTGTTCGTCAAACTGCCCGATGCGGATAGCACGAATTGCACCACCTACTTGTTCGGTTAGCTGCGGACGCCCAAATGTCGTTCCTGGCAAATCAATTACCAGTCGAGTCGGGTTGAAAATTAACTGTGCTTGGGGTTGGACATTTCCCAAAGTATTAATTTCCAGTTTGTTTTGATTGGCATCAAAGCGCCAAGATTCGAGTCTCGCGGCCATTGCCGGCGACGACAGCATGAAGATAGTTCCAATAGTACTGGGTAGTAACCAGCGTAATTTCACAGTCCTTTCTCCTGATTCACATTCATGGGAGCCGTCAAAATCTCAACATATTGGCAAATCCTCACACCGTCACCGCCTACATTTGAGTTTTGCGCTGTTATTCAAACACAGCTAATGGCGTAAAATATAGCACGCTCATCTGATTTTGCCATGCCATTAGCCAATATAAATTAGACGTAGAAAGCATCAGATGACAATAACAAACAAGCGACTCTTGTCCCGCCGCAAGAATACCTAAATTTTTTACGTAACCCTCCAGCATTGGCTAGCGGTTAGGTAAAGCAGGAGAATAAATAAGTAGTTTTTTACCTACAGGTCAGTAATTAGAATTATGCAGTTGGGAGTTTGAGATGGTAATGAGTCCATGTGAGACCAATTTGTTCTCAACACCAGCAATACCCCGATCATAATCACTATTAAATTGTATAAATTTAGTAATCATTTAAATGTATTTACCCAACAATTTAGACAAAATTACTTATCTTCTCTTGAGGTACTGAAGAATGCCGCGAGCGATCCCTTCTGCCATTTGATTTTGGTAAGCTGAGGTTCTGAGTCTAGGCATATCCTCTCGACCAGTCATATAACCCGTTTCCACCAGAATGGAGGGCATAGAACTTTTTCTCAGGACATAAAATCTGGCTCGCCGTACTCCCCTGTCTTTGAGAGTACCAATACTTTGAAGAATGCTACTGCGGACAACACGAGCTAGACTCAAACCGCTGTCGTAATAATAGACTTCTAAGCCATTAACATCCGAACGACCAGGCCCTACTGCATTAGCATGGATGCTAACAAACACATCAGCATTCGCTCGCTCTGCTAATTGTACTCGTCCTGGAAGGGTAACAAAATAGTCAGAATCCCTAGTCATAACTACTTGTACGCCATTTTGCTGCAAAATCTCTGCCACTCTTCTACCGATAGGCAAGATAACATCCTTTTCCCGTGTACCTCCAATGCCAATTGCTCCAGAATCTTTACCACCGTGTCCGGGGTCAATAATGACTACTAGTCGTCCATTGCTAACTCGGCGTTGTGGTTGTGTTGGACGTTGGGGATTGGGATTATTTGGGTCTGGGAATGGGCCTCGGTTTATCGGTGGTAACGGAGGTATAGCATAGGGGGGTCTTCCAGGAAGTGTGACAACTCGACGAGAGCCTTGTATCGGTACAGCTAAAAGCTGGTCACTGATTCGATTTGGTTGCCCAAGTTGGACTCCCGCTGCTGGTTGAACTAAGACAACAACTGTGTTGGGTTCTTGCGGTTGCAGACGTACCCTGAGAATCAGGCTATTGGCAGCAAACGTGGGGCCTGTGACTCTGGGAGCTAACTTAGCATTGGGAATTGTGACACGGAACAAACCAGAGGTTCTATCCCAGACTCCTGTAGCAGATAGAGTTTGGTCAGCTCTAATCAGTAGTTGTGTACCATTATCAGCCAGTTCTACTGACTCAATTGTGGCTGGCGAGTTGTTAGCCAATGGTCTGCTAGGAAAAGAAACAGCTTCTGACTGGTTGTCAGAATTATTACCTTCAGGTAATGTGACAACACGAGTAGGCAGAACTACCAAACCACTGGTGCCACTCGTGCTTGCTCGCCAGTCTGGGCTATTTTTATTTACCCGCAAAGTTAAACGAACACCAGGGGGTTGAGTTCGGAGTTGAGTGAATTCAACACGGCTAACGCCATGTTTGTTAACGGGCTGATTATTTTGCTGTATCAGCCGTGGTGATAGAGATGCGCCAGAGATATCCATGAAGATGGTAGCGCGATCGCGGCTGCGAACTACCTGAATTGGAGGATTAGCTCCACTGGTGCGGATGAAAAACCCATCACCTGTTACTTGTAAGCTCTCAATTTGAGTCGCCGCCCTGGGAGTGGTGGCAACCCTGGGAATATCAGGTTGAGGACTAGAGTCTGGGGTGACTACACTGTAAACATTTCTCGGAGGAGATGCTGCTTTATCAACTTCTGGTCTAGGTAATTGCACTGTCCAGCGATCGCCAGTTGTGCCCACAAATTGCACTTTCTTGGGGTCTAAAGTATAACCAGGAGTCAATTCGACGACTATACGCGTTGTTTCTGTGTCAAACTGCCCAACACGGATATAGCGAATACCATTACCTACTTGTTGGGTGACTTGGGGACGCCCAAATGTCGTTCCTGGCAAATCAATTACCAACCGAGTCGGGTTGAAAATTAGTTGTGCTTGGGGTTGAACATCCCCCACAGTATTAATTTCCAGCCTGTTTTGATTGGCATCAAAACGCCAAGACTCTAGTCTCGCGGCCATTGCCGGCGACCATAGCATCAAGATCGTTCCAATAGTGCTGGGTAGTAACCAGTGTAATTTCACAGTCCTTTCTCCTAATTCACATTCATGGGAGCCTTCAGTAGTGGTGAGTTGCCAAAGTTCAGATCTAAAAAAGCTGAAGCTTCTGACTTCTCGTTCTCGTGTAACTCCCAGATCAAATTGCCGTTCAATGAGTATTTTTAACGTGGTTTATTTTACTTAATACTTGGATTCATTGCTCAGCACTGCTTCGGTCAATATCTGAATTCATTGCTAAATCATCACACAGTCACCACCTAAACTTGAGCTTTGATGCCTTTTTTCATTGTTAAGCTGGTATAAAGGCACACTAAAATTAATATCAATTATCAGTTAAGAGTTACTAGGTTTCATATCGGGAATTTAGCTCCAGCGTGAAGGATTCCACCTTTTGAGGTGGGGGACTCTGACTCCCAAAAAAGCTAGATCGCTGATAACTGATAATTCTTTACAGATAACTTTTTGTTGTTTGTTGCCATTGATGCACTGAGTAAATAATTCCCACTACTGTCAGTTGATCTAGCTTTGTTTATGGGTGTTACTCCCCAATTAGTTGAAAAATCTTCAAATTAAGGCTGATACCAATCTGCTTTCTAAATCGTAACTTTCACTTTCGGGGAGTAGGCAAGAGAAATTTATAAATTACGTTTCTGGGTGCAAATTGGTATGAGGAGCAGGGGAAAACTGGAAATCAATAACATTCCGAATACTAGTAGAAATTCCAAACAAACGACAATTTTATAATCACACGGGACGGAGATTTGGGGAGAGAAGTTTCCACCCTGAAGAGGGAGACGCGGGGATGGGGAGCAGGGGGAGATGAGGGAGATGAGGGAGACAAAGAGAAAAGGGACGTGGTGACGCAAAGAAACGATCAAATATGATCTCCGTGTTCCCGTGTCCCCTTGTCCTCTTCCCATGCCCCATACCCCAGTGATTAACTATCCCCAGATTCTGGAGTTACTTCTGACGCTGATACCTTCGATTGGGGTGGTTCGATTACCAACGATGTTCTAGAAGCACCGTCTAAAATTAGTTGCTCTGAGCCTGCATCCAAGGTTTTTGGTTCTGGAAATACAAATCGTAACAAGGGAGGAGCTAAAAAGGTGGTTAAAATAACCATCATGATGATTGCTGCCCCTAGTGGTTTTGAGAGAGCGCCGCTAGCAGCGCCGACACCAGCAAATACTAACCCGACTTCGCCTCTAGGAATCATCCCCACACCGATCGCTAAACGGTTGATTCCCGGTTGACCAAACACGCTTAAGCCTGTGATCACTTTACCGAGAATGGCTACTGTAATCAGGAAAGTTGCCATAATTAAACCTTCACGATTATCGGGAATCGCTGGGTTTAAGACTCCCAAATCGGTTTTTGCGCCAACAGTGACAAAGAAAATTGGCACTAGCATATCGGCGATAGGACAGACTTGCTTTTGCAGTTCTTTGCGCTTATCTGTCTCTTCTAGGACTAAACCGGCGGCAAAAGCTCCCAGAATTGCTTCTAAGTGGATGACGGCGGCCAGGTATGCCATAGCAAAGGCGAAGATGAATGCTGGTATTACCAATCCACCGCGTGTTTTGAGTTTATCAGCGATCGCCACAAAGGATTTATTGAAAACATTGCCTAGCAAGATTGCTCCCAAAATAAAACCAGTGGCACTGATAATCAAATAAATGACTTTGCTGACATCCACCACACCATCTTTAGCTAAACTGGCAACCACTGCTAAGACGATGATTCCCAGAACATCGTCAATCACGGCAGCACCCAGAATAATCTGCCCTTCTTTAGAATTGAGTCGCCCCAGTTCTGATAGGACTTTGGAAGTAATGCCAATACTAGTAGCAGTCAAAGCCGCCCCCGCAAAAATTGCCGGGACAGCACCGATACCAAATAAAGTCATCAGTCCCACAGTACCAGCGGCAAAGGGTACTGCTACCCCCACCACTGCAACGACGGTGGCTTGGATACCCACTGCCATTAAGTCTTTTAAGTTCGACTCCAAACCGATTTCAAACAGCAGGATGATCACGCCCAATTCTGCCAAAACGGAAACGACCTCGGACTGTGCTGCAAACACCGCTGGAGTGGCTTCGGGAGATAAACCAGCTGTAGTTTGCAGGAAGGTCATAATCAAAGAGTTAGAACTGTCTGTGCCACCTTCTGGAAACACCAAAAGATGCAAAACAGAGATTCCTACTACTACGCCACCTACAAGTTCGCCCAAGACTGGCGGCAAACCTATTTGGTTTGATAACTCCCCACCAACTTTGCTGGCGAGGTAAATGACAACTAAGCTCAGTAGCACTGCTGCTACTACCATTGAACTGTCTGCGGCTTCTGTTGCGCTAGCCAGCAGAGGAAAAGAGAAGCTGATTGGATTTAACAAATGCATTGGGTTCTGTGAAAATCCTTCTCTTTGATTTTGACGCGTTTCTGAGAAACATCTGTCTATGGAGATGATATTGGCAGGGATTGGGGATTGGGGACTGGGGACTGGGGATGAGGAGGATGAGGGAGATGAGGGGGATGAGGGAGAGTTAGAATTTTGTTCATTTAGTTCAAAGACTCGTTAATGGAGTTCAAAGGCTCATTAATGGAGTTCAAAGGCTCATTAATGGAGTTCAAAGGCTCATTTATAACTCGTTAACGAAGTTCAAATACTTCCTCATCCCCCTCATCCCCCTCATCCCCAATCCCCAATCCCCAGTCCCTAATCCCCAATCCCTAGTCCCCAATCCCTAGTCCCCAGTAAATCCATCAAGCGCTGCCAATAGACTTGAGAAACCGGGACTACAGACAGTCTAGGAAGCCGGAGCAAGTCAAAGTCTGTAAATTTTTCATCCTGCTTGATTTGGGCTAAGGTGACGGGTTGCTGTACTCTTCGTAGTGCCCGCACATCCACAACTACCCGTTTGCGATCGTTGAGTGCTGGATCGATATAAGGTTGACTAATTATTTCTGCTACACCTATAACTTGTCGTTCTTTGCCTGTGTGATAAATCAACGCCAAGTCACCAACTAGCATGGTACGTATATGTTTGAGCGCTAGAGGATTGTTGACTCCATCCCAAATTGTACTGCCGTCCCGTTCCAAATCGAAGTAGGAATAATTTTCTGGTTCAGTTTTCAGCAGCCAATACGCCATACCCAAATCTCCAAAAATATAAGTGTAATTTTTTTAGTTTCCAAAAATGTAACCATTCCCGCTTTTGATTCTGGCGGTGTCAAAGTATAAACATACAAATCGTATCTAGCGATCGCATTTGAATTATGAAAAACTTGTGGTGGCTGTTGTCTTTCAACGGTCACCAAAGGATTGCTACATACGCTTATTAAAAACATCTGTTGTGAGGAGTGCAAATCTTATGACTAGAGCCGCTTTACCCGGTTCTGCGTTTCCATCTGGAAATTTGTGGAAAATACTGTCTTTAACTTTGCTTTTATGTACAACTTTTACACTGCCGGCATTGGCACAAGAAAAGGAGAAATTGTGGCGAACTCTGACTGTTAATGGTCGCGGCATGGAAGCAATTCCCACAACCATAGCCCAAGTTAGTTTAGGAGTGGAAATCCAGGGTAAAACTGCACAGGAAGTACAGCAAGAAGCCGCCCGCAGGTCGTCGGCTGTGGTTGCGTTCCTGAAAAACCAAAATGTTGACAAATTACAAACTACTGGTATCCGACTTAACCCAGTTTATAGCTACACCAATAATGTACAGCGGATTACGGGCTATGCTGCCAATAACACCGTGAGTTTTCGTATTCCCATTGAACAAACTGGCACATTATTAGATGGCGCAGTGAAAGTGGGTGCAACACAAATTGATAGTATTAGTTTTGTTGCGAATGATGAAGCGATCGCTAAAGCACAAAACCAAGCATTAGCAGAAGCTACCCAAGATGCTAGGCAGCAAGCCAATGCTGTTTTCGGTGCTTTAGGTTTCACACCCAAAGAAGTGGTAAGCATTCAAGTTAATAATGCTAGTCCACCCCGACCACCTGTGTTATTCCGTGCTGAGGAAGCCAAATCAGCTCTACAAGCTGATGCTTCCACCCCTGTCATTGGTGGTGAACAGCAAGTAGAAGCATCGGTGACGTTGCAAATTAGTTATTAGTCATTAGTCATTAGTCATTAGTCATTAGTCATTAGTCATTAGTTAGGACAAAGGACTAATGACAGATGACTAATGACGAATTAGAAATTCTCTGGCGAAAAATCTCCGCCCCCTTCGCCATCACGCTTAGAGCCTAATAAATCTAATTGGTCTACTCGAATAAATGGTGAAGAACGCAGTATTCCTGTTTGGCGATCGTTCCAGCTGTTAAACTTCAATGAGCCTTTAACTCCGATTAGGCTCCCTTTACGCACATAATTACCTGCGATCTCAGCTGTCTTATCCCACAATTCTAAATTAAACCAGTCGGGTTTATCATTGTTACGTGAGCGGCGATCGACAGCTAGTGTTAGCTTACACACAACTTTACCAGACTCGTAATACTTCATTTCTGGGTCGCCGCCTACGCGACCAACGAGGGTGACAACATTGATACTCATGTGCGTTACCTTTTAGTACAAGCGTACTTATTAGTCTAGACTCTCATCATAGCGAATTGTCAAACTATTGAAAATAATGTGTTAAACAGTTAACAATATAGTTGAATTGAAAAATTATACATACTACTTGGAGAAACACATAAAAGTATACTGATATACTAACCCAACCAGAGAATATCAAAAAATAGATGCCTGAGACATAGTAAATATTGCTGGGAATTATATAAAAATATAGTCTAGTTTACTGGACTCAGGATACAAACGAATAGCATATAACACTATTAACTCATACTGTTGTAGTCAAAAACTAGCGCTTAGGGGGCTTAGAGACGCGTGGGTCTTTTCAGGAACTTTCGCACATCGTGGGATATGGGTATCGACCTCGGTACCGCTAATACCCTTGTTTATGTATCTGGTAAAGGTATAGTACTGCAAGAACCTTCAGTGGTTGCTATCGATCAAAATGAAAAGGTAGCCTTGGCTGTAGGAGAAGAAGCCAAGAAAATGCTCGGTCGGACGCCTGGAAATGTGATTGCTCTCCGCCCCTTGCGTGATGGTGTAATCGCTGACTTCGAGGTGGCTGAGCTGATGCTCAAAAGCTTTATTCAACGTGTAAATGAAGGTAGATCCCTGATTTTACCGAGGATTGTCATTGGCATTCCCAGTGGCGTCACAGGAGTAGAAAGGCGGGCTGTGATGGATGCAGCTCAACAAGCCGGAGCAAGAGAAGTTTACTTAATTGATGAACCTGTGGCAGCGGCAATTGGGGCAGGACTACCTGTTACTGAGCCTACTGGTAACATGATTATTGATATCGGCGGTGGCACCACAGAAGTTGCAGTGCTGAGTCTTCAGGGTACGGTAATCAGCGAATCAGTACGCATTGCCGGGGATGAATTAACTGAAGCGATCGTTCAGTATCTCAAGAAAATGCACAACTTAGTGATTGGTGAACGCACTGCCGAGGAGATCAAGATTCGCCTTGGTTCTGCCTATCCCACTAACGATGATAATGATCTCATGATGGAAGTCCGGGGTTTACACTTACTTTCTGGTCTGCCACGAACTGTAACAATCAAAGCCCCAGAAATCCGTGAAAGTATGTTGGAACCGTTATCGGTAATTATAGAAGCTGTGAAGCGGACATTGGAACGCACGCCTCCAGAACTAGCAGCAGACATTATTGACAGAGGTATTATGCTGGCTGGTGGTGGCGCTTTGCTCAAAGGCATAGATACCCTGATTAGCCATGAAACAGGGATCGTGACCCACATTGCCGCCGATCCTTTAAGCTGTGTTGTGCTGGGGACAGGTCGTGTGTTAGAAAACTTTAAGCAAATGGAACGAGTTTTCAGCGCTCGCTCTCGTAATATGTAGCGAAAAAATTTCAAACTTGAGTTCTATTTGAGTTCTATTTGGGTTCTATATAAATAGAATCCGGGTAGAACTTAATTTATTAAGTATACAAAGGTATATATGGTGACAGTACGGCGTTGGTGGGATCATAAAGGATTACAAATCGGGTTGCTAGCTGTAGTAGCTGGTAGTGCTTGGATATTGCGACAGACTCAAGGTGAGTTGGTGCTTGAGACGTACTATACAATTACCCGTCCGTTGCAGATGTTGCAGTCAGGGCCAACTCCAGAAGAACGCCTCAGAGATGCGCGGGTATTAGAGTTGCAAACTCGTATAGTAGATTTGGAAAGTGAGAAGAAAAAGTTACAAAATTTATTGGGCTATGTGGAAAAAGAGCCACTGGCATCAAGGCCAATTCCAGCGCGGGTGGTGGGACGTAGTGCTGACCAGTGGTGGCAACAAGTTACCTTGAATCGGGGTGCTAATTCGGGGATTCAGGAAGGCTATGTAGTCAAGGCGGATGGGGGATTGGTTGGTTTAGTGCAAAGTGTAACTCCCAATACTAGCCGCGTGTTGTTAATCAGTGACCTCAAGAGTCAAGTAGGTGTCACAATTAGCCGCACGGCTGCTAAAGGTGTTTTGCGAGGAGATTCTTCTGCGGATGCTGTGCTGGAGTTTTATGAAAAAGTTCCAAATGCGAAGGTAGGAGATTTAGTTTCCACATCTACTTATAGTCAAAAATTCCCATCAGGCTTGGCAGTAGGACGAATCAAGTCACTGAATTTAAAGAAACTCCCAGCCTCAATCGCAAAAGTTGAGCTTTTTCCGCCAATTCGTTTTCTAGATTGGGTAGCAGTCTATCCAAAATTAGAAAACCAAGATTTGGAAAATCAAAAGTCTAAGTAAATTCTTCGATAAAATCCACAGAAAAATGAAGATTCCTGCATTTGTTGGCAGCAGACAGAAAAAGCCAAAATCACCAAAGCGAAAATTGAAAATCCAAATCCCGCCGCTTTCTCGTTGGCATCCTGCTGTACGTAAGTTGACGGGTTGGATGATAACGGTTGGGTCTGTGCTGTTATGTTTATTGTTGTTGCCAACCCGCCTCCCAGGTATGGAATTATTGGGAATTGGACCAAACTGGCTATTAATTTGGGTGGTGGCTTGGAGTGTGAAGCGCACAATGTTTGCGGGAGCATTGGCAGGTATAATTTTGGGGCTACTTCAAGATGGAATGACATCACCTTACCCTACTCATGCCCTCAGTTTAGGTATAGTGGGACTTCTGACTGGTTTACTCCAGAAACAGCGCTTTATGGAAGAGGATTTTATTTCTATTGCTGTAATTGTCTTTGTGATGGCAGTTTTGGGAGAAACTATCTTTGGGTTGCAATTAAGTTTTACAGGCGATGCCCACGGCGGGCACAGTCTACGCCAAGTCGGAGATATTTGGACATATTATCAACGTGTCGCTCTTGCTTCTGCGATTCTTAGTAGTCTCTGGGGACCTGTGGTTTATTATCCCCTGAATCTTTGGTGGCAACGGATGAAATTATTGGAGCAATAGTTGATGAGGGGAGGATCAAAACCCCATAGCTTAATGCTCTGGTTCGATTTGCTGTTGGAAGTAAGTTCGCAAACCATCTGCCAAAGCTGGAACCTGAACAGCGCGACGTACTAAATTGTCATCGGCTTCACGCACGTAGATTTGTACAATATCGGCAACTGTGACATTGTTTTCATCCCGACTCACCAGTTTGATCTCATCTCCTACACCAATTTCACCTTCAAGGACTACTGAAAAGTAAATGCCGCTCAAACGGCTGTTGAGAAACCGTTTAACCATATCATCGCGCCCAAACTTGAGATTGAGCTTGAAACAGGGAAACCGTGGCTGCGTCACCATCACAACAGCCGTGCCAATGCTAAAGCGATCGCCGATATTCACTTCCGTTTCCGACAAGCCCTCAATCGTTAGGTTTTCGCCAAACGCACCCCAAGGCAAGTCCTCATCTGGTAACTCCTGCCGCCAGTAAGTATAATGCTCCATTGGATAAGCGTAAACCGCTTTTTCGGCACCCCCGTGAACGGTCAAATCTGCCTGTCGATCTCCATCTAGATTGAGCGATCGCAGCATTACTCTTCCATTCACGGGCTGCTTAAAAATGCTAGTTGTGACAGACTTTTTCTTCCAACTCACTTCACGCGGCAGTCCAACGCAAACAGAAATCAATTTCATAGAGCAACCTCAATAGTACTTAGGAGCAGCCTAAGAAGCCCGCGATCGCTATCGATCGCAATTTGCTTTCTGCCGCTTAATCTTAACCCGAACTCACGTTATGTTAGCGATCGCTACTTGGATTTATTACTACATGATAAATTAAGTGTTATTTCAGTTTTCAGTCTCGCTTGCATCTTTATTCCTTGAGAAAAGCATCAAACGTCAACCTATGTGGTAGTGAAGTTTGTGCGCCTGGTTTTGTGGCGGCTAAAGCACCTGCTGCTGCACCCCAAACAACTGCCTGATGTAAGGACATTCCTTCAAAAAGTGCCGCTGCTAAACCGCCATTGAAAGCGTCGCCAGCAGCTACTGTGTCAACTACATCAACTGGAAATGCAGGTACAAAAAACTTTTCTTGGGCAGTTGCACAAAAAACACCCTTAGCACCGAGTTTGACGATCGCACATTTCACTCCCCGTTGCAATAAAATCTCACCTGCCTGAGCGGCTGTTTCCTCTCCATCCACAGCAAAACCCACCAACTGCCCAGCCTCCACTTCATTGGGTGTGATAATGTCTACCAATGGATAAAGTTCTGCGGGTAAATCAGATTGTGCAGGTGCCGGGTCAAGAATGACTTTGATGTTTGCGCTTCTGGCTGCTTTAGCTGCTGCAACCACCGCAGAAATCGGAATTTCTAATTGCAAAAGTAGTGCTGTAGCTTCTGGTAATAAGTTTGATAACCGTTGCACATCTTCCTGATTGACGCGTCCATTTGCACCAGGAATCACAACGATTTGATTTTCTCCAGTCTGACTAACGGTGATAATGGCGACTCCAGAACTAACATTTTCATCAACGAAAACATTGTTTGTCTGCACACCAGATGCTTGCAAATTGTTAACAAGTTCTACACCAAAATTATCTGCACCAACACGCCCTACCATTTGCACAGGAATTCCCAATCTAGCGAGTGCTACAGCTTGATTGGCTCCTTTACCTCCCGAAACTTGAAAAAAGTTTTCTCCGAGTAAGGTTTCTCCACCGACTGGTAACCGGGGTGCTGTGGCTACCAAGTCTATATTGATGCTGCCAAAAACGATAATGGTCATAATTTAGGGAAGTTACTAAAATTTAACTAAAAGATATTGAATTTAGATATAAAATTTCGAGATAACGTTAGAATCAAAAGCCATCATCCCGATCTTCACCAGCTGTTAAAGTTATACGCATACTGTAACGAGGAGGTAAAAAGTCAAAATCTGGTGCTCTGCCATTAGTATCCCTTCCCGTTGCAACTAATTTTGTAAATTCTTCGCAAGAGCATCCTTTACCTAATACCATCATTTCAACAACTATGAACCAAGGTAAAGAGCTTTGATATATGTCGATTATATCTACAACTGCTTGTAGAGTAAATGGTAATAGCTTTTGCTGATTTTTCTGACTTTTATTACTCATAATTGCCTGTTCAATAGCTATCTCTTGTATGTTTTTGAGAGAAACAATTAAGCTACCCATTGACAAAATTGTGAATTCACTATCCGTATCATAAAGTTCACGATATTGATGCAGCCTTGGGGCATTATCAAGGATAGAAATAGTATCCTTGAAGAACTGGCAATGTAAAATTTTGTCTTTTTCATTTTTAGTAAAATCTGCAAAAATAGGATTGTATAGTAGATATTTTCCGCATTCACTACAACCATATCTGTTTTCAAAGTATTCTATTAGCTGTTCAAATTTTTCATGTTGTTGTTGCTTAAAAGAATCATATTTAGATACAAGAGAGTATTTATTTGACTTATCAAAAAATAATCTTTTAGCTTGAAAAAGCATACCCTTTTTAAAATTATATGTAGAGTCAATGTTATCCTTGTACTCTATGATAATTCCTAAATCTGATTGAGTGAAATGCCCTTCTTGATACTTATTGTAGCTTGTAGTTTCTAACGTTATTTCTGCTTTCAGCAAGCTGCCACTCTTTTCCAAATCTCTATTGAGATCAGCAATGCTATAGGGTAGTTGATGCAATTGCGAACCTCTATGATCTAACAGTTCACAGAGTATCGAAGTTAAATGTTCTTCATCGGGGCAAAAACCCAATGAATACCTTTGGCAAAGTATTTGATCTATGCTTCTAAAATACTTAAAGAAAAATTTTATATCTCTCGGTGTAAGAACAGGAATCCCAGGTGGTTTATAAGTATGGGTCATAAGATTTTCTCTTAAATACTGAAATTGATCATTTTTGTATCCAACAATACCATAGTAGTTTATGGGTAAACCCCGACCTTTAAAGTCCAATCATTCTAAACGTCTCAGCATAGCGAATGAGCTTTGATGGTCAAAATTTGAGAATGCCTCAAAATGTGTAGTTTGCCGCCCTAGACATCGCCTTTTCCATCTCACCCACTTCCAACAAGCTATACTGCCAAATAGCGCTTAACAAATCTTAAAAACCATCATTGCAAACATAGGATATGCAAAACACAGATGTAGTTGTCATCGGTAGCGGTATTGGCGGTTTAAGTTGTGCTGCTCTTTTGGCACGATATGGCTTTGATGTGATAGTCTGCGAAAGTCATTCCATACCTGGTGGTGCCGCCCACGCTTTTGAGCGCAATGGTTTCAAATTTGACTGTGGCCCGTCTCTCTACTCTGGACTGTCTTACAGTCCCTCTGCCAACCCCCTGCGGCAAGTCCTGGACGCCATTGGCTCTGAATTACCATGCGTCACCTACGATACTTGGGGTTGTTTTCTGCCAGAAGGTTATTTTGACACGTCAGTTGGGGCTGAGCAATTTTCTGAAGTGTTGATGAAATTGCGTGGTGGTAATGCTGTCGCCGAATGGCAGCAACTCCAGCGCGTTATGGAACCACTGGCGAGTGCAGCAACCGCTATGTCACCGGCAGCATTACGCTTTGATTTGGGTGCAGTTCAAACTGTGGGACGATTTGCCCCTTCTCTACTAAAACATACTGGAAATATCATCAAGTTGACTGGCTCTTTCAGCCGGATTATGGATGATGTTGTCAAAGACCAATTTACGCAAAATTGGCTGAATTTGCTGTGTTTTCTACTTTCGGGGCTGCCAGCAGATGGCACGATCGCCGCAGAGGTAGCATTTATGTTTGCTGACTGGTATAAAGCAGGGGCAATGCTTGACTATCCGATTGGTGGTAGTGGTGCTTTAGTTGACGCCCTTGTACAAGGATTAGAGCGTCATGGTGGTCAGATAAAACTAGGCGCACATGTCCAAGAAGTGCTGGTGGAAGGTAATCGGGCGGTGGGTGTGCGTTTGCGCGATCGCCAAGAAATCCGCGCACGTAAGGCAGTAATTTCTAATGCATCGGTTTGGGACACGCTGAAGCTGTTACCAGAAAAAGCAGTAGCAAAACAGTTCCGCGCTCAAAGACAGGCGACGCCTGAGTGTGATAGTTTCATGCATCTGCATCTAGGTATTGATGCCCAAGGATTACAGACAAATTTGCAATGTCATTACATCGTGGTAAATAATTGGGAACTGGGGGTAACAGCACCTCAAAATGTGGTGGTGATATCAATTCCTTCAACTCTCGATTCATCTCTGGCACCACCAGGTAAGCATGTGATTCACGTTTATACTCCGGGGAATGAACCGTATGCTATTTGGCAGGGGATGGATAGAAGAAGTGAAGAATATGCCGAACAAAAGCGATCGCGTGCAGAAGTAATGTGGCAAGCGCTACAGCGGATTATTCCAGATATTCGCTCTCGTTGCGAAGTCACACTTGTTGGTACACCTCTAACCCACGAGCGTTTTCTACGTCGTCACCAAGGTTCATATGGCCCAGCAATTGCAGCGGGTTCTGGTATATTTCCCGGCCCCAGTACTCCCCTACCAGGGCTGTTGTGCTGTGGAGATTCGACATTTCCCGGTATTGGTTTACCAGCAGTCGCCGCTAGTGGGATGATTGCCGCCAATACCCTTGCACCTATTAACAAGCATTTAGAAATGCTTGAGGATATTAAGTGCATGTGAACTACTCCGCCGTAAGACGGACGGAGCTTCCCAATTCATCGGGAATAGCCTCTAGAACTCCGTAGTACTATAAGGTCTGACATTCCCTCCAAGGGCAGGAGTCCTGGTTCCCAAGACCCAAATCTTTTACCCTGAGCGTAGTCGTTCGCGGAGCGTTTCTAAGAGTTGGGTTTTCTTGCAACATATACCTATTAGCTTGGTTTTCGCTTATGGCATTGATGGTCAAGACCAAATAATCCTATCAGAAAATCTTCTCCCAAGGGGAGACGCCAAGGGCGATGGGGATTCGTCATCCATAAGCGTATTTGTTTTTGCTGACGCAAAAAAACAATACGCCTATGCCCTACTCACCAAGAGCTCCCTATACCTAGAGTACATTGTTCGCGTTAGCGTCTCGCAGAGAAGGTGGGGACTTCCGCGACACGTTAAAAAGGAGAATTCAGAATTCAGAATTTAGAATGAATATAGAATCAAGCGTGCTATGGATTTTTGATTTTTTGATTTTGTTCAAATTATAAAGCTTGAGTATCAAAGTCTTCTGACTTCTGACTCCTGAATTCTGACTCCTGACTCCCGAATTCTAATAAATGTATTTATTTTTTTGAGTACAAAATCTCGCTGCTAACAAAGCCGCACCCGCAGCCAAAATCGCTAAGGCGCTTCCAGGTTCGGGTACGGCAGCAACTTTAGCATCAATTCGTGCAGTTCCAGCAAACAAACCTGCTAAATTAGAGTCGCCAAGTCCTTGAGCAAACTCTGGAGAAATGAACAATTGAACATCAGCCAGAGTTAAAGTTAAATTATCTTGATCAAAGATCACTGATTGGGGATAGCTCAAGTCAAACAAAATTGGATTTTGAGGAGAAATTGTGTCTCTTAAAACAAGTCCGCTGGCATTAGGGACAGTACGTCCGGGAGCAAAACCAATTGAAAAGTTACCAACAGTAATTTGATCGTTGAAGGTAACAGTACCAGTATGCTCGATTGTACCGAATAGTGGAGTAAAACCGCCTTCGTCGCTGAAGGTGAAGTTGGTAGCCGAGTCGATTTGAAACCCAACTAAATAATCGCTAGGTATTGGTGGGACTGTATCCTGAGTGCCTGTGATGATTAGCCCGATATTTCTGAGAATATTTTCGTGGTCGCGATCTATACTGGTGACTCCAGATTCCACTTTAAAAGTTGCAGCTTCTACTTGTATGGGTGCAATTGATATCAAAGCTGCTGTTGTACAACCAACAATTCCTGCAATATGGAAAAAACGCATATATCCTCTTTATTTTCTGTGCCTAATTTTAGATAATTCAACGATTTTGTGTTGAAAATAATATTTTCAAAATTTAGATTGCATTTTCAAACTCAAGAGATTCTACGAATTTTTTGCATTTTACCTTATTTTCTTAATTCTTAAACTCTTTTGATATTTTTTGCATTTTCTATCTTCACTTTCCAATCAAAGTTTATTCTCTAACTAGATCAGCGTTTAACTGGCTGCTCAGAATATGGATGCATAGATGTAATGATGAGTTTGCATCAATATTCATAGATGCTTGCCCATTGTTTTTATAGAGTACCATATTTTTTGAAAAGTCTATAATTAAATCCCCAATTTAATCTTATGAGTTGGCTATTGCTAGTTAAAATTTACCCTGGAAAGAGGAAAATGATATCGTTTTTAAAGTTAAAATAAAGTTATCGTCAATTTAATAGCATATTTTAATTCGTCCAGTGCAAATTTGAAAGTCAATGACGTGGGGATAAATAAACATCACTAATCATGATTGAGTATAAAGCTTGATAAATAAAGCATTAGAAGTAATAACTTAGCAGAAGATAGTTATGTTTAATGGGGTCCAATTACTATTATTTAGCTCTCAGCCTACTATTGTGATGTAATTAAAAATAAGTTTTAGCTTTCATTATTGAGAAGTTTAGGTTAAGAACTGAAGTGATATCTGACAGTTCAGTACTAGATCCATAAGACATAGGAGTGAAAATTAATTGTGCATTACACAAAACCCTTGGTAGAGGCGAACAGCGCTAACCTTCGGGTTCCGTTTTAGCGGTACGCAGTTACATTATTTGACCAGATGTCTATAGACCCAGCGATCGAGGTAGACTACATACACTACAGCTTTCGATGTTCTGGAAGTGCGGCGTGTGTTATGCGGTTATGTTGGGCATTCTGAGAGATTTTTGCTGCGTTAGGGGTAAAGCGTATTGCTAACCCCCTACTCTCTACTTGCTTTTTTGGATGGAAGTATCAATTTTCTAATTGACAGACACTCGCCAAAAGGATATACCATATAGTGCATCCTACGCAAACCGTTGTTTTATGCCTAGTGTTGAACCTGACGAAAACCGAGAGCATCGCATTCAAACAGAGATCATTGTAGATGCTGAAGATAAAGAAGACCGGGCTATGGGTTGGTACTATTACCTCGAAGAAACTCTGAATTTTCCGTTTATGGCTAAATGGACTAAGAAGGGGCGCAAATCCGCTTCTGTGGAAGAGAAACAAGTAGAAGTACTGGGAATGGCACCGGATGATGAGTGCTTAAAGGATATGTTTGTAGAAGTCGCTGATATTAATGGTAAGGATGATGATGTATATTCTGCAAAGTTATCTGAAATAGTAGCCATTGATGCTGACAGTGAAACGATTGAAGCGATCGCAGACTGGCTCTATTGGATTGCTAGAGGATATAAATTCTAAATTCTACGATAAATTCCGAATCACGCGACAAGGATTGCCAGCAGCAATCACATTTTCAGGTATATCTTTAGTAACTACACTACCAGCACCAATGGTTGTGCGATCGCCAATAGTTACACCTGGACAAATAATTGCACCGCCACCAATCCAGACATTATTACCAATCTTAATTGGGGCTGCTAGTTCTCTACCAGAAAGGCGAGTTTCGGGTTCTGTAGGATGATAAGCAGTATAAATTTGCACGTAAGGGGCGCATAACACATGATCGCCAATGTGAACTGTATTACAGTCTAAAATTACACAGCCATAGTTCATGTATAATTTATCGCCAGCGAAAATATTACTACCATAGTCACAGTGAAAAGGTGGTACGATTACAACTTTTTGACCTACTTTTCCAAATAATTCCTGCAAAATTTGTTGTCGTTGTTCTTGCTGTTCTTCGGTTGTAGAATTGTAGTTTCGCAACAGACAACTAGCTCGTTTATGTTCGGCAGCTAGTTCAGGATCTTCTGCAAAATATAACTCGCCTGCGAGCATTTTCTGTTTTTCGGTTTTTTCCATAGTTTGCACATTAATCAATAGACCTGCCTTGAAAATATCTTTTTCCCAGTCCCCAATCCCCAGTCCCCAGTCCCTATTTTCAAGGCAGGTATAATATTAAAATATCGCATAAGTAGCCTTTCCTTGCCGCTTAGCTCGGTACATAGCAGTATCAGCATCCTGTAGCAGGGTTGCAGGTTCTTCATAGCTACTACAATTCCAAGCAATACCAATGCTAGCTGTAGTATATAATTGATTTCCGTTGAGGCTAAGGGGTAATCTTAAGGAGTCTTGAATACGTCTGGCAACATTGATCGCATCAGTCACGTCTTTAATATCTTCCAAAAGAACGGTAAACTCGTCACCACCAAATCGTGCTACAGTATCGCCACTGCGTAAGCATGACTCTAAACGTCTAGCGATCGCTATTAAGAAATCATCCCCTACTCCATGCCCAAAGCGATCGTTAATCTGTTTAAAGTTATCTAAATCCAAAAACAGAACTCCAAAATAATAATCGCTTTTGCGTTTACTACGTTCAATTGCTTGTCTGAGTCGGTCTAAAAATAAAACACGATTTGGTAATGCTGTCAGTCCATCATAAAACGCATTGCGGATCAGTTGTGCCTCTGTCTCCTTGCGTTTAGTGATATCTTGAAAAACTAAAACCGCACCAGTAATATTACCATCTCGATCGCGGATAGGTGCAACATTATCCCCAATGGGTATTTCTTTGCCATCTTTGGTAATTAGTGTACAGTTTTCCGGTAGATTTAAAACTTCACCTGCTTCGATTACATGTGTGGCTAAATTTTCAATTGCTTCTCCTACATCTTTGTCAACTAAGTTCACAACTTCTACTAAATCTTTACCGAAGGCTTCGCTTTGCTTCCAGCCAGTGATAATTTCTGCTATTGGATTCATCATTTGAATGCAACCATTTGCATATGTCACAATCACTGCACGACCCATACTGTTAATAATCGCTGTCAACCTCTGTTTTTCTTCCTGTAATTTATTTTCACTCTGATGTTTATACAGAGCCATTTCAATCACAAAATGTAAATCACTTTCAATAAAGGGTTTTAGTATATACATAAAAGGCTCAATTAGCTGATTTTTTTGTAATATTTTATATTCGGAGCGATCTATGAGATAGACTACAGGCACATGTAAATTATTCTGGATAATATCTGCTAGTTGCACACCATTTATTTTCCGATTTAGCCGGATATCAATTAATACTAAATTTGGATGAATTTCTACTACCTTTTGTATTGCCTCTTCACCAGGTTCAGTTATTTCTGAAACTAAATAGCCTAATTTTTGTAATTTTTTTTTGATATTTGAGGCTAGGCTTTTTTCATCCTCAACAACTAGGATTTTGCGGGCGAACATGTTACAATAGCCTGTTTGCTAAGGTTGAGATTTTGTAGTCACTATCAACTCGATCTAAAATTCGATAATCTTATCATAAACAATCTCTCAGTACCTGGCTAAATAGCAAACAGCATGTTGTTTACCTGTGATAATTTCAGGACTTACGCAAAATCATGAAAAAACGAACCGCAAAGGACGCAAAGGGCACAAAGAAATAAGAATTTTAGAGGGTTTTTGCGTAAGTCCTAAATTTCTGTGTTTCCTAAAGGTAATTATTTAATACAGCTAATATCAAGTCATTAATATTCCATGTAAGTTACTAGCAATCAAAAATTGAATTTCAGAAATATACAATAATTATTGTCATAAAAATAAAAATCAGTCAGTATAATATTTATCCAAAAAGTAATCAAGAATAAAATTTAATACAACAGAATTTATAATTCAGAATCCAGAATCCAGAATTGGGAAGTAAAACAGGGTTTATACCAGGCTTTGGGATGAATCGTTGTGTAGTTCACTTTCGTTGAAATCTGCTGTAAATTCACAGGATACTCATCTTTAATTTCCTGCTTTTAAAGTGGGGTTAGGGAGGATTAACTTTTAAACAGTCGGGGATGAGAATGAGGGTATGAATTATCTAAGACTTAGTTATTTATGAAGAATTTAAAATTGTACTGGCTTTAAACTGGGCTGAAGTTGGTTTTCGGTTTTTGAGAACCAGTGCGGGGTGGGGGGAATAAATGGCAGGAAAAATTCTGTTTGTCAGATATTTCCACACTCCAGCTAAACCCCTGTGTTTGCTAGTTTATCGGTCTCGATCGCCAAAACACGGTTTACGGTTTAGAGATTAGACTTAGTTTTAGTCACTTCAATGCTAATTGTGCCGCCAAAGTCTGGAATCGGTGCGCTAGGTTTGCTGAGAATGACTTGGACTTGTGTGATGCGATCGTATTGTTGGAGGATAGAATCTGCGATCGCCATTACCAGTTTCTCCACCAAAGCGAACTTAGAAGTTTTGACCAGATGTTGTATCAAGCTAATGACGCTGCGATAATCTAAAGTGTCTTCGATGGCGTCAGTCTTAGCCGCTGTGGAGATATCCAACCATAACCTCACATCCACCTCAAACCATTGTCCTAGCACCTGTTCTTCTGGTAGATACCCAGTGTAGCCATAGCAGCGAATTCCTGTTAAATGAATGCAGTCCATAAAAGTTTGAGAGCAAATTGTGTGCATTTTCTAGAAAGTGTAGTCACTGGGTTGCGATCTTTGGCAAAGTTGAATCAACTGGCGTCAAGCTAGTCTGTCTGGAAATTTTCTTGCCAACAAACTCGCGTGGCGGTGTCGGTTTCCATCGGGAGCATTTGTGAGGAAAAGCTCGCAACCTACTTTTGGGGAAAGCTGCTTTTGAACCTTGGAGGTTCAAAAACCGAGCCTCGGACTTTTCCTTGTCCAACTTTCCCAGACGGATTTTAAATTGAATTCCCCTAAAGAAAATCTAAAATTTAAGATTCTTTTATAGCTATGTTTAATTTGATGCCGATCGCCTTTAAAAATGTTAATCAACTTTGGGCTTATATCTTAACAGAGACGCTCAAGCAGCTGGGATTGACTTGTGCTATCATTTGTCCTGGTTCACGCTCTACACCTTTAGCAGTGGCCTTTGCCCAACAAGCACCAGAAATTGAAGCCATTTCCGTGCTTGATGAACGCTCCGCCGCCTTTTTTGCCTTAGGACAAGCTAAAGCAACCGGACGCCCTGTAGTAGTTCTTTGCACCTCTGGTACAGCAGGAGCGAACTTTTATCCAGCGGTAATCGAAGCCTCATATAGCCGCGTACCACTGTTAGTATTAACCACCGATAGACCACCAGAATTGCGAGATTGCCACTCTGGGCAAACCATAGACCAGTTGAGATTATATGGCAACTACCCAAATTGGCAAGGCGAGTTAGCCTTACCCGCTGCTGATATGGGAATGTTAGCTTATTTGCGGCAAATGGTAATTCATAGCTGGGAAACAACGCAAATCCCAACGATTGGTCCAGTACATTTGAATATTCCCTTTCGCGATCCTTTAGCGCCTGTTCCCGATGGAAGTGACTTGAGTTTTTTACAGTCCCAGTTCCACCCAGAAGACTTCTTTGCAGGTATAGCAAACCCATTCCCCACTCCCCATTCCCTATTCCCCATACCCCAAGAATGGAAACAATGCGATCGCGGCATTATTATCGCAGGTGTAGCCCAACCACAGCAACCACAGGAGTATTGTAAGGCGATCGCCCGACTTTCCCAAACTCTCAAATGGCCTGTTTTAGCCGAGGGACTTTCGCCACTGAGAAATTATGCCGAACTCAACCCCTATTTAATTTCTACCTATGACTTGATTTTGCGAAATCAGCAACTAGCCAAGCAGCTAGCACCCAAAATGGTGATTCAGATAGGAGAAATGCCCACTAGTAAAGAACTGCGTACCTGGATAGATGCAACCCAACCCCAACGCTGGGTAATTGACAATAGCAACCAAAACCTCGACCCTTTGCACGGGAGGACGACGCATTTGCGGATGAGGGTAGAGCAGCTTTTTTGGGGAGATGAGGGAGTTGGGGGAGATGAGGGAGCAGGGGGAGCAGGGGGAGATGAGGGAGTTGGGGGAGATGAGGAAGAAAATACTTCTTTATCCCCCTCATCCCCCTCATCCCCCTCATCTTCCCCCGATTATCTCCGCCAGTGGTGTGCAGCGGAAACGCAAGTTAGGACAGCTGTTGACCAAACTATGGGGGATATGGAGGAATTATTTGAGGGGAAAGCAGCTTGGTTAATTTCTCAGACACTACCGCCAGGAACGCCGCTGTTTATTGCTAATAGTATGCCTGTGCGGGATGTGGAGTATTTTTGGAAACCGAATAATTTGGGAGTGCGATCGTATTTTAATCGGGGTGCAAATGGCATTGACGGCACATTATCCACAGCATTAGGAATTGCCCATCGCCAGCAAAGTACTGTGATGTTAACAGGAGATTTAGCTTTATTGCATGACACCAATGGTTTTTTAATCCGCAATAAATTTGTCGGACATCTGACAATTGTGTTAATCAATAACAATGGGGGTGGAATTTTTGAAATGTTACCCATTGCGAAATTTGAACCACCATTTGAAGAGTTTTTCGGCACTCCCCAGGATATTGATTTTGCTCAGTTGTCTGCTACTTATAATGTGCAGCATGAATTGATTACTTCTTGGGAACAGTTGCAGCAAAAATTAAACCCGCTACCAACTACAGGGATGCGGGTTTTAGAGTTGCAGACAAATCGCAAAGCTGATGCCAAGTGGCGACAGGATAATTTACGGAACTTTGCCGCAGATATTTCAATTTAACTATGGATGAGATTGTGTTCTGCGATAGTAGCTCTGAAGACTCAAGGTATCTTCTTGGTGATGGGAATAGTTTTTCTGAATCGAAGAGAATCAATCGCTGGCTTACCTTCAGTAAGCCAGCAAGAAGAAAGTTCAGCTTGTCGATACAACACCTTCTAAGTGATTTAATACGGTAATTACAACCAACAATTGTTACTCTATATTTGCGTATATTGCCTTAGTTGTGATATATTAAATTTGTTAGAGAATAAACATCCTACATCAAGGATGCTTTTAGCCAATAAAAGGAGAAAACACATGGCCTCAACGGCAAAACAAACTAAAAATAGTAATTGTGATAATGACACAAGAAAATTCACTCCGGAGGAACCTATCCTCTTTGCCTTCTGCTCAAACCTTTCTACTTGGCGGCCTACCCCAAGGGGAAGACTTACTTTTGCTGTCGGTGAAAGATCCAGAACAACTGGAAAAATACATACAGCAAGAAGTTAAATTTGTAAAGTACAGGAAAGATCATCCTGCTAGGACTTTGGTTAGTACATGGATAGTGGAACCAATATCTAGACTCTTGCCTGAAAAGATAAAGAAAGAATTATTAGAGCGATTATATAAAGAAAATTTAGATGCGCTGATGCTTGATCAGCCAATTTGGATGATAAATGTAGTTAATTTAGCGCAACTTACCTGCTGTGTTGCTTCCACCTTACAGATACAGGCAAAAGACCTGATTTCAGCCATTACTCCAGTAAAGTTATCAAAATAGTAATTTAGATATTTTGACTCAGAGCAGAAGTAATCTTCTGCTCTGTTTTTTTATCTCCACCGAGAACAAGTAGATAGCGGCCACTCGCATAACCTCATACTATAGATCACTCTTTTGCGTTATTCTTTGCGCCTCTGCGTGAGATTTACCCTGTTACTTCACCTTGTAACCACCCTTCCAAATCAGCAAGAGTAGAAAAATCCAACAAAGCATCACCTAAAGCTTCCAATTGTTCCACCGATAAGCCTTGAATCTGGGACACAAGCGCATCAGGAATATTACCCACGCGCCGATTTAATAGTCGTAAAACGATCGCTCTTTCTCCTTCAACCTTTCCTTCAACCTTTCCTTCCTCTCGTCCTTGTTCCTTCGCTTCCACAATAGCCCGTGGTTCTTCTAAATTCAGTCCCAACATCGCTTCAATCTCCTCTCGACTCAGGGTAGAAAACTTGTAGACGATAATCGTCGTCACTAAATCAATTATCGCTTGCTCTGATTGCTGCCGTGCTTGTTCCAGCAAAAACCGCGCCCCTTCCACTGCTTCAGTTTCAGAAGTAACATTTGTCAGCAACATCAAACCCAATCCCAAAGGTTGTTGTCGTAAATCCCCCAACTCATCGAGATAAACCCGCCTGACTTGTCCACTTTCCAACAAAGCGCGATGAATCGTTAAATTTGATGGTTCCAGACTGCGAGATGGAAAAATCACCACTCCAAACCAGTCATCGTAACGAATTGAGTGGCGATAGAGAAACAAAAACAATTCGCTAAAGAAGCGGTGATATAAATCTTCGTCCTTCTGAAACTGGACTTCAGCAAAGAAAACTATTTTAGAAACTGCATTGGCGGGAGGTAGAAACACTCCATCAATCCGAAACGCCGTTTCTTTAACCTCAACCGATTCAAACTGGTAGTCTGCTGCTTCTGGGGGTGGTTGATCTACCAAGGGACATCCAAGAATTAAATTAATCAATTCCTGCATCCAACACTAGTATGCAATTTCTTCTCCCCCTGCCTCCCCTGCCTCCCCTGCTCCCCCTGCTCACCCAAGGGATTGATTATTTTTTTATTTGGAAGTCCCCAACTCAAACAGCAATCCTGGAAATTGCTTGAATAATTTGTAGAAGATGGAGTCGCGTCGCATTGTGATTGCTAATCAATTACCAGCCCTCATTGTAAAGCTTGAGACATTAATCTTAGCGTAGGCGTAGCCTACCGCAGGTATCGCAACACCCCACGTCCGCGATAAAATTCTCAAGCACAACAGCGCACTCCATACCAATGCAAATTAACTGGCAAACTGCCAAATCCTACGAAGATATCCTGTATCAAAAAACCGATGGCATTGCGAAAATCACCATCAACCGCCCCCACAAACGCAATGCTTTTCGTCCCAAGACTGTCTTTGAACTTTACGATGCGTTCTGTGATGCGCGTGAAGATACTACTATTGGTGTTGTTCTATTTACTGGCTATGGCCCCCACACTGATGGCAAATATGCCTTCTGTTCTGGTGGCGACCAAAGCGTGCGGGGACATGCTGGTTATGTAGATGATACTGGTATCCCTCGGTTGAATGTGCTGGATTTGCAACGCTTGATTCGTTCCATGCCGAAAGTAGTGATTGCTTTGGTAGCTGGATATGCGATCGGTGGTGGACATGTCCTACACTTGATTTGCGACCTCACCATCGCTGCTGATAACGCCATTTTCGGACAGACTGGGCCGAAAGTCGGCAGTTTTGATGGTGGTTTTGGCGCTAGCTATCTCGCCCGCGTTGTAGGGCAAAAAAAAGCACGCGAAATTTGGTTTCTCTGCCGTCAATATGATGCCCAACAAGCCCTAGAAATGGGCTTAATTAATTGCATCGTCCCAGTCGAACAACTAGAAGCCGAAGGTATTCAATGGGCGCAAGAGATTTTAGAAAAAAGTCCGATCGCCATTCGGTGTCTCAAAGCAGCATTCAACGCTGATTGTGACGGACAAGCTGGTTTACAAGAACTCGCTGGCAATGCCACCCTACTGTATTACATGACAGAAGAAGGGTCTGAGGGCAAACAAGCGTTCCTCGAAAAACGCCCACCAGATTTTCGCTCTTTTCCTTGGTTACCCTAAAATTGCAAAAATCGCACCTTCCTAAAGGGTGCGATTTCTGTAGATGTCAACGTTTACAGCACTAAAAATCTTAAAAACAAATCTTATTTTAAGCAGACTAGGAACTCAGTCCAGTAATAATGAGTGACTAAATAAGTACAGTTTTAGTCTTAGCTTCTTGGGAAGTAGAGACTGTTGTTTCCTCTACAAGAACAAGAGCAGCATTGTCTAAATCTGAAACTAGCGATTGACAAGAAGTTAAAACTGGTTTTGCATCTGGCAAACCCCAAGCATCTTCCAAAGTTTCCCAAGAAGGTGCAAAAGGTGGGATCGCCAAAGAGCAAGCCTTCCAGCTTGCTTGAACTGGCGCTCCCAATTGCTGACACATTCCGCCACGGCGACCCTCTGGCTGGTAATGACGGCAATATCTACAGGCAGATGCTAAAAATTTAATAGGTTTCATTTGGGTTCATCATTAGTGCCGTTTCGGCTGAATTTCACCCTTATATTTTGCTTCTATATATAAAGAGGGAGGAAAGCCAAAAAGTCATTATTTGCTATAGGTTTCAGCGATCCCGATGAAAAAATAAATTTTAGGATATTTTTATATTCTTGTTATATTTTTCAATGTTAGTTAGAGTGGATACCTATAGATTTTGGCTAAAACTTATTAGGGATCAAGATTAAAAGTGAAGCTTTTGATTTATTTAGTGTTTTAACTTCTTCCTTAAGGATAGCTTAAGGCACAAAATTAGAGATAAATGGTCTGGATTTATATCACACTCCCGATATTTTACTGCTAAAGTATGCTTTTTCTCAAGAATTACAACTGTTGTATGTGGTTGCAGCAAGTTACTTTAGGATATTTTTTGCTTTTCCATAAATAAATTTAGTTGCTCTGTCTGTAATTCTGCTGAGAATTAAATTTCTCCAGACCTCTACACTGAAGCTCCCCGACTTAGTCGTCAGGATTAACTGGCTTCAAAATTGCTTAGCAGCACAGACAGAACAGACTGCCCAGCGCTGGAGTTCGCCGGGTGGGGTGGGGGATTGACATTGGGGACAAAGGGGTAAGCCATGCGATCGCGCTTGCATGATCTTAGTCCAGTGCCCAAAAGCAGCATTCGCATCTTGAATACTGGGTGTACTCTCAGGACGGCTAAGGCGATCGCCAACGTAACTGGGATGCTCATGGGACAAAATTGTTTGTTGCTGTTTTGTCTCCACAGCTGAATGCTGCCAACCAGCAGTCGAGAAGCGAATATCAACCAAAGGCGTTGGCAGCTTTTTATTCAACTTTAAAAGCAGAGACGTGCGACCAAAAGTCAGGTTTTGCGCCCAAGCTGCACTCGAAGTTGCTACCCACAAAACATCACGCTGAATCGACAATGGTCGAGTATGTGCCGCAACCACAGAACCAACAACCTCTGGCCAACACTTGGTCAAGCGTTGAAATGGTTGCTCCTGCCATTTAGCCTGCTTTTCTAGAATGCCTAAAATATCATTAACTGATTTCAACGACATGATTAATCAAAGTGGGGAGTCGGGAGTCGGGAGTGGAGAGTAGAGACGCGATTAACCCTTGTCTGTACAGGAATTAGGAGTTTTCTCTCCCCACCCCATTTCCTATTCTCAAGATAGACCCCCATGAACTATGCTTCACAACAAAGTCTAAAAATCGTCTTTTCTACTTCCCACTCCCCACTCCCCACTTTCTAAGTAATTTTCGCTAATATTGGCACAAATATGTCTAAAGTTAATTCCAGCAATCTATGTTTGAGGCACAGAGGCAATGACTCAAAACTCCCCGAATGATTCCGGTACTCAATCGTCTAAAACACCTGGGTTGAAACCAGCACTAGCGGCAGCACTGGCAAGTTTAGAGGTGCCACTAGATCAAGAGTTAGCTCGATACCGACGCACCCGAACTGGTTCGGTGTCCTCGAACCAGCCCCGTGTCGGGAGTTACATCAGCAGTCAACCTCAGCAGTTCACTGCCGTTTCTACAGCATCGGGTACAGCTGCGCCATCCGTAGCGGAAACTAAAATCAATGTCCCACCACCTCCGCCTCTATCTTTACCTGTGAATCTTCAGGTAACTCCAGCACCATCTGTTGTAAAAATTGAGGAACCACCGATATCTGTACCCGTAAATCCTCAGGTGAACTCAGAACCAGTAACGGTAAACACTGAGGAAGTGAGTAATCTTAATGCTCCGCCCAGCTTGGATTCTGCTAAAAGACAAACTCAACTTCCACCACCGCCACCCAACTTTAGTAGCAGCATTGTACCAGCAGTCGTAAAAGATACTAAAGGCGAAAATCTTGTGCAGCCGGATGATGGACCGAAGCAGCCGGATGACTATTTGGAATCTAGTGAAGCACTGTTGCGAAGTCTGACAGAAGAACAGCCACAAACTAAAAAGCCAAGTAATTATAGTGACAGTCTACTATCACCCTTAGGTATCGGCTCGATGTTGCTGCTATTGGTAGCAAGTCTGAGTTTGGGTTATGTAGTTTTCAATCCTAAAAGCTTGCCCCAGTGGAATTTAGCCAAGTTGTTTAATAACAACTCGTCTGCTGCACCAGAAAATACTCAGGAAGTTGCAAGTAATGTCCAATCTCAGATCCAGCCACCAAGCACATCTATACCCAAGTATCCCAATCTCGCTGCCGAAGAGTTTCCTGAGGTCAAAGATCCCAATGATGTAGTTGGCTTAAAACCCAAAGTCCAACCAATAACTCCTGTTGTTCCCCAAAACCCGGCAAATCCTCAAGCCCCATTGCCTAACTCGATCGCACCCCTAAAACCCACAAATCCGATCGCCATAGCACCTGTACCAACAGCAAAACCCTTACCTCTTGCGAATTTATCCCCGACGCCAAAGCCAAAAACCTTACCTCAGCCAAATGCACAAATCAAACCATCTACAGATGGGCTATACCACATAGTGATAGACAATCAAGACCGTGCTTTAGCTTCAGCAAGGCAAGTAGTTCCCGATGCTTATTTATCACCTGACAAACAATTGATTTTTCTGGGTGCTTTTAAGACTAAAGAGCAAGTACAAAGACACATGCAATTACTACAAACAAGAGGAATTAAAGCACGAGTTCAGCAGCCATGAGTCGCAAAAATCTACGATACCATGAGATAACGGTGCTAAGTGGGGAGTCGGGAGTTGGGAGTCGGGAGTAGTAGAGATAAAATTTTGGTTGTTTAGTACGCTACTACAAAAATTATTATACTTAGGAGCGTCTGACTGGCGGCGATCGCCACCTCCATTCCCCACTCCCTACTCCCTACTCCCTATTTTTATGGAGGGCAGAGATGGAGTTAATCAAGCGTATCCTGCGGGTGATTCGCGCTAACCTCAATAGTTTGATCGGCAGTGCAGAAGATCCAGAAAAGATTCTGGAGCAAACTGTGATGGAAATGCAGGAAAATCTAGTGCGGTTACGGCAGGGTGTGGCACAAGCGATCGCTACCCAAAAACGCACCCAACGACAAGCCGCCGCCGCCGACTCTCAAGCCGAAGAATGGTATCGCCGCGCCCAATTGGCACTGGGACAAGGCAATGAAGTGTTAGCACGGGAAGCTTTGACTAAGCGCCAAGCTTATAAAGAAACCACAAAAGCCCTCTCCAACCAGATAGAACAGCAAAATGAGATAGTAGCTAGGCTAAAAAAAGACATGCGATCGCTAGAGTCAAAAATTGCCGAAGCGAAAACTAAAAAAGATATGTATATTGCTCGCGCCCGTTCTGCCGAAGCCTCTTATCGCCTGCAAGAAATGCTCGATGGAGCTTCTGCCACTAGCAGCCTCAACGCCTTTGAGCGGATGGAAGAAAAAGTTTTGCAGATTGAGGCGAAATCAGAAGCGATCGCTCAACTTAGTAGCGATGACCTGGAAACACAATTTGCGTCGTTGGAATCTACTAATAATGTGGATGCTGAATTGGCAGCGATGAAGGTGCAGGTTTTAAATGAGGCAGAAAACACACACCCCAACAATCGCCTCATGGAAGACAACCAAAAAACAGAACAGCCTCCCCACCAGCAGCTACCCAAAACACAAGACTCTTAAAGTTTGGTGAATTGCCGCAGCTTCGAGATATCTTAACAATTAAGAGTTGTTTGGAGGTACTGATTCAAACCGGAAAGATTACATTGAAATAGGTAGCTATTAAAAAGTAAAAAAGCTAACTGTCCAACAAACAGCGTAAACCAAAAGAAGGAAAAACAAAGTTATGGGATTATTCGATCGCATTAAACGAGTTGTTAGTTCTAACCTCAATGACCTAGTTAACAAGGCTGAAGACCCCGAAAAAATGCTAGAACAAGCCATCCTGGAAATGCAGGAAGACTTGGTTCAACTGCGTCAGGGAGTAGCCCAGGCGATCGCCGCCCAAAAACGTAGTGAGAAACAGTACAGTGATGCCCAAAATGAAATCAATAAGTGGCAACGCAATGCCCAACTGGCTCTGCAAAAAGGTGATGAAAATCTAGCACGACAAGCCCTTGAGCGCAAGAAGACTTATACTGATACCAGTGCAGCCCTTAAGGCTAGTTTAGATACACAAACTACTCAAGTTGAAACCCTCAAGCGCAATTTAATCCAGCTAGAAAGCAAAATTTCTGAGGCCAAGACCAAGAAAGAAATGCTCAAAGCTCGGATCACCACTGCCAAAGCCCAAGAACAACTGCAAAACATGGTCAGTGGGATGAATACCAGCAGTGCAATGTCTGCCTTCGAGCGGATGGAAGAAAAAGTCTTGATGCAAGAAGCCCGTGCCCAATCAGCAGGAGAATTGGCAGGAGCAGATTTAGAAACCCAATTTGCTCGATTGGAATCTGGTAGCGATGTTGATGATGAATTGGCAGCTTTGAAAGCCCAAATGCTACCACCCGCCACTCCAGTAAGTCAACCCCAACTACCGCCCCAACAGCCACCCCAACAACAAACCACTGCTCCTAAGTCTAATGATGTGGTTGATGCTGAGTTGGATTCCCTACGCAAACAATTGGATCAAATGTAAAATTGGCAAAAAACTCACTTGAGCCAGTCCCACGCCTATTGGTTGTGGGATTTCACATTTTTAGTGGGCATGGGGCATAGGGCATAGGGCATAGGGCATTGGGCACAAGGGGCAGAGGGGCAGAGGGGCAGAGGGGAAAAACTTACTGCTCCCCTGCTCCTCATCTCCCTCATCTCCCTCATCTCCCTCATCTCCCTCATCTAGTATTTTGCATGTTGGGACAAATTGTATCTTCATGTTGGTTGTCCATATTCTGCCAGCCTGAAAGTAATCCTTTGATTTCCGAGCGTAAGGTTAACAACTGATCGATTTGGCGATCGATTTGCAAAACCTTCTCTTCAAGCTTTTCTTGAATTTCACCACAGGGAGCTTGTCCTTGGTCATAGACCTGAAGAATATCTCCAATCTCTTCTAAACTAAGACCGAAGTTTTGTGCCCTTTTAATGAAGGCTAGACGAGTCAATACATCTAATGAAAATTGGCGAAAGCCTCCTTCTGTTCGTTTTGAGGATTTGATTAAACCTAAACTCTCGTAATAACGAATTGTCCTAATGGGAATTTTGCTCAAATTTGTTACTTGACCGATTAAAAGCAGTTTTTCATCCTGAGTTAACACGGTAGATAGCCCAATTTTTGTAATTATTCTTACATGTTTTATATATTATAGGACTTATACCATTTCACAAAAATCCTGATACACATAGATTTTTCGTAGGGGTTTAGCACTGCTAAACCCCTACCCACGTATTTGTATCATTATTAAAGTGAAATGGTATTACGCATTCACAAAAAAGACTAATTATGGATTATTTTAAAAACCACATCTTTCGTAGGGAACATTGCTGTGCCCCTTGAGCGCTACCATCAGAGAATGATTTATAAAAGCCTAAAACTACCTATTTGGGTAAATGCACACCATGATTAATTTGTACAGTGCGTAAGTCCTATGATTGATTAGATAATTTATTTTTTGAAAGTCTTTAACTTCCTAACATCTGCAAGTTATGTAAAGTGGCATAAAGCCCACCTTGTTGTAGTAATTGTTCGTGACTTCCCTGTTCAATTAATTCGCCACGCTTCAAAACAAAAATTCGGTCTACATTGCGAATTGTAGATAAACGGTGAGCAATAATAATCGCCGTGCGTCTGAACAAAAGCTGGTCTAATGCTTCTTGAATTAAAGCTTCTGTACCAACGTCTAAACTAGCAGTAGCTTCATCTAATACTAAAATTTGAGGACTACGAATAGCAGCGCGGGCAAAGGCTAAAAGTTGCTTTTGTCCACTAGAAATATTTGTGCCTCTTTCTCGAAGTTGAGTATCGTAGCTTTCGGGTAACTCTTCTATAAACTGGGCAATGTTGGTTTTTTCTGCTGCTTGTTGAATCTGTTCAACTGTATAACCATCTCCTAAAGAAATATTGCTTTTAACATCACCAGCAAACAAAAAACCTTCTTGTAAAATTACTGCCATATAGCGCCGCAGTTCTGCTTGTGGCACATCCTTAATATCTATGCCGTCAATGAGAATGCGTCCTTGGGTAGGTTCGTACAGGCGGCACAAAAGCCGAATGATAGAAGTTTTACCCGCACCTGTGGGACCGACTAATGCGACTTTTTCACCAGGATGAATGGTGAAATCTAAATCTTTAATTACATAATCATCGTTTTTGTAAGCAAACCAAACGTGTTCAAAACGAATTTCTCCCAGTTCCGGTGGGGAACTTATATCTGGAGATTCTAAATTTGCAACTATCTCGTCTATGTAGCCGAATTTAGCATCAAGAATTGAGTAGCGCACATTAGTCCGATCGCGTATTTCTATGGGTTCATCTAATATGTCGCCTACGCGTTCAATGGCAGTGAAACCAGATTGAATTACTGTAAATTTTTCGGCAAAATTCTTTAATGGGTCAAATAATCGCTGGGCATATAAAATAAATGCCGATAAAGTCCCAAAAGTCAAGGCTTTATCTAATAACATCCAACCACCCAACCATAAAACACCTGCGATCGCCACCAGTCCAACCCATTCTAAAGTTGCTGAAACAGCTGCATCATAAAAGATGTTTTTATCTACTTGCTGAGTGTAGCGGTTGTTCGTCGCCCGAAATAATTCGGCATTAAATTTTTCTCTACGGAACAACTGCACTACGTTAATACCAACTACATTTTCTTGTAGCTGTGAATTGAGTATAGAAAGTTCTTCCCGCCCTTTGTAATTGGCTTTGCGATACTGTTTCTGTAAATAAACTATCACCCAAGTAATTGGTAACAGCATTAATAGTAACAAGCAAGCAAGTTGCCATTGAATAGAAAACATTAAAGCCACAATCACCAGCATGGAAAACAAATCAGACAAGATGCCGATCGCCCCAGTAGAAAAGACATCACCCAATACTTCTACATCACTAGTGATTCTGGTAATTAATTTACCTACGGGTGTCCTGTCAAAAAAACGCACCGCTAGAGATGTTACATGGTGGAATAAATCCTGGCGAATTGCTGTGGTAATTTCTTGCCCTAATTTCTGTACGAGATAACCCTGGTAGCCTGTCAACAACAATCGGATGGCGATCGCAACTAGTAATAACCCTTCTAAGATATTTAGGGCTTGGGAGAAGGGGCGATTCCTCAAGAATTCGTAAGTACTCGATTCATTGCGAATCAGGGAAATAATTTGTCCAATTAACAGCGGTTGTACCGCATTAGCGATGGCGATCGGCACGAGTAGGGACATGGATAGCGCCAACAGTCCACCACTGCGACGGGCATAGGGCACTAAACGCAAAAACAACCGCCAGTCATTGTCACCCCGACCGTGTTGTGTGTATGATTTTTTGTTGAGAGATTGGTAGATGCTCATAATAAGAGCATTATATTCATGTTTGCCAAAAACAAACTTTTTAATACTTGTCAGTTTTATCGGGTAGCCAAACAATACACAATATTAAGTTATCTGTTGGCGATCGCCTAGATGATAGCGATTTTCATTTGAATGAGATACATGGTAGGTTAGCACAGCTGTGCTAACCTACGAATTGTGTGCACTCCACGCAATTGCAAACTGCCCTGAATGCTATCTATGACGAAGCGGGGTACGATTTATCCATAGATTACACCCAAATTTCCCCACCACCAGCATTGAGCGATACAGATATTGAGTGGATGTACAAACGCTTGGCTAAATCTTTTCTAGGCTAATAAATAGGGTTTACAGAGCATTTTGGCGAAAATTATATCAAGCCCGCTACGTATCAAGCTTGATATTACACGTATTTCGGCTCAATACTCACTAGGTTGTTTGTATTAATCGCTTCATGGGTATGCTTTTAAGTATGAAATACTACCACACTTCTCCCTTTACGTCTTATATCTAAAGGTAGAAGATAAAGGTTAACTCAAATTTGGGAAACCTAAGAGGAGTTCATCCCAAGAAATATCTTGCCTACTTATCGCAGAGTGCAACTGAGGTCAGATGACGCAATCTTTAAATCCAGTCAAAGAGTGGGAACAACGCCGCGATGAAGCAAACGGCTATTACCAGCGAGGAAAATTTCAAGAGTATCTCGATCTTGTGACTAAGAATTTACAGCTAGCAAGAGCAATTCCAGATCGAGCTAGGGAAGGTTATACATTAAACGACCTTGGTTTAGCTTATCTGGGTTGCTGGCAACCTCAAAGGGCATTAGAGCGGTTTCAACAAGCACTTTGTGTTGCTGTTGAAATCGGTAACGCCCCCGCACAAGCAACTGCACTGAGCAATCTGGGTTCTACCTACAGCCGTCTTGGACGGTTTTCCCAAGCGTTGGAGTATTTGAACAAAGCACTGCCCATCTTCAGGGAATTACAAGATATTCAAGGAGAAGTTTCTACTCTCAATGATGTAGCCCTAATTTATACCCGATTAGGAGAACCGAAACGCGCACTGTTGCTACAAAATCAAATTTTGACAATGCGTCGATCGCTAGGTGACTTTTCCGGTGAAGCAACAACTCTAAATGGCATTGGGTTTGCCTACAGTGTTTTAGGCAAGTTCCATCAAGCTCTTGAATTTTTTCAAGCAGCACTGCCGATTCAGCGTGCTATGAAGAATTTAGTTGGTGAAGCGACCACGTTGAATAATATTGCTTCAGTTTATAGTGATTTAGGAGAACCGAAACAAGCGCTGTTGCTTTATTATCAAGTTCTTTTGACACGTCGAGCCATTGGCGACAAAGCAGGCGTTGCAACAACCCTGCACAACATTGGTTTTACCCACAGTATCCTCGCCCAGCATCGCCAAGCCATGAAATTCTATAAACAAGCCATTGCCATTTATCAACAACTGGGCGATTCTCTTGGAGAAGTTTCGACTTTGCTGAATATGGGAAGCCTTTACGCCACAACCAAACGCAAAAAAATGGCGCGATTGTGCTATGCAAATGCTCAAGAATTAGCAGAGAAAATTGAACATCAGCTACTCTTGGAAAAGGTAGAGCAGTTCATCGATTCTCTATAGCCTGAGAAATTTGGGTTAAAAACCGCAATTACACAAACAAAACCTGACGATTTAGGGTAGCACGGCTGTGCTACCCTATTCTGTAAGTTTAATCTCGTGAAAATTGCTGTAATGTAGGCAATTATTGAGCAGATGAGTGTTTCTATTAGGTTACTCCAAGAGAGTGAATTAGCTGCTGCTGACCACATTTTTCGGTTGGCATTTGGTACTTTTATCGGACTACCTGAACCAACCGAGTTTTATGGGGATGCTGCTTACATACACCATCGCTGGAAAACCGATCCGAGTGCGGCGTTTGCTGCTGAAATTGATGGAAAGTTAATCGGGTCTAACCTAGCAGTAAATTGGGGAAGTTTTGGCTATTTTGGGCCGTTAAGCGTTCATCCTGACTTTTGGAACCAAGGAGTAGGTCAACATCTCGTTGAAGCTGCGATCGCCTACTTTACTCAACGTAATACTTCGATGATCGGACTGTTTACTTTTGCTCAAAGTCCTAAGCATCACATATTATATCAAAAATTTGGCTTTCGTCTGCGTTTTCTGACTGCAATTTTGGCAAAACAAGTACAACAATTACAGCCAATACCACTAGAAACTAGATATTCACAGATGAGTGAGAATGAACGCGCTGAAAATCTCAAAGCAATTTATCAACTCACTAATTCTATTTATGAAGGACTAGATTTATCACGAGAAATTCAGACAGTTCAAGCTCAGGGACTGGGTGATACAGTCTTGTTATGGGATGATGCAGGCTTGGCAGGATTTGCAGTTTGTCACTATGGGGCAGGTACTGAGGCAGGTAGTAATACTTGCTATGTCAGATTTGGTGCAGTAGATTCTGGGAACGATGCAGGGCAACGTTTCGAGCAGTTATTAGATTTGTGCGAAGCATTGACTGTGGCTCAAGGGATGTCACGTTTGGTTGCTGGCGTTAATACCAGTCGAGACGAAGCTTATCGTCGGATGCTGACTCGTGGTTTTCGCAGTGAAATCATCGGAGTTGCAATGCATAGACCTAATGAACCGGGATTCAATCGCCCAGATGTTTTTGCACTGGATGATTGGCGATAGCATGGGGAGATGAGAGGGATGAGGGGGATGAGGGAGAATAACTCTTTACTCCTCACGGGCTAAACGCCCCGCTACCGCTAATACCATTTCACTTTAAAGTTGATACAAATACCTTGGTAGGGTAGCACAGCTGTGCTACCCTACGGTAAATCTATATGTATCAAGATTTTCGTGAAATAGTATAACAGCACTTTCAATGCCCAATGCCCAGTATGTCTAGTTAATAGCTAAAATACTGATCGAAAACCCAGCGGAATCTATCGTGTCTAATAACAATACTAAGGTTTGGTTGATTACTGGTAGTTCTAGCGGCTTCGGGCGTAATTTAGCTCAAGCGGTACTGAGAAAAGGCGATCGCTTAATTGCTACTGCCCGTAAGCCTGAGCAACTTCAAGATTTGGTTAATGAATACCCAGATACAGCCAAGGCAGTTTCTCTAGATGTTACTAATCCCATCCAAGTAAAAGCGGCAGTAGATGAAGCAGTTAAGGTATTTGGACAAATTGATGTACTGGTTAACAATGCTGGATATGGTTTAATTGGGGCGCTGGAAGAGGTCAGTGATGAGCAAATTCGGCGTAATTTTGATACTAATTTATTCGGTGCAATTAACACTATCCGGGCAGTGTTGCCAATTATGAGACAGCAAAAAAGTGGGCATATCATCAATATGTCTGCGATCGCTGGATTCACCAATGAACTCGGTTTTTCCATCTATGGTGGTGCTAAATTTGCCTTAGAGGGGGTATCGGAAGCCGTACATGGCGAAGTTGCACCTCTGGGTATAAAAGTGACAATTGTCGAACCAGGACCCTTCCGTACTGATTTTATTGGGCGATCGCTTGACCGCGCTACTAATAGTATGGACGCCTACAAACCAACTGTAGGGAAATTCTTAGAGTTCCTAGAAAAAATTGAAGGCACTCAACCAGGCGATCCAGAAAAAGCAGCTGAGGCATTAATTAAAGTTGTGGAATCAGAAAATCCACCATTGCGTTTGGTGCTGGGTAAATATGCTTACAGCAAGTTCCGCAACAAAATTGCCTCATTGACTGCTGAATTAGATGCATGGGAAGCAGTGGCAGCAAATACCGATTTTGAAAGTTAGAGTTTTAAGGCAAGAGGTAAGGGGCAATAGGCAACAGCCAATTAATCTTTCCCCACTCTCCACTCCCCATTCCCTATTCCCTATTACTAATGAAAGCTTACGAAATTCAAAGCAATGTCGGAATTGATGCTCTCGCATTAGTCGATCGCCCTGAACCAAAACCCGCAGCTGGTGAAGTTCTGATTCAGGTCAAAGCAACATCTCTAAATTACCGTGATTTGCTTGTAATTGAAGGAGCCTACGGTGCTGGACAGAAATATCCCCTAATTCCCATGTCTGACGGTGCGGGGGAAGTTGTGGCGGTGGGAGAAGGTGTGACACGGGTGAAAGTAGGCGATCGCGTTGCTGCTACTTTCTTCCAAGACTGGATTTATGGCTCTCTAACCAGAGAAAAAATGAAATCGGATCTCGGTGGCGGTATCGATGGCATGTTGGCTGAGTATGTCGTATTACACCAAGATGGTTTAGTGATTTTACCAGATCATCTTTCCTACGCTGAAGGTGCGACCTTGCCCTGTGCAGCAGTCACGGCTTGGCATGGATTGGTAACACAGGGCAATATTGGCGCAGGTGATAGTGTTTTATTACTCGGTACTGGGGGAGTTTCAATTTTTGCTCTCCAGTTTGCCAAGATACACGGTGCTAGAGCGATCGCTACTTCCAGCAGTGATGAAAAGTTGGCACGAATCAAACAGCTTGGTGCTGACGAAACAATCAACTACAAAACAACACCAGATTGGGAAAAGCAAGTTTACCAATTAACTAATCGCACAGGTGTAGATCATGTAGTTGAGGTAGGCGGTGCAGGAACTCTACCAAAATCACTACAAGCAGTCCGCATTGGTGGACGTGTTAGCTTGATTGGTGTCTTGTCAGGCAGAGGAAATGAAATTGACCCCATGCCAATACTTTTTAAAAGTTTAACGGTTCAAGGGATTTATGTTGGCAGCCGGGAAATGTTTGAGGCAATGAATCAGACAATACAACAGCATCAAATCAAACCGATTATCGATCGAGTTTTCCCATTTACTGAAGCACGAGAAGCATATCATTATCTCAAAAGTGCCGCTCACTTCGGCAAAGTTGTTATTAACGTGCGATCGCTAGCTTGATTCTGAATCTGCAAAACCAATTCACAGTAAGCATTTGCCTGAGGTATACCTCTAGGGGCACAGCACTGCCCAGTGGTGTCAACTTAACGCGAAATGGGCGGTTAGAAACCGCAGCTACACGAGGCTTTACCCACCGATCTAGAACACCAATTCAGTAATCTTGAAAGTACCAAAATATTGGGTAGGGGCGTACAGCTGTACGCCCCTACAATATCGTCGAATCAGGTAAAATCTCCATGTCAG
>NZ_JACJSJ010000029.1 GCF_014698115.1 Nostoc sp. FACHB-973
GATCGCACATATGCGTTACAAAGACTCGCTACTGCTCATGGTTATAGCGAAACTCGACGTGCAGTGGGAAAATGGCGTAGGCGCAGCCCGTCGTAGACATCGCAATTCCCAGTTGAGAGGTTTGAATTAATTTTTACTAACGCACTTTATCTGCCTATCTAGCTTTAATCTGGTAGCGTGAGTTATGAACGTTAGTCCATAACGCACCCTATAAGGCTTATTACAGCAATTTTCAGGTAAATAGACCACGTTGTAGGGTAGCACAGCTGTGCTACCCTACTGGGGATTGTGGTTCAAATAGATGAAAAACGCTGTAACTTCAGCGGCAATTACAAATTATCTGTATCAATTCCTTTTTCTTTGAGTTTAGCTAACAATTCTTGATAGCGATCGCGTTCTTTTTCTAATTCTTGTAAAGCGGCTTCTTTTGCTTGAGTTTCTTGTTCTGCGCGTTGGCGTTCCTGTTCTGCACGTTGAGTTTCTTGTTCTGCGCGTTGGCGTTCCTGTTCTGCGCGTTGGCGTTCTTGTTCGCGTAACTGGTCAATTTCTACGGGGCTTAAAAACTTTTGTCCTGTGAGAGAAACAATTTCCAATGTATTCGATGTTAGGTGAAAACGAATTTCCAAACGCGGGCTTACCCAGTTATTCATTTCTTCAATGACTTCAAAACTATCCCCAGAACGGAGTAAGCCATTTAAATCATTTTTATCTGGGTCGTAAATATAATATTCTTCCACACCATAACGCTGGTAAAACTGTAATTTCTTGGTCATTTCTTTAAGGGTGTTACCTGGCGATAGTATTTCAAATACTACCTGTGGGGGTATATTATCTTCATCCCATTGTAAATAGGAACTCCGTTTTCCTTTTGGTCTGCCAAAGACTACCATCGTATCAGGTGCTTGTTTAATATTAGAATTTCCTTTAACTGGATACCAAAACAAATCTCCAGCGATAAATACATCAGCTTGCGATGCAAATAAGATTTCTAAATTTTCTTTAATTTTGACAATCCATGCAAATTGTTCTGTGTTATCTGCCATTGGCTGTCCATCACTTTCTGGGTAGATGACTTCGATTGTGGTTTCCGGTGTGACTTGTTGTACCATTGCTACACCTCCAAGTATGGGGTTTTGCTGATATTTTTACTTTGAGATCGGGTTGAATGCGATCGCTTTTCTCTATTTTATTGCTGCGATCGCTAATACCTGTCCATCAGAGAAGAATCATCACAGTTAATTGCTATAATTCTGCTGAGTGTTAAGGAAATTAGCTATGTTAGCGTACAATTAGCCAAAGTAGTTTCCTTCAGCCGAAGAAATACTGGATTCTGACAAAACACTTTTGAACAACTAGGCAATCTGGTTATTGATCAATTTGTTTAATGCGGTTTAGAGCATCTTGATAATCACTTTCTTTTCCTTGTTGCTTATACAAATCGGCAGATTTACGAAAATCTATAATTGCAGCTTGCTTATCTCCTAAAGCAGAGCGAGCATTGCCCCGGTTGTTGTAAGCTAGTGCATAGTTGGGATTAATTGTGATGGCTTGGGTGTAGTCTTCAATTGCAGCTTGCTTATCTCCTAAAGCAGAGCGAGCTACACCCCGATTGATGTAAGCATCTGCATATTTGGGATTAATTTTGATGGCTTGGTTGTAATCTTCGATTGCTGCTTGATGCTCTCCTAAATCAGAGCGAGCAATACCCCGGTTGTTATAAACTAGCGCATAGTTGGGATTAATTTTGATGGCTTGGGTGTAGTCTTCAATTGCAGCTTGTTTATTTCCTAAAGCAGAGCGAGCTACACCCCGTCTGATGTAAGCATCTGCATAGTTAGAATTAATTTTGATAGCTTGATTGAAATCTAGAATTGCAGCTTGATTATCTCCTAAATCATAGCGAACACTACCCCGGTTGTTGTAAGCGAATGCATAGTTGGGATCAATTTTGATAGCTTGGGTATAATCTTCAATTGCAGCTTGCTTATCTCCTAAATCAGAGCGAACACTACCCCGATTGTTGTAAGCCTCCGCAAAGTTAGGAGCAATTTTGATGGCTTGATTATAATCTGCAATTGCGGCTTGGTTATCTTTTAATTCATAGTAAGCAAAACCCCGGTTGTTGTAAGCCAATACAAAGTTAGGATTAATTCTGATGGCTTGGTTGAAATCTTCAATTGCAGCTTGCTTTCGTTCTAAACTACTGTGAGCAGCACCCCGATTGTTGTAAGCCAATGCAAACTTAGGATTAATTTTAATGGCTTGGTTATAATCTTCGATCGCTGCTTGATGCTCTCCTAAATTACCGCGAGCTACACCCCGGTTGATGTAAGCTTTTAAATCGTTGGAGTTCAGCCCAATCGCTTCAGTATAAGCAGCGATCGCTCCCTGATAATCTTTCAATAAAGAACGTATTTGTCCTTGACTACGTTTGGCATCACCTTGACTTCCTTGTGCAACAAATAGCTCTGCGGCTTGACGGAAGTAGTCTATAGCTTTTTGGTTATCTTGTTCTAGAAGCCCTTGCTGATAGTAAGCTTCCGCATATTTAGAATTAAGTTTAATAGCTTGGTTGTAATCCTCTATTGCTTGTTGCTTTTCCCCTAAATCATAGTGAGCATTACCCCGATTGTAGTAAGCTTTTGCAAAATTAGGATTAATTTTGATGGCTTCATTATAATCTTCAATAGCACCGCGAAAATCTTGATTATTGTATTTTTCTAATCCTTGACGGTTGTAATTTTCAACACTATTTGTTATTCCTTGCAATGAATAAACCGTGCCAGCACCAATTAATATTAATAATGGAAGGACAATGAAGTGTTTAGGTATAGGCTTTTTCAAACTACCAGAGATAGCTGGTTGAGTCTGTTGTATTGGAGAAGTAACAGGCACAGTTACTGGTATCGGCTGTAAATTTAACGCTTGTAATACTTCCGTTGCTGACTGATAACGCTGCTGGTGTTCTTCTTGCAACAATTTATCCAGTATCCGCCCCAAATTCTGATTTACTGGTTGCTGCAAATGTTCTCGCCAACTCGCAACCCAGCTATAACCTTGTCGTTTCCATAAGTCCCAAGGGTGAATTCCACTCAATAGGTGAAAGCAAGTTGCACCGAGACTATATAAATCACTGGCTGGGTAAGCTTCACCTCCCTGCATCTGTTCCAATGGCGCATAACCAAAGGAACCGATGGTTGTTCCTATTTGCGTCATCACTGTTGCTGTCAGTTGCTTCGATGCACCAAAGTCAATCAGCACAAATTTACCATCACTGTGGCGAATGATATTCTCTGGTTTGATATCGCGGTGAATGACTTGCTGTTGATGAACTATTTTGAGAATATCTAACAAATCAAGCAATAATTCTCTGATTTTTTGCTCGTTGAAAATTCCCTGCTGTTGTAATTCAACCAATAAATTCTGCCCATCGATAAACTCCTGCACCAAATACAGGCGATTATCTTCATTAAAATACGCCAATAGTGTGGGAATTTGGGGATGTTTTCCTAACTGTTGCAGTCGCTTTGCTTCTTGCTCAAATAGTTCTGTGGCTTTGTTTAGTGCTGCTGTTCCCTGGACTTGCGGTGCAAACTGCTTGATGACACAATGCTCATTTAGTTTGTCGATATCTTCTGCCAAATAAGTTTTACCAAATCCCCCACCACCTAATGATTTAATTGGGCGATAGCGGTTTCTCAACACTACCAATCCTGTGCCGCAGTTGTAGCAAAACATTGTGCGATCGGGATTGGGCGGATTGTGGCAAGCTGGATTGAGACAGCAGGTCATAACTGTGCATCTATAAGCAAATGTATTTATTATCGCTTAGCTACAAGCTATTGCTCTGAGAAATCGCAAAATAGTAATTGAAGAAGAATTCAGAAGTCAGAATTCAGGAGTCAGAATGAAGACGCTCGAACGCGAGTGCGTCTCCCCTTGGGAGAAGACTCGCTTTCCGCGTCGCTATCAGTAGGGGATTCATACCCACCACTGAATTGTTGCACCACCAAATCTTTGATTTGGTGGGGGCTATGACTCCAACTAATTACGAATTACGAATTACGAATTACGAATTACGAATTATTTGTTCAAGCTAGTGTATATACTCGTAATCAAAATCTCAACAGACGCGAGTATTATGCTGGATTGGTTAGCTATTTGGGGTGTAACTCAGGCTGCTGGGTTTATTTTTAAACCCATTCTCGAAGACTTAGCCAAGGATGCTGCTAAAGATTGGGCTAAAGATTTATTAAAAGGCATTCCTAGCAAAATTGTCCAGAAACTTAAGAAGGAAGATATAGAAATTGCTGCTGGCAAAGCATTAAAGGAATTTTTACAACTAATGCAACAGCAGTTAAAGGTTCGCTGCAAACTTGGTGAAACTGAAATTAAAGATTACACCCAAGATATCAAGAAGTTTCTCAGCGATCAGTTAGTTATAGAAATTCTTGGCAAGGCTTTTGATATTAATTGTGATTCTCTAGACGCTAAAACGCTAGAAAATAGTTGGAACAGGCTGCAATTAAAACCTCTGCCATCTAAGTTTAACTGGCAATCACTTACAGAACAGTATTTTACACAAGTGCAAGAACTTCTTTTAGATTCAAAAGATTTACACTATATCCTAGAATTACAAAAATTATCTGATATTGAAATCAATACCAAAGAAATTGCTGGTGTTATTGTAGATTTTAATTTAATTAAATATCAAGAAGGAATCCGCGAGTGCTATGGTAATGTTAAATTAGATAGCTTAGATACCAGCGGCTATGCCTATAACGAACTGAAATTATGGCGGATTTTTACTGCTCAAAATGTCCGGGAAGCTCATCAAGTCTTACCACAAGTTCACGAACTGCCTAAAGAACATCTAAGACGGCTGCGAGAAAGTGACCAAGTAGAAGCAGAAGTTGAATTAGAAGAATTAGAACGCCACAAACGGGTTTATTTTGAACAGCCGATCCGTTCAGTTTTAGATGTTGTCAATAAAAAGCAAGATTATAAATATCTTGTGATTTTGGGCGATCCTGGTTCAGGTAAGTCTACATTATTGCAATTTCTGGCTTTGAATTGGGCTGAGTCTCCACTGGATAATGTGATCTCATTACCAATTCCGTTGCTAATTGAATTACGCACTTATATGCGGCGACGGGAAGATAAAGAATGCAATAATTTTCTAGAATTCTTTCATCAATGTAGTGGTGCTGTTCATCATCTCAATCAGCTTGAACTAGATAAACAATTAAAAGCTGGTAATGCCTTAGTGATGTTTGATGGTTTAGATGAGGTATTTGATCCTGGTGATAGAGAGGATGTAATTACTGATATTCATCGCTTTACTAATGACTATCCTGATGTGCAGGTAATTGTCACTTCTCGGATTATTGGGTATAAACCGCAGCGATTACTGAATGCTGAGTTTCGCCACTTTATATTACAAGATTTAGACTCAGAACAAATTCAGGATTTTATCTACCGTTGGCATGAGTTAACTTTTACCGATGCAGTTGATAAAGTGAGAAAACGGGAACGGCTACAAAGAGGAATTCAAGCTTCCAAATCTATTGCAGAATTGGCGGGAAATCCTCTGCTGTTGACGATGATGGCAATTCTAAATCGTAATCAAGAACTGCCAAGAGATAGAGCCGAGCTTTATAATCAAGCATCGCGGGTACTGCTACATCAATGGGATGTGGAACGCGTTTTGATAGAAGATCCAAGGTTAGACCCCAAAACGATTGATTATAAAGATAAACAAGCGATGCTGCGTCAGGTTGCTTATCTTATGCAAACTGGTGATAAAGGTTTGGCAGGTAATTTGATTAATGAAAATGATTTAGTCAAAGTTCTGACTGATTATCTCAAAACCATAGAATTTGATAAACCCAGAGAAGCTGCGCGGGTGATGATTAATCAACTGCGGACTCGCAACTTTATGTTATGTTTTCTGGGTGCAGATTATTATGCTTTTGTGCATCGGACATTTTTAGAATATTTCTGTGCTTGGGAGTTTGTCTGGCAGTTTAAAGAAACGCAAACTCTGACTATTGAGGAACTTAAGAATGAAGTTTTTGGCAAACACTGGCAAGATGAAAGTTGGCATGAAGTCTTGCTGCTAATTGCGGGAATGATTGAGCCAAGATTTGTTGCGGAGATTCTTGATTATTTAATGGCGCAAGATGGTGAAGAGGAAAAGTTTGTTAATCTCTTTTTAGCGGCTAAGTGTCTTGTAGAGGTGAGAAATCGCTCGGCGATCGCGTCAACGGCTATTCAATTACTTAACGAGTTAAAAGACTTGACTAAATATGACCTCTGGTACTACTACGTCCCCTACGAAGATGAAGAAGAAACTAAGCTAGTTGAAGAAATTCGCACTCAAGCAGTCACAGCAATTGCAACGACCTGGCAAGAATCTCTGGAAACCAAAATTTGGCTCAAACAACGCGCTATCCAGGATGATAATTGGAATGTGCGATGTGCAGCAGTCCAAGAATTAGCGAAGAACTTCAAAGATGACCCCGATACCAAAACCTGGCTCAAACAACGTGCTACCCAGGATGATAATTGGAATGTGCGACGTGTAACAGTGCAAAAATTAGCCAGAAATTTCAAAGATGATCCCAACACTAAAACATGGCTTAAAACTATTGTCATCCAAGATGATGATGCAGATGTGCGACGTGCAGCAGTCCAAGAATTAGCGAAGAACTTCAAAGATGATGCCGACACCAAAAGCTGGATCAAAACTTGTGCTGCCGAGAATAAACATGAGGATATGCGAAATGCAGCAGTTCAAGAATTAGCTAAAAATTTTTTAGATGATCCGGATACCAAAACTATCCTCAAAACTTGTGCCAGCCAGGCCAATGGTAGGCATGTACGACGTGCAGCAGTACGAGAATTAGCCAAAAATTTTACAGATGACCCGGACACCAAAACTATCCTCAAAACTTGTGCCACTCAGGATATTAATTGGGATATGCGCCGTATAGCAGTGCGAGAATTAGCCAAAAATTTTCCAAATGACCTGGACACTAAAACTATCCTCAAAACTTGTGCCAGCCAGGATAATAATTGGGATGTCAGAAGTGCAGCAGTGCAAGAATTAGCTAAAAATTTCCCAGATCACCTGGATATCAAAAGCTGGCTCAAAACTCTTGCTAGCCAAGATGATAATTGGGATGTGAGAAGCGCAGCAGTGCAAGAATTAGCCAGAAATTTTAAAGATGACCCGGACACTAAAACTATCCTCAAAACTTGTGCCAGCCAGGATGATAGCTGGGATGTGAGAAGTGTAGCAGTGCAAGAATTAGCCAGAAATTTCAAAGATGACCCGGACACTAAAACTATCCTTAAAACTCTTGTTACCCACGATGATAGTGCTATTGTGCGAAGTGCAGCAGGGCAAGAATTAGCTAAAGGCTTCACAGATGACCCGGACACTAAAACTATCCTCAAAACTCTTGCTACCCAGGATTATAGTTGGGATGTGCGGCTTGTAACAGTACAAGAATTAGCACAAAGCTTCAAAGATGACCTTGACATTAAAAGCTTCCTTCAACAATGCGCTACCCAGGATGGTAATTGGAATGTGCGAAGTGCAGCAGTGGAAGAATTAGCTAAATACTTTAAATATCAGCCTGAGTTGTTTGAAATCTATTACAACTTTGCTGTCAATGATCCCTTTGAACGCAACGAAAACCGGGAAATCAACCCTCGGCGCATTGCACTTGAGATAATTATCAAGCAATTTCCTCAGCATGACCAGACTTTACCACTGTTGCGCGACAGAGCAAAGAATGACCCAGATGAGCAAGTGCGGGAATTTGCTCAGAAAAAGTTAAAGCAGTTGGAAGGGTAAATGTAAGCTGAGTATATGCCCAAGAAAATCAGAGAACTCAAAAGCTTGTTGCTGCAAGCAGGGTTTACTTATAAACCTGCAAAGGGTAGCCACAGTAAATGGCTGCATCCGCAATTTCCTAAAGCTATCATTATTGCTGGCAAAGATGGTAGCGATGCCAAACCTTATTTAGAAAAGCAAGTCAATGAAGCACTAGAAGAACTAAATAAAATTAAAGAAGACGAGGAGACAGAAGAATGAAATATACAATCGTGATTCAATGGTCAGAGGCAGACCAATGTTATGTAGTTTCGCTACCTGAGTTTACGGATATAATGCAGCCTTGCACTCACGGAGAGACTTACGAAGACGCTCTTAAAAATGCTCAGGAAGTTTTAGAAATGCTGATTGAATCATCTTTGGCTGATGGTAAATCTCTCCCAGAGCCTAAGACACTAGGAAAGTCTTTGGAAGTTGCATAGATAAGCAAAGGGAGTAGTGGTAAATCAGGGGAGTGAAAATGTAAACAGAGGCTATGCCCAAGAAAATTTACTATTCACAGCAGAAACCGCAAAAGAAAGGCTTACTATTATCTATGTCACAATTGAGGAACAGACGATTTACCTAACATACGCACAAGCTATAGCCTGTCTACGTGTCTGTCAGATGTTGTCAAACACCTATCGGAGTATTGAGCTATTTCGCTTTGATGACCAAACCGGAGTTGTATTTATTTTTGTCAATGACGAACTCCAAATCATTGTACCCGCTAATGGAAACTGGAGGTTTTTAAATGCGACCGAATTTTGAAGCAATGACTAACAAAGAATTAATAGCTTACGCACTTGCACACCGGGAAGATGTAGAGCCTTTGCGTGTTTTGTATAGCCGCCGCACTCCTGACTCAGAAGCAACATGGTACGGGCCAATGGTAGCTGAAGACGGTACGCCAATAGAAGAAAATATTCGCATTGCAGAAGAAGCAATTAGACAACGCATTGAGCAAGCAAATCAAAGAAAGCAAGATTCTCAAAGTTAAGAATAAAAGAGTTGCAAAAATATGAACAACACAGAAGTTCGTCAGCAAATCAACCAATATTTAGATGGATTATCTTCAGAACGCCTACAACTAGTTGCTGACTTTTTAGCATATCTAGCAGATAAGGAGAGTGAAGACGCTACCCAAGAGTTACTTGATATCCCTGGATTTATTGAATCCTTTGAAGAAGGTAAAAAAGATATTGCTGAAGGTCGGGTAAAAAGCTGGAGAACAATTCGGTCTGATGTATTTTTTACCTCCCCTGCTTCCCCTGCTTCCCCTGCCTCCCCTGCTTATCCGAGCAGTATTGAGTGAAACCCAACAAAACCAAGAATCCTTGGTGTTGGGTTTCGTTCCTGTGCTTTTGCGACTCCAAAACAAGCTTTGTGGGATTCTTGATTTAAACTTTTCTCCCAGAGGCTGCTAAAAGTTCTAGAATCACTCCATTTGTCCAGCCGAAACCAACTTCATTAGAACTATATCCAAAGCAGATTTCATTGGAAACGTTGGCAGAACAGCGTTCAACATCATATTTTTCAACTAAAGTGTTGTGACGCCCGAATTCTTTAACTACCATAGCAAGGAATTTGTTGGCAATGCGATCGCCTTCTGTATGATATCCATAGCGATGCAGTCCAAGGACAGCTATTAATGTCAGCGGTGCCCAGCCAAAGGGGGCATCCCACTGGTTACCTGTCACACGAGTACTGGTAAAAATTCCTCCTGGGGCTTCAAACAAAGAGAGATTTTCAACTAGGCGCTTGGCTTGGCTTTGGGAAGCAATTCCTAGCCAGAGGGGATAGAACGTTGTGGCAAATTCATAACGCCGACGTTCGCCACTCTGGAAGTGATAGTCTAGATAAAGCCCCTGTTCTTCATCCCAAAGACATTGATCGATGCGATCGCGGCGAATCTCTGCACGTTCACGCCATTGTTGCACTAGTTCTTCGTTACCGAAAATCTCGTTAATTTGCGCCAAATCTTGTTCCATCTGATACAGCAAACTGTTCAGGCAGACGGGAGCGTAATGGAGGATATCAGCACTGAAGGGGCCAAATCGGTTAGTGATATCGAAACCGGACTCGCGCATGGTGCGATCGCCCTTGTAAAATAGGTTGGTCAGTTCGTCGTTTTCGCGATCGTAGTAAAGACTAACGTCATAATCCTCAACCTCAAAGGTTTGGTAGTACTCCTTAACGCGATCGTAGTGGCTTTTTCCCTCCTCATCTCGCTCAGAAAACAAAACTTCCGGCGCAGGACCTTCCCCAAAAGCATAAAATCGAGATAAACCTGTTGCAGCATTCAGGTGGGGCGGTACTACCCAGTAATAGTAAAATCGTTCTAGTAGCGGTACCGTTGACTTGAGCCACTCTTCATCCTGGGTGTGCTGGAATAGCGCCAGAACCATCATACTCAGCACGGGCGGCTGCGATCGCGACAGCATGTAAGTCCGGTTAGAATTGAGGATAGTACCGTAGTGCTGCACTTGGTAGAGTAATTGATCTACCTGACTTTGGGCTAGTTCAAATTCTTCATCGTGCAGAAGTCCCAATAATATAAAGTAGCTGTCCCAACCATACATTTCGTTAAAACGACCACCGGGCACCACATAAGGCCCTGGCAGGTATAATAATCCATGTTCTTTAATTGCTTCGACTTCCGACGGCAAAGTGCGAATTTCAATTCTTTGCATATCCTGACGAGATAGCGATCGCTCTAACACAGATTGCACGTTAGGACAATCTTCCAAAGGTGAAATGTAGACAATCCACGGTGTTTCCGATTTGTGGTCTAGCTTAGTATCCTTTGCAGATTGTAATAAGTGTTCGTGCGATCGCGTTAACGTTTTCCACGTTTTTTTGATATGAGCCTGCACGGCGTTAATTTGGGTGGTGGTGAGTGATGGAGTAGTCATAATTTGGAGTCGGAATTATTTTTAAACGCAAAGGAACGCAAAGGAAATCGCAGAGGTACGCAGAACTTTATTTCTCTGCGCCTCTGCGCGGCAGTCGCTCATGGGGGAAACCCCCTTGGCGCTAGCCTCTCCCTTTGGGAGAAGATCGCGCTGCCTTGCCTCTGCGTGAGATTTTATTTTTTACTCAGCACTACTAACCAATAAAGCAACTGGAAAATGCGCGAGGGCAGATGCAATAGATAATGTTTCTTTCCCCTGTAACGGTTGTTCAGTTAAGACATTTTTCCAAGATGAGGAAGTTCCAGGGGGTAATTGCAGGTGTGTATCTTGCCATACTGACTCGCCCAAGGGATCTTTTCCGGGCTGAATGAGGCGAGTGAAAAAGCGGGGTGCGATGGCGATCGCTGTTTGATTTCCTAATTGTCGCCCAAAGGCAATAATATGATTGGCGTGAGTTCCGTGAATTTCTAAAGGCTGATAATCTCCGTCTTGGAATAATGAGAGATAATCTTTTCTGGCTTTGAGTAATTGCGCCGTTAAAAACAGTTTAATTCTACCGTCGTTTTTGTGATTTAGCAACTCTTGAATTAATCCCAAAATGTCAGTTTTGATTTGCTCTTTAATGGTGCTTAAATAACTGCGGCGCTGTTCAAAATCTACGGGACGGCGGTTATCTGGATCGACTAAACTTAATTCCCAAAGTTCCGTTCCCTGATAAAAATCAGGTACGCCGGGTGCGATAGCCTTGAGTAGAGTTTGGGAAAGGGAATTGAACATTCCATAATAGGCAATTCGCTGTTGAAGGGGATGAAAAGCTTCGAGAAATTGCCCAGAAATTGCAGGATTGAGGACTTTTTCTACAAAGGAAGTACAAGCTTCTTCATATTCGCTATCAGGCCGTAACCATGCAGTATGGACTTTCGCTTCTCGAATTGCTTTAATCATATATTCCTTCACCCGTTCGACGAAAGATTCGTGTTCTGCTTCGGCAAAGGGGAATGCACCTATTAATGTTTGATAGAGAAAATACTCATCATTGCGATCGGGCATGGCAAATCCTTGGCGAATGCTGCGATGTCCTTGATTATAATGACTCCAAATGTTGACTTGTTCTTCCCATTCTTCCGGCAATTCTGACAATACATTTAACCTTGCTCGCACATCTTCGCCGCGTTTGGTGTCGTGGGTGGCTGTGGTGTTCATGGTGTAAGGCCATGTTGCTTGGTGCTTTTGGTTAAAACTGTGAAAGTCAGCTACAGAAATGCCAAAATGACTCGGATTTCCTCCCACTTCATTGAGTGATAACAAACGATTGTAAACATATAATGTTGTGTCTTCCACGCCTTTGGCCATCAATGGACCACTGTATTGCTGCATCCGCAAGACAAAATATATCCACTGTTCACGTTCTGTTTGAGAAAGAGAATTATCAAATTCCAGCAGCATCAACTTTTCAATAAAATTTAATTCATGCTGCAACAAAGGTACTTGTTCTTTGGCTTGATTAATTACGTTTTGAATGGTGAGTTGATCGCTCTCTCCAATTCCATCGGGGGTAATATAAGTCCGGTAAATGGGGAACACTGTCAAAACTTCTGCGATCGCTCTTTTGAGTCCATTCACAGTAAAGTCATTGCCGTAGCGATATTTGCTGGAAATATTCTTTAAGAGGAGAGCTAAATTATCTATGTCACCTGCTAAGTTCTTTTCTAATATTAGCTGCTTTTTCTCTTTTACCAGCGATGCATAATCTACTCTCGTACTGATAAATGCATGGTAAATTTTATCAAACCACAATTCTGCTTCTTTATCACAAAAGACGCCATTGATATAGTTCAAAAAGTCGTATCCGGACGTACCTTCAATCTGCCAATTTTCCGGTAAATCTTCCGTGAGTTCCAAGATTTTCTCAACGGTAATATAAACATCTCCGGTCTTTTCCCGCAGTCTTTCTAGATATTGGATTGGGTTATAAAGTCCATCAATATGGTCAATGCGTAAACCTGTAAATTTACCTTCTGCAACTAACTTTTCAATGAAACTATGGGTATTATTAAAGACTCGCAGTTCTTCAACTTTTACAGAAATCAATTCATTGACAGTAAAAAATCGGCGATAGTTCATTTCTTCCGCCCCGACCTTCCAGAAAGCGAGACGATAAAATTGGTCGTTGAGTAAATCATCTAGGGGATTAAAGCTTTCGGAATTGCCAGGTTCTCCATTAAAAGTTTTGAGGTTTTCGTGAATGAACTCGCGGATTAAATCATTTGTGGTGTAGATTTCCCAAACTAATCCTTTGATAAATGCAATCTGGTCTTGTCGCTGTTTACCAGCAACTTCTGAAGGCACATTTTTGAGAATATAAAGAATCCCCAATAGCTTAATAAAATCGGGATGATTCCGCCCCAATGTCCGCGTCAGTTTACCAAGATTATAAGTAAGAAACTTTGTGTATGATTCTAACCGCAACGGCAACTTCAAACTGTAATAATTAACAGTTAAGCCGTTTTGTTCGTATTGCAGTTGAATGTGTCCATTTTCTAGGGATACACCATAGAAATCTCCCAGTAGAGGAGCGAGAATTCGTTCTTGGCGATCGCCAAATGGCACATTCCAAGAAAGATCGAAGTAATCAGTATAGCTGGAATCCGGCCCGTGTTCCAAGATATCCATTAAATACTCATTTTCGCTGCTATAAGCCATGTGGTTAGGCACAATATCTTGTAACCAACCCATTTCCAGAGATTGTATTTCACTAATTAATGCATCAAAGGACTCATTAGTTCCCAGTTCCGGGTTGAGTTGAGTGGGATCTACTATATCGTAGCCATGCGTACTACCAGATCGCGCTTTGAAAATTGGCGAAGCATATAAATCGGAAATGCCTAAATCTGCCAGATAAGTGGCGATCGCTTTTGCATCTTCAAAGCCAAACTGAGGGGTAAACTGAATTCGATAAGTTGCTCTTGGAATTCGCATATTTGTTTCTTGTGGGAGTTTTGAGTGATGAGTTAGGAGTTAGGAGTTGGGAGTTGGGAGTTGAGAGTTGGGAGTTAGAAATTGAGAGTTGAGAGTTTGAGCTTTTCAAGCTCAACAGTGAACCTCTGAGCTTAAACGTTGAACCTTTAAGGCTAATTCTTAACTCTTAACTCCTAACTCCTAACTCCTAACTCCTAACTCCCTACTCCCCTTCATACAGTACTAAACTAATGGGTTGCAATTTCACTTCTTCTCCCGCAGAGAGATATTCGGGGGTTTGAGAACCAGATCCAGACCATGAGGTATCTGCCGAATCTAATAGTTTATGAGCATTGTTTTTAATTGGTAGAGTTACTGTTACTGGAGACGAGTTGAAATTCAATACAAATATTAGTTGACTCGTTTCACACCAACGACGGACGATAACTAATTGCTTGTCTTCATCGCTAGTGGCTTGAATGAAATTGCGGTCTTGGTTAAGAAGTGCTGGATGGGTTTTGCGTAAATTAATTAATTGGCGATACCAATCCCACAAAATTTTGTGGTTACCTTCGTTGCGTAATTCCCAGTTAACTTTACAGCTTAAGAAAGTTTCCGCAGATTCTGGATCTGGAGGATCGTCTTCATAGTGAAATGGTTCAAATTCTTCTTTGCGTCCGGCTCGAACTGCTTGAATTAAATCTGGATCGGAGTGACTAACAAAATACATAAAAGGTGCGGTTTCGCCGTATTCTTCTCCCATGAATAACAACGGCAAATAAGGTGACAGCAACACAGCACCAGCGGCTAATTTTAATCCTTCAAAAGAGATGCGCTCGGTGAGGCGTTCTCCTTTCATTTGGTTGCCGATTTGATCGTGATTTTGGATGCAGATTAAAAACTGTGATAAAGGGCGATCGCGGCAAGATACGCCATGAAATCGTCTGCGATCGGGCGAGTATTTCCAATCATAAACAAAAGTGTCTTCATAAGCTTTTGCTAAATCAGCAAATTTCCCAAAATCTTGATAATATCCTTGGCGATCGCCTGTTAAAACTGTATGCAATGCATGGTGGAAATCATCAGCCCACTGAGCATCGAGTCCATAGCCACCGAATTCTACCGGACGAATTATTTGCGGATTATTTAAATCACTTTCGGCTATTAAATGGCGTTTCCATCTTTGCCCTTGTTCTGAAAAATGATGAACTGCTTCCGCCAATTCCCACAAAAAATGCTTCGCTCCTAAGTCATAAATTGCTTGAATTGCATCTAACCGCAATGCATCAATGTGAAATTCGCCCAACCAATAAAGCGCATTTTGGATAAAATAATTTCGCACCCCCTGACTGTGGGCGTCATCGAAATTCATCGCATTACCCCAGGGCGTTTTGTAGGTTGCGGTAAAATAGGGGGCGAACTGACTCATATAATTACCTTCTGGCCCAAAGTGGTTGTACACCACATCCAGCACAACAGCAATGCCGTTTTCGTGACAAGCATTCACCAGTTGTTTCAAGTCGGCTGGGGTACCGTAGGAATTTTGTACAGCATAAGGATAAACACCGTCATAGCCCCAGTTACGATATGCCAAAGCAGGCTCAATATGCGTATCTCCAGGAAACTGGGAAATGGGCATAATTTCAATAGCATTAATTCCCAATTCTCGTAGTTGGGGTAAGCGGGGAATAATGGCGGTGAAAGTCCCTTCAGGGGTGAATGTCCCGACATGAAGTTCATAAAAAATCATCGACTCTACAGGAATTCCAGCCCATGCTTCATCAGTCCAGTTAAAATGGCGATCGACAATTTGAGAAGGGCCATGCACGCCTTCAGGTTGATACTGCGACGCCGGGTCAGGAAAGGCGTTTTGTTCATTCAGGACATAACGATACAGCGTACCTGGATACACATCATTCACCTTCGTTTGCCAGTATCCCTCTGGTTGAGGTTTAAGCGCAATTACCTGCGGTTCTGGCGTCAAAATTTGCACAGCAACGCTATCCAACGTTGGAGACCAAACTGTAAATTCACACTCTCCGTTACCCAAATAATTAGCACCAATTCTCACGCAGATTCTCCCCTTGAATAATGTTTTGTGCTGTATTTTGGCGTGAAGGTAATTTTATGTTGTTACAGGATATTTACAAACACGCCAAATAGGATCATGGTTGTTCTACCAGGCTTTTTACTAGCACCTGGAGGGGGATTTTTTACTAGAATAAATTCTATCTAATGATTAATTTTAGCCAGGGCGAATGGAATTCGCGGCTACACAGGCTTAGTCCGCCTCCGCGGACTAAGAGAAAAATTTGCTGTATTATTCAAAACTCTCCGCGTCTTTGCGTCTCCCCTCAAGCCAGCACAGCTACTTCTACGGCTTGCAGCTGCCATCAACACAGTATGCTGATTCATAAGTACTAGAACGCTTGCCAAAAATAGTGTAGCGGTTATCGCGGATTTGTTCGTAAAAGCGATCGCCAGCCCATTTCATCCCCGGTAACGCCCGATAAGCGTCTACAAATATACTTCCTACTGGTAATAAGCGACCAATTTCTTCTGCTGCATTACTACCTTGCCAACGTCTTTGAGGCTCATTACCATCAATTAAAATCATTCCCTGTTCGCAATCTTGGGCTGTAATTCCCCACTCTAAAAGTCTCTGTTCATCTTGCATGGGAGTGTATTGAAACACCTTTCCCTTGTCTAAGTTTTCTAGTAATTGTACTAAAGTAACGCAGAGATTACAATTTCCGTCGTAGATTACGTAGTAAGTCATGGAAATAAAAGTCTGTTTGCAATGATGTCTTTAAACTAACATCTTTATACTATGTTCATTTAACTCGGTAGGATTCAAAAATGATACTTTCTACTACACGTTGATGTTGCATAATCTTTTCTGGCCAAGTCGTGGGTTTTGTTTCTAAAAAAGTAACAAAGACTCTGCTTTCAGTAATGCCTTGTGGTGTTTGGGCTAGTTCGATTTTGCAGTTTTTATAAATTCCTTCAATGGTTTGTAGCATTATTGTTTAGCTCCTATCTAATTTCAGCGATCGCTTACAACATAATTCCAGATGTGTGTATTTTAATCGATGATTTTTATCTGCGCCCATATACACAACGTAGGGGCACGGCATTGCCGTGCCCTGCAACCCATGTGTCATCTCAACGAGAAACAATACTGCTTTGCACAGTGCGTATTATAGCGGTTCCCATTCAGATGCGGTACAACATTATGTCGCCAGGTGTAGGGGCACGGCACTGCCGTGCCCCTACAGGTGTACCTCACGCTTGTCGGTAAACGCTATACATTTGAATGATACTCACTACTCTATGGCAAGTTGCAAATAAAATCTTGGGTGTGCTGAACAGTTCTATCAGGGCACAACAATGTTGTGCCCCTACCAATTGTTACATCCCAACGCGAATTGATATTTATGAAATAACACACGATTTTTAATCAAAAAGGGATATCAAAAAGCAAATCTTGATCATCAGAATTATGTTGCGGGTTTTCTGGATCATCTGCCCAACGCTGAGGATTATTTAAAATATATTCTCGGATGTTATCTACAGATTTTTGCTCTCTGCCAATGTGTTCGTAAAAATTGCGTTGCCAGATTGATTGTCCTTTGGTCTGCCAAATTATATTAATGCGTTTGCTGACAACACCTTTATAGCTGCGAATAATTGTAGAAATAGAACCATTTACAGGGTTAGCGAATTTTTCTGTGTTGTGGTCAACATGTTGATTGAGGGCACAACAATGTTGTGCCCCTACGGGTTTGTTGATGATGATTAAGATGCCGTGTAGATGGTTAGGCATGACTACAAAGGTATCTAATTCAACGTGGGGAAAATGATCGGGTATTGTTTGCCAGCAGTTGAAGGCAATATGACCTAAAGAATTTAATTGCATTTCCCCCTTAACCACATTACCAAATAAACATTGCCGCGCTTTGGTGCAAATGGTGATGAAATATGCACCAGGTTGGGTGTAATCGTACCCTTTCAAGCGAATAGAATGGCGGTGGTGTTTTTGTGGATCATAGGGCATTAGTTTTTACATACAATTGTTAGCAATATCTGTGTATTTTAATCGGTGATTTTTATCTGCGCCCACATACACAACGTAGGGGCACGGCATTGCCGTGCCCTCCAACCCATCTGTCATCTCAACAACAAACAATATTGTTTTACACAGTGCGTATTACTACTCATTGATTCTTATCTACGCCTATATCAACGTAGGGGCACGGCATTGCCGTGCCCTCCAACCCATCTGTCATCTCAACGACAAACAATATTGTTTTGCACAGTGCGTATTACATTTGAATAATACTAATTCCTCTACGGGAAATTACAAATAAAATCTTGGCGGCGGTGAACAGTTCTCTCAGGGCACAACATTGTTGTGCCCCTACGCCAGATATTTGTGGTAGCTTGAGTTTGCAGGTTTGTGAAGATGGGATGCTAAGGAAAATATTTGCCCTGTAATCACCATCATTCACCCTTGGAACTCGGTTGTTGCAGTTCTGAACAAGAATGTTTTCGTTTTGAGCAGGAACGTTTTAGTTCTGAACAAGAACGTTTTCGTTTTGAGCAGGAACGTTTTCGTTTTGAACAGGAACGTTTTCGTTTTGAACAGGAACGTTTTAGTTCTGAACAGGAACGTTTTCGTTTTAAACAGGAATGTTTTCGTTTTGAACAGGAACGTTTTCGTCTTGAACAGGAAGTTTCTAGTTTTGGAGGTGAAAAGCGGAGTTCTGAGCCTCAGCATTGGAGATTAGAGGTTTATTTTTCCTGTTTTCTTCTCATTAATCCCCGCTTTTATCTGCTTCTTTACTCCAAACATATTTACGGCAGACTTCGCAAGCGGCTTTTGCCTCCTCTGTTTGCGGGTTGGTGAAGATGGGATGATTACGCAACCTGTCGCAACAGACTTGCAACCATCGTTGCCAGCTACCACGCCACAACCGCACAGTGCCGTAATCATCGCCACTAACAATTGTCTGTTTGTCGGGGCTAATCGCAACAAATATGACACGAGTCTTATGGCCAAGGAAGGGTTCAGCCAGGGGACGACCTTGGAAATCCCACAACCGTACTGTACCGTCATGACCGCCACTGACAATTGTCTGCCCATCCACGCTAATGGCGACAGAATTAACCCAATCCTCATGACCACGGAAGGGTTCAGCTAGGAGATGACCTTGGAAATCCCACAACCTCACCGTGCCGTCACCACCACCACTGACAATTGTCTGCCCATCGGAGCTAATAGCTAAAGACACGACACCACCCTCATAGCCACGGGAGGGTTCAAGCAGGGGATGACCTTGGAGATTCCATAACTGTAAGGTGCCGTCATAAGCACCACTGAGAATTGTCTGCCCATCCGGGCTAATGGCAACACAATTGACACCATCCCCATCGCCACGGAAGGGTTCAGCTAGGGGATAACCTTGACGGTTCCACAACCGCACCATGCGGTCATCACCACCACTGACAATTGTCTGTCCATCTGAGCTAATGGCAACAGACCTCACAATTCTCTCATGGCCAACGAAGGGTTCAGCCAGGGGATGACCTTGGAGGTTCCACAACTGCACCGTGCCGTCACTACTACCACTAACAATTGTCTGCCCATCGGCGCTAATGGCGACACAATGGACATTACTCTCATGGTTAACTAAAGCTTCAGCCAGGGAATGCCCTTGGTAATCCCACAACTGCACCGTGCCGTCAATACCGCCGGTGACAATCTGCTGGCCGTCTGCGCTAATTGCGACAGACAAGACACCACCCTCATGGCTACGGAATAGTTCACCCAAGGCATAACCTTGGATGTCCCACAACCGCACTGTGCCGTCAATACCGCCGCTGACAATCTGTTGGCCATCTGGGCTAATGGCGACAGAATAGACATTACTCTCATGACCACGCAATGGTTCACCCAAGGGATTACCATAGCGATCCCACAATCGCACTGTACCGTCATAGCCACCACTAACAATTGTCTCCCCATCTGAGCTAATGGCGACGGAATCGACATAAGCCTCATCAGCACGGAAGGCTTTACTCAGGGTATTACCATTACCTTCGATGCTCCAGAACTTTACCGTGCCGTCGTAACCACCACTAAAAATTGTCTTTCCATCTGAGCTAATGGCGACAGACGCATTACCCGGACCACGGAAGGGTTCAGCTAGAGGATGACCTTGGAGGTTCCACAATCGCACCGTGCCGTCATAACCACCACTAACAATTGTCTGCCCATCTCGGCTAATGGCAACAGACTTGACTTCACCTTCATGCCCACGGAAGGGTTCAGCTAAGGGATGACCTTGGAGGTTCCACAACCGCACCGTGCCGTCTTGACCACCACTGACAATTGTCTGCCCATCTCGGCTAATGGCAACAGACTTGACTTCACCCTCATGCCCACGGAATGGTTCAGCTGGGGAATGACCCTGGAAGTTCCACAGCCTTACCGTGCCGTCAATACCGCCGCTGACAATTGTCTGCCCATCGGCGCTAATGGCGACAGAATTGACATTATTCTCATGCCCAAAGAAGGGTTCAGCTAGGGGATGACCTTGGAAGTTCCACAACCGCACCGTTCCGTCAGTACCGCCACTGACAATTGTCTGCCCATCGGCGCTAATGGCGACAGAATTAACACCATACTCATGCCCAAAGAAGGGAATAGAGACTCTTACTTTATTCATCACCCGATTCAAGCTGCTCTGAACTGGTGTCAGAATGTGCTGAGGTAATTTATCCTCATTTTCACCCATTGCCTGAATTCCCAGAACTAGAGCATTGAGGGGTTGGACGGAAACTAAATACTCTACCCTAGCCGCCTTTTCTCGCAGTTGGGATTCAGTGAGCGCCCTTTCCAATTGGGCAATGCGGTCTTTTTCATGGACATCACTGCGTTTGTAAAAATCCTCATCTTCCTGGGGTGATTGTAAATGGGGCTGCAATTGTTGCCAGCTATCCCTCACTTCCGCCAGCAATCCCCCTTGCATCAAATATTTGTCATCCTGCCTTTTATTCAACCATTCCCGCCGAGTATCTTCTAAGCGATCGCTCAACCGCCGCAAATCTCGATCTTTTTGTCGCCACTGAGCAAACTGCTGCCAACCTTCAATTAAAGCTTCATGGGCTAAATCAATCCAGGCTTCTCCCTTTTCATCTTTCCCTGTAACCAACAAGCGTCCCTTAACTAATCCCGCTTCACCATCTAGCAACTCACTAAGTTCTTGCTGTTGATTGACATCATCACCTGCAATATTTAATAGTGTGGCTTTTGGTTGGCGCTGTCGGGTGTCTTTTTCCCCCTCTCCCGTTCGCACTAAGCGCAGAAAAATTCGCTCAATCCATTCTTTTTCCTGCTGAGTGCGTTTGCCTTCTTCCGTTGGTGATTCCTCCTCAAAATCTTGGTGAAGATAAACTTTTTCTGCATGGAGATTCAACGCCCCTGTTAATTCTCCCAACTTTTCATATTCTTCTAGGGTGAGTTGATGTTTTTTTTGGTCGCGTTTGTCCCAGAGTTTAGTTAAAGCAAACTCCAACAGAGGTAAAAACCCTGGTTCTTGTTTCACATCTTTGAGAATTTCCGCTAGTAGCTCTGGTAAAACATCATAGCCCTGAAGTTTGGCTGGTTTGGCGATCGTGTCTTTTAAATCAACTCCGGCTAAAGGCTGCATAAAAACTGCCTGGGTTTGAATTAACTGAGTCAGCGAGGGATATTGCAAACAGGGTTCGAGAAAATCCGCTCGCATGGTAATCACAACTGCTAACCGCGAATCGGTAATCTCTACTACCTGAGTCAATAAGTCAATAAATCTTTGCCGTTCTTTTAGATTTGCACAAACTGTAAATACTTCCTCAAATTGATCCACCACTAGCAAAAGTTTTGCTGAATCAGGGAGATTTTTGAGAAGTTTTGCTGAATCAAGGAGATTTTTGAGAATTGTGGATAAACTATTCTGCTCATTGTCAATCAAATCCTTCAGTTGCTTCTCTTTTTTAGCTCCTGTAAAAAATTGTTTAAAAGCTCCACGCAAATTATTTAAAGGTTCAAATCCTGGTGTAATTGGTTCTAAAACTTGCCACTCACTCTCATCTAATTGTGGAATCAAACCCGCCCGCACTACTGAAGATTTACCACTCCCCGACGCGCCAATGATGGGGACAAATTTAGCCAAGTCGAGTTTCTGTTGAATATCATTAACTACTTTTTGACGACCAAAAAAGAATTTTGCGTGTTGCTTGTCAAAAGCTTCTAAGCCCCGATAGGGACATTCTTCCAGCACTTCTGTAATAACTACTAATTTCTTGGGTGGATACCAAACCAAAGGAATTGACCTACCACCGCCCATGTAAATTGGTTCTTGTCCGCTTTGCTTGAGTTCCCGTGAAACGAAGCTCATCAAGTCATTGACATTAATTTCCCCGGTAGCTTCATCAGCTTTATCTTCAGCAAGTCCTTTGAGAATTGCTTTGGTGAAAATTCCACCTTCGGCATCTTCACGAGCCCTTTCCAAAGCACGAGAGGCTGTAATTAAGCTGTAGTCTTGTTTGCTATTGAATACGGAGAAACCAGACTTGATAAAACTCCTCTCTAATAAAGACCCGGCATAGCAGCAGTCCAGCAATATCACCAAGCTGCTGAGTTGAGATTTCCCGATTAAAGTGTTGAGGTCATCAAAGGCGATCGCATTTTGTCCATCGATTTTGTTACAATCCGATGTTGCCAAATACCCTTTCGCTTCACCTGTCAGGCTTGGTGCTTCAAATCCATGCCCAGCAAAATAAATTAATGCTTCCGCACCTTTGGCCTTTTCTAACAAAAATATTCTCAGTGCTTGTCCCAGTTCCTTACCAGTTAACTTTTTATCTGGTGTAATCTCCCAGCGATTCTCACTCTCGATTAACTTGCCAGGTAAAGGCTGAACCTCAAACCGACCTTGTTCGCGCAGCAGTTTGGCAATTTGTTGTGCATCATTGACAGCCTTTAGTAGGTTGGGGAAATTGTCATACTTAGCAATTCCCAGCACCAGCGCATATCTAGCCATATAATATAACTTGGCATCCGTTTTTACATGAATTTACTAAGAATAACTTAAAAATTAAGTGAGGCTATTGTGTCAGAAGTACAACGTTTAATCATCAAAGAAGACGATGAAGAGTACGAAATATACGTAGAATCAAATACTGCCCCTGAGGTTCCAGAAGAAGAGGAACCGGGATACCGTGATGGTTTACCCACGCTGAACATTCAGGAATTTCAGGGCAAGATTCGTAATTATGCCAAGTTAGCTGTTGGTGCATTCAAGAATTTACCTGACGCTGAGGAGGTAACAGTTAAGTTTGGCATTAAGCTGGGTGGTAAAACTGGCATTCCGTTTTTGACTGAAGGTTCGGCGGAGAGTAATTTTGAAATTGAGGTTAAGTATAAGTTTCCAGAGAAGAACCCATAAATAGCAGATGTATGTGTAGGGTAGCACAGCTGTGCTACCCTACTGTATGTTTTAATTCCCTGAAAATTACTGTAAACAACTTGGTAAAGCAACTTTGATATTACAAACTACCTTTAGGAGTTTCTGTGGCATTGGGACTTTCTGTGGTGCCAGGTTGTTTAGTATTAGAAACTTCTTTTGTGGGATTCTTCTGATTACCTTGATTGTCTAATTTCGGTAGTACTTGTTTGGCTATATTTTCAGCGGCTTGTTGAAATAATGGTTCTATTTTCTTTCGCCAATATTGAGTATTGGGCAACTTTTCGGGATGGTTTTTATAATCTAAAACTTTATCCCATTTTCCATCATCTATTGCTTTGTTGATCTCATTAGATAACGCCTCTGCCTTAGCCCAATCTTCTTGCCACTGGGCGATGACTTTGCGCGTTTCTTGGATATCAGAGGCAGCATTTGCCGGAATGGATTTTAAAAGTGCGATCGCTCCAACTATATCTCCTGATTCATACTTTTTTTGTGCTTGTTCTAAAACCTTGGCACTATTATCACTAGGCTGGGATTGTTCTGATTTTCCACTACCGATAGTTGAGGCTTTTGATTTGTCTGATGATGAACTTACTACATCCTTAGATTTTGCTTTTGGCTGGGGAATTGGTCGAGTAGTAATTAAGGTACTATCATCTATTGTCTTAGTTGCAATGCCTTTTTCCCGCAGACAAGAAGCCCATTCTCCTTTATTGGCTATCACATCCGAGTGTGCCCAAGCCAAACGTCCAGATTTGAGTTTAACTTCTACCCAACCTCGTTTTGTTTGCTTGCCAGTCACCTCGAAGTTGGTATTATTACCAACAGTTTGCACAATATTACTAGAATTGATCGAACTTGGTTCAGAACGAATATTAGAATTTCCTACGACAACAGCCGAGCATTTATTTGCTAAAGCAGTATCATTACCTGTAAAATTAGCAGCTAAATTTTTCAAATTTGGATATACATTTGCTACTAAAGCAGCAGCACCACCCGCCAACAATATGCCAATTAATATTGGCCATGGGTCGGATTTGCTAGAGTTCTGACGCACAGGTTTAGGTGGGACAGGATTTGGTGGTGCAACTGCAAGAGTTTGCTGGCGAGATACTGCTTGGGGTCGGGATTTAGTTCCTTGGTAGCTGGAATTTTTTGCAGATTCTTGAAGTTCGGAAAGTGCGGCTACAGGATTAATTGCGTCTTTACATGCTTGCAGTGCTTCTGTGGCGCTTTGGTAGCGGTCTTTGAAGTGATAGCGCACCATCTTAGTCAATACTGCTGCTAGGTGATGGTTCACAGTTACTGAATGACGCCAGATGATTTCCCCAGTTTCTGGGTCTTCTTGCAATTCTGTTGCTGGTAATCCTGTTAATGCTTGAATGGCAATGATTCCAAGGGAATAAATATCGCTGTTGGGACGGGGTTTACCTTGCCCTTGTTCTGTGGGCATATAGCCAGGAGTGCCAATAACCACTGTGGCAGAAGGTTGCCCGCCAGCTGTTACCATTTGGGTACGCAGTTGCTTTACTGCCCCAAAATCTACTAAAACGAATTTATTATCTGAGGCGCGACGAATGATATTATCTGGTTTAATGTCGCGGTGAATCACGCCTTGGCGATGGACAAATTCTAGAATCTCCAGAACTTCCTGCAACAGTTGAATTACTTGGCTTTCACTCCAGCGCTTACCAGGTAAAAGTTCCTCAGCGAGGGTATGCCCTTCAATATATTCTTGTACTAAATAGAATTCTTGGTTTTCGTCAAAATAAGCCAGTAGCCTGGGTATCTGGTCATGGTGACCCAGTTTTTCTAAGGTTTCGGCTTCGCTGTTGAACAGACGCTTAGCTGTAGCAAAAACTCTGGGGTCAGTTCCGGGTTTGAGGTGCTTGACAACGCAAATAGGGTTACCTGGCCGCCTAGTATCTTCCGCAATATAGGTTTGACCAAATCCTCCCGTAGCGAGGACTCGAATTATTTGGTAACGATGGTCTAGTAGCTTGCCTATCATATTCCCTCCCCAGAGTTATCACCTAATTTTTCCGCTAGTAATAAATATCTCCAAATTTTCTTCAATGAAATCCGCTATCTTGAGAAAAGATTTAGATTAAAAACGCAGCTTTTTAATAAACGCAGACTGTTTATTTCTCTTTTAGTGCCCCTGTTTACTACCAATGCCACCTAAAATAACAAACTCAGTTGCATGGCAGCAGGCTGAAATCCTCATGCAACCTGCTTTCATTCGCGTTATCGACAATCTCCGCAAACAGCTTGATGAGTCTTCTTGGACGGGAACTTACCATGATGTTTTGATTTGGCCGCCTAACACCACTGATGAAATCAAGGCATTGGTGACTGAACTGTTGCAAACAATGGAAACTGCAACGCCCGAAGAAGCAGATGAAATCAGACAGACTCTGGCTCGTCTGCCGATGCCCCATCCAGGATATCATTTACTTTTGCAGCGTCAACAGCAACAAGCAAGTATCGATTTGTGGGAATTGTGCTATCAAGTGTGTTTTATTGAATACAAATCAGAGAAAGAAGCGGCTAATATTGATACTAGTTTAATTGATGAACTCGGTGAAGTGGATTGGCTGCGTTTGGATGCTAAGGCAAAGGAGTTAGTTGAAGAGGCCTTTGCTAGTTTACCTGAGAGTTGAAGTCCTGAAAATATAAATTCTGGGACTGTACGAACAAAGCCCACCTGCGTGGGCTTATGAGGTAAAGCTTTGTTAGCCTGTTTGGGTTAAGAAAGTCGAATGTCTATCTAACTGTTTGTAATGGCTTCCAACTATTCAAAGATACTCGAATGGCGCTTAATTCAAGTAAATATTTATTGAGCTTATTTTTGTGAATATTAAGAACTTCACGAATTTTATCAGCCTCGGCTTCTTTAGTATTGCGTTCTTTCAGCAAGCGGTCAAAATCATCTTGAAACATTTTAATAAAGTCATTGATTTGCTGTTCTGCACTTCTAAAATCTTCCTCTATTTGTTTTTCGATGACTCTCTGTAAAAGCTGTTGATTTTTTGAAACTTGCTCATCTATCTTCTGCTTAATTTGTTTTGCTGTTTGACGTAAATCAATTTCGTGAAATTCATGCTTATCCTGGTATGAAACGTCTACATAATAGACTTTATCTGATTTACAGCAACTACTGTCTTTTTTTGCTTCTTTTCGTGTGCGAGTAAATACCTTTTGCTGGTATTCAATTTTTGCATCTATTTTTTGAAAATCGAAAGTAGGAAACTGAATATCATTTATATTTATATGAACGTTCAAAGATTGACCAAGATATTGAGAAAGTTCATTTGATATCTGTTGGATATCTTCTTGTATTTTTTTAACTAAAGCTTCTCTTATTTTTGTTCCATCCCTAACTAGCTTATCTTGAGTGTCTAGCCACCAACTTTGAATATGAGGAGCGCAAAAATCATTGATGGTGCTGCTAATTCTTTGAGCTTCCGCTCTAGTTTTTGCTCTAATGATATATGAGTCTGATATCTCGAAGGAATTTTGATATCCAGAATCATAAATATTTAATGAGTCTGGAACAGATTGCTTCATACTGTCTAGCAAAGAGTTGCGTGTTTTCAGTACTGTTTTAAGTCCTTTTCCTAAAACTTTGCCTATCCCAGGAATAAACTCTAGCACTGTTCCACCTATTTCTCCAGCAATAGCAAACCAGTCAACATCTTTATGTACGTGACTTTGTAAATTATCAGACTGTTTAATATTATGTTTTGTGCATTTGCCAACCCTGGTCTGAGCAATATGATCAATTTCATTTTGGATTTTATCTTTTGCTTCGTAAGCAAATATGCTAACTCCTTGGATAAAACCCTTTATTAGTATTTCTTTTTGCTGTTCTACAGACTTTTTTACATTTGCAACCTTGCTTTTAGCAAACTCAGAATGTTTCCGGTAATCCTCTACTTTTATTTTCAGGGATTCAATTGTTATATCCCAACCACTAAATTGTGTATTCAAAGAATTTTCAATTGCCTTTGCTGCGTTATCCAGTTTTGCCAATGCATCACTCAGAAGATTCCAACCAGCATTTTGAGTGATGGTTTCAATAACTATTTTTTGAATAGTAGGTAAACCACTATCTTCTAAAGCTTTTGGTGCAATTTTGTGTGGCGCAGGTATAATTTGGTTGCCTTCTTCATCTTCTATGGCATACCTAGCACTAAAAAACTGTTTGAAGTCCTTTTTCTGGCTTTCAGTTGCTTTGTTTTGTTCGATCAGTTTTGCTAAAAGTCCTTGTCTAGAACTTGCAGGATAGATAATTGGATTTGGAAAGCCAAAGGTAGTTAATTCTCGTTTCAAGTCTTCTATGACATCAGCAATTTCTCTGTCTTTTTCTGTCTTTTGATCGACTTTATTAAGGATGAAGTAAATCTTACCTGTGTTCTCAGCTAAAATTTCCTTACGATTTTCTATAACATCCTTAAATAAATCTGAGATAGCATTATCTTTGTAAGAAGCGTAATTTAAAACAAACAAAATTGCATTGCACTTTCGCAGCGCTTCTAGTGTAGTTTGCTTGAGTTTTACATTGAAATTGCTAGATTCCCACTCATTGGGACCAGGAGTGTCAACTAAAGTAAAACCAGCAAGGGAAGAAAGTCCGCTAATGGCTTCGATAGGATACTCGATCTCAAAGCTTATAGTATTGTCAGGATTATCTTTTTCCCGAATCTCACGGGTACGCACTAGAAATTTTTGTTGAATTTCTCCAGCATCACCTTCAGCAAGAACAACAGGCCGTCTTTGTCCCTCTCGGTATTCCAAAAGTCTTGGGATTTGCCCAGATGGAATATGTCGAACATCTGTACGGCAGATTGTACATGCTGCTGTCTCACTCGCCAGAACATCAGCACCAATCACGGCATTTAAAAAAGTGCTCTTGCCAGCTTTCATAGCCGCAATCACAGCTACCTGATACTTTTTCTCTTTCAAGTCATGTAGGGCTTCGTTAATATTATCTTCGACACTCTGCAAACCTTTAGTATCATCTCCTTCATTGAGGCGACCTTGACGAATTTCTTGAAGGTAGCGTAAAAGATCAGTGCCAGTATTGTAGATGCTGTCGTGCGCTGCTTGGAACTGTTCAGAGGACATAATTGTGTAAGGAAAAGATTAGTTAAAGCACGTACAGCTTAAATTACTAATCAAAATATTTACCTCAGTGATTACACTGTTAGATTAAAGGCGATCGCACTCCATTCCTTAACTAACAAATCGTTCAGCTACTCGCACAGAAACAAAGTTACAGCGCTTCCGGCTATTATGCAATATAGTTTTCTCCTTGCCCCTCTCCTATCATTGCTTTCAGCTTTTAGGATGTACCTCATAGCTGCCGGAAGTGCTGTATATGAACAAGTCTTATGAAGAACTCGAACTACACTTAAAACTGCGTGCGTGAGAAACAGTATGAATAAACATACCAACAGATACATTGGAATCGCTCAAAAAAATTGCAGCTAACCAAGATATGTCACTTGAAGCATTACTCAAGTTTTACATTGGACAGAGTTTGCGGCAAGATTTAGCTAAAATATTAGCTGAACGTCCTTAAATAAAACAGGACTTACGCAAAATTATGAAAAAACGAACCGCAAAGGACGCAAAGGACACAAAGAAATAAGAGTTTCAGAGAGTTTTTGCGTAAGTCCTATAAAATACTCATTGTCAGAATAAATTTAGGACGAAGTCCAATAAATGACTTGAGAATTCAAAAATGCCTAACCAAATAATGTCATCTGTAGATGAAAAATAAAATAGGACGCGTGCTAGTATCAAGCAAGATGAGGCCATTGGAGCATATATGCCAGAAATAAATTTAGATGATATTAAACTTAAAGAACTTTTGAAAACAGCAATTGTTGAGGTACTTCAAGAGCAGAAAGAAGTATTTTATGATTTATTGGCAGAAATCATAGAAGATATAGCCTTAGAAAAGGCTATTAAAGAAGGTGAAAATACTGAAACTGTTAGCCGCGAAGCTATTTTCCAAATTTTGGACAGTCAAGGATGAATATAGAGTTCAGAAAAAGCTTTGAGAAAGATTTAAATAATATTCGGGATGAAGCCTTACTTAAAAAGATTAAGATGGTGATTGAAGAAGTAGAAAAGGCGGTAAATCTCGCAGATATAAGTAATATTAAAAAACTCCAAGGAGATGGTAACTATTATCGGATCAGAATTGGAGACTATAGAGTTGGAATTGCAGTATCGGAAAGTGCTGTGCTTTTTGTGAGGGTATTGCACAGGAAAGATGTTTACAGGTACTTTCCGTAGATTCTATTCATCAGAAGCGGGTTTGATTGCGCCCGTTTTTCTTTGCTTCTCGAACTTTGTCGCTGGCACGCTGCAACAAAGACACAGGACTATCTTCTGGCATGAATTCCACAACTCCGATGCTAGCAGTGATTTGAAACCGCTGACCGTTGTAAGCTGTGAGGATTTCCTCGCTCAGAGCTAGGCGAATTCGTTCAGCTATCTGACATCCCATGTTCAGGTTAGTGTCAGACATGACAATACAGAATTCCTCTCCACCATAGCGTGTAACCCAATCTACTGCTCTGATGTTACTTTGAAATACTTGTGCAGCAGTTCTGAGAGCTTGATCCCCAGTCGGAAAGCCGTAGGTTCGATTGACTTCACCGAAATGATCCAAATCCAGGAGTACCAGTGTTAATGGTTGCTGATATTTGTGAAACTTTTCTATTTCGCGCAGTAGTAATCTGTCGAGAAAGCGGCGATTGAAAATCTCAGTCAAACCATCGTGTTCGGCTTCTGCTCTGTATTTCTTGGCTAGACGACTGGCCTTAAGTACCATCTCAGTAATCATCCGTTCAGCAGTGACGCGAATTCGATGCTCAAAATCAGTGATTAGCTTGTCTTGTCCAGAAGCATCTGCAATAGCATCAAATTCCTCAGTGGTTACAACTTGGTTGCGTCCTTTCTGCTTGGCAGCATAGATACATTGATTGATTTCCTGCCATAGTTGCTCAACAGATGAATGTCCTGTCATCGGAACCACTCCCAAGGAAGCTGTGAGATTAACACAAGACATTTCATCAAGTTTGAATTCATGAGTCTCAATCTGAGTCCTGAGAAATTCTGCAAAGGCTTTCCCCTGCTCAGCATTGCCACGCATACAAATAGCGAATTTATCACCCCCTGTCCGAGCGACGATGCCTGCTCCTAGTGAATACTTTTGGAGAATCTGCCCAACCTCCTGCAATATCTGATCTCCCGCAATATGACCATGACTATCATTGATAAACTTGAAACCGTCAATATCCAGGTAAATCAAACATACAGGCTCACTATCTTCCTTCGATGTCAAAAGCTCGATCGCATGATCATTAAATTTGCGAAAATTAGCAATCCCCGTTAATTTATCAAGATTCAATGAATGCTTTTGCTTGGTATGCCACAAAGTCCGCTGCAAACGCAAACCTATTTGCCAATCAATTGCATCACGTTTACAAGTTTCATCTCCTGCTTCCAACCAACAAAGGGCAGTAGATTCTTGCTCAATGGTGTCTATCAAAACTACTGTTGGTAAACCAATAGTTGTATATATGTACTTCACTTCCTCCAGGTTCTCAAAAGTCCTGATATCGAGTACAACAACATCAAAACCTTTCTCAAATAATGCTGGAATATCAACTCGAATCCACTCAAAATTGAGGGAAAACTCTTTTGGTTGGGGCAAATCAGTTGGACTGCACCAAGCAACTCGTATCGCTTTCACTTGTTCATTCATTAATTCCAACTTTAGCACCCAAAAACCGTAGGATAACTATCTTAAATACTTAATTGTGCTTTTATAGAACAGAATTCAGAACTCAGGAATCAGAATTCAGGATGAATTCTGTACGACTGGGTAATGAATATTGGTTTAAAACCTCGCCCCTTGTGGCGCGAAACTAGTATTAAATTTTTTCAAAAGTCAAAACTCTATCCCTTTATGGGTAGAGTATTCTGAATTCTGAATTCTGAATTCTGACTCCTTTTTATAGATACTTTAAAGTTTAACAACCAAATTCAGCAACGCCATCAGTTGTTTGTATAATAAAATTGAATTAGGGACTTCCAATTAAAAAATATCCCATCCCTGCGGGACGCTTCGTGAACGTAAGGTAGCACAGCTGTGCTACCCGAAAAATCTAAAATTGGCGCGGTCAATAATTCTTAATGTCCATCTCACCACACTATGTGATTGATAACTGATAATCCAAATATCGATCGCCAGCAAGAGTGTTGAGTTATGTCTATTGAATTTGGGCGGGAAATCTGCGGTCATCTTGACATAGCAGAGTCACGGGAATGGTTGGTTACTAATGGCATTGGTGGTTATGCCTCTGGAACAGTGGCAGGTTTATTGACCCGCCGCTATCACGGGTTACTAGTAGCAGCATTGCAACCGCCTCTAGGTCGCACCTTACTGTTGACAAAACTAGATGAAACGGTATTGTATGGCGATCGCTCTTATTCTCTACACAGCAATCGTTGGGCAGATGGTACCGTCAATCCCCACGGCTATGAACATATTGAACGTTTTTCTCTGGAAGGTACAGTTCCTCTATGGCGTTTTGCTGTTGCTGATGCTTTGTTAGAAAAACGAATTTGGATGCAACAGGGAGCAAATACAACTTATGTCCAATATATTCTGCGTCGTGCCACCCAACCGCTGAAGTTGACACTTAAGGCGATCGTCAACTACCGCGATTATCACAGCGACACCCATAATAACAATGATTGGCAGATGTCTATTCAGCAGGTGGAACAGGGAATTTCTGTAACTGCCGATCCTGACGCTGTACCAATATATCTGTTAACTGACCACGCCACCGCCTCCCCCGTCCACAATTGGTACTATAACTTTGACCTAGCAGTTGAACGCTATCGGGGATTGAGCGACAAAGAAGACCACCTCCACGCCGCTACCTTTGAAGTTACGCTCAATTTAGGAGAATCCGTCACATTTGTTGCCAGCACTCATAAGCAACCAGAATTGAATGGCGAAGCAGCACTCAAATACCGTCACAGTCTTGAGCAGAAATTAATCGGACTCTGGAAATCTAACCGACCCCTTAACGCTACCGATTCTCCAGCTTGGGTGAATCATTTAGTTTTGGCTGCTGACCAGTTTATCGTCGATCGCTCCGTCCCAGAAGACCCCTATGGCAAAACTATCATCGCTGGTTATCCCTGGTTTAGCGACTGGGGACGCGATACCATGATTAGCCTACCTGGTTTGACCCTCGCCACAGGTCGCCCAGAGGTCGCACGTTCGATTCTTCGCACCTTTGCTAGGCATGTAGACCAGGGAATGTTGCCCAATCGTTTCCCGGATGCGGGTGAGACGCCAGAATACAACACAGTGGATGCGACTCTCTGGTATTTTGAAGCCATTCGAGCTTATTATAATGCCACTGAGGATAATGATTTGCTGATGGAACTATTCCCTGTGCTGGCAGACATCATCAACTGGCACTGTCGCGGCACACGCTACAACATCCGCCTCGATGCCACTGATGGTTTACTGTATGCAGGAGAAAAGGGTGTGCAACTGACTTGGATGGATGCGAAAGTGGGAGATTGGGTAGTAACGCCTCGCATTGGTAAACCGATTGAAGTCAATGCCCTGTGGTATAATGCTCTGCGGACAATGGCAAAATTTGCCCGTTTGATTGGCAAGCCCCACCAAGAGTATCAGGCGATCGCTGACCGCGCCCAAATCAGATTTTCTCGCTTTTGGAATCAGGAAACAGGCTATTGCTACGATGTGCTGGATACTCCGGATGGCGATGACGCATCTGCGCGTCCCAACCAGATTTTTGCCGTTTCCTTACCTGAAAGCCCGCTCACCCCAGCCCAACAAAAAGCAGTGGTAGACGTTTGTGGGCAGATGCTACTAACTTCATATGGATTGCGATCGCTTGCCCCCAATCATCCCCAATACCAGGGTAAATACGGTGGTAATCAGTATCAACGTGATGGAGCTTACCACCAGGGAACCGTCTGGGGTTGGTTGTTGGGGTCGTTTGTTTTAGCACACCTGCGCGTCTACAAAAATCCTAAACAGGCGCGTCAATTGTTGCAACCAATGGCTAATCATCTAACAGCGCACGGTCTTGGCAGTCTCAGCGAAATTTTTGATGGCGATGCCCCCATGAATCCACGGGGATGTATTGCCCAAGCGTGGACAGTTGCAGAGGTCTTGCGTGCTTGGCAGGCAACGGAGAACTGATAGGTGAATCAAGTATAAAAATTCGTTTTTTATCTGATTTTAACAATAAAGAATAAAGGCTTCAGTCGTCAGAATTGAGTTGGGTATATTGATTCTGAATTCTGAATTCTCAATTCTGATTTCTCTTTTAAACAAGCCATTCTGCTTGAAAAATTTGGTTAGCAGTTAACGACAATTCTGGAAAAATTGGCGATACTATTCGGTCATTACCCCTGAACTGACTAACTTGGTGCAAAAATCTGTTCAGCCGTTAAAGGAATGTTTGGAAACAATCTAGAATCAATTCGATCTTGCCCTCGAAACACCTTTGCGGGTAAATACGAACCATCGTCCCAGACAAGAAACTCTTGAAAAGTCAGTGGTTGTGTGACGGTTGCGTACATCGTCCTCGCTCCATTGCTGGCGGGTACTTCATTCAATGCTACCAAGATGTACAGCTTGCCCACTACAATTATCAGCTTGTAATGAATAGGTAAGGCGATCGCAAGGGTAAGCATAGTATTCGGATTAATGACCAATACCGGATTTGCTTCAGATAGACATATCAAGACCCGTCAGAAGTTGAAATAGTAGACTACCATTAGGAGATTACCAAGAGATGAGAGTTCCAAAAAATAGACTCCCCTCACATCCCGGTGAAATATTACTCAAAGATTTTCTAGAACCAATGGGAATATCACAAAGAGAACTTGCAGATGCAATTCATGTTCCTTATCAGCGAATTAATGAGGTTGTAAATCAAAAGCGGGGTATTACGCCTAGTACAGCATTACGGTTAGCAAAATTTTTTGGGAATAGTTCAGAGTTTTGGTTAAACCTCCAACAGAATTGGGAACTCTACTATGTTCTGAAGGAAGAAGAAGAGGAACTAAAAACTATTGCACAATTCAACAGTTCTGAAGCAACAGCTTGAGGTATGGTAACAGAAGGCGATCGCTCCACCAAAGCCTTTGGCTAACGCAATTGGTGAGTTTAGTGCGATCGTATCTGTCTAATGATACTTGCCTCAATCATCCCATAGGTCTTGGATGGACACACCTTTTTAAAAGTTTTTGTGTCTTTCCTAACAAATTATATGCAATGATGTCTGATGTGATTAGGACTTACGCAAGAACTCTCTGAAACTCTTATTTCTCCGTGCCCTCTGCGTCCTCTGTGGTTCGTTTATTCATGATTTTGCGTAAGTCCTGGTGATATCACCATCGAGATTATCGTAGAAATAAGAAGAATGAGCATCTTCTGCTCCAACAACCATTGCCATATCTGATTGACCCATATTTCTTAATGTTTTCTCCATCCCGTTTGCATACTGCCACACATACTGATCGCAGAATAATAAATCTGAGCTAATTTCATCTTCTATAGCAGCTTTGAGAGGATAGGCAATTAAGTCGGAAGAATGAATTATATTCACCCATCTTAGCTTCTGCAATCCAGCAGTTTCTTCTTTATTAGAATTTTTAAAATAAAAATTGATAACCGAGAAATCAATATCTAGCATTTGCTTAAGGAATAAAAGAGGAGAACCCAGTGTCGTAATGCTAGCTAAATTTAAGATATTTAGTTTCTCACGGAAAATAAAAGCTGGATCATCATTGTCCAAAGTATCTGAGAAAATGAGATCCCAAAGAATAAAACTACCCAGAGAATGAGCAATCAAGTGAATCTCTTGTTGATTTGAGTGGTCATTTAGGAACTGACTCAGTTGTTCACCGATAGTTTTACGTATCGCTTTACCGCGATCGGGATTTTGATAAATTAAAAAATCACCTAAAAAATTGCTGATTATCTCATTTCTTCGTTTTTTGTATCTGTAAATATCATCATACCAACCTTTATATTCTTTATGGTGTTCACAAACTCTAGAAAAATCTTTTTCAATACATCCAATGGTTTGATGTTTCTTATTGTTGAATAAATTTCCCCAGAAACTTGAGTAAAAGTTTGCAGGGGTTGCTAGTTTTTTGTGAATTTTTTTGATGAGTACGTCAGCATATCTAGAATTATGAGTATTGACACCGTGAATAAAGAATACAAGCATACTGCTGAATAATTACAGTTATAACTGCTATAAATTGTACTGTTATAATATTTCCCCACAACCAACCTCAAATCACTGCGCTACAGAACAATTGTTATTTGATGTTGAGCCGTACAAATTTCAGGGAATACTAAACTTGAAAACCCAATGAGTCTGTTATATCAGTATTTACCAGAGGATATAGTATGGATGAATTCGTAAGGAAAGCGGCTGGAATAGGTTTGCCTGTAATTATACTTCTAATTACAATGGCTACTACAGGTCTTACTGGTGCTGCTGCTATTACAGCAGCTTTAGCAATGTTGGGTCCAGGAGGTATGATTGGTGGTATAGTTCTGCTTGGAATAATAGGCTTGGCAGCTGATATGTTATCTAGGTTTGGCCTAGAGACCTTGTTGATAGCCATCTATAGACAGCGCTTACAAAATGGGGAAACTCGCAGCAATATCTGCCAAGAAATTAACTGGCTACCTATCTCTGGAGATTTAAGGCGCAGGCTTAGAGAAGAATTTGGGTGCTAATTGCTTAAGTAAGCGATACTTATTACTGAGTATCCCCCCACCTGCTAATTAACAAGAGATTGTGGAAATGCAATGTCCACGACGGGCTACGCCTACGCACTTTATTAAAGCTAATTATGCTGACATTTCCCCATTAACCCACAGCATATTCCGTAAACTGTCGCATAAATGGCGACTGAAATCCTAAAACAATATCTTCCTTTGGAACTCCAGCATTCACCAAATCAGCTGCAATGTCATCTTCAGTACCATTCCATTGCAGCCAAATTTTACCACCTTTAATATCAATGTGGAGTATACAACTGTGTACCCAGTCCTGACCTTCCCAGCCTAAATAAACAATTTGATAATGGTCGCGATCGCTGTCAAAAATTGTCTCAACTTCAATATTACCGTAAGCAGGTTTCTGCTTACCATATTCTGCAAGCATCTGTTGTACAATCTGACGATATCGTACTATTTTTTCCATTCAACAATCACCTCACTTTCAACATCGTAAACAATCATTTTGACTCGATTTTCTTCTACCATTTCATGGGGAAAATCAAGTTGAAAAAATGTTCTATAAGTAGTCAAAGGTACTGCTAAATATAAAATACGTTCTGGATCTCGTCGCCTTAATGCACCTCTGTAATTGATAAATTGTCCCAACGCAGTATGAAATTCGGAAATAGCAGAAGATTTTTCTAGAAAACTCTTGACTTCAACAGCAATTTTTTCATTTTCTCGTTCTGCTGCAATCAGTTTTTCTGCTGCTAAATCAATCGACATTTTTACACCACCCACGTTAAACAACAGTGGGTCATGAGTTATCTGCCAACCGTCCTTTTGTAAAGCTATTTTCACAACCTCATGAAAGACATCTTTAGCAGACATGGGCATAAATTATAAGATTTCCCACTTCTAAGATATCGTGTTGCTGCATTTTCAGCGGAAGCTCACGTTAAATTTAACCAACGCCAAAAAAAGAAGCCTGAGTCAGTCAGGCTTCTTAATAAAAAACAAGTAACGTAATTGTGACTACTTAATAGTCACCTGACCGCCAGCTTCTTCGATGCGCTTCTTAGCGTCTTCAGCAGCATCCTTAGCAATAGCTTCCTTAACAGCCTTAGGCGCAGCTTCCACCAAGTCTTTAGCTTCTTTCAGACCCAGACCGGTCAATTCGCGTACAATCTTCAGTACGGCAATCTTCTTATCAGCTGGAACTGATTCGAGAATGACGTTAAACTCGGTTTGTTCTTCTACTGGTTCGGCAGCAACGGCGCCTGGTCCTGGCCCGGCGAACGCTACGCCAACAGGTGCAGCAGCACTCACACCAAAGGCTTCTTCAATTTGCTTGACTAACTCAGCAGCTTCTAGCAAAGTTAAGCCTTTGAGTTTTTCCAAAATATCATCGGTTGCGGTGGACATTGATATAACTCCTGTAATTTTTGATTATTTATTTAGTCACTGGTCATTAGTCATGAACCACTAACTTTATTCGGCAGTACTTTCGGTGGTATCACCTTTTTCTGCGTCGGCCACAGCCTGCAAAGCACGAGCCAGTGAACCGGGAACTTCGTTGATACCCACAGCAATCTTGGTAGCCAAGGAATTGATTGCCCCAGCAATTTGACCCATGAGTTGTTCCTTAGATGGCAAGTCTCCTAGAGCCTTGACATCCGTTTCTTTGAGTAGGCGACCTTCCATAACACCGCCGCGAAGTTCTGTCTTCTTGGTGGCTTTCTGGAAGTCTTGGTAAGCCTTAATCGCAGATGAAAAATCTTCTTTGACTAGCAAAAAAGCTGAAGAACCTTTGAGCAGTTCTGATAATGGCTGCCATTTTTCCTGGTCTTGAATGGCAATGCCCATCAGGGTGTTTTTAGTTACCTTACAAACAGCGCCACTGGGACGCAGCCGCCGCCGTAAGTCGGTAATTTCAGCAACCGTTAGCCCCTGATATTCTATTACCAGTGCCAGAGTTGACTCACTCAAAGTTTCTTTGAGGTCAGCTACGATTTCTTTTTTATTTTCTAGCGTTCTACCCATTCCAATCTCACCTCCTCAAAACAATCAGCGATTTCTCTACTTGTGCATTTTTTCTCAACTAAATCTAAAACAACAAACCCCAGCTGACATAGCCGGGGTTAAGTAGTAAGACTCCTGACGCCATAGTTATCACACCTTTGTGGGTGGTAATTCTGGCAATTAGAGTTTCACCTCGGCAGGATATTAAGCTATTAGCACCTGCTGTCTCCGGCTTTGCCTATTGAGTTTTTTAGTGGGAGTGGGGAGTGGGGCGTAGTGAGTGGGAAAATTCCCTATTCCCCATTCCCTATTCCCTACTCCCTTTTATGCTGCTTCGCTTAGTTTCAAATCTCGTAGAGCGCTGATATCAACTTTAATAGATGGCCCCATTGTAGCTGCTACATAAAATGTGCGCCAATAACGACCTTTAGCTCCTGAAGGACGGTTACGGTCGATTGTTTCTTGCAACGCCTTCAGGTTGACTAACAAATCTTCAGGCGAGAAGGATGCCTTACCAAACATAACATGCACAATGCCAGTTCGATCGGCTCGGAATTCTAATTTACCAGCTTTGAATTCAGCGATCGCACTTGCGATGTCAAATGTCACCGTTCCACCCTTGGGCGATGGCATCAAACCACGAGGACCAAGCAATTTACCCAACTTTGCCACCTGTGGCATCACATCAGGTGTGGCAATCAGCTTGTCAAAGTCCATCATGCCTTTTTGAATATCGTCAATTAGTTCTTCTGAACCGGCGATATCAGCACCAGCATTTGTTGCTTCTGTGACTTTTTCACCTCTGGCAATCACCGCCACTCGGACAATTTGTCCTGTACCTTTGGGCAGTGCTACCGTTGTCCGCAACTGTTGGTCTGTATACTTGGGGTCAATTCCCAGCCGGATATGCGCTTCGGCGGCTTCGGGGAATTTAGCTGTTGCTGTGTCTTTTAAAAGGGCTAAAGCCTCTAAAGGTTCATAGTCCCTGTCTTCTACTTTGTCTTGTAGCCCCTGTAGGCGACGCGATACTTTTTTTGTCATTTTTCTCTCCTGGGGTAATTCCGAAGCTTGGCTTCTCCCCCGATACAATTTTGGATTTTAGATTTTGGAGTAAGAAGTTGAAAGTGAGGAGTGAGGAGTGAGGAGTTAAATATCAATAACTCATAACTCATAACTCATAACTCATAACTTTTTTAATCCGTGACTGTTACGCCCATATTTTTAGCGGTTCCTTCCACAATCTTCATCGCCGCTTCTATGTCGTTGGCGTTGAGGTCAGGAAGTTTGGTTTGGGCTATTTCTTGTAATTGCGCTCTCGTGATTTTACCAACTTTCTTTTTGTTGGGTTCATTGGAGCCTCTTTCGATTTTCGCTGCCTTGCGAATCAGTACTGACGCTGGTGGCGTCTTGAGTACAAATGTAAAACTCCGGTCTTCAAAAACCGAAATTTCTACGGGTATCACCATTCCAGCTTGGTCTGCTGTTTTGGCGTTGTACTCTTTGCAGAACATCATGATGTTGACGCCATGTTGACCCAAGGCGGGGCCTACTGGCGGTGCTGGGTTGGCTTTTCCAGCATTCAAGGCCAGTTTAATGACCGCCACTACTTTCTTCGCCATTTGTATTTAGCTCTGTTTTTCTACCTGATTAAATTCCAATTCTACTGGTGTATCCCTACCAAAAATCGAGAGCAAGGCTTTAAGCTTACTCCGCTCTGGAGAGACTTCAATCACCTCGCCTTCAAAGTCTTTAAATGGACCAGAAAGCACCATGATCTTATCACCACTAGCCATATCAATTTTAACGACCGGCTCTTGTTCACTGGTCTGCTTGAAGATGCGCTCTACTTCTGAAGCACTCAGTGGTATGGGGTTGACATGACCGCGACCCTTACTGCTGCCACGTTTTTGTTCTGAACCAACAAAATTAATGACATGAGACGTGTTTCGTACCACCTGCCAAGTATCATCATCCATCATCATCCGCACCAGCACATAGCCAGGAAAAACTTTCTCTTCTGTATGCTGGCGGCTACCATCTTTACGGATTTTTACCGCTGGTGTGTGGGGAATTTCCACCTGGATAATTTTGTCAGCGACATCAAAAGTTTGAATACGCTGCTCTAAGTTAGTCTTTACACGCTTTTCACAGCCTGAGGCAACCTGCACAGCATACCAGCGTGCTTCTTTTGACGCTGCTTCTGCTGCTTCTGCTGTTTCCTCTGACTGCAACATTGAGTTGCGTGGTTCATCTGTTGCAAAACTCATTAGAACACCTGTTTTGCTGCCCAACCAAATAATCCATCGACCAAGTATATCAAAGATGCCGAGAGTGCCACCATTAACAATACGGCGGCAGATTCGCTCACTATCTGTTTGCGACTAGGCCAAACTACTTTTTCAAGTTCTTCTTTGATTCCTTGTATGAAGTTGCCGAAGCTAAACCCGTTTGTGGTTTCTGGCAATTCTGCTTCACTTTTTTTGGCCACGGCCGTTTATCCCCCGTTTGTTACTCAATTTTGGATTTTGGATTTTAGATTTACCCATATTGAGGGCAAGGACGCTCAACTTGAGATTTTAGTTTGTCCGTTTATTTAGATTTTTTATCAATCCCTTCGGCTTGGTGCAGTCACTCATGGGGGAAACCCCCAAGACCGCGCTGCTTCACCAAAATCTAAAATCTAAAATCTAAAATTCAGTCGTCCTGGTTTGCAGCTTCGACTCTATTCCACTTACTGGAAGCAAAACAGCTGCAAATGCAATAGCTATGCCCGAAAATATTAGCACTAACTGCTATTTTAGCAGCTTGCGTAATTATTTCGGGCTTTGTTTTTTGCTCTTGAGCGCGCCCTGGAGGACTTGAACCCCCGACATCAGGTTTTGGAGACCTGCGTTCTACCAACTGAACTAAGAGCGCACAAGCTGTTTTTGATTCAGTCATTGCGCTGAACTAAATTTTAGTTTAACGCAAGATCAGAATTTTATCATACATCAATTTCATTGAGAAAACAAGTCAGCGGCAGATGCCGCTTGAGATTTCTCCCATACTTTTAGAAGGGGAATTACAAAGGACGGTCAAAGCGTTGTTTGATCCGGGTTGCTTTGCCGACGCGATCGCGGAGATAATACAACTTAGCACGGCGTACTTTACCGCGACGCATGACTTTGATGCTGTCAATCCGGGGAGAATGCAACAGAAATACTCTCTCAACGCCCACGCCTTGAAAAACTTTGCGGACTGTAATAGTTTCGTTAATGCCACCATTACGTTTGGCAATCACTACTCCTTCGTAGGGTTGTACGCGGTATTTCTCGCCTTCTTTGATTTTCACTCCGACTTTTACCGTGTCGCCCACATAAATGTCGGGCAGGTTTGATTTTAGCTGTTCCGCTTCAATCGAGCGGATAATCTCTTGAGCGCTCATAGTCTTTCTGTCTGCTTAAAAAACTCACGATCATCAATCATAAATCGATAATCCTATTTCAGTCTACCTGTTGGACATTGATAATTTTACTGATACAACAGCCGGGAAATGGAAGCTATATTGCAAAATGCTGTACCACAGGTATGAATTTATGAAATTTAGCGTCGTCATTACTACTTATAATCGCTTGGATTTGCTCAAAAGAGCAATTGATTCGGCTTGTAACCAGACAATGGAGTGTGAGGTGGTTGTTGCTGATGACTGTTCTGATGATGACACCCAAACCTATGTCCAAAGTTTAGGCGATAAAGTTGTTTATCTTCGTAACGAAGTGAACCTTGGTCATGCGGCGACGGTAAATGCTGGAGTTGCCAAAGCCACTGGCGACTGGATTAAGTTTCTCGATGATGATGATTATCTAGCTGCCAATTGTATAGAAGAAATAATTAAGGCGATCGCACTTCGTCCCGATGCTGTAATCTGCTCTTGTGTGGCGGCTCAAGTAGATGCCAATGAAGTTGAACTTTCTCGCACTCCCCAAGTTGGCCCCGGTTTAGCTTTTTATATCCCACAAGCTGATATTCACTACGGTATGCTTTTGGAACTTGTACCATTTGGCACACCTGCACAAGTAGCTTGTCAACGTGATGCTTTTCTCAAAACTGGTGGTTGGGATTCTACACTTGATGCCAACTGTGATGATATCGATTCCTGGATTCGGATCGCTCAGTTTGGCGATGCTATTTTCTTAAATCAGTGTCTTGCTTACCGGACTATCTGGCCTGGTGCGTATAATCAAAAGTTTTCTTTATCTCGACGGTTGGCGACAAATATTTTAATGAAGGAGAAAATTTACGCCTTAGTAAATGAAGAATACCGTTCACAGATTCCTGTCTTTCAGGATATAAAAAATTACCTAAAACTCCATTGGGTTTTAGTCGCACTGAAGCAAAAAAATATCAAAGGTTTTCTTTCAATGATAGATGCGTCTATATTTTCTCCTCAGTCTTGGAAGTTTTTGCTAACTGCTGTTTCATCACGCCGTACTCAAGGAAACAATTCTCAAGTTCGCAAATTTGTGTTGATTGAGTCTTAGCTTTTTCGGTTTTTACGATGGTGTTTACTATTGAACAAAACCCATCTTCAAACCTCCCCTAATCAAGGAGAGGTTTGGAGATAAGGTTAGGGATATTTTAAGTACTAGACGATGACATTAGTACCAATTACCAAATTAGTAGCTGTGAAATTATTCAAAGTTGTTAATGTTCTAAAATTGTCAAAAATAGGGCTCTCATTAATCTGAACTACGGTAGAAGTACCCGATTGTACAAACTGTAGGTAGCCATCACCTATGGGATTGCTGCCACTGTAGCCCAGACCATTAAATACGTCAGTAAGGACTAACTTATCTTCGGTCCTATTAAAGTCAGTGATTGTATCACCGGCAGAGATGAAGGTTTGGTAGATGAACTGGTCACGACCGCTACCGCCAGTCAGGATATCGTACTCTGTGCCACCAATAAGGATGTCATTACCAGTACCGCCAATGAGGCTGTCGTTACCATCACCGCCAATGAGGGTATCATTACCTGCACCACCAATGAGGGTATCGTTACCGTAATCTCCACCACCGCGTAGTAGATCGTTGCCACTCTTGCCATCAATGCGGTCATAACCGCCCTGACCATTAATAACATCATTTGAGTTGTCAAACCCATTGACATTGTTGTTCAGGTCATTAAGAAAGGTGACTATGTTTTTGTTGAAGATGGTGCTTTGCGTGGAGTTGGCATTGAAGACATCAAAGCTGTCACGAATGCTGCTTTGACCATCAAACAGGATATTGCCCAGTTTTGATAGGTTGTCTAGGTTTTCCAGAGAAAAGTTTTCCAGGATAACTTTGGCATCAGCCACCCCTTCAAAGGTAAGTTCGAGATTTCTATCATTCTGGGTGAGTACCAGATTTCGAGCAGTCAATCCAGCACCTTGGAATTTCAAGGTATCCACTTCGCTAATGATTGCTGCCGAAGGATTTGAGCCTTTACCTAGCCCACCAAAATCAGTGATGGTATCAACACCATCACCTAAATTGTAAACAAATTTATCTTTGCCACCACCACCAGTGAGGATGTCATTGGCTTGATTACCTGTGATGGTATCATTCCCAGCTTTAGCGTTAATTATGTCACTATAGCTGTTGCCTACCAGATTATCAGCGCCATTGGTTCCATTGAGTCCGTTGAACTCTAAGGCACCAATATCAACTGTACCCTCAGATATTCTGTCAAATCCAGGGCCGCGCTGGTCGGTGGTGATATCTGCTGGAATTAGAGCATTATTGCCTGCATTAATAGCGGGACTATCCCCAATTAAGGCATGAGTAAAAGTTGCACCGCCGTTATTTTGTAATGGGCTGAGTTTGGGATCGATGAGGTTAGCCTGGTTGCCGACGAGGATGCTGGTAGTAAAGCCGGTGCTACCTGTGTTGTCGCCAATTAGGTTATTGCCAAGATCGGTGAAGTTGCCAGAAACATCGGGTTTAAGGATAGGGGTTTGAGAATAGTCATCTCGATTGGTGTTGAAGTTGCCTGCAATGATGGTGTTGCCAACGTTAACCGTGCCATCTGAGTAATTAAAAATCCCTCCACCATAGGCATTACGAACGTAAAAGTCTTCTGCGCTGTTATTGGTAATGGTGCTGTTGGTGAGGGTGAGAGTGCCTGAGTTAGAAATGCCGCCGCCATCACTGTACGCCCTATTGCCAGAGATAGTGCTATTGCTCAGGTTGAAGATGCCAGAGTTATAGATGCCACCACCGCTTTCTGCGCTACTGCCAGAAACAGTGCTATTGGTCAGGTTAACCGTGCCTGAATTATAGATGCCGCCGCCGTAGGATGGGTAAGGGTTAGGACCTGTATGGAACGTTGGACCTTCAGCGGTCGCACTATTATTAGAGACAGTGCTTCCGGTCAGGCTGAGAGTACCTGTGTTAAATATGCCACCACCGTAGGCAGATGAGTCGTTATATATACTGTTGCCAGAGACAATGCTGTTAGTGAGGCTGAGATTGCCTGTGTTAAATATGCCGCCTCCTAGTAACGACCCTTTATTACCAGAGACATTACTGTTATTCAGGCTAAGACTACCTCTGTTAAAGATGCCACCTACGGCTCCCTTGTTATCAGAGACGGTGCTGTTAGTTAAGTTGAGGCTGGCATTGCTATTGAGTAAGATGCTGCCATATATGACATCATTAGCATTCGCAATCTTCAAACCATCTATGGTGGCATCTGTCCCAGAACCTGATATCTCGAACACGCCTGATGAATTATTGCCGCTGATGGTGAGGTTCAACGCCCCAGTTCCCAAAATGGTCAAATCATCGGTAATTGTCAATTTCCCTGATGTAAGGGCGATGATATCTGGAGTGGCATCAGTGAACACCCCTGCAAAAGTAATCGTATCCGCCCCAGCAGTAGCATTGGCATTGAGAATAGCCTGTCGCAACGATCCTGCCCCATAATCGTTGGTATTAGTTACTACTGTATCAGTGTTAACAATAGGCAAAGTGTTAGACTGGACTTCATAAGCACCAATATCAACAACACTGTCAGATATCCGGTCAAATCCAGCACCTCGTTGATCCGTGCTGCGTTGAACTAGGGAATTATTACCTGCGTTAATAGCAGGACTACCTGCAAGCAAGGCATGAGTTAAGGTTGCACCACCATTATTTTGTAGAGGGCTGAGTTGGGGATTAATCAGGTTGGCGTTAGTGCCCACTAAGGTGCTAGAAGTAAAACCAGTGCTACCTGTATCATTGCCAATCAGGTTATTACCAGAGTCCCTGAAACTGCTGCCGGACACGTCGGGGTTGATGTCACCGGAGGTAGATTTGTCGAGATTGCCTGCAATGATGGTGTTCCCGACAATGGTGAGTCCGTCACTGAAAACGCCGCCACCGTTTCCAACACCATCACCGTTTGAGTCAGCTGTGTTATTGGTAATTGTGCTGTTGTTCAGGCTGAGGTAGTTATAGTTATAAATGCCGCCACCATCCTCTAACGCCGTATTGCCGGAGACTGTGCTGTTAGTCAGGGTAGCTGAACCGATTCTAGTGTCTATATAGACATCTTGTCCGTTATAAATGCCAGCACCCCTATTCGCCGTATTACCAGAGATAGTGCTATTGGTTAGCTGGAGGTTGCCTTCACTATTATCAATACCGCCGCCCTGAGTACCCGCCGTATTACCAGAGATAGTGCTATTGGTGAGGCTGAGAATGGCAACATGAAAGTTATAAATATAACCATCGTTATAGTTACCGATGCCACCACCACCGTTGTTGGCCGTATTACCAGAGACATTGCTTCCTGTTAGGCTGGCGATGCCTCTGTTATAGATGCCGCCGCCGAAATCAGATGTATTGCCAGAGACATTGCTTCCCGTTAGGCTGACGATGCCTTGGTTATAGATGCCGCTTCCTGTATTGCTAGAAACAATGCTGTTACTTAGGGTGAGAATAGTATTGCTATTGACTAAAACACCGCTATTATTACCATTAGCAATTTTTAAACCATCAACGATCGCATCTGTTCCGATTCCTGATATCTCGAATACCCTGGAAGCATTATTTCCGCTCACGGTAAGCAAAGATGCCCCAGTACCCAAGATGGTCAGATCGTCAGTAATGGTCAGTTGCCCAGAGGTGAGGGCGATTACGTCTGGGGTGGCATCAGTAAACACTCCCCCAAAGGTAATGGTATCATCCCCAGCAGTAGCATTAGCTAAGTTAATTGCTTCCCGGAGTGTGGTGATGCCATTGTTCGCATCGCCATCATCAGTGTCTCCTGTATCATTTACCGTAAACGTCGTCGTCAGTACTCCCATGTAAGCCTCCCGCGTCGTTTCTGCAAACGCTAGAGTCACTTCCATATCAGCAGTGCGTACTTCCAGTTCCCAGTTACCACCTAATGCTGCATTGCCTGTACGCTGACGCGAAGCAGCAATATTTGCACCTGTGAGTTGGTGGAGTTTCTCTATAAATTCTGCCCCAGCGTCACCTGCTGCAACGTTGCAACCGTAGATGAGTAAGTTGGCTACAGATTTTAGAGTTTTGGATGAGGCTACAAATATCTTCTGCCATTGTTCCAGTTGCTGGCTATAGTGTTCTAAGGTATCGAGTCCCAAATGGGTGTTACCCAGTTGCAAGTTACCTGGGGCACCGTGGCAAACAATGTGAATGCTGCTAAAATTCTGGCCACCACGGGTTGCTAAAATCTCGGTAATCTGCTCAACACCGTTCTGTGTCGAGTCAATAAGGAATACTTCTGTATCGGAGATAACACCGTTAACTAAAGTCTGATAGTCTTCAAGCGCCATATCTATGAAGACTAGGCTGCGCGTATACGATCTCGATACTTCAGTATTTACTTTGGACTTGGGGGTATGTAGAATTACCATTTTTTTACTTCAAGTTCAAGTTAGGATCTCAACTCAAACTGACTGAAGCCTTGTCCTTAGAGAGTTTTCACACACTTTTTGGCATTAATAATCAATTATTTTTGAGTATTAATTATTGTTCTTATCATCAGGTAAGTTGCTGTTTTTGTAAAGCTGGAAAAGTATGTAATTTAACTAACTTTACACAATCAAGCAACTTGCTACATAGTAAAGACATCAGAATTTTCGAGTTTTACCCTGATTTATCGAGCCATTACTGAATAAGTCTTTAAAGCTAAGTGGCTGATTAGAAGGGCGAGAGCGTCAGTAGCAAATAGTGAATTTTACAAGTTACTGACTACTTTTGAGCTATCACTAAATACTTCAATAAATATATTGATTTATACCCAGTTACTTATCTTGATTTTTTATACATATCTCAAACATTATGCGAATTATACATATTTTGAACCACGTTCAAGAAATAGGTAACGGGATTGTGAATGTGGCTGTGGATTTGGCTTGTTTACAGGCAAAATCTGGTCATGAGGTAGCGGTTATTTCTGCTGGTGGTGAATACGAGGTATTACTCAAAAATTTTGGTGTTAAACATTACAAACTAAACCAAACTCGCAAACCAATAAGTATGATTAAAGCAGCTATTGGTTACCGATCGCTAGCAGCAGCATTCCAACCCGATATCGTTCATGCACACATGATGACGGGAGTCTTACTAGCACGGATTTTTCAAGGTCGATATGCTTTAGTTTCCACGGTACACAATGAATTTCAGCGTGCTAGCGTGCTGATGGGTTTAGCTGACAGGGTAATTGCCGTTAGTCAGGCTGTGCGAGATTCTATGGCACGGCGGGGTGTCCCAGAAAACAAGTTACGGGTGGTATGTAATGGAACTCTGGGCAGTCCCCGCAACCGACAAATACACGATTATCAACCTTTAATGTTACAACGTCCGGCGATCGCCACTGTAGCCGGCATGTATCAACGCAAGGGAATTGCCGAGTTAATCGCTGCTTTTGAGCAAATTGCCTCAAATTTTCCCCAAGCGCATCTTTATTTGGTAGGCAATGGCCCTGATAAACAGCTATTTGAGGCACAGGCACGGGCAACTTCTGTGGCAGAACGCATTCATTTTGAAGGCTTCCAACCAGAACCCCAACGCTACCTCAAATCTTGTGACATATTTGTACTGGCTTCTCACCGTGACCCTTGTCCTTTGGTGCTTTCAGAAGCAAGAGAAGTGGGAGTTGCCATCGTTGGTACTCAGGTAGATGGAATTCCCGAAGCTTTGGATAATGGCCAAGCAGGTCTTTTAGTACCAGTAAAAGATAGTCAGGCTTTGGCTGGGGTCTTAGTACAATTACTGAGTAATGCTGATATGCTGCAAGAATGGAAATATCGGGCAAATCAAAACCTAGAAAGGTTGAGCGTTGCCCGCGTTCATCAGGAAACATTGGCGGTGTATGATGAGTTAAGGCGTTAACACTGTAGCGATCGCTTTACTTTTAAAGCTACACCCAAAGCACCAAACATTAGTACACCCAAAACACTAGTTGTTTCAGGAATGGCGGTGTAATAAGCACCCACTCTGATAGGCCCATCTTTATCCACTTGATCTTCTGGTATTGGTGGAATTATTCCACCACCTGGAGTTAAATTGGGCTGGGTAGCAAATCGATTGAAAAATATGGTTCCATCTGCGATTACACCACCACTGTAAGTCAAAATGTTGTCTTTGACGGTAACGTTTGCAAAGATATCTTTGAGTTCAGGAACACTAGAGAAACCAATCTTGCCATCTCCATCAACATCTCCCCACTGCACCGGCTCATTATCAAATGCTGGAGTAGAATCTGGATTAGTATAAAACAGCGTTTGTAAGTCAAAGACCAAGCTGCCTATATCATTTCCTGTAGAATTTCGCAAGTTATTCGCTCGATCTGGAACACCATATTCTATTATTTGCCCTGGTAGAATATCTGCTCCAAGGGTTCTTGGGGTTCTCGTTTCCAAGATCGCTTCATTTACAGTGGTCACGATGGGTTCTACCAAGATGACGGCTTTTGCTGGTGTCAAAGACAAAAAACTAATTCCTGCTGCTCGTAGAACAGACAAAGCTATTTTGGTTGCTATTTTAGTCATTTTCCGTCCTCTTCATATTTGATTGACAGAATGCTACGTATACCGTCTGGGTTAAATCAAACAGTTAAGATTCATTGTTTAACTGCTATCTACTTGCTACCTAAATAACAGTTAATCTATGTTTGTTTACTAATTTGATATCTACCCATAGGTTGATTTATAAAGCAATTCTTATATTGCTTTATCACCATTACTAGTAATTTCACGCAATCTTTATAAAAAATCTAAGTTAGAGCAGATGTGTTGACCATTAATAATGGATTTACAAGATAAAACATTTGTCAATAAGTAATAGTGCTTAAAATAATTCGTAATTCGTAATTCGTAATTCGTAATTACGTTTTGTAACGGGGATTTAACCCCGACACAAAACGTTCTGTCTGTAGAGGCAGGGGAATTAAACCCCCAAACTTTGTTAAATTTTTAAGCATTACGGATATTCTCACGTCCATTGTTTCAATTTTGCAAACCTAAAGTAACATAGTGTCTCATCAAGAGGAGGCACTGCTGCACAAAAGTGTCCTTCTATCTTGATAATGTCATCTTTTATTACAGCAGCGTTTTGTGGCGGGCAGTCGGTTTTTCTGAAAAACATTCCCTAACAATTGAGGAGCTACCCGTGTTGTATTAGTCCAAGAAAAAAATGTGCCAACGAAATTTTTTCGTTGGCACATCAAATTAATTTAAATTTCAACGCGCAGGGCGTGAAAAAAATCTACAGATGATTTCAACAAGCGCGAAGTACACCATCTAAGTCTCTATTCTTAGCTTTGAGACTATTCTGACTCCTGAATTCTGAATTCTGAATTCTGAATTCTAGTGTAATTTTTAATCCTTATCAGTGATGGAAATAAGTTTTTTCTTAAATCCACGCAACCGGATTAACAGTGGCTTTACCCAATTTCCACCCAGCAAATCGTGGAGTAGGACATAAAAACAAGGGATGATAAACAACGTTAACATTGTTGCGATCGCCATCCCAAAGAAAACTACAATTCCTAAAGGCTGCAAAAACTCAGAACCTTCGCCAATGCCTAATGCCAGAGGGAACAGTCCCAAAATAGTGGTGACTGTAGTCATCATAATTGGGCGCAAGCGTTGAGGAGCAGCTTTCATGATGGCAATTTGGCGAGTACAACCAACTTCATCCCGAATTTGGTTTGCCAGTTCCACCATCAAAATCCCTGCGTTCACCACAATTCCCACCAGCAGCACCACACCAACAATTACAGTTGCGCCAATTGCAGTTTGGGTAATGTAAAGTCCAAAAATTCCCCCAGCTAACGCCAGTGGTACGGTAAACATAATTACCAATGGGTCAATCAGCGAATTATATTGCACCGCCATCACTACAAAGATTAAGAACGTCGCCAACGCCCCCAAAGTTTTTAAAGCATCCTGAAGTTGCTGATTAGTTTCTTGGGCAGAACTAGGCACAATTGAAACGCCATCAGGTAAGTCTACGTCCTGAAGTATTTCATTGACTTCCGCTATGGCTTCACCAAGACTAGCTCCCTCGCTGAGATTACCTGCCACAATAAAAGCTTGGCGCTGATTAATCCGTTGCACCTCACCAGGCGCTTGACCTTCTTGAATGTTCGCAACATCTGAAAGGCGGATTAGTTGATTATTTTCTGTAAATAGCGGTAATTGCTCTAACTGGGAAGGACGCGCAATAGCTTCTTTATTTAGCTGCACCCGTACATCAACTAAACGATTACCGCGTTGAATTTGCGTAGGAACTGAACCTTCAATTGCTGTCTGGACTGTTGCACCAATTTCTTGAGCGCTCAATCCTAAAGCCGAAACCCTTTCCCAGTCCGGGCGAATTTGGATTTCCGGTTGTCGGGGGTCGGCATCTGGTCGGAATGTTGCTAATTTTGCCCTTTCTTGCAATGCTTCCAACACTTGGGCGCCTGCTTGGGTTAAGTTTTCTTCATTCTCGCCTTGCAAAATAACGTCAACGTCTGACCCTTGCACTGGAGAATTACTCAAGATTAAACCCCGTACCTGACCAGGATTGAGGCGCAGCAGAATTCCTGCTAAGTTGAGTTTGTTAAATTCCTGAGTTACTTTTTTGACGAAGGCTTCGACATTTGTGCCTGGTTTAAGATTGATGGTGCTACTGGCACGTAAAGGATTTTCTGTAGTGTTGCTGCCAAATAAATTACCACCGACAGTTGTGAAAGCAGACTCGGTTTCTGGTTGTTTGAGCAAAATGTCATCGACAATTTGCATCACTTTTTCAGAAGTTGCTAAAGGTGTACCGGCAGGAAACTGCGCTCTCAAGTTAGCTTGTCCGGTACTGATGCGGGGTAAAATTTCTTGGGGAATTTGACCAAACATCAAGAAACTACTGCCGCCTAAAATTAACAAAGCAGCGGTAACTACGAGGAGACGATAGCGTAAAACTTTGGTTAAGAAATTACCATATCCCCGCGTAGCATCTTCAAATCGATGATTAAACTGTCTAAGCAACCAAAATTCGCTGATTCGACTAGACCAGGAAATTCCCAATAGTCGAGAAGACAGCATCGGCACTACTGTAATCGCAACCACAAGGGATGCTGCGACTGCGAAGCTAATTGTCAAAATCAGTTCATTAAATAGCAGTGCAATAAAGCCGCCAATTAAGAGGAATGGCACTACAGAAACTAAGTTTGCACCTGTAGCAGCAACTAAAGCAGATTCAACTTCTTGGGAAGCATTAATGGCTGCGTCAATAAAGAATTTTGAATTTCTCCTCTGTCCCTCTGCCTCCATCTCTTTCTGATTGGGAGTCATGCCTGTTTTTTCGGAAATGTTCTCTAAGATCACAACCGATGTGTCAATTGCTTGACCAACTCCTAATGTCAGACCTGCTAAACTAAAAACATTCAAAGTTAAGCCAAATATTTTCATCAAAGCGATCGCCGCTAAAGTACATAGCGGAATCGTCAAACTGATAATCAATGTTTGCCTAAACGATCCTAAAAATAACAACACTGCTGCTGCTGCTAACAATGCCCCAGAAATCCCCGAAAAGATGACATCATTTAAAGAATTGCGGATGAAGACAGATTCATCTGTGGTGGGACTCAAATTCATGTCTGCTGGAATTAAACCCGATTGCCGTAATTGTTCAATTCGCCGCTTCACAGCATTTACAACAGTAATTGTGTTGGCTTCAGGCTGCTTTCGGACTGAAAATTTCACAGCAGGCTGACGATTGAGGTAAACAAATACTCGCTGCTCTTCTGTGTCGTCAATTACCTCCGCAAAGTCTCGCAAGTAGACGCGGCGGGGAAGGGATGAGGGAGATGAGGGAGATGAGGGAGATGAGGGAGATGAGGGAGAGGAGACTTCCAAGGAGAGGTTTTCAATTTCATTAGCATTTTGGAAGCGTCCTACAGTCCGAGTCAATGGCTCGGAATTTTCCCCCAAAATCCGACCACCGGAAGTATCTTGGTTACGGGCTGTTAATTCATCTAATACATCATTTAACCCTACACCCAAAGCTTGCAATCGGTTTAAGTCAACAAGGACTCGTACTTCTTCCTCAGCACCACCAGATACGTCAACTGAGGCAACTCCGGGGATAACACTGAGTTCACGGGTTAACTCTTCATCAGCAAATACGCGTAAATCTTTACCTGGCAACGAAGCAGATGTCAGTGCCAATTCATAAACTGGCAATTGGGAGGGATCGACTTTAAATAAGCGCGGCTCTTCTATCGTATCTGGCAGTTGTCCTCGGCCTCGGTTGAAAGCAGCAGTAGCATCGTTTAGGGCTTGGTCAATATCGCCTCCTGGCTGGAAGTATAAATCCAGGTTTACCTGTCCCTCACGGGTGCGAGAGAATACTTGTACTACATTTTCAGTTGCCGATAAAGCTTGTTCTAAGGGTCTGGTGATTTCATCTACTGCTACTTCTGGGGAAATACCAGGAGCTTCTAGCCGGACGCTAATTCGTGGATAGGTAATTGACGGTAGGAGATCCACTTGGATAGTTGTGAGAAAAAATACCCCAATGACAATCACTGCCACGGTGAGCATGAGTGTACCAATGTGTTGGCGGATAGCGATCGTACTTAGACTAAATCCGCTGTTGCCATTATTATTTGTTTGTTGCATGATGCTAAGTGCTAAGTGCTGACTACTAAGTACTTTTTATTGGTATGGTGTTATTTCTCACCCTACTATTACTTTTCTGAAAGAACTGAAAGACTTACAGTGTCACCTTCTTTTAATGGCTTACCACTGCGAACAACATAGCGTTCACCAGCTTGCAAGCCAGATAAAATTTCCACTTTGCCATCAGCCCTTTTTCCTAAGGTGACAGCACGCGCCGCTACTTTTGCCTTGCCTTCTGCATCACTGAGAACAAATAGGGTTCCAGTTTGGTTTTCTGTGTTTGCTCTGTTGCTTTTCTGCTGAAGAGCTTGTTTTTTGATAGCTATTTGCGGCACTACTACCCGCTGTGTCGTTTGGGTTTCAAAATTGACTCGCGCCAGTAGTCCACTGCCAATTTTGCCGTCACTGTTGGGAATTACTACTTCTACAGGTATCAAGCGAGCGGTAGCATCGGCAGCTGGGGAAATCCGCGTCACTCTGCCAATTAATGTTTCAGTGGGGAAAGCATCTAAGCGGACTTTTACAGATTGTCCAACCTGAATTTGTGCCAGTTCTAATTCGGAAACTTGCACGACGACTTTCACACGGTTAAAGTCGCCAATTTTTAAGACTTCATTACCTGGTTGGAGAAGATTGCCTGGTTCTGTGACTTTTTCTGTAACTACGCCAGTAATGGGCGATGTCAGTCGAGCGTAAGATCTGCGTTCTTTGGTTTGGGCAACCAAAGCCTGTTGTGCCAACACTCTGCCTTGAGCAGCTGCCACGGCTTGTTGTTCTGTACGAACCTGCTCTTGAGCTGCCCGCAATGCCTGAGCGGCTGTTTGTGCCTGGGTACGCGCTTGTTCAGCAGCTTGTTGAGCGATCGCTCCAGCTTGGAATAGTTTCTGTTGCCGTTGTGAGTCTGCCTGGGCTTGTACCACTTCTAGCCTCGCCCGTTCCACGTCAGCACGGGCATTACTTACCTGATTGGTTGCCCTGGCTACTTCTGATTTTAAGGCTGCTAGTTCTGCTTCTGCTTGCTTTAATTCAGTCAAAAGTATGGCATCATCTAATTGCCCGACGTTCTGCCCTTGGGTAACTGTATCGCCCACATCTAGATTCAAAGCCAACAGCCGTGCTTCAACTTGCGATCGCACTGACACAATCCGAAAGGGTGTTGTATTACCTGTGTATTCTGGTTGTGTTTGCAATAAGTCTGTTCGAGCGATCGCCACATCTACAGGTGTTCCACCGCCACCCTGTGCCCGTCCACCAGGACTCTGAGATTGTGCCTCAGCTGATTCCTTCGGCAGCGATCCGCAGCTCGCTGTTAGTAGTCCTATGCCTACCAAACAGGGTATTAATAAACTCCTCAAACAACTAGAGGCAAAAAAATAATTTTCCCTGTTTCCACCTTTTCCACAACTGCTTTTTGCCACAAGTCTATTTTCGACATCTGCGTAGGCGCAGCGCCCCGCAGGCATCGCTACCTCAGTCTTCACAACTGAATTTAAATCGATATTAATTAGCTGGGTATCGGTTACAAAATCTGTCATTTTCACCTGTTTATGCGGCTTAATTTATGTCCAAAATCATTTATTTTTGCTCCTATGGACGAGCCTTTGGGATTAAACAGCCGTGTTTTCCCAAGTAATTCTGAGAGATATGATTAATAAAAAATGGCGAGAATCAATAAGCTGTCCAACAGAAAGTTTCTGTGTTCAGAAAATTACTGTTTTCCCATAAAAGTTCAAAAGTTCTCACCACTCTACTTGTTATACAGAGGTAGACAATCTTCTTGCAGCTAATCAATTATAAACGTAGTATAAATATTTTTCAGTTTTCTGTAATCTACCCACAGGAGAAAACTGGCTTTATCCGAAGATATGAAGCTTTTTTCCCATGTTTTCAACATAGATGGTATTAAATGTAATTATCCTTGTTTTTAGATAACAGCTTGATTCTACTAAAACTACTAGTATTTTTAGTAGTTTGTCAAGTGCATTAATGTTTTGTTGTCATTGTGTCATTGGTTATTACTTATTCTCCTCTGCCCCTTCGCCCCCACTCGCCCCCCTCACACCAGCACCAAGCTAGTTAACATAAATTTTTATAACAGTTTTTCAAAGTTGACTCCAGAAAGTTTATTGTTGTGTCATCATGAGGAGTGAAATGAGAATTAATTCGGCAGACAGTGTTTGTTCTTAGTATTGACAGGCTTTCTCCTCTTGGTATTACAGACTTCTCTCCGAAATCTAAATCTCTACATACTTATGATTTTGGAGATATTTCATGTCGATTTACGTAGGTAACCTCTCTTATGAAGTTACACAAGATGCGCTGAGTGCTGTGTTTGCAGAATATGGTACTGTGAAGCGTGTCCAGCTACCTACTGACCGTGAAACAGGTCGTTTGCGCGGTTTTGGTTTTGTGGAAATGAGTTCAGATGCTGAAGAAGCAGCTGCCATTGAAGCTCTTGATGGTGCTGAATGGCTGGGTCGTGACCTCAAGGTAAATAAAGCCAAGCCCAGAGAAGACAGAGGTGGCTCCTCCTTCGGTGGTGGTAACCGTGGTGGTGGTGGCTACAACCGTAACCGTTACTAAACCGAATAGACGGAACTAAGTTAGTTTAATCTGGAAAAAGCTCAGGCAGCAATGCTTGAGCTTTTTCTATGGAAAAAGAAGTCAGACAATTTTGGATTTTGCGAAATGATGGAGCAAAATTTCAGTGAGAAGTTCGAGGGACGGAAGCCATAGTCTAGCCGCCACCAGAACGGAAGCGATTGCTGCGAAAATACGTGTGGCAAAGTCAATGATTTATTACTAAGTAAGTAAGTAAGTAAGTAAGTAAGTGGGCGAGAAAAATTCAATGTATATTACATTATTGATTCTTTCCATTACTTGCTGGAAAATTTGTGTAAATAATTCTATTGGCAGTGTTCTCAATCGTTTTGAAACTGCTTGGGCACTGACTTCAATTCGACCCACCCATAACAATCCTTCTTCCCATAACACCCTTTGCACTTCTCTTAATCCAGGAATCTGACGATACACTAAACTCACAACGAGCGCCATCATTACTGGTAAGGTCAAGATTCTGTCTCGGAATTGTTTGTTTTGCTCCTTTTGACTCAATCTCAAGGGTTTAAAACTCAGGGGCGATAGCAATGTGTAGATTTTTTGCTCTATTTCCTCTATTGGCGGCATCGGTACTTGTTTTTGCTGCCGCAGGTCTGGATTTCCTGTTCGCGCTGGTCGTTTTCTTGCCATGATGTATCTCTAAGAACATCATTATTCATGTTCCTAGATTACATCTTTTGCTTACTTTTTGCTTAAGTTGACACCAATGAGCATTGCTGCGCCCCTACAACATGGTCTATTTACGTAGTTTACCGCCGTAGGCATCGCAGGATAATTAACAAAAGCCTGAAACAATCTATGCGTCGTTAATTCACATCACGATCCATTTGTACAGTGCGTAAGTCCTATTTTTGTTATCCAATATTGACTATTGACTCTTTTTGAGTGTTGATCAGCGCTACCTCAATTTTATTTTCAGATGGTTGGGTTATTTGAATTTCCACTCCAGGTCCGAAATAATTGGTCATCTTTTCTTGCTTTTTTTGCCATAGGTCAATTGGTATTAGCGGTGAATCAAATTCTAAAATTAGGGCGTAGCTTCCATTGACTTCTGTTTCTCGCAATGCTGTAACTGTTGGTCGTTCTTCATCGCTGGGGCTCAAACCTAAGAAAGCAAGTGTTGTATCGAAATGAGCATCCTGACCATAACAATATCGGGTGATGTCTTTGCGAATTTTATTTTGAGTTACAGTTGCTTGCTGCTGGCGCAATATTAAGGTTGATGGTGACGTAGGTTGGCTAAAGGGTATTGGCTTGAGTTCATTAGCTTTCAGTGCCAGCCCCCCTAACAATAGAGGAATCCCGTAAAAAAATCCGACAAGATTGAGTGTCGCATTATTAGCAGCATAGGCGACGAAGCCAATGATGGTTAATATGCTGCCGATAGTTAAACCGAGTGTTCCCAAAGAGATTTGGCGTAGCATGAGCTTAGATGAGTATAAATTGTTAATATCTCATACCATTTCTAAAAATCTTGTCAACAAATAAATTGCCTGTAGGGGCATACAACAACTGTACGCCCCTACCAACGTACTTGTAGGAGGAATTTTATGAAATGGTATTAGTTTTATTATCATCGGCTATGAGTCACAAATTAGGAAAGAGCATTAACCTACCTTGCTTGCACCATTCTCAATGAGCCTAATTAGCCGGCAATAGTCGAAGTACATCAAGTGAACTAAAACTGTTGATTATGGGCGTACAGCTGTACGCCCATACTTAGTGTTCCAGAATGTTGGATTATGAGTTAAGTTTAAACTTAAAGGTAATTAACACCAAGAAAAAATAATGGATCTACAGACTATAAAAGAACGAATTGCCATAGTGCAAAGTAAGCGCGGGTACTTGCTGAGCCTACTGGAACAACCAAACCTGGGAACTTTAAGAATTGACGTGAATCAAGCTTTGGAGGAACTAGATGAGTTAATTGATGAATTTAGACGCACGGTTCCAGAAACTCAGCACTAGAGTAGAAAACATCAAAAATTGCGTCGGTGTAACCTGGAATTTCAGGATATACCGACGTTTCTCAGTAATATAATGTCTTTAAATCCCTGGAATTGAGCTAAGTCGGGGTTGGTAATGCAATACATTATCATTCACCCTGTGACTGGCCCATTTCCTGCACGCTCACCTAACTGCCTAACTAAAGCAATAAGTTCGGAGGTAGGTACATCTTTTTTACAAACATCATCAAAGCTAGACATTTTTTTTGTCTCGTGAAAACTCACATCCTCTACTGAAGAATAAGCAAGGATTTGAGTGTTGGGAGATATAGCTTTGATTTGACTAGATGCACTCCAGCCATCCATGACTGGCATCTGTAAGTCTAGAATAATCACATCAGGCTGCCAAACTTTAACCATTTCTATAGCTTCTTGACCATTACTGGCTAAGCCTACTACTTGGATATTTTCCTGGCAAGAAAAGGCCAATTGTAAGGTTAAACGAGTAAGTTCGTGGTCATCAACTACTAGAACGCGCAAGGTAGAAAATTCACAGGATAACATTAACATTGAGGGAAAAGACAAAATTATTTACAATAACCCCTCTAGTTTATGGGAATAAGTGCCAGCGCTTACTCTATCCTATGGTTGAATAACTTGTATAAACCTATGACAAATAACTTAGATAACTTTTCAAAAAATTAAAATTTTCTAAAAAAAACCTAAGTTGATCGACTTGTCAAGGTATATGGAACTTATTTTTTAATCAATCAGGTTTGAGGCTACACCAGTTGAGCGTAATGCCATATTTATGAGAGTTTTTTGGGAATTGGCTTCCGGAGAATCGTCATAGGGACGGCGTTGAATGTAAGTGCCATTAGCTTGTAACTCCCAAGCTTGGCGATTATCTGCGAGCATAATTCCCAGGATTTCTTGCAAATCTTTAGCAATATCTGGGTCTTTGATTGGGGTAATTACTTCTACTCGTCGATCTAAGTTGCGACGCATCCAGTCGGCACTGCCTATATAAATTTCCTCTTGTGTGTTGTTATGAAAATAAAAAATCCGAGAGTGTTCTAAAAAGCGACCGATAATGCTGATTATGTGAATGTTTTCACTAATGTCTTTGAGTCCAGGACGCAAACAGCAAACGCCCCTGATAATTAAATCGATTTGCACTCCGGCGCGGGAAGCTTCATATAAAGTGGCGATAATTTCTGGATCGACTAGGGAATTCATTTTGGCTACAATGCGCCCAGAAAAGCCATTTTGAACATTTTCGATTTCGCGGCGAATGAGTGCCAAAAAGCGATCGCGCATATTCACAGGTGCAACCAACACCTCTCGATAAGACTTTTGCCGCGAGTAGCCTGTCAAAAAATTAAATAAATCTGTGATGTCAGCGCCTACTTCTTCACGGCAAGTAAACAATCCCAAATCTGTATACAAACGTGCAGTTTTTGGGTTATAATTACCAGTCCCAATATGTACGTAGCGACGCATCCGGTCTTTTTCCCGCCGTACCACCAAAACAGTTTTACTGTGGGTTTTCAGCCCCACTAAACCATAGACAACGTGAACTCCAACTCTTTCTAGTCGTCTTGCCCAATAAATATTATTCTCTTCGTCAAACCGCGCTTTTAATTCCACCAGCACAGATACCTGCTTGCCATTTTCGGCAGCGGCGATTAATGCGTTGACTATGGGTGAGTCGCCGGAAGTCCGGTAAAGAGTCATCTTGATGGCTAGTACATCCGGGTCGTAGGCAGCATGGGTAATAAAACGCACCACTGAGGCGGAAAAAGATTGATAGGGATGGTGTACTAACAAATCTTTTTCACGAATTACCGAAAAAAAGTCTTTTCCTTCGTCTGTTTCGAGTGCATCTGGGTCTAAACTGGGTTCTTTAAGACGTTGTAGGCGTGATGGTACAACAGATTGACGTGGTGGATCTTTGAGTTCTGGTACTGGTAAGGACATGAAAGACATCAAATCCCGCAGTCCTACAAGACCATCTACTTCGTAAACATCACTATCTGTTAATTCTAAATCTTGCAATAAGCGCGATCGCACTGGTTCTGGTGTTTGGGATTGAATTTCTAGCCTGACAGGACTTCCACCCAAACGCCGTTTTCGCAATTCTTGTTCGATCGCTAATAATAAATCATCTGCTTCATCTTCTTCTAAGACTAAATCAGCGTCGCGGGTGATGCGGAACGGATGATATTCTTGAATATTCATCCCTGGAAATAGAGATTCCAAGTTATGAGCGATCGCTTGTTCTAAAGGTACACCAACCCAGTGAATCGGTTTTTCATTATCTGGGGTTGCCAATTCACGAGGTATCGGTAAAAATCGCGGCAGAACGTTAGGAACTTTTACTCTGGCAAAGAATTCTTCATCAGTGTCTGGATTTTTTACCACAACTGCCAAATTCAGACTGAGATTAGAAATAAAAGGAAACGGGTGACTGGGATCAACAGCCAACGGAGTCAAAACTGGAAAAACTTGTTCTTCAAAATAGCTGTTGAGATGATTTCGCTGTGTCTGATTTAAATCTATATAATTCAGGATATGGATGCCGTGATTTGCTAATAGCGGTCGAAGCACTTGCTCAAAATGTTGATGCTGTTTTTTGACCTGGGGAATTAGAGTAGACCGAATATCGTCTAGCTGTTGTTGTGGTGTGCGACCATCGGGAGTTAACAGACTGACCTTCGCTTCTACTTGTTGCTTTAAACCAGCAACCCGCACCATAAAAAACTCATCTAAATTAGAACAGAAGATTGCTAAAAATTTCAAACGTTCGAGAAGAGGAGTGCGATCGTCACAGGCTTCATGTAAAACTCTGCCATTAAACTCTAACCAGCTTAACTCTCGGTTAAGATAATATTGTGGATCGTTAAGATTGATCGGGGTAGTGCTTTTTTTAGATTTCGCCATAATAACTAAAGGGCAGGCAGGTGTAGCCATTTAACTGGGGACAATAAACATAGTAAGTTAAATGGTGCTTGAGGGTTACGCCCAAGCAACAGTTAGTTATATGTAAGTTTTATAGCTGCTTTCAATTATTTCAAATATTATGTCTTTCGTAGGGGCACACAGCTATGTGCCCCTACGAAATTATGTATAAGAATGCAAATCATTGCTCACAGCATATTAGGAATTAACAACAAATAAATTACTACTAATTGTGGGGTGGGCGTCTCGCCCGCCCTTAGTTAGGGGCGGACAAGATGTCCACCCCACAAGAAAAGTTGGATGTTTTTATTTGGAAGTCCCTTAGAGGATGTTTGAAAAGTGTCGTATAACACATTAAATTCTGACATTACCCCCCCAACCCCCCTTATAAAGGGGGGCTTTAAGAGATTATTCCCCCCATTTACAAGGGGGGGTTAGGGGGGGTATTAGACACTTTGGGTAATAAATATAGCTTTTCAAACACCCTCTTCCCCATAAAGATGCACTGAAGATTTAGCAAAGATATGACATAGATATTTCTGAAAATTTTTGAGTAATTATTAAGCGCAGTTTACAGAAAATGCTGGTATTCAAACCAGTTTAAAGCCGCACATTTAGTAATTTTTAGATGTAGTTTTCCCAAATACGAAGTTTAGTAAGCATTACCACAACTACTATACAGGCATCAATTAGGCAGAAGCTTTGCTGCATTTCTGATTTGATTAAGATTTTGATGCTGGCACTCAGCTTTACACTAACAATTTTTCTATTAATTTTTTTAAATTATCACCAACAATATTTTGAAAAAATTCAGTGTTATTACTGAAATGTTTATGGTAAGCAATAGTTATATTGAAAACGCAAAGATGAATACACAAGGAGCTTGTGAATCATGAAACTTTCTACAATTATCAAAGGCAGTGTTTGCGTATTAGGTTTAGTTGGTGTTGGTAATTTCTTTGCAGCACCTGCAAATGCAGGAGATGCTGCTGCTCGTGGTGCAGTTACAGTAGTTAGACCATCAGGTTCTTCTATCAGCGTCAGTGGTGAATTGACTGCACCTACTGGTACTCAATTCCCCGGTTCATTAACTATTACACCTACAGTTACTGGAGCAGGTACAAACGCTGAAGTTGTAGACAGCTTGGAAATCGACCCAGGTACAATTGAAGCCTCAGCATTGGAAACCGGCGGCACAATCGAAGGAGCCGTCGCAGCACTAATTACCGGCTTTTCAAGTATTGAAGACGTAACAGCCCTTGTTAGAGCAGCTAGTGTTGGCGGTTTAGAATAGATTGATTCTTATCTGAGATCAAATCACGATGGTGTAAAAACCCATCAGCTCTTAGCCTAGATGCTCTTGGCTTTGGTTTGACGAGGCATTGCCAGCAGTAGAGATAAAATTATTTTGCATCCCCACGCTAGGCATTTGCATCAAAATATTTGGTAATACGCAAATAAACTCCTTTACTGACTATCCTTTACCTAGATCCATAGTGTTTGATGCGGGATAAGGTACAAAGGGATATCTAAGAGATTGAAGAAAAAACACAGCCCCTTAAATGCAAATGAGGGGCAGTATTTCCAAACTTATCCACTATATTACCATATAAACCCGGTTTCTTGAAGAAATCGGGCTTTTGATATTTGTTTCAATAGATACTTCACGAAATCTTTTAAATTAGGCAAGAGGCAAGAGGCAATAGGCAATAGACAAAAACTAGAAAGCAATAGCCACAAGACAATAACGCAATAATTACTCTTGCTTTTTGCCCTTTGCCTTTTGCCTTTCTTGACTAAGTGTCAATCCTTATACCAAATTTTAGTAGTCTAGCAATCAAATCTTTTCAGAAGTTACCGCTATATTTCTCATGCCAATCTAAAAGAGCATGAGGAATAAAATAAACATGTATAGCGTGTTTTGTCAATTACCTGTAACTATTAAAAGAAGCTTTTATTTGCTGGGTTTTATCAGTTTAAGTAATTTTATTGCAGCACCAGTACATGCACAACAAGCTGTGGCGCGTGGTGCTGTTTCTATAGTTTCACCTTCCGGCGCTTATCAAAGTGTTAGTGGTGAACTGTTCTTGCCTGTTAGCAATAATTTTTTAAATCCCGGCACAAGCACCACTCTAACAATCACCCCTACTTTTACAAATATCGGGGCAATTAATGAAAGAATAACTTCGTTATCTCTTAAGGTAGGAACAGCGACAGAAATTATAACAAACAATAATAATTCGCTTTTGAATCAAAATGTACAAACAGTCAATAATTTAACATCAATTCCTGATACAGGATCTCTGATTGAGACAACCAACGGCACTAATGGTTTAGGGGCTTTAGAATAGTTGAAAAACGGCGTTGCTGAATTTGGTCATGAATTATGTTTGTATACATTTTGTCGTTTAATGCTAAATCCTTGTAGAGACGTAGCATTGCTACGTCTCTACTATGTATTGCCAGCATTAAAAATCTGTTCGGCAGTTAAATTCAATTCTGGTAAAGCGGGTGAGATAATGCCATTGCTCCCACGAAACTGATTGAGTTCGTATTCACCCTCAATCAATGAATAAACTGATATTGTGGGCTGTTTGGGATTGCCAATAAACCGCCTACCTGCCAATGCAGCATAGTCTACAATCCAGTATTCTGGAATGCCTATAGCCTCGTATTGACCTAGTTTTGTGAAATAGTCATCTCTCCAATTGGTGCTAACGACTTCAATCACCAAAGGAATTGATCTGCCCTGAGTGACTGTAGATTGTTTTTTCCACAGTGGTTCATTTACCAGATTGGAGCGATTAATTATTAATATATCTGGTGAATAACCGGATTCATTTTCAGGTGGTTTCACTAGTGCAGTTTTGGGAATGAAGTAGGGAAGATTTAGTCGCTTGATCTCGACAGATATTTCTAGCGCCAAAAAACCGATAATATCTTCATGGTCTCCTGTTGGTTGTGGCATTTCGATTACAACACCATCATGCAGTTCATAACGTTTGCCTGTATTATCAGGGTACCTGGCAACAAATTCATCGAATGTAATTAGTTTTTTGTGTAGGGCTTGAGTCATCAGTTAATCCTCAAACGGTCTTGATAACAAAACTGCAAAATATATTCAAAACAATTTACAAATTTAGTTAGAATTATAGTTAAAGCTATCTCTAAAGTTAAATTTTACTATACATTATCTATGGAGTTTAATATATGTTATGGCGGTTCTCGTTTACGTGAGGTACACCCGTAGGGGCACGGCATACCCATTGGTGTCAACTTAAGCCTTGGCGGTTTCTAACCGCCCATTTCACGTTAAGTTGACACCAATGGACATGAGATGCCCCTACACCTTGCGATATAGTGTTGCACCGCATCTTACCTAAAATCGATAACCTCCTTTAATTTGCATATCAAAGCCATTTTCACCAGTACCAATTAGAGATTCTAGAAAAACATTATTATCTGGAAACTGATGTCTAAAAATTAATCCATAATTTAAGCCAGAGACTCGGCTATTTAAACCGACATTTCTTGTAGCATAATTTTTAATATAAGCACCAACAGATAAATTTCTACCCAGTCTTTGTAAACCCTTTAACTCATAGAAAAATTTTTCACCGAATTCTAGGTTTGTATTAATATTCAAACCCGTACTAGTACTAAGTTCACCACTAAAAAGTCCTAACAACTCACCGTTGCTATTTTCTTGAATAAAAGCAATAGCAGGCGCCAAAGAAAAACTTAAATTCTTTTCTTGATGATTAAAGTAATAGCTTAAAACAGTGGAAAAAGGATTATTGGCGTTCGATGCACTATTCCAGTTAATTTGTAATGACGGTACGTGAGTATTGATAGCTACTGGTTTTTTATTTGAGTCTAACTGGACATGAGTTTTAATATAGTTAGCCAGAACATTAACATATATGCCCACAGATGGTTCTGGTAAACCTAAATTATTATTAGAAACTCCTGGGGCTGATTTGGCATCTAGATTAAACCAAGTTCCCAAACTAGCGCTATAGTTTAAGTCACCACTAGAACCCGCAGCTAATAATTCCACTGAAGGTAAAGAGAGATAACCATTAAAGCTGTTAAAACCCACACCTATAAGGTCAACTCTGGTAAGTTCAAAATAATCGAATGCCAAATCAAATGTCTGGACTGGAATTGGCACTATAGTATTATCTGCTGAACTAAATTTTTGGACAAATTGTCTGCCTTGGGAGTTAGTCAAAATAACTTCTACAGCACTAGATTCGTTAACGGGAGTAATGCCAGTATTGTTCAAAGGAATTTGATTTCCGATGAAAGTCAAAGGCCCAAATGTTTCATTAGAAAGTCTCAGGGTTGAAAAGAATGTTTCACCTGGATCTAAAAGTTCAATATCTCTTTGTAAAAATTGAACTGCACGTCTGTGATTTCCTGTTCTCACTTCCAAAATACTAGAGTTATTTGGAGTGGTTTTACTCTCAAGTGTGATATTTCCAGATACTTGTTCTAGACCGCTGGCTGCATTAGAATACGCCAAAGTACGATTCAGCCGATTATTAATTTGTCTTCTTTGATTTGGTGTAGACTTTGTATTTAATTCAGCAAAACTTTCTCCGTTTTGAAACCTTTCTCGTGCTTCTGCTATACTTTCGTCAATATTATCTATTTTAATAAATTTAAATATTCCACCTAATGCCAGTCCTAAAGTAGAATTAGCTGTTTGTATACCATCAATACTAAAATCACTAAAATTAGCTGTAATCGAGAATCCTGGACTAGCAAAAATATTAGAATAACTGGCACTAATTTTTTCTGGGTCGTATTGAATAACGGTGCGGTTATGAGGATAGCTAGCATATAACCTGTGCCAATCAGAAGTTTTTTGTGGTGTTTGGGATAAAACTTCAAATTGGGGGTCTCTTTTGCCAAAAGATACCCAAAATAAAGAATTTAAATAACTTAAGTCTCTCTCAGTTTGTGTGAGGTAAGGATTGACTGCTATATTTAATAAATCAGGATTATCAAATCTCCCTCTTTGGGCAATTTTAACACCTGGTAATGAAGAAACAGGAGCAGTAAAACCAAAACCTTCACCTGTTAAGATATCGCCCCAAAAAATACCAGCCGCTTCTAGAACAGAATCAGGAATAATTTCGCCTTGTTGGAGTCTAATATTTCCTCCATCTAATAGAGGCTTGAAATTCGTAGTTGGAAAGGCTTGTAAAATTTGAGGGGTATTAGTAGCATCTAATAAATCAAATAAAGCTTCGCCACCTTGATTACTCAAAGTCGAACCACTACCAAGATTTGGGGTAGGATTTCTCAGAATTGTAACGTTAGGATCTTCAGGATTAACTCCGCTATTAATTATCACTCTACCAGCAGGTACTCCTTCAGGATTAATTACTTGTCCTGCGATAGAAACTATAGAAAAATCATTAATTCCAACTTCGCCGATTAACTCGTCAAAATTTACAGGTAAAGTATTAAGAGATTGTAAACCCCAAAATGCTTGGGTTGATGTCATATTTTGGGTACTGTAAGTTTCAGAAGCTCTACCTTGGTAAAGAATACCGGCTTGTATACCTTTAGTTTCAATTACTAATCTATTGTTATCGAGAACCCAGTAAAACTGGTCAGATTCAGGAAATTTTCCATAAGTAAACTTCTCAATAATCTGATTATCTCCAGAAAATCTGATACTTAAATCTGTATCTATATAATTTTCATCTTCATTTGGTTTAAATAATTGAGGTTTAAAAGTCAGGTTATCTGTTGGATTAACAATCCAAGGATACCTGTTGGCACTTGTAGTCAGAGCATCAAGAATTATTTTCTTTTGGGTTGCTTGTTGTTGTTTTTTTGTTCGACGTAGTTTTTCTATTAGTATTTGTTGCTGGAGTGTGTATGGTTTTGGTTGATTGGAGTTTGATGGTTTAATCGTATCTGGTTCAGGTTTTTCTCGATCTTCTGGAGGTGGGGCGGGGGGGTTGTCTTTATATTCTTCAATTGGGATAACGTCAGCTATGGTGAATCTGGGTAACTCTTTTGGCTTCTCTAAGTTAGAGTTAGCATTTTTTAAAGCCTGTTTTAGAAGTTCTTGATTTTGGGATTTATTTATTTGATAGGACTTATTATTAGCTATTAAAACAACATTTTTTTGACTGTTAATATTTAAGGCGATCGCAGATAATTCAATAAATAAAATTTCGCATAAAATTGTTGAAGACAACAAACATATTCCCAGAAATTTTGCATTTTTCTTGAATCTCATGAGGGAGATACTGATAGTTATTTGACTTGAATTTTTCAAGGTTTTCACAATAAAAAAAATGGCGACTCAAAATATTTGACATTAGCTAATATCGGAAAAAATCATTATTTAATACTGAAAATTCGGATTTCTTGTTGATTTATTTGATTCGATGGATTCAACAGTGTTTAGTAAATATAGATAGTGGAAAAAAATTTGATTTCTTATCCTGCCCGCAAAGAATAAAATAGGATTAAGCAGATTTACTGCAACAAGAGTGTAATTCTTGAGCAAAAATTCAACCTCAGCGAAATCACCAAAACTCAAAAATTGAGCTATTATTTAGCCGTATAAATACGTAATGTGAGGATATTAAGTTAAAAAAAATGGAGTAAAAAATATGTTTCAGGCTACTCGCCGCCGTCTGGCAATTTGGTACACCACCGTGACTGCCGTATTACTACTACTGTTTGCTAGCGGCGTTTATTTATACGTCCGCAGTACACTAATTGAGCGGATTGACGATACCCTTAACCATGTAGTGGAAATAGTAGAGCGATGTTTAACAACAAACCCATGTGCGTCTAGACTCATAGTTGAGCCAGTCAATTCCGGCGCTGATAAATTTCTCATTAATGTAGAGGCGAGTTTTCCTGAAAATGCCGACAGCGTAGAAGATGATCACATCGACCTAGAGTGGTTTAGTCCGAATGGTGAATTAGTTTGGTCAACACTATCCGAACCCTTAAATATTCCCATTCGTGCCAACCGCACTGGTGAAACTGTGCGTGTAGTCAAGGGAGAGAAACAAAAAGATGGAGATGATAAACTCCCTATTCCCCACTCCCCACTCCCCATTCCCCACCCCCCACTTTTATTGCGTCAAGTCACACAACGAGTAGAAGTCGGACGGCAAGTATTAGGATATCTGCGTGTTAGCCATCCTTGGTTTGAAGTGACTAAGCCCAGTCGCCAATTAATTTTTGATTTGGCGCTGGGTATTGGCTTAATGCTGATTTCTGTGGCTGCAAGTGGCTGGTTTCTTTCGGGTAAAGCTATGGAACCAGTGGGTGAATCTTATCAACGCCTCAAACAATTTACTGCTGATGCTTCTCATGAACTGAGAAGTCCCATTACTTTGATTCAAACCAATGTCCAAGTCGCCCTTGCTGACTTGGAGTTAGCAGAAGCAGAAACTACTACTGCTGTGCAATATCGGCAACAGTTAAAGATGGTGGAACGCTTAACACAGCGTTTGGGTAGGTTAGTTAATGATTTACTCTTTTTAGCAAGACAAGATAGTGGTATCAGCAAAGATGCCTTTGCACCTTGTCCGTTGGATGCTTTGCTGATGGAAGTGCTTGAAGAACAACAATTGTTAGTTCCTGAAAAACAAATTGCCTTGACTTTACACTTAGTAGATCCTCCCGCCTCGGAAACTAACCCGAAATTACTGGAAAATTGGTTTACCCTTGTGGGCAATTGGGATCAACTGGTGCGACTGTTCACAAATTTGATTGCGAATGCCTTACATTACACACCAGCAGGTGGACGGGTGAAAGTAGAGTTGGCGCGGATAGAGGGAATAAATCGCGTTTCTGTTTCTGGCCGACGTTACAGCAGTGGCCAGTTGCAAATTAAAGTCAGTGATACTGGAGTTGGTATTCCAGCAGAGGCGCTACCACGGTTATTCGATCGCTTTTATCGGGTAGATCCGGCACGCACTCATAGTGCTGGGAATACTGCTTGCGCTAGCGTTACAGGTTCAGGATTGGGATTAGCGATCGCTGCTGCTATTGTCGAACATCACCAAGGTCATATTCAAGTCGAAAGCACCCAAAGCATTGGTACTACGTTTACTGTGACTTTACCAATAACTCTTGAGTCTTGAAGAAGAATTCAGAATTCAGAATGGGCTACGCCCCGCTACGCTAACAGAAGTAAAACAGACTTGAGTAGATGCAGGGAATAGAGAATCAGGCTTTTCGAGTTGGGGGCGAGTTTTTTCACACAATTAAGTGGGAGTCTTATATTGTTTCCTGTGGCAGATGTTAATGTTTAGCTTTTTTACTAGCAGGATATCGGGAAACAAGATAAATTGACTAACACAAAAATGTCCGGAATCAAAAGCTATAGACATATTGAATAATATAGCTTTTCAGTCTTAAGAATTAAATATTATGTCTAAATATACATGTTTTTCAAGTCTAGAGTTAGATGTAAAAAACAAAGTTCATTGCTAAGTTAAGAATGTAATTCAAGAACTCAAAAGTCAAAATTCGGTATTCAGAATACTTAAACAACTAGGATTACATGCCAAATGAATATACTAATCTTCTTAAAATTCTGAATTCTGAATTCTGAGTTCTGAATTCTTAGCATTCTAAGATTTTACCAGGAGTTAATAATGATTAATAATTCTCACAATTTTCGCAAATCCGCTGAATTATTGGGTGCTATTTGCGGAGGACTACTGATTACCCTGCCAGCGATTCCTCAAGCAGTAGCACAACAATCTACTCCCCGGGTTAACCCTTGTCCTAGTATTTTCTACGAAGAACCACATAACTCTCGCGTTGTGGTACCACAAGGATGTCCTCCCAATGCGCTAACTCAAAGACTCGCAGCCCAAGGGCTTCTTCCCACCCCTGGAACTCCATCACCAGAACAAGCAAGATTAGGTGTCGGCGGTGAAGCACCTCCAGAATCAGGCGCAATACCACCACGCCCAGTTCCCCCAGTCGAGGGGCAAGTACCACCAGAACCAGGTGCTAGACCAGCACTACAACCACGACAAGCCCCCAGCGCTAGAATCGCACTAGCAAATGGTAGAGTTAATATCAGATTAGTCAATGACACTGCGGCTAATATAACTTACCAAGTCATCGGCGATACGGCACCGCGATCGCTACAAGGAAAATCCGATGTCACACTCCAAGGTCTAAGCGCACCAGTAACAGTAACATTTGAACGAGAAGACGGCGGACAACTGACGGTAACTCCACAACCCTCATCAGAGCCAGGAAGCTTGGAAGTTACATTTAACGAAGCGACTGATGCAGCCCAAGGTAGAAGTGCTATGAGAATTGAACCAAGCGGTTCAGTATTCTTGAATTAGTAGGGTAGCACATTAGTAGGGTAGCACAGATGTGCTACCCTACTGCGTGTTTCATTCAAAAGATTTCCAGTGTCGTATTTCTACTTCTTGAGCATTTTTGTTAGCCTATCCAACAATAGCAGTTCTTGTTTGCTATCTTCCAATGTTCGCGCCAGTATAATCGCCCTTTCGTAAAAATTACGGGCAGTTGGATAATTACCTATCTGTTCGTATAATTGACCGTAAGATTCAAAAGATTTTAATTCTTCTCGCGTATTTTGTAATTCTTTGGCGAGTATTAAACGCTCCTCTAATAAATCAAAAGCACGTTCGTGGCGTCCTACAGCGCTGTGAGCTGTAACTAAACCATCAATTGCCCGTAATTCGTTAGTGCGATCGCGGCTAATTTTAGCTATCTGCATTGCTGCACCATAAGTACCAATGGTGTCTTGATAATTTCCCGATGCTAGATAAGCATCACCTAAATTATTTAAGGTATTTGCTTCACCAATAACATTACCAGTTTGACGCCGAAAAATTAAGGCATTTTCATATAATTTAATTGCTTTGTTATAATCTCCCAACCTGGCTGTTACTAGTCCCAAATTACTCAGAGATAGTCCTTCACCTTCAATATTTTTGACATTGTGAGCAATTTCAAGTGCCTCTTGGGCAGTTTTGCCAGCAGCACTAAATTCTCCTTCTTGGAGCAGAAATGTAGTAATATTATTCAGCACAAAAATCTGAGCTTGGAAGTCTTTAGTATCACGAGCGATCGCTAATCCTCGTCGTAAAGCATCTTCGGCTTCTTTTAAACTACCTAGTTGGATATAAGCCTTAGCAAGCAAATTATAAGTCAAACCTTGGGCTTTCAGGTCACCGATTGAGTGATACAGTTCTAGCGCCCGCAAGCAAGAATCGATTGTTTTGTTGGCATATCCTGAGGTATATTGTTGTTCGCCGATACGCAGCAAACTGTCTGCTTCATCTCTTGATTGTCGCCCCACGGAACTATTTAAAGGACGGTGGAGTTGTTCGGTAATATCAACTGCACCCGCCGCTATGGGAGTCAGCAGAAAAGTAAAGAGTAAAAAGCTGTGCAAAAGTAACTGACGATGAAAAATTCCAGTTACATCAACTAAGTTTACTTTGGGCTTTGGAAATACAAGCTGTTGTCTCATAAAACTTACCCATCAAGTTGCGGGCTTAAGTAGAAGGTCTAAAGTGAAGTTTTAATTTTAAATTGAAGACATCCAATACTCGCATTTATACGTAAGCTAAACTTGGCCGAAATCTTCACCAAGATAAATAGCACGAATATCTGTGGGTAATTTGTCCTCTAGCATACGATAGCCTTCCTGGAGAAAATTGGCTACTTCATGAGGGGCGATCGCTTCTCCTTCAGCTTGCAGATAAGCAGCAATTCTAGTGTCACTCCAATGGAAAGTTTGAGACATCAACACAATTAAGCGCAGAATCGGAGGTAATTGGTCTAATGCTTGTTCTATGTAGCACCATAGCGGCGGCGAAGTTGCCTCCAGAGAATAGTGAATTGCTTCTGTGGGTGGTAGTTTCAGCTCGTTAATACAGAAAGCAGTCATGTTAATTAACCAATTTTGCATAGTTAAGGTTTCTTCGCTCGATTCACCACGAGTTAAATTTAGTCCACCGAGTTCGTAGTAGATATGTCGCCAGGTGAGGGCAAACAGATAATCTGCTTGTACAGGCGATCGCGCCGAATGCCGAATTAAGGTATAGACTATGGGACTATAGCGGCAAAAAATCACCGTGAAGTACTTGCCAGCATCGGGATACTGCTGAAACAGAGTCAGTAATTCATCGTCACTGTGATGAAACAGAGACTTAACTAGGGGGTGATTAGCTTCAGGAAAAGAAGGAATTTGCATCAGCCTTGGGATTGATAGTTGTTAAAATAATTTTGGCAATTGCACTCTTGTAGTTAATCGCATAATATCTTGGTGTTGCTCAATTTGAGCCTCAGACTCAGACTAGTTAAATATTGATAAACTAAAAACAAGGACTTAATTTTAGTCTTGATTGACAATCCTAAAAGTCTCTCCCTTATAGAATCCTTATTTGTTCATGGTTATAGCAGTTAGCGTGATATCTTTCCTCTTGAGTCCCCTTACTTTAGGCTCCTTTTTACCGTCCCTACCTTTGGATAGCCTCTTCTCCACCCAAGGCATCATGGTAATGCTGCTGGCGGCTTACGCTGGTGCCATGTGGATGTTTCTCACCAGTGCGCCAAAAGTACACACTGTGATGGTGTCAGATTTGGAGGTTGCCCGACAGTTGTATGAAGGGCTGCTAGATTTGCCAGCAGCCGAGGTGCCTTTGCACTACTACTACAACTACGAACAAACTATAGGCGCAACTGGGATCGATCCGCTGTATATGTCTACCGGGCCGAGTTTGTCTAGTAAAATGATTAATAATGCTAGCGAAGGGCTGTGGTATCAATTGAAGAAAAATACCCAGCTACACGTCATTACTGGCGCCAGTTTAGGTAGCAAAAATCAGCAACGTCACGTCTGCTTTGACCACGAATGTCTGGAAATGATTTTAATGCGAGTGGAAGTGCGCGGTTTGAAATTCAAGATTCGTAACCAAAAGCCCCTGAATTTTTTGGTCAAGGACTATGAAGGGCGCGTGATTGAACTGGCTGAAGTAGCGAATTAGTTGTTAAAAGAGAATTCAGAATTCAGAATTCAGAATTCAGAATTCAGAATTCAGAATGCAATCAGGCTAAAGCTGTAGCGACTGTCTTAAAAGTTAAGCGATCGCTGTATCTTAGAAAGAGTAGGGTGTGTTGTCGCGCAGCGCAACGCACCATTTTAATATGGGTGTAAATAAATTGGAAAAAATATACACATCTCACCTATATGAAACAGATTTCTATGCTTGGACTCAAAAGCAGGTTACCTTGCTCAAAACTCAACAGTGGGAACAATTAGATACGCCTAACCTGATTGAAGAAATTGAAACTTGGGGTAGAAGAGAACGACAAGAATTGCGAAATCGGCTGGGAATATTGCTAGGACATTTGCTGAAATGGCAATTTCAACCAAAAAAACGTAGCAATAGCTGGTTGGGTACAATTCGAGAACAACGCGTTCAAATTAAGCTGCTTTTACAAGATAGCCCTAGTTTGAAACCCTATCTTGATGAAGTTTTTTTCAGTGTTTATGAACTAGGTTTGGCTTTAGCGATTCGAGAAACTGAGTTAGATGAAAATTTTTTTCCAGAACTCTGCCCCTACACTTTAGATGAAACTTTAAATTCTGAATTTTTACCAAATCAGAATAAGCCAGGGCGAATAGAATTCGCGGCTACACAAACGAAGTCCGCCTGCGCGGACTAAGCAAGGAAAAATTGAGGATTTGAAACCCACGCAGGTGGGTTTTGCCTGTGTAGACGCGGTTTCTAACCGCCGATTTACCTGTTTTATTATCTCAAACCGTGGCAAATAAAAGCAGCCCAATAATGAGGATCTGAAAAGGGAAATTGCTGAGTAGAGTTTTCGATTTCTTGAATTTGCCTATTCAATTTTGAATACAAATTATATTCACGCTTCCATTCTTCATGCTCGATAGAACCTGAAGGATATTTTTTTCTATTTCCTATCAATTCTTTTTCCCTTGTTTCTACTTCCTGGAATATTTTCCTGAGGTCTACTTTTGTAAATTCCCGTAGCTGAATTTGGGCTTGCTGCAATGCTTCAGGACGATTTCTACCTTCTTGCCGCTGCTGATAGTAAAAAATGGAAAATAATGCTGTGGCTAAATCCTCGACTGACCACAAAGTACTAACTACACTTCTAGCGCCAGCACACAAAAATCCTGTGGAGAGAGTAAGAATATCATCAGTTAAGGAAGGAGTACCTAAATTAGTTTCGCAGCATGATAAAAAGACTTCTACAAGTTGAGGGAAACGCCAGCTTGGAGTCATCAATTGCCCCAAGGTGATGCTACTGCCATACGCTAATTTTAACTGTGATTCTAAAGGATTATCGAGGCGAGATTGGGCATGGTGGCAGGAATGAAGTACTTGAACTTGTTGTGCTAATTGTCGATAGTTTTTAGTGGTAGCTTGATTACTGCCAATTAATCTATTCTTTCGTGGAATATTGTATATTTTGGCGAGTTTTTCGCCTTCAAATCTGGCACAGGGAAGGTTATCTTCGGCATCTTCCACAGTGCCATATTGTAAAGACATTTTATCTACAGTGTCACGTTGTTGACAAAATTCTAAAATTTGGCAACTTGGGGTGTAACGAATCAGAAATTTATCTCCTAAATATTCCTGATATTCTCCTGTAGGCAAAGCGGTGAAGGGAATCTGATGGAGTAACAGGTGGGGTACTAAAATTAATTCTTCTATTCCTTGAAGATGTTCGGATATGAGTTCAGATATTTGCAGGCGTTCAGCTAGTTCGCGGAGAATACTGTTAATTTGAGTTTGCCATTTTTTGGGTTCATCTCTATAAGGCAATAACCAATTCTGCTCAATCCAGCCTTGTAATATATCTAACCCTTGTCCTATGCAGGTGTGGAGAGTAATTTTGTTTTGCTGCACGACAAAAATATGGGTGTCGCTATTGGTAGTGTAGAAACTGAGAATAGCTGTATTGGTTTGGTCAATTAGCTTTTGAATTTCTGACAATTTCAGGGGGTTGACTTGAATTTCTCCAGCTAACACGGGATCTTCACGTCTGATATTTTCCCAAACTTGTTGTTTTTGGGTTTCTAAAAATATGATTTTTTGATTGCGTTCTTCCCAAATAGCGCGTGTGTCACTACGGCTATTTTCAGATTTATGGCTTTGGCGTTCTTGGTCAATTTGCTGTTGCAGTTCTTCATACTGCTGCAATAATTCTTGGAGTTTTGGTGGAATTTCATCGCCTTCAAAGAGGTTGTAGCTTGCCATTAAGTCTACAAGAAGTTTAGAACGCGATCGCTCTGAATATTCAAAGGCTTTTTCTATTTGTCCACCGTTGATACAGGCTTGCACCATGTTTTGATAAACATGAATGGCTTCTTCGAGAATTTCCTGACGACGCGATTCAGATTTTGCCCAAGTGCGACTGGTTTCTACTGCTTCAATGGCTAGGCTATATCCTTCGATAGCTTCTAACCAACGCTTCGCGTTTGTAGCAATTTCACCTAGTTGGTTAGAAGCTGTAAAGCACTGTGAAGGAAAGGCTGTAGCTGTGAAGATTTCTAGGGCAAACCGACAACAATCGATCGCTTGATCAATCTTGCCTAAACGTGTGTAGGCAATGGCCAGATTATTTTGGTTTTTAGCCCAATAATCGGGAAAACTATCACGGGTAAAAACTTGGAAAGCTGCTTCATAATATTGAATTGCTTTATCCAAATTTTCTGCTTTGTTACCTATTATTCTTTCGCTGTAGACAATACCTAAATTTTTTTGAGCCATTGCCCAATCCATAGGAAAAGTCTCTTGACTGTAAATTTCTAAAGCTGCTTCAAAGGCTGCGATCGCTCGTTCCTGATTTTCCCAATAATAGATGTATGGCGGCTTTAAATATGCTATTCCTAAATTGTTTTGGGTCATAGCCCATTCTCTAGGAAATGTCTCTTTTGTATAAACCTGCAAAGCATCTGTGTAACTTTTAATAGTTATTTCCAAATTGAAAATTTGGTTTACTTCAATTTTTTCACGGTAGGCGTTTGCTAGATTCATTGTTGTCTGCGCCCAATCATCAGGTAAAGTCTCACGAGTCCGGACTTCCAAGGCTGCTTCAAAGCAAGCGATCGCCATTTGTAAATTTTCTACGCGATCGCCTCGAATTCGTTCAATAAACACAGAACCTAGAGTGTTTAGACTATTAGCCCATGATTGAGGAAAAGCTTTTTTTGTGTGAACTTGCAAAGCTGAACTAAGATACATTAAAGCCTTATCCAAATTTTCTGCTTTATCACCCTTAACCCTTTGAAAATAAGCTTCTCCCAAATTGTGTTGTAGCTTTGCCCAGTCTTTAGGAAATAATTCGCGGGTGTGAATTGGTAAAGCAGCCTTTAAAAGACTAATTGCCTGTTCTAAGTTATCAGCTTTCTCTCCATAAATACGGTAAACGTAAGCCCGCGCCAAATTATTTTTGATTGATGCCCACATTTCAGGCATATCTTCACGTTTGACGATTTTTAATGCTTCATGGCAAGCTGATATTGCTTTTTCTATATTCTCGTGTTTATGTCCATATATCCGGCTACTATAGGCTAAACTAAGATTGCATTGTATTTCTGCCCATAATAATTTTGCAACCTTTACTTTTTGATGACTTATAAATTCAGCACAAATTTCCCATTGGCTAATAGAAATTTCTAAGTTTAGTGCTTTATTTCCTAAAGGAAACTTGTAAAGAATCTCACTAAAACCACAAAGTTTTGTTCCTAATAAGATTGCTTTTTTAAAATCCATTTTAGACAGATTATCTGGTATTCTTGTCTGAAGCCAATTAAGAAATTCATAATTTAACTTGTCTAAATTTGCTTCTATAAATGAATATGCAATCTCATATTTACCAGTACTTATACTTTTATAGCTTACATGTGATGCTTCTTTTAGAAAAAAATAAAATTCAGTATTGCGGTTTTGTTGAACTTGTTTAGATTTGGAATTACCGAATCTTTTTCCCATTTTTATTTACTTAATCTCTATTTATGCTTACTGCTTACTTAAAATTTCCACCAGCTTCTCTAGCAATTTCTCAGCTAACTCCAACAACTCAATTTCATCAATTTCATAACTACTTCCGCGATTCATTTCTGCAACCGCTACACCACCCGCTAATACATTTTTGACAGCAAAAATCCGGTCTTCATCTTCAGATAAACTCAAACATCTTTCCAACTCAACAGCAATTTTTTGTAACGATTTATCTTTTACCTGCTTTCTTAGCCTCACCGCTACCAAATCATCACTTTGCAGAAAATTAGTCACTAATTCTACAAAATTTTGCTGCCCATCTTCGTCTTCTCCCCATGTTTCTAGCCAATCTCCATCAACATCATCACAATATAAATGGGCGGCTTCAAGCCCATACTTCATGATGTCATCCTGCACTTTTTGAGCAGCTTCTACAGCTTGTAAAAAGTTGTCTAATCTCTGTTGACGGTCAGATTGTTTTTCCTGAACCATAAGGACTCACTTTGTTAAGTAATAACGCGGCTATACAAATCCAGTAAACGAAAGTGACTGACAACTATAAATTAAATTTTAAATAACTACCTATACTGAGATTATCGCTGTTATCTAATAATCTGAAGTAGGTAGCTGAAATTTTAAAATTATTTTATCAGTCTAAGTGATAAGTGGAAAACTCCGCATCTTGAGATTGGAGATGTAGCAGCAAGATAGACTGTAGTCTGTGTCATCCTAAATATCTGATAACTTTTCTAGCAATTCTTCAGCTAAATCCAACAACTCACTTTCATCAACTTCATCACTACTTCCACGATTACTTTCTCTACACGACACATTAGCAGCCAAAACATTTTTCACAGCGAAAATCCTATCTTCTTCCTCCGATAAACTCAAACATTTTTCCAACTCTAAAGCAATTTCTTGGATTGTCCTTGAACCCAAACGCTCTCTCACTTTCACCGCTACCAAATCATCACTTTCCAGCAGTTTTACCAAAGCTGTTCTCAGTCCATCATCCCCACCAGAAAACTTCTCAACGGCTACGCGCACATATTCCCGCACGCTCATGTTTGCCGCTAATGCCTTTTGGAAAACTACATCTGGTACATCTACTAGCAATACACCTTCGTTATCGCTGGCTTGATATAAATCATCACCTTGTTTGACGGCTACCAGCAAATCTGCACCCAACGCATGTAAATAGTGCAACACTGATTCCAACTCATGTTCTTTTAACGCGGACTCCAATTTGGACACTGCCGCTTGCTGCACTCCCAGTTTTTCTGCTAGCTGCGCCTGAGTCAATCCTGCTTTATTACGTATTTCCCGCATAGCATCGGTAAGATATAGGCGCAGGTACTCTAACTTACCCGCCAAAATCACCTCTGGTTCGTCGCCTACGTTTTGCTCTAACCAAGCTTGAAAATTAGGTTTTTTCATGATTCCTCTGCTGCAATTCACGTAATCTCACTCTTGCAGGTTCTTTGTCTCTATCTTTGATACCGTCGTCATATTTTTTCATAAAGGCGTGCAGCACCACGAAACGCTGAGGGGTAGCAGCCGTTAAGATAAACCGTGGATTATGTTCGCTCTTGGTCATGCGTAACTCATACAAATCATCTTCCAGCTTCTCAAAGATGCCACTGGTAAGTGATGCGAGTCCTTTGTTACACAGGTAGCCAAGATTAACTTGCAGACGCTTGGTTTCGGAAGCGCTCAGTAATGGTTTTGGTGGATTTTCTGGTTGCTCCTGTTCTGGAATCATCCTGATGAAAAAAGCAAGCAAGTCTTTGGGGATTTCCCCATTGACATCTTGATAAAGTTCCCAAGTCCAACTCACTTCCTACCTCACAGCATAATATTCTTTTTAACGAATGTCAATGTCATTATTCTTTTAAAGGAATATCATATAAAATAAGTTAAGTGCAACTTAGGTAATAAAAGAATTAGTCATAAAAATGGTGCGTTAGGCTAAAGCCATAACGCACCCTACTGTTGAATAGTAGTTCCTATCTCAACTCAATTGTTCATACTTGAATTTCCCTTTAATAAACTTGTTAAAATATTGACCTTTAGACGGTGCATTGTCTAAGTCTTCCTTGACACTAGGAGGTACTTTGAAATATTCGTAAACACTTCCACTATCAAATTCAATAGTCAGTGTTTGAGTTTTTACATCGTGGCTAAATTGCTTAATAACGTTGCCTTCGGGCTTGAGTAGGGGGAAGGCAATTACATCCCGAATACTGGCAGAATCAGTTAGTAACATTACTAAGCGATCGATCCCAATTCCTAAACCACCTGTGGGCGGCATTCCGTATTCTAAGGCAGTTAGAAAGTCTTCATCTACACCATGCGCCTCTAAATCACCAGCCGCTTTTCTGGCAGCTTGCGCTTCTAAACGTTCTCTTTGATCGATGGGATCAGTAAGTTCTGAGAAGCTGTTGCCAGTTTCTCGCCCTACTATAAATAACTCAAATCTTTCCACCAAACCAGACACAGAACGGTGGGGTTTTGCTAGGGGCGAAATTTCTACAGGATAATCAATTACAAAGGTAGGTTGAATTAAATTGGCCTCTACCTTCTCTTCAAAGGCTAAATTTAGTAACTTACCAATTGATTGAGCTTCATTTACATCAGGAATCCCAGCATTTTTACTTGCTGTTTTTGCCTCTTCCAAACTTTGAAAAGAATTGAAATCTAAGCCCGTAAATTCCTTAACTAAATCGTGCATTGTGACCCGCCGCCAAGGTGGTGTCAAATCTATAGATTCCCCTTGGTAGGTGATTTGCAGTGTGCCGAGTACCTCTTGGGCAACAGTGGTAATAATCCCTTCTGTTAGCGCCATCATATCATTGTAGTCGGCGTAGGCTTGGTAAACTTCAATTGTCGTAAATTCGGGATTATGACGAGTGGAAATTCCCTCATTGCGGAAAATCCGTCCTATTTCAAACACCTTTTCAAAACCGCCGACAATTAACCGTTTCAGGTGGAGTTCTGTGGCAATTCGCAGATACAACTCCATTTCTAAGGTGTTGTGGTAAGTGATAAATGGACGTGCATCTGCACCCCCAGGATCACTTTGCAAAACAGGCGTTTCAATTTCCAGAAAATCCCGTTCTTCTAAATAGCGACGAATCCCGGCAGTGATTTGGGCGCGACGGCGGAAAGTTTGCCGCACTTCCGGGTTAACAATCAAGTCAACGTAGCGCTGACGGTAGCGCTTGGCAACATCCGTTAATCCATGCCACTTGTCGGGTAGGGGCAACAGAGATTTAGTCAGGATGGTGTATTGTTTGACGTAGACAGATAACTCGCCCTTTTCAGTCCGTTTGATAGTACCTTTGGCTCCCAGGATGTCGCCTGCATCTGTGAGTTGTTTCAAGTGATTGAACGCATCGGCATCAATATCTGCCATGCCTTCTTGGATGCGATTTTTCTCTAAATAAAGCTGAATTGTGCCGCTTTCATCTTGTAAAGTGAAGAAAGCCAATTTACCGAAAACGCGACGCGCCATAATACGTCCGGCGATCGCAACTTCTAAATCAACTTCCTCACCACTGGCTAAATCGGCAAATTGTTCTTGCAACTGCGCTGCGTGATGGGTGGATTCCCAACGATAGGCGTAGGGATTAGTGCCTAACTGCTTTAGCTGGTCTACTTTTTCCAGCCTCGCGGCACGGAGATCTTCTTCCGACATGTTAACGAACTAAATAGGGCAAGATTAATTATAGATGCTGCAAAAGTTGGCAGTAAGAGATATTTGTCCTTGAAGGCGCGGGCGATCGCCAAACCAAATACAATGACACAAACTAGAGTCCGCTTGTGGAATGTAGATGAATATCACCGGATGGTTGAGACGGGTATTATCGCAGCCGATGAACGGGTGGAACTGATAGAAGGGCAAGTTATCCCCATGAGTGCCAAAAATCCCCCACACGCAGCCACAACCCTATGTGCATCTGATTATCTCAAGCGGCTGCTAGCAGAAGTTGCCCTAGTTCGCGTCCAAGATCCCATTCAATTAAGCCAATATTCGGAACCTGAACCAGACATTGCTGTTGTCCGAATTGATGCGCGAAAATATATCGATCGCCATCCTGCACCAAATGAAATATTTTTACTCATTGAGGTAGCAGATACAACATTAGATGCAGATCGTAAACAAAAAGCGCCTCTTTATGCTAGAGCCGGAATTGCTGACTACTGGATTTTAGATGTGAATCAGCGTCAGCTTTATGTTTTCCGTGAACCAGGTTTAGAAACCTACAATCTAGAATTTATTTTGCCAGAGGATGCAACGTTATCCTTGATTGCATTTCCAGAAATTCAAGTTCAGATTAATCAACTGTTTCCATAAATGTGGCGATCGCAAATATTTTACTCTGCAACTGAAACCTTTATTTCTGAACTACTTGTAGCGAATGCCGAGATAAAACAGCCTTCATTTTCAAGTTAGTAAATTTCAGTATCGCCTCCACTAATTCTTGCTGTTCTGGTTTTAAATTCAGTGTTTTGAGGGCTTGATTGATATTGTTACCAGCCCGGAGGTTGTGAGCAAGTTGGGCACGCTGGGATGAGTTTAACACTGCCTGAATTTCCTTGTTTCTTCTCTGACGTACAGCCTGGAGTTGTTGGCTTTGTTGGGGAGTCAGGTTAATCTCTGAAAATGAGATGGAATCCCTTGCAGCTTTGGTAGTTTGGGCGATGATACCAGCAGAAGTATTGATCTGAAAGGGTGCAGCTAAGGCAATTCCCGGCATGAAGAGAACAAGGGCAAGCATATTAATCAACACAAAAAGCCGTTTTGTCAAGTGAATTGCCATATTGAAAAATGCCTGGGGATTGGGGACTGGGGATTAGGGAGTGGGGAGTAGGGAGTGGGCATTGGGCATTGGGCATTGGGCATGAGAAGAGGACTTGGGGGACAAGGGGGACATGGTAGCAATTTTTCTCCCTTGTCTCCCCCCTCTCCCTCATCCCCCCACTCCCCACTCCCCACTCCCCACTCCCCAATCCCTTTTACAAATTATCAGGCCTTTTCTTTCTGTTAATTTCGCGTTGTAATTCTTCAATTTGACGGCGCAAAGCTTCCTTTTCTTTTTCAGAAGATTCTGCCTTAACATTTACTGCTCCTGAAGCAGGCGATCGCTGGTAGTTTCCTCGGCGAATTTGCTGATATTCTTCTGATACTGCCCACTGCCGTAAGTAATGCAAGCGTTCCACAGGAAAAGGATGAGTCAGCATTGCACCTTGAAACCCAGTGAACATTAAGAATTTATACATTTGGTTCAGTCCATCTTCATCAAGTGCTTGATAATTTTCAGACTGCTTAATAAATTCTTGTAAACTGCATTCATTGGCATATTTGATACTACCGCCCGTGACTTTCATCATCGAAGTCATCACAGGATTTAAGTCATCCATTACTAATAAAGCGGCGCGATCTGAGGATAACTCGGCTTTACGTCGCCATTCGTAAAAGGCAAGCAACAAACCTTGAGTGACGAAATCACCAATGCCAAAGGTTAATTCACCAACTCTAGAACCGACACTCCTCACCCATATCGCCATTTGAATTAAAATAGTATGACCACATTTAATGTGCCCCAGTTCGTGGGCTAGCACCACCCTAATTTCGGCTTCGTTTAGTAAGTCTAGTATCCCTGTATTTATGACTATGTAAGGATGCTCTTGTCCAAGTGCGTAGCTGTCAGCTTGGGAATTTTGCTCAACAAACAGTGCGGGTTCTGGATAAATGTCCAAATCTCGCACGCATTCCCGAAAAATCTGGTAGATAGTGGAATATTGGCGCGGCCCGACTTGGATGGTGTTGCCCATTAAAAAAACTAACTGAGGGCGTTCAGCAAAAAATTCCACAAATTTACGGGACAAAAAATCAAATCCTGGTAAATTACGTAAAGCTTGCTCGGCTTGGCTATCCAGTGGATGCCTGAAGGCTTCACTGGAAATTCCTGTGTAGGTTGGCATAATTAGGTAATTGGTGATTGGTCATTAGTCATTGGTCATTAGTCATCAGCTTTGGACAAAGGACAAGTGACAAATGACAAAGGACAACATAATAGAAATGGGGCTTTGTTCGTAAAAGTCACTTTGTTATGGGATTAAAAGCGTGTGATTGAGGCAGAAGTTCATTTGTCACTACATAACTTTTTGCGATCGCAGGCGGGGTTCCCTTCCTGGCCCCATCATTTGACGATGGCACGGTTGGTAGCACGCGCCTTGCGCCTGGAACGTAGCGCCCTAATTCAAGTAGGGGCGGTTTCTGGCTATCAAGGACGATATCGTACCAGTTTCGTAGCATCAGCCCTGATGTGGCACGGCCCTGTAATTATTGTTGCTCAAGAAGCAGTGCAACAACTTCTCTTGCGGGTGGAAATCCCCCGCTTACAACAGTGGCTACCAGCCAACAAACCGATTAGGACAGGTGACGCATGGCCTGATACCCAGTTCCAAGGGCTACTGTTGACTTCCCCAGAAGCTTGGTTAAAAGGACAGTTGGCTGATGGCGATCGCTTTCCCCCAGGTATTCCTACAATTATTGATGGTGTAGACGATCTTGAAGATTGGGTGCGTCATCAGCTCACCCAAGAAATTCAACCCCATGATTGGGATCAACTCATGCTAGCTTGCCCAAATCAAGCTGAAGCAATCCGCGAAGCACGGATACAACTGACACATGAACTTTTTCAGCATCCTACTAATCCCTATGAGTGCTATCTCATATCTGGGATAGAAATAGACATTTTAAACCGTCTCTATTCTGCTTTAGACCTCAGTAATATCCCAGATAATTGGAAACATTTCTGGCAAGAATTTCAACCCCTCAACGAAAACCTTTCTCCCCCTGCCTCCCCTGCTTCCCCTGCCCCCCCTGCCCTCTTCTGGACGACTATTGCCCGTCGCCAAGGTTTATTTTCTTTACACTACGCCCCAATGGAATTAGGAAAAATACTCTCCCCCATTTGGCAGCGACAACCAGTAGTTTTAATTGGCAGTGCTATAGAACCGGAAACTGAGGCTCCCCTTTTCCGTCAGCGTTTGGGTTTGGAGGATGTAACTTGCCTGAAATTTTCTTCCGAGAGTCAAGCTGAAGCAATTCAACTGTATGTACCCTATAAGTTACCCCTACCCAATACACCAGAATTTCAAGCAGCATTTATTCACAAAGTCCGCACGCTGGTTTGTCTAAGTGCTACAGCACCAGGATTAACTGTGATCTTGGTGGGCGATGTCCCACTCAAGTCTCAAGTGGGGACAATTTTGGCCTCAGAATTTGGTTCGCGGGTACAGGTAGAAAAAACTTGTTTAGATGAAAATGGTATTTTAGTCAGCGGTTGGGAATTTTGGCGAGAACATCAGCGAGTCTTGCCTGCACCCCAGTTGTTAATTATTGCGACTTTGCCGCTACCATCTTTGGAAAATCCCCTAGTAGCCGGTAGAGTAGCTCGTTATAAGCGATCGCATCAAGATTGGTTCCGTTTATACTTATTGCCAACCGCCTTGAATGAATTACAAAGAGCGATCGCTCCAGTGCGAGAAAGTCAAGGTATTGTTGCTTTACTTGATAGCCGTGTAGTTAACCGCAGCTACGGCGCTCAAATTCTCGCTGCCTTAAGTCCTCTAGCACGCATTAACTATCTCGATCCCAGCCTGTTTTCTACTACAGATGAGGAAAATTCGGCTTAAGGGGACTGGGGATTGGTGAGTGGGAGATGGGGAGATGGGCGAAACTACGCCCACCACCCCACCCCTCCCACACTTACAATGCCCAGTCCCCAGTCCCCAATCCCCATTCCCCATTCCCTAATTGTCCATAACCACAATTCCTGGCAAGATAAAGTTAAAACCTAAGTTGATTTCAATTGCTAATTATGGGTGAAGCAAAACGTCGTAAAACTGCACTAGGGGAAACATACGGTCAAGAAACTCGCATCTTGCCTTGGGTTCCCATCTCAAAAACTCAAGCCGAATTATTTGTCAGTTGGACTACTCGCGGTGCCTGGATAGGTATTGGTGTCATGGTTGCAGCATGGCTAACCATTCGTTTTATTGGCCCAGCTTTTGGTTGGTGGCAAGTAGTTTATTAACAATTATTGAGGGTTTTTAACACGCGCTAAAATTAATGCGATCGCTCTAAGATCGCCTGATACAATTCTTCCTTGTCCTTAAAGTAAGTATGTAGGCGCGAATATTTATAACTATGTAGATAAAAATTAAGCGTAGGGTGTTTTGTCGCCAAGCACTGTACCACCAACAATTCAAGGTGCGTTAGCCTACGGCATAACACACCCTACGGTTAATTGTTATTTCTAGGACTTACGCACTGTACAAATGCATCGTGATGTGAATTAACGATGCTCCCGGTTGTTTCAGGCTTTTGTTAATTATCCTGCGATGCCTACGGCGGTAAAC
>NZ_JACJSJ010000003.1 GCF_014698115.1 Nostoc sp. FACHB-973
TTCAAGCTAGAGCAGAGAAGGGAAATTACAGTACACAACGTATAAGATTTAACTCTAACTCTTCTCCTTAATTGTTTGTTACATAGTTATAAATTTTCTCCACGACTTACTTACTATTATTCAATAGAGCAGATTTCAAGGAAAGTGAAGTACACAAGGATTTCTCTGAGAGGTAAGTATAGAGCCTGTTTTACTTCTGTTAGCGCAGCGAGGCGTAGCCCATTCTGAATTCTGCTGTAATTATTCCCAAAACTCTCAATAGTCAGTAAGACGAGAGAGAGATAAAATAGTTGCGCGAAAATAGATTTTTTGGGGTTAAAAATGAAGGCGATCGCACACTATAGTTAAAGTGGCGATCGCCTATGAGGGATGATTAAGTTCACAACTTGAATAAAGTTAAACCTATTAGCGGTATAGGGTTAAGTTAGAATTCAGTGTCAGCCTCAAATCTTGTGTGGGTCTGATAACGAAGGCATTCACTTCTTTTTTCCGCAACAGGACACTTGCTCCTGCACCCGCAGCCGCACCAATCACAGGTTTTAAATCATCAATTCTGTTGTTACCAGTAACTAGTGAACCTAAGAGACCAGCACCTGCACCAATACCTGCATCAGTTAACACTTGACCAGTGCTAGGGCTTTGTTTAACTCTTTCAGTTGTGGTGTATGTCCGAGAACTTGCATTAATCGACTGACGGCGACCATTGGAAAATTCTAATTCTTGGGCTACAAATCGCACGCCTTTTCCTTTATTATCATCATCTGTGGAATAACCTTCTAGGTCAACAGGCTCTAGGCGTCCAATTACTTTAGTACCAGCGGGAATCAAGACGTTTCTATTCCTGTCAGTAATGTTATTCGCTATTCTCAAGGTTATGGATTTACTTTCCCCAGGAACAATAGTAATTGTTTCTTTTTCGTACTTAACGGGCAAATTTACTCCAGAAGGAATCGTCACACTTCCATATTGCCCGACATTGGATTGTGCATTAGCAGGAGCAAAGGGAATCATGGGTGTAATGACACTGGTGGTAACAGCCATTGCCATGAGTGCAGCAGTTCCAGATTTCCATCGATGTATGCGAGTCATAGGTGAGTTGACCTTTATGTATGTGATGTGTGTAATGACGACGGTTCACTGAGTTTGTTTCTGACTATTATTGAACGTGACTTTAGGCATATTCCGAAGGTAAAAGCACTTATTTGACTGGAGTATGTGCTTAGGCGCAGCCCATCGGAGATATCACTCGTCAGGATTTTTATTCTGCTAATGTGCGTTACTAAATAGGAGGCGAGATACTCTTAATGACGCCAAATTAGTTTAATTGTTTCCTGACTTTGTTTCATTGCTTACGTCCACATACTTACGCCATTGCGAACTATTACTTCCATTGTATAGGACTCGTATTTGATTTTTTCTCTCACTAGGTACAACTCGAAAAGCTTCTTGACTATTCCCGTACAGACGCGATTAATCACGTCTGTACCTACTCCCTACTCAGCCAAGTAAGTTCAAAAATCAAAGCGGATTACTATAGATTTCTTTACTAGAATTTGGGATATACTTTCTTTTTCCATTAGAATTGCTAAGGTCAATTTATAGAGTATTTACTGATGTAAGCAAGTGAAGCACAATACTTAAATTATTAACGCACCGATTATCCTAGATTTACTTGGTAATACCTTCTATGATGGAGATAGTGGCAATTGGTATATAAATAAGCCTAGCCAGTCTTGCCGATTGCTATCATTTTACAAAATCGTGATATTGTCCCGACTACTTGGGACTTGTAATTATGGCAAATTGGACTGAAAAACAAAAACAAAAGTATGCAAGGTTCCAAGAAATTTTAGAAATTGGGAAGCAGCGTTATGTAGAAGCTGGTGGTAATCCAAAACATTACCGAGCAGGCTTTAAAGGTCAGGATTACTTGACAGATGAAGAGAGGAAAGAAGCAAACAGAATCATGCGACAAATGTTTGGTATTTCCATCGTCAATGGTTATGTTTCTTGTCAAGGACGTTCTTGGCAGTTACCTGAGAATTCACCATTAGATAAAAAGCAAGTGGAAGCTGATTCTTAAATTGGCAGTTTTAGCAACTGATGTAACGGTTGAATTATCTGTGGAACATAAAAATAAACTATTTGCTAGATGAGTGTTTAAAATTGCTGCTGGCGCTGTTTAATTTCTGCGATTGGCATCCTCTCCTTTCCTCCTTTTTTGTAATTCGACATTAAGAAAGTTACCTCAGTAATAACCGATTGTGAGAGTCCTGGGTGTGGAAGCTGGGTTCGACTTACACTTAAGGAGAGATAAAATACCAATGATCTCCTGGTAATGCTTGTAGTTGCTCTAAAGAGCCATGATGTTTAAGTTGCCCATCTTCAATTAGGACAATCCAGTTAGCTTGGCTGATAACGCTGGGACGATGACTAATTAACAAAGTTGTTTTACCTTGCCGCTTAATTAATAATTGTTCCAGAACTTGCTTTTCGCTTAACGGATCAAGGGCACCTGTAGACTCATCTAGGATCAACACTGGCGGATCAGTAACAATTGCTCTGGCGATTGCTAACCGCTGTAACTGTCCGCCTGAAAGATTGGCTCCAAACTCTCCTAAAATTGTTTGATACTTATCAGGTAATTGACTAATAAAATTATCGGCTCCGGTTAAAGAGCAAGCATGAACAATTTCCTCAAACGCAGCGTGGGGATGCGCCAATCGAAAGTTCTCGATGATTGAAAGACTCCAAAAGTGAGGGGCTTGTGGAACTAAAACAACTTGTTGCCGCAAGGTGTCGAGTGGTAAATCTTGTAGATTATATCCTCCTATGCGAATATTTCCTGATTGAAGAGAATATAGTCCAGCAAGAAGTTTAGTAAGTGTACTTTTGCCACATCCCGATTTACCAATAAGGGCAATCACTTGTTTTCCTGGAATTGTGACAGAGAAATTATCCAAAAGCTTTACTCTTCCAGCATATTGAAAGTTAACGTCAGTACAGACGATATCAGCATTATCAGGGATTGTGACGATTGGCTTTTGGGGAGTGCTAATGTTTTCCGGTGTTAAATCTAAAACTTCATTAATGCGTTGTGTTGCAGCTTTAACCCGGATAAATTCGTTTATTAATCGAATGTAAGTATCGATGAACATGAGTAGGTTGCTGCTCATGGCATTAAAAGCAATTAATTGACCTACCGTGAGTTTTTGTTGAATTACAAGGCTGCTGCCGAACCATAGTAAGATAATCCCCCCTAAACCACCAACGAAATTAGCAAACACATCGTTGATAATGCCAATCTGTAGGGTACGCAATGTCAGTTTAGCCAGACGACCAAAGCGATTTTGAAATTCTTCCCAAACTTGTGGAGTAGCAGCGATAGTTTTGATGGTCTGAGCGCCTTTGAAAGTTTCAACTAAGCCTGCTTGATTTTCCGCAGAAAGTACAAGCGTTTGACGGGTTAATTGATGTAATTGAGGTTGAAACACGATCGCCGATAGCGTCATACAAACCCCAATAATCAACGTAGCGATCGCCAGTTGCCAGCTATAGAAAAAAATCAGAACTAAGGCGATCAGAGCAACAAAGAATTTACTGGGTAGATCAACAACAACTTGAGCAACTAACCAATTAATATCTTGAATGTCCCGCAGGCGGCTAATGACTTCGCCGCTGCGGCGTGATTCGTAGTAAGACAGTGGTAGATGGAGAAGATGACGGACAAAATCTAGAACAATCCCTAACTCTAGCCGTTGGGCAAAATAAGCAACAAGGCTAGACTGAACCAATGATAAACCACTACTCATCCCAATGAACAAACCTGTAGCGATTGCTAGCCGAGTTAGAAGGGTAAAATCACCGCGCACCAACACATCATCTGTAAGAATCTGTAGGAGAAACGGCATGATAATGCCAAGCAACCCTAGTACCAGATTGATGATGAGAACTTGCACCAAGATTGAGCGGTAAAACCATACTCGGTTAAAGATGCGTCCTAGCCCACCCATCTTTTCTCGGTCGTCTGCTTGACTAAAGAAGCGATCAAGATCAGGCTCTAGCAGCAGCATGATCCAATTTGTCCAACCTTTCAGCAGTTCTGACTTTGGGAGAAAGTAGACTCCCACTGCCGGGTTTGCCAACACATACTTGTTCCCTTTCTTGCCATAAAGCACGGTGAAGTGGACACCTTTCCAATGTAAGATTGCTGGCAAAGGAACGTTATCCAGTTGATCCAGTAAATCGGCAGAAGCTTTGATGGCGCGAGCATTAAACCCTAAGCTCTCGGCTCCTCGACGAATCCCTAACAAAGTACTGCCACGTCTGTTAGTTCCAATCGCTTCTCGAATACGGCTGATTGTGAAATCGCGTCCGTAATGTTTGGCGATCGAGGCTAAGCAAGCTGCACCACAGTCTTCTTCATTTTGTTGGAGAACACACGAATACTTCATATCCCCTGGATGATTGTTGAACTACTATGTCATGCTTGCAAAACTTTGCAGGTCTGCATTGACTGTCGAATCGAGACAAGATAAGGTGCTAACCGCCGCTGCACAAACTTCATCATCGGCTCATTGTTCATATCCACGGTAAAAACTGCCTGATGCGACTTTCGATGCTGAACGTGGGTATTGATGGCAGTTGCCAGTAGAGGGATTGCTCGTCCAATACTTTGCAGTTCTTTTTTTACAAACAAGCTGGTGTAGCGAATGGTATCCGGGGCAATGCAATGGGTTATCATCCAGCCAACCACCTGATTCTGATAGCGCAAACCGAGACTGTTGAGGGGTTCAAGAATCGCTTCTTCTTTGAAGGGAGAAAGAATATCGGGATACCAGCCAGATTCGGCTTGCTGCGTAAGGATGTCTTGCCGCTCCTGCAATGTCAATTCAAGCCAAGGGAACATTGTGTAGTTAGAGTCTGGCATCGCATCTAGTTTGAGCCAACTTGCTTTCTGAATTGCATCCGGTGTACCCGTACAAATCAGCATTCGGGGTTGGGAAGAATGCCACTCCTGCTGATGCAAAATCTTCTCTAGAGCTAACGTTGTGGAATTAGGAATATAAACAAGATGCATTTTTGAGCAATTGTGTTGCCTCAGATATTGTTCCATCTCATTCAATAAAGCTTTCCCTAGTCCTTGTCCACGATGCTCAGGTACAACGAACACAGACAATATCTCTGCTATTGACTCATGCTGCAAAAATTCAGCAAGGATCAGTCCAACAGGAGTTTGTTCAAAATGAATGCCTATGGCGACCAGGGAGCGATCTTGCTTGATGATTCTCAGGCGAGGGCGAAAGGTAGGATAAGTCAGGCGATCGTATTGAAAAGTATTTGTTCCATTAAGTACAACAAATTCGTACATAGTTTCTAATAGATGTTCCTAACACTCGATAACTCAATTAATTTTTGAATTTAGAGACCAAAATTTTATTTATACTGTAATTCTCTAATCTTCATCAGGTTTTAAACAACTTGCTGCTCCAAATATAGGACTACTATTTGATTTTTGAAAAGATACGTAGGGTGCGTTAGCGACAGCGTAACGCACCATTCTTAAGGCTTTGGTGCGTTACGGCTTACGCCTAACACACCCTACAAATACTTATATTTTTCAGAAATCAAATATGATTCCTATATTATCCAATTTTTATTAAGCATTTTCTAAGATATGCTAAAGCTAAAAAATTTAATAGAGGTTAGACTACTGTTATATTTCACAAAAAGCCACAAGCAATTAGTAGAAACACTGTTTCTTCTAAAAAATTTCATGAAAATCCTTATATTTCTGCTTTCATATGAATATTTGTCATAAATAAAGTAAGATGTTGCTTTTTCTGACCTTTTGATATTGACCATTAAACTTCCTTCGAGTAGATTGGCAAAAGATAGAAAACGCAAGTTGCTAACGAGCTATTGGATAATGCTGTTAGGCATTATTTAAAAAGTGTTTTATATCTAGTTTTATCTACCTCTATAAAGGAACTATCCGTGCAGAATAACAAAACTTCACAACCCCTCACTAAAATTTCTCTAACTCAGTATGAAGAATTGTCCGAGCTCGAGCTGGAAACAGTATCGGGTGGAAAGGGTAGCAGCCGCAGCGGTAGCAGCCGTGAGGAAACTAACCCTCGCCGTACTAGCGCTCGCGTAATGGGAATTCGCGGTTAGGTCGGTAAAAACTTTTCATAATTGAACACTTGAACTAAAGTCAGGAAGTGGTAAGACGATTTTTCATCCTATTACCACTTCCTACTCTTTAAAGCTTCCAGGTTCAAAAGAATACTTGACTTTTTTACATTATGAAAATTATTCACATTGATATTCCACGTTCTTTAACAACAACAATTAAACCTTTTGATTTTGATACAGCCGCTTACTTTAATAATTTGGACATCGCTTACGACAGTGTTGACATTAATATTGAGTTTTGGCAATTTTTACTCGACAAGGTTGAAAATGGACTCAATATAGAAGAAGATATTTTTTATCCTAAGATTTGCCCAAGTTCAATTCGAGAATTAAACTATGCAATTGAAAAAATTAATACGAGTTTACACATTCCATTTTCACCATTTGGATTTTCGTTTGATGAACACTTGGTTTATTCTATTGCTGGAGTTCAAAAACTCTGTGAAACCTTTTATGGGTTTGAAGCTATCAACGAATTTATTCAATTGAGGTTGAGTTCAATTTTACAGACTGATGAAATTCCTGCTGTCATCAGTCTAGGAATCGATTCTAATCAAGCTCTTGGCTTTGCTGCTATTTTTGCTACTGCTTTAAAACGGTTACTCCCTACACAAGTCAAGATAGGAATTGGTAAACACAGCTATGAAAATTTTTCCTTAAGCTTCTGGTTTGATCAGCTAGATAAATCTCAAGCTTTAAGCTCTATTTTTGATTTCATTATCTACCAGGAAGAATATTTTGGACAAAGCTTAGTTAAACTTTGTGGTGTCACTGACGAGCAGGTGCAGTGTGCATTAACGCATGCTAATAACTGTAAAGAAGACAATATTAGCAATCGTACAACAGTGTATAAAACACTGATTCAGCAAAGCCACTATCAAGTTTTTTGGAATATAAAACCTGAAAAGCTAGTTTATTTAATGCCTTTATCCCGCAATAAGTGCTACTGGAAACGATGTACTTTTTGTGTTCAAATTAATAAACATATTGCCGATCGCTTCTACTCAGAATCTTCTGAAATCAAAATTGCCTTGGCAACTATTCAAGCAATTTATGATCTAGGAATACGACATATTATTTTTAATGATGAAGCCGCGACACCTAAAAATGTAGCAGAACTTTGTCAATTTCTTGAGGATAAAAATATTCATGACTTACAATGGACAGTTCGGATTATTGCCGATGCAAATTTTGGAGACTCGCTGATCGCTCAAATGGCAAAACTAGGGTGTCGTGAGGTTTTATTTGGTTTAGAAACTGTTCTACCAGATACTGCTCAACAAATGGGAAAGGTATCTGCCTCAGCATCAGAAGAAGAAGTGATGTTACTGTTAAGTCGATTTGGGCATCGAGGGATTGGTATTTTTCTGAATCTAATCTACGCTTTTCCAACCGAATCGGATGCCGATTTTTTAACCTCTTTTCAGTTCTATCAAAAAGCAAAAGTACACATTCCCGGAATCACAGTGCAGTTCAATAAATTTGCATTGTTCTATAAATCAAAAATTTTTCAATTTCCAGAGCAATATGGTGTAACAGTTATTAATGAACAGCCTAATTTTGATCTTCAACTTGTCTTTAACTATGTTGATAAATTTGGCAGGCGATATTCAGATCCACCCAATCAACAGTATTTGCTTGAATCCTTGGAAATGGATGAGTCAGAGCTAGATGAAGTTGATCAAAATTTTTTAGAAACTTTATTTCAAATCAATTATGCATCATTTGGTTTCATCCATAAGTGCCAAACCAACCAAAACTTGATGCGTCATGTTTTACCTGACTGTTAGATAATGAGGTGCGAATGAATCTTCTACTTGGTTCAAGCGGCTATTTAGCTGTCAATCTTCTACAGTATTTAGACCCTAATCAAACAATTACAGTTTCTCGCAGTAGCGAAAAACCAGAGGTTTTAGAACACATTTGCCTTGATATACGAGACGAACTGACATCATCAGAGTTGCAGCAAATCGTAAAGTGCAGACCCAGCCAGATTTATATTTTAGGCAGACCTACTGAGGATGATTTTTATATTAATAAGCGCTTTTACGATAATTTAAAGTCATTATTTTTAAAATTGGCAGATGATCCCATCCTGTCAACGATTCATTTTTTTAGCACAACCCTAGTATACGACGGAATTAAACACATTTCCTCTTCTTTGTTGGGAGAGGTGAAACCCTACAGCTTTTACGAATACTTTAAATTAGATTTTGAGCTATTCCTTCACTATTTGAGTTTGAATATTAGACCCGATCTTGCTGTATTTATTCATCGTCTACCCCTTTTATTCGGTGGAATATTTTCTGATCAAAAAAACTCAGGCCAATTTCTCTACAGTTTCATTCATTCTTACGTCCAAGGTAATGGCTGGAGGTTTGCTACAGACGAAGACAAAAAATATGGAACTTCCTGGACATTTACACCTGACCTGTGCAAAGCATTGACTTCGCCCCCTGCAAGCTCTGGTTTTCATCTAAAAAATGCTTCATCTGGGTTCTTTACTTATTTCCAGTTTCATGAATTACTAGTGCAATATTTTGGGCAACCTCTGAAGGATGAACTAAAGCTGTATCGAAGCTATTTTAACATTGATGACGAATTAGGTTTACCTCAGATAACTATTGATGATGCCCTTCTTGCCGTACAAAGTTCAATCAGCCAGTCTTGCTAAAGATTTACATGATGTTTAGCGATCCTAATCCCAACTCTTTACCTCAAATTCAACTAGATGACTTCCTCTCGCCAACTAATCGCTGGATGAAATTATTTGGAATTGTCCTGCTTAGTATGCTTGGAGGATTATCTGTTTTAGCGTCCCTCTTCAAATATGATGTTGTCGTTAAAGTAGAAGCCGTTGTTCGTCCCCTTGGAGAAATCAAGGCAGTGCAAGCGAGTGTTGAGGGAGCTATCACCCAGATTTATGTTAAGGAGAATCAAATCATTAAACAGGGCGAACCAATAGCTACAATTAATGACTCTCGCCTCAAGACACAGGTAATTCAACATCAGGAGAGCATTCGCAAAACTGAGCAACAACGAACTCATATCGATGCCCAAATTGCTGCTCTCAATCGCCAAATTGCGGCGGAAACTGACCAAATAAAGCAGTCCGTGGCATCTGCTCAGGCACAACTTCAACTCAGTCAACGGAACTACCGTGACCAACAGTCAAAGACACAGGCAGATGTTCTACAAGCGCAAGCAAGTTTAGAGTTGGCGCGAGAAGAGCTAAATCGCTTCCAACAGCTAGCAAACACTGGAGCAATTTCCCTATTACAGCTAAGGGAAAAAGAATCTGCATTTAAGATAGCAATGGCTCAACTAGCAAGTGCAAGAGTACTCCTGAATCCGAGTGCAGCATCAGTCAAAATTGCTAATGAAGAAATTGCACAGCGACAGTCAAAAGGGCAAGCCATCATTGCTGATTTGGTTAAAAATCGGGAAGTTTTAGTGCAACAGCGGATACAACTCGAAAATCAGATTAGCTTTGACCACCAGCAAATTGCCCAGTTACAAAGAGATTTGAAGTCAACGATTGTGCGTGCTCCTGTTGATGGAACTATTTTACAATTGGATGTCCGCAGCACCAGTCAAGTAGTACAAGCAAAAGATGTGATTGCTCAGGTTATGCCAAGCAGTGTTCCACTTATCATTAAGGCGTATGCATCGTCACAAGATGTTAGTCAAATCAAGATTGGGCAAAGGGTGCAAATGAGAGTTTCTGCCTGCCCCTATCCTGATTTTGGCACATTGAAAGGAAACGTCAACGCCGTTTCTCCAGACACTGTTGCGCTGACTCAAGGACAAACTGTAAACAAAGCAGCTTACGAGGTTACCATTGTTCCTGAGACACTTATGTTGACACAGGGAACACGGCAATGTCTTACTCAGGCAGGAATGGAAGGGCGGGCTGATATCATTACCAGAGAGGATACCGTCTTACAGTTTCTTCTCCGAAAAGCAAGGCTGCTTACTGATGTGTAGATGTAGGAGCCAGCAATAACAGGACTTAGGCAACCTCTGATCGCCATTGACGAAAAGAGTCGCCCGCAATTTTTAGATTTAACAAAATTTACTGTCGGTACATATATTGGACTGTTGATACCTCGGTCTAGGTCAAGCGATCGCAATTAGCCATTTCACAATAGCAGGACGGGCTATTTGCCCATCCCATCAAGATGTTCAGCTTTTCTGAGGTTTGTTTCTGGCGATCGCCTGCTTTAACATTCGTGGCAGCCAAGAAATATAATAATATAATTGGTCTACGTGACTATACAGCGACAATAACTTTACTTGATTGAATAAAGTATTTGGTCGGACTGATTTGAGCATTTTTCCAGATTTATCTGCCGCCACAGTTGTGGTTGAACCGCTAACAGAATAATGTTGCAAATGTGGAGGTAAACGCCAGTTAATTTCAGGATCTGGCTGATGTATTACCGGCTCAACATTTCCCCGCCATGCAACTCCCATGATTTGCATAGTTTGATATACCATTGTGTTCCACCCTTTGTTTTTCAAGTAGTCCAATCCTTCGCCAACATCGGGAGAAGCCAAATCATGAAATAAAATTAAAGCATCTGGTTCTGCAAATTGTTCGCAAATCATTGTGTCATTGAGTGGTGCTGGTGTTTCGTGGTGACCATCTATAAATATCAATGACCATTTACGTTGAAATTTATTTGCTAACTCTTCTACTGCTTGAGGGCTATATCCTGGTATCAGATTTACAGATTCCTTGACGCCTGCAGACTTCAGTGAATCTGTGACGCTTTCAGAAAATAATTCTGTGGATAGCATCGGATCGATAACATCTAACTCCACCCCTCCTAAAGCTAAATGACAAGCTGACCAACCCATCCAACAGCCTATTTCTAAAGCTTTTTTTCCCTGAAATTTTAAGGCTGTGTTGTAAAGAATATGAGCTTCATCTCTGCTGACAAATCCTGTATCCTGCTGTCGTCTATCCACGTACCAGTTATGAGCGATATCCCGCCGCAGGTAAAACCAAAAACTATTATATGTATTTCCCAAAATCATATTCGGAAAACATGAATCTGGCTGAATAGTAGAAAATCCTGGTGAAACATAATCTCCCTCTGGCAATAATTCGCCTTTTATTACTTTTACTGTTTTTTCAATCATCGGGTTACTGCCTGAGTATTTGAAATTTCGGATTTTTAATCGCAATGCAATTTCACCAACTTCTCGAAAAGCAAACGCTTGGGGTATAGGATTTACCAATTACCCAAAGCGGTACTGATGATGTGGCTGGTTTAGCAACTTGGAGAACAGCAAAGCGATCGCCAGGATATCATCTCAGCACTACATTTGTGCTGATTTTAACTACCAATTTGGCAATTTATCCCCATCGCATAGAGAACCTACTCATTGCTCTAGGTAAATATATTGGACTGTTGATACCTGGGTCAAGTAATAGCCATGTCTTGGTATCTAGTAGTCCGTTGGGGAGTAGGGAGTAGGGAATCAGCCTTTTTCAGTTGAGGGCGAGTTTGTTCAAAAATCAAATAGAAGTCCAATATATTAAGTTGCCTTCAGAAATAGCATCTACAAATAAAGAATATGGGGAACTCATATCTCCCTCATCCCCCTCATCTCTTTTAATTTTTCTTCTCCGTCAGTACAAGAAAACAAAAGAGTGTCTCCACGACTGTTTAATTTTTTTCTGAATAGAGCAAAAATTATTCATGCAACAAGAAAAATTCACTCATCAAATTGTAAATTTTTGTAAATTTCATGTCTTCAAGACTAGAAACCTGATATCTAGATAGCTAAACTAACAAACAGTGCATCTGTACTCTTAATTATTAAAAGTAGATGTGGCGCCATAGCGTGAATGATCCCAGTACAAATTATCCTCAAAAACTTTCTCAGTTACCGTGATGCAACTTTAGATTTTCGCGGTTTGCATACGGCTTGTATTTCTGGTTCCAATGGTGCGGGTAAATCTTCTCTTTTAGAAGCAATCACTTGGGCAATTTGGGGTGAAAGCCGCGCCAGTACTGAAGACGATGTGATTTATTCTGGTGCAAAAGAAGTTCGGGTTGATTTTGTTTTCCAAAGTAACCAGCAAACATATCGGGTGATTCGCACTCGAATTCGGGGAGCTACTAGCGTCCTGGAATTTCAAATAGAAACACCCTCTGGGTTTCGTCCACTCACGGGCAAAGGCGTAAGAGCAACCCAAGATTCGATTTTAGAACACATTAAGCTCGATTACGATACTTTTATTAATTCTGCTTACTTACGTCAAGGTCGTGCAGATGAATTCATGCTCAAACGACCTACGGAACGCAAAGAAATTTTAGCCCAGTTGTTGAAACTAAATCAATATGATGATTTGGAAGAACGGGCAAAGGAATCTTCTCGTCAGTTCAAAGCACGAGGGGAGGAATTAGAGCGTTCTTTGGATTCGATTAAGATTCAGCTCCAACAACGCCAGACAACCGAAGCGCAAAGAGATCAGTTAGAAGCTGAACTCAATCAACTACAACAGGTACAAGCTTTTGACAATATTCAATTACAAAGTTTGCAAGTTGTCCAGCACCAGCGCCAAAATTGGGAACAACAACTGAGTTTTGTCAAGCAGCAATATCAAAATCTTAACCAAGACTGCGATCGCCTACAACAAGAGCAGTTAGCGATCGGCAGTCAGCTATCAGATTTAGAAAAAATCTTACATCAAGAAGCTGAGATTAAGGCTGGATACGCCCAATATCAAAGTCTGCAATCTCAAGAAGAAGCTTTTGCTGCCAAATTTGAAGAATATAGCCGCGCCGGACAAACTCGCCAACAAAAACAACAACAGCTTACCAAACAAATTCAGGAAATCGAACGACAACTGCAACAAGCCCAAGCCCAAATCGAAGCTTTGCAGCAACAAGAGCGAGAAATTCAGCAAACTCTCACCAAATCCGGTGAAGTTGAAGCTGCTTTGTCACAACTGGGCGCAGCACGTCACCATCTTGCTCATTTAGATCAATTGCAAATGCAGGTGACTCCTTTGTTGCAACAACGAGCAGCTTTACAAAGCCAATTAGATCGGACTCATGCTGGTTTAGTAGCGCGGCTCGAACAACTGCAAAATACAGAAAACCAATTGCAACGCCAACAACGACGCCAACCGCAATTGCAACAGGCGGTGATGGATGTAGCAATCCAAATTGAGGAATTGGAGAAAAAGCGGGTTTATTTGCAACGAGTCCAGGAAAAAGGGCAAGAAAGGCGTCATTTTATTGAACGTCTACAAGCTCACCAACGGGATTATGAAAAATTGCTGGGAGAATTAGAGCAAAAACTGCAAATGCTCCAAAATCCCAATGCTCTTTGTCCGTTGTGCGAACGTCCCCTGGATGAACATCACTGGAGTCGCGTGGTGGAAAAAACCCAAATTGAGTTAGATGATACTCAAGGACAGTTTTGGGTAGTCCGGGAACAAATGGCTGTATCCGATAGAGAAATTCAAGTACTTAGGCAGGAATATCGAGAAATATCGCAACAATTGGCGATTTATGATGGTTTACGCGAACAAAGGGGACAATTGGCAGCACAGTTAGAAGCGACGACTGATGTGCAACATCAATTAGAACAAATTGCTGGGGAAAAGCAACATTTAGAGCGATCGCTACAAGGTGGTGATTACGCTCCCAATCAACAAGCCGAACTGCGAAAGTTAGACCAATATCTACAACAAGTTAATTATAATGAACAAGACCACGCCCTAGCTCGCAGCGAAGTTGAGCGGTGGCGCTGGGCAGAAATTAAACAAAGCCAGATTAAAGACGCTACTAAGCGACAAGCGCAACTAGCAGCCCGAAAACCAGAACTATTAGCTACTATTGCTGAATTACAAGCCAGAATCCACCAAGAACAAACTAATTCTGAATGTGCCAAGCAAATTGCGGCTCTGGAACGTCACATTGTTGAAATTGGCTACAGTTTGGAGCTGCACAACAACCTCCGTATGGCTGTCAAGAAAGCTCAATCTTGGCATTTGCGATATCAACAACTTTTAGCAGCCCAGCAGCAGTATCCCCAACTCCAGACGAGATTACAAGAATTAGAGGAATCCAGAGGCGCCAGAATAACGGAACGGCAACAACTTGCCAAACAAATCGAAAGCATAATTGAGCAACTCCAAGCAACAGCCAACCCATCTGCCCAAATTCAAGCCCTAGAGCAGCAGCTAGCAATACGCAGACGCCAACTCGATGAGCAAATTGCTAAGTTGGGACGTTTAGAACAGTTGGCGCATCAACTGGAAACGCTGCAAATTCAGTACGAACAACAGTACAAACAACTACAATCTTGCAAGCAGGAACACCGTGTTTATCAGGAATTAGCGCAGGCTTTTGGTAAAAATGGTATCCAAGCATTGATGATTGAAAATGTCCTGCCGCAACTGGAAGCTGAGACAAATCAATTACTTTCGCGGTTGAGTGCTAATCAATTTCATGTACAATTTATTACTCAAAAAGCTGGACGTAATGGAAAATCAACTAAGAAAAATGCCAAGTTAATAGACACTCTGGATATTTTAATTGCCGATTCCAGAGGAACGCGGGCTTATGAAACTTATTCTGGTGGAGAAGCTTTTAGAATTAACTTTGCCATCCGTTTGGCTTTGGCGAAATTATTAGCACAACGGGCGGGGGCGGCGTTGCAATTGTTGATTGTGGATGAGGGTTTTGGTACACAGGATGCTGAAGGATGCGATCGCTTAGTTGCAGCTATTAATGCGATCGCTTCTGATTTCGCTTGCATTCTCACCGTCACCCACATGCCTCACCTCAAAGAAGCTTTCCAAGCTAGGATTGAGGTGAATAAAACTCAACAAGGTTCGCAGTTGAGTTTGTCAATTTAATTGGTAAGAATTCAGAATTGAATTCTGTGCGACTGGCGAAGGTAATTCAATTTAGAGCATAAGACAATGCAGGAAATCAACGTTGATGCCCGTGTAGATGAGAATGGTTTTCTCTACCTAGAAATGCCTCCAAGTCTTGCAGGTATGGAAATAAAAGGAAAACTATTGTATCAACTTCATCCTATTTCCTTCCAAAATATAAAAGCGAAAAAGATTGATATTAATGTTGTTCGCAGTATCTGTGATGAAATTAGAAATTTACCAACTCTTGATAGCAGAACACCCGATGAAATTATTGGCTATAACGAGTCAGGCTAGGCGCAGTTCAACCTCAGCATCGCTAAAAAATCTCTAACTTTCTTGATTGCCTCGCCTTAAATAGCGGACTTCTTCTAACAAAATATTAAATCTTTGATCGTTTTCTTGTTGTCGCTGCTTCATTAATTCCATATCTCGCTGGCTTTGAGCAGCCACTTGTAACAAAGCTTGAACAGTTACCCTCAGACCATCAACACTGTCACGCACCTCACTAACGCTTTCGCGCAGTTCAGTAACACTGGAAGCCAATTCATCCAGCATTTCATCCGTCCATCTCTCAACCGTCATTTAATTTTTCTAACCAAATTTAATCTCGTTTAGTTTGATTCTACTTTATGCTTTTGTTCGCGTTGAAAGGTTTGGGTCTGAATACCCTATACTCTTGATTCTGAATTCTGACTTCTTCTTCAATTGTATTTAATCCGTGCATCCAAGCCATAGGAGCGGAGCATTTTCGTTATCCTTTCTGCTTCTTTGCGATCGCTAAATCCTCCAGCATTCACATAATCCCCCAGATTCGATTCCTCTGCCACAGCATAAGGTATATATTGTTGCACCTTAGTAAGAGTATCATTACTAAAAATTGGTACGATAACTGTATACCGATTGTTACCAGCTAAGATGTTACCGTTAGTTTCAGGTAATAAATAACCATTAGTAACAGGTGCTACATAGGGATTTGTCTCAATATAATTACTGGCAGTCGAGTTATTCAATCCTAATGCTTCCCAAGTTTGCCAATCTACATTTCCAGTAGCATTGAGTCGAGAAGATTGCTGGAATGCAATCACAGATTCTCTGGTGTAATCACTGAAATAGCCATCAGAATTGGCATTAAAAAAGCCCAATTGCCACAACCGGTCTTGAACTAATCTGACATTATCTGAGCGATCGCCAACAGTGAGATAATTTCTAGTTGGTTGTTGAGTAGGATATCCACCAGCTGAGGCTTGACGTACTGCTGCCAAAACTTGGGTATTGGCTGCGCCATTCACAGGTAGTCTATAATCTTGTTGGAATTTGGCGATCGCTTCTCTGGTAACTGGGCCAGTATTCCCAGTAGGATTAGCTTTAAAGTAGCCTAGTTGTCGTAAACGCTCTTGGAGTTCTCTGATTTGTTGAGTAGAGAGACTGCTTGATCTAGCTGGAGCTTGAGAATAACCTAGTAGTGCGTTCCAAGTTTGCCGACCGACAATTCCATTGGCAGATATACCGGCATTTCGCTGAAATGCAATCACAGCATCTTTAGTGACTCGCCCGAAATTTCCGGTGGGATTAGCATTAAAGTAACCCCGCTGTTTCAGACGCTGTTGCAACTTAGTCACCGCTGCACCAGTGTTGCCTTGAGAAAGAGTAGGATATTCATTGACTGAGGATTGCGAATTTCGACTAACATTCCTACTAGAGGCTCTACTCTGACACGCTCTTTGCAACGCTTTTTGAGTACTAGGACCTATAACCCCAATCGCAGGTAGTCTATTGGCTTGCTGAAATTTGATCACAGCATTCTGAGTCAAACTAGCAAACTTGCCTGTCACCGGGCCTTTAAAGTAACCTAATTTTTTTAAACATCTTTGGCTATTGGCGACTTGTGAACCGTTGCTTCCTATTTTCTGAGCTGCTAAAACTTCCCCAGCAATACTGAGAATTCCCATAGTCAATGCTACAGACAAAAGACGCATCGCAGCAGGGCTAGGTAAATTTTTCCAATTCAAAAATTTTAAAATAACTGGCAGATGAACAACCTTGATATTTTCAGATGCCTCAAAGACTGAGGCAAGCTCGGTTACAGAGCTATCTACCCCTGTTTTCACTTGTTTTTTTCAAGTTATGACCATACAAGATTATACCATTTGCTCGGTGTAATATTTATTTTTTGTATGATTCTTTACAACTAGTTAACTTGGGGAGTGGGGAGTAGGGAGTGGGGAGTGGGGGGATGAGGGAGATGAGGGAGATGAGGGAGATGAAGAGTGTGGGGAGTGTGGGGAGTGTGGGGAGTGTGGGGGGAAAGATTTCTTCCTATCCTCCCACACCTCCCACACTTCCCCATGCCCAATGCCCAATGCCCAATACTTATTGTTCATCAGTTTTTTCAGTATTACCTGCTTTTACCCAACCTTCTTGTTCGCTATCTTCCAAACGGATTTTTTGCCAAGCTTTATCTTCGCTTTCTTCCAAGACAATAATTTTCTGATTAAAACCAACGCCACCAATACGTTCAGCGTCTTGATTTGGTTTTGACCGCAGACTCAAGCCTTCAGCCCAACTCACACGCCCTCGGTAAGCTCCCGATGGCAATGGTTTTGGGGATGGCGTAGCTTCAGGTGATTCAGTGGGGGTGGGAGTAGAAGTTGGGTTGGGAGATGATTCAGTGGGCGTTCCGGGTGTAGGGGTGGGTTTACCTCCAGCCTCGGTTGCTTTTGGAGCTTGGGCTTTCACCGAGGGGCTGTCATTAGAAAAAATCGGTTTGGCAGGGGGTATGCCCGTGCGATTCATAAAATAGAGTGCAACTGCAACACCGCCACCTATTAATACAGCGATCGCTAAGAAAATCCCAAGTATATACTTTACTAAGCCAGACAACATAATTAATACCTGATTATCAAGGGGTCAATCAATTTTAGATTTTGGATTTTGGATTTTGGATTGTAAAGAGACCACAAGGGGACGCAGTGTGGTCTGTTTCAATCGATTATTCTAGCTGCCACTCTGTTATACCAATTTGGAAAATGAATGCAACAGATGGATTCATAGAACCCTCTAACATCGAGAAATTCTCAATCCAAAATCTAAAATCTAAAATCCAAAATGGTATTACCGGAGTTTACCGAAGCTATCGCTCAAAGGGCTGTGTTTCGATGCTAAACGCGCTCTCCCCGCAGCAGCCCATTCTTGAAGTTGCTGAATTTGCTCGACGGCGGTTCGCGCTAAGGGGATGATTTGACTAGCAGCCTCTAAAATATCGTCTTTAGTAAAATCACGGTTTTGGCTAAATCCAATGTGCATCGCTTCAATTAAAGTTTGCTCAATTTCTGCCCCCGAAAAGTCGGGTGTCTCGTATGCTAACCTGTCGATGTCATAACTTTTTAAGTTATGGGGGCGCAGTCGGGATAAATGAACATTAAAAATTGCTTTTCTCTCTTCTTGGGTGGGCAAACCCACAAAGAAAATTTCATCAAACCGCCCTTTACGCAGCATTTCTGGCGGTAGGGCTTGAATATCGTTGGCGGTGGCGACGACAAACACGGGTGAGGTTTTTTCGGCTAGCCAGTTAATAAATGTACCAAACACACGGCTAGTAGTGCCCGCATCACCTTTGCTACCAAGCCCCGAAAAGGCTTTATCTATTTCATCAATCCACAAAATACAGGGGGCGAGGGCTTCAGCTACCTGAATCATTTGGCGGGTGCGAGATTCTGACTCGCCCACCAAACCACCAAATAACCGCCCCACATCCAAACGTAGCAGGGGTAAATGCCAGTGATGAGCGATCGCTTTTGCAGTTAACGATTTACCAGTTCCCTGAATACCCACCAACATTAAACCACGGGGGTGCGGTAATCCGTACTGCCTTGCCCGTTCACTAAATGAGCCTCCCCGACGAATCAGCCAATCTTTTAAGTTATCCAGTCCGCCAATATCAGAAATTTGCTCAGTGGCGGGGTAGAAGTCCAGGATTTGGGTCTGGCGGATAGTTTGGCGCTTTTCTTCCAAAACGAGATCAACGTCTTCTGGCTGCAATTGACCGTGGCTAGCGATCGCTCTTGCCAAAACCCGCCGAATCCGTTCCATCGAAAGCCCTTGACAAGAGCGCACCAAGTCATCTAAAACTTTCCCAGAAAGTGAGTTACCAGTGCTTTGTAGTAAGCGTTCGATCTCAGTTTTAATTTCTGGGGCGCTGGGTAAGGGAAACTCGACGACTGTCAGCACTTCGGTTAAATCGTCAGGAATGGCGATGCGTGGCGAAAGCAGTACAATATTTTTTGGTTGAGATTTGAGGAGTCGGGCGAGATTGCGGAGTTTGCGAGCGATCGCCACATCATCTAAAAAGCGATGATAATCTCGTAAAATCAATACTGCTGGCGCAGAGGCTGGTAATTTTTCGATAAATTCTAAAGCTTGCAACGGGTTACGCCGCCCAAACCCCGCATCATTAGGGTTTCCCTGGTAACCATCGACAAAATCCCAAGTATAGACTGGGCGATTACCTTGGTTAGTTGCTTCTTCACGGATAGCTGCTTCTACTCGCTCCTCCTCATAGGTAGGAATATAAATCAAGGGGTAGCGGGCGCGTAGCAGCAGTTTAAACTCTTCACGAAAGTTCATATGTAGCTGTGCTTATTAGTTCTTCTCTCATTGTTCAGGTTTGTATCACCTCTAACAACTAAAAAACCAACATCTACCAGTTCATAGCGCTTGCCAGTGCGATCGGTCTGTTGTGGCAATCGTGATGAGATAACCAGTATAAAAATAATTACTGATTTTTCTTTAAGTAATTTCCTAATTCTTCAGCCAGTTCAGACAAGAAATCAGGTTTATTCTCAACTAACCATTCTGTAAGCTTATAAGAGTGTTTAGTTTTTCTAAATTCCAATTTATTCTCACATAATTCTTGGAACATGCTTTCAAGTATCTTTGCACCGTGAATCTTATATAACCAATTATTATCTGAAACTTGTTCTCTTTTTACACCTGGAAGCAGATAGGATTTTTCCTGTTTGATTTTGTCAAGATATTCTTGAACTTGAGTAATGCTGATAGGTGTTTCTAGCCATCTAGCTTCTTCATTAATTACCATTGATATAGGTTCAGGATCAAGTAGATAATTTTCATACATAGGTAGGCGTAAAAAATTCGCACCTCTCTTCTCTAGTTCTTGAATCTTTGCTTCTGTTTTATTTTCTCTATCGAATATAAATCCAATTGCTGGCGGAAACAGAGTTGCTCCCGTTGTAAGTTTTTTATAAATATCGAAAACCAGGTCAGATCGTTTTCCATCCAAAAGAGCATCAGTGCTATTGACAGATAAAATTTTAATACCCATTAATGGTATGCTTGCAACTTTCTCCAATACAAGTGGAAAACATTTCTCCTCAGTTTGTCCTTCTACCCAGAGAATATTATCAGCACCGAAAACGTCGGATAGCCTAACTCCAAGTTCAGCTAAAATTTCGTTTTGTGATTCTATATCTTTTGTATTTATTACTGATGTTGTTGTTTCACAATCTTGATATTGGAGTTTGATAATAGTAGATGGATTCGCAGATGCGATAATTTCTGGCGAATGAGTAGCAATAAAATATTGGTGCTGTGGAAATTGTTTAAGAGTTTCTATAAGTTTTTTAGCCGCACCTGGATGTAAGAATGATTGTGGTTCATCAATAATGATAGTACGCGGTTCTTGAGAGGTAATCAAAATGCATAAAATTACCAGAACTTGACTTACTCCAGTTCCACATGATGCAAGTGGGAATGATAAGTCATCTCTTTCACTCTTAGGATCTATTGTCCATATCATAATTTCAACTATAGAATCATCTTGATGTCGTACAGAAACACCTTTTATTTGTGGTAAAACACTCGAAACATAATCATTAAACCTTCTAAAACGTTCTGGATTTATTCCTTGTAATATACTGAGAACTTCAGCCAGATTAGACATGTCTGATTTTAATTCAGAGTTATTTTGAAAACTGCAACTTCCTATGATTAAACGTTCAGCTTTAAATCGGTATATTTTTTTTACGAAATGATTAATAATTTTAAACCCAATACTTCCATTAATATCTGCCTCGTAATAATTATAAGTACCATCATCATCTTCAAAACCACTATGATTTATATCAAGGTTTATTTGTTTATTACTATCATATTTAAGCTGATAAAAAATTTCCTTATATTCTTCCACTGGACTATTACGAAAATACGATAATCGGTGATTAAATGTTAACAAATTTTCTAAACTGCTATTATCTATTGTAAAATCAGGAGCTATAGATAATTTTATTTCTATAGGCTCAGGACTATCTAAAAAATCTCTAAATATTTCAAAATTATGTCTTAATGAAATCTCATGACGTTCGAGTGGATCAAGTTCGTCATTAAAGTATATTTCTGGCGATGCATGAATTCCAACTGGAGACGTACTTTGTTGTATGAAAGACCGTAATTCTTTTTTCTCTAAGGTTAAATAAATCTCAACTATTGATTTATCCTTTATTATTGAGGATTTATTTGGTAACGTTTTTAAACTTAAATGTGGTTGGTTATCAAAATTTAGTGTAAGTGCTTCAAGTAAAGAAGTTTTACCTGAATTATTTTGCCCAACAATGATATTGATACCTGGAGTAAATTCTATTAGACTAGAATCGAGATATGACTTATAATTAAATACTTGAAACTTGGATATAAACATTTTATATTAATTATCTGATTAGGGCATTTTAGGATTTTACAATATTAAAATTTACTTTTATTAAAAAATATTTAGATATACTAGTTATGCAAAAAAATAAACTAGAAACCCGACTTCTTCAAGAAATCGGGTTCTATATAAATCTCATAAATTAATTGAGAAAACTACTAGATACGTTATTGTCCGGGAAGTTGCTTTTTGAGTGCTTCCAGAGAAGCCCAACGGTTATCAACTGGACTTTCAGAAGTATCAGAAATATCAGAAGTATCAACAGTACTACTTGCAGGAATACCCGGACAATTGCGATCGCACAGCTGGCGTTGAGGCACTGCTAAACACATCTGCTCATACAGCCATTCGCTGGGAGAAAAATAACCATCAGGTGGTAAAGTTTCTATCAAATCTTCCATAGTCACTTCCCTTTCAAGAGGCAAGTCTTTTAGCTGATTTGCAGTTTCTTCTAACCAGATGATTTCCTTTGTCTCAAGCCCTAAACGTCGATTGTATTGCTGCAAACAGCGGTTGCAGGTGCAAGTAATAATTGTTTCTGCCTGACCGGACACTTCCAGGTAATTGCCATGATGCTGCACACGCACACGACCACGAACTGGTGTCAAGGTTTCCAGACCAGGCAGAAATTCCTGAATTTCAACTTCCTCTGTCCGCTCCGATGCTCTAGTTAGCTGCGGAATATAAATTGCGTCCATAGGATTTGTGAGACATCCTCACGAAAATTTATCTTGATTACCAGCAATTGGGCTGATAATACATTTTTTATTTTATCTCTTAGGGATAATAGAAATTTTGAAATTATTATAGTTACGAGTTTTAAATTAACTCCTAACTCCTAACTCCTAACTCCTAACTCCTAACTTATTCCAACCCAGCCGGACGCACAACCAAATGACGATGTGGTTCTTTACCGCGACTAAAGGTTTCCAAATCTCCAAAGTCTTTCAAGAAAGTATGGATTTGACGCCGTTCCGCAGAACTGAGGGATTTAATTTCCACTTCTCTACCAGAAAAGCGCACTTCATCGGCTGCTGCTTCTGCTAATGCGCGAATTTCGGCTTCTCTTTTGACACGGTAGCCATTCAACTCAATAGTGTAAGAAGCTTGTTCTTCTTGGGATTGGCTCAAGTTAAGAACCGAATTTGCTAGATACTGAATGGCATCTAGTACAGAACCATCGGCACCAATTAATACCTGGATTTGTTCTGGTGTCAAATTCGTTTGATCGATTGTCAACCAGTAGTTATCTGATTCTGGGGAATCCTCGTCTGGTTGGGCAGTTTCTACATTACCGTGAATCTCAGTAGATATTCCACTGAGTTCCAGCAGTGTTTTTAACCACTGCTGACCTCGCTGCATGGGAATATTACTCATGAACCCCCTGTAGCTTTTTTCTTGGAACTTTTCGGCTCAAATGGTAATGCTTTTTGTTCTGTAACTGCTGCTTGTTTTTCTTGATCTGCTACGATTTTTTGCAGTTCTTCTGGTAGCGGTTCGCGGGAGAGAAGATAAGTTTGTGCGGTTTGGAAAATATTACCAATCACCATATACATCAGTACCCCAGCTGGTAGGGGGAAGAACAAAAACATTCCCGAAAAGATGACTGGGGTGATTTTGTTAACTGTGTCCTGGTTCGGATTGCCACCGCTGGAATTTTGCCCGGAAAGCATTTGGCTAACATAAAGGCTGATTCCAAAGAAGACAATCATGGCGACGATATCCCAGTGGATTGTGCCATCTGGATCGGTTGCACCAACCCTACCTAAGGCATCGATAAATAAGAAGCCTTTTTCTGCTGCTAATCCAGGAATTGTTCCTTGAAGAGTCACCTCTCCTGGTTGCAAGGCTTGCAAATTGCCCTCAGCGTCAACTTTTACCCTTTCTTCGCCTTTGGTGACTTTCCATTCAGGAATCAGCTTTGTTTCTGGGTGTTCTGCTAAAAGTACCTGAAATGGTTTGCCCTCGATGGTCTGATACTGTATTTTGGTTTGTTCTCCCACCGCTAGTTTGTTACCGCTGGGAAGGATTGCAGTTACCTTAACGTGTTCGCCATCAGCAACATAAATATTTTGAGGAGGAGTGGCAAAGGCTTGCGGTTGAATTTGTTCGATTTGTTCTGCGGGAAAGACTTGCAAGTTAACGCTGTAGTTCACACCTGCAAAAGGCGAACCCCGTAAAGTGGCGAACAGCGCTAATAAGACAGGCATTTGTACTAGCAAGGGAAAACAGCCCGCCAATGGGTTGCCAAATTCTTTTTGGACATTGACCATTTCTTCCTGCTGCTTTTGCGGATCGTCCTTATAGCGCTCTTTGATTTCTGCCATCCGCTTTTGCATCAGAGGTTGTACAATTCGCATCTTCCGCATGTTGCGAATTGAGCCAGCACTCAGGGGATAGAGCGCAAAGCGGACTATCAGTGTCAAAGCAACGATCGCCAATCCATAGCTAGGAAAAATACCATAGAAAAAATCTATGATTGGCAGCATCACGTTGTTCGAGAGAAAGCCGATACCAAAATCCATTATTCTGAATTTAACCTGAGGTACTGTAAACTGACTGGATCTAATTTATCTAAATCATGACTTATGTGCGACTATCCTTCGCTACGGATAGCCGCACATTCTCAAAAATCGGGGTGGGGAGCGGTGAGTGGTATGTAGTTTTTGGTAAATGGGAAGTTCTGAATTTTGTATTTTATCTGAGCAGATTTTGCATTCACTATTCCCTACTCCCTACTCCCTATTCCGATCAATTGTTAGCAGCGCCGCTATATTGGGGATTTTTCGCAGCAATTTTTTCATTAATGTAGTCATAGACTTCCCGAAAATTAGGAATTGCACGCAATTCCAGACGACTGCCGTTTTTCAGGGTTAGTACCATATCTCCCCAAAGGCCTATGCCACGCGGGACTTTGACAACTTTGACAATTTCTGAGTAAATTACGTCAGTGCGATCGCGCCCCTGCCAACCTCCTGTCACGGTAACTCGGCGATCGGTGATGCGGAAGCGCAGCCATAATGCTCTAACAATTGCCCCTACTGTCAAGGGTATGCCAACGACGCTTAGCCCAATTAGCAGGTTTATAATTAGATCCCCAACATGGGGACCGCCTTCATAATAAACTTCTTCACGAATGCCCATCGAACACCTCAGCTTGTGCCAACAACTGCTCTAATTCTTGCAGAAATTGTGGGCTTACGCACTTAGATTCTCCTGCTGTGGGTTTGACAACCACCACTAGCCGCCATCCTGGTGATAATTTGGGCAATAAATCGTGTAAAGCAGCAGTAATCTGCCGTTTGATTCGGTTGCGAACCACTGCTCTTTTACTGACTTTTGTGCTAATCGAAACGCCAATTTTCGTGCTGGCAAGATGTCCTGAGTCGGTTGGTTGTGTAGTTTCAGTGGCGGTATCCAAAGAAGGATTTATCGAACATAAAGGTTTTAAGGCTCTCAATGTTAAGTAAGAGCCATGACGCCGAATTCCTTCCCGGAAAACTGCCTGGAAATCTTTTCGGGATTTTAGCCGATTTACTTTGGGCAAAGCCACAGATACCTTTTAAGTAGATATACTTAAACGCTCAGACGGTGACGCCCCTTTCTTCTTCTAGCCCTAATCACGTTTCTGCCATCTGGTGTCCGCATCCGAGCGCGAAAACCAGAGGTTCTTTTTCTCTTACGAGAAGTACCGCCCAGTGTTCTTTGCATACTATTCTCCTCTTAGGTGATTTTTATAAAAACTCACAATCTCCAATTTTATCACCTTAATGGGGAATGGGGAATGGGGAATGGAGAATGGGGAATAGGGAATAGGGCATGGGGCATTGGTTATTTCTCCCCCTGCCTCCCCTGCCTCCCCTGCCTCCCCTGCTTCCTCATCCTCCACTCCCTACTCCCCACTCCCCACTCCCCAAACTCAACTAATGCTCAAAATCCATGTCCCCATGTAACGCAGTAGTGGCACATCACCAGGAGAGAGAACTTGGCAGTTAAAATAATACATTCCACCAAAGGAGGGGTTTTTGACGTTAGATAACACTAACTCAACTGCACTACCTGCTGGCACCGGTTCTTCGGGAAAAATACTAATCAGCTTACCTTCTTTGTCCCACTTCACCTCAGAAAGCTTAACTTTTTTGCCTTTTACTCGTACCTCAACTTTTTTGGGATCAAAAATTCCTTCGTAATAGTTAGGGTAGGTAATGGCAAATTGAGCAACTGCCAATTTCATTCTTTGACCTGGAATCCTCAATCTATAACGATCCCAACCATTAGATTGTCCACCAAAATCTAACCGGAAGGGCAGCTGATTCTCACCTTTGACACCGCTAAAGAGCGTAAACCCAGGTAAGCTTTGCGCCCAAGTCAGGGCTGGAAATGCAGTCAGCAAACAGCCAGTCACGGCTAAAGCAGAAAATAAACGTCGCATAGTTAGGCTCTCTCCACCAAAATATAAATCGGTTATCTAAAATAACTGTGTGTTAGTATTCTTTACTAAACTTTACTACTGACTTCCTGACAATGGACGTTCAATAGCAAAAAAAAGTGCCATTTTTTGTGCGTTTTGGCTGACAGTAATATTGCTTAGTACTAAATTTAACTTTAACTCAATTCACTTGATTATCCTTACAGAGTCTTGATTTGATTGCTAGGTTAGTCAAATTTTGAACTAAATGAAAACACAGTTGAGATTGGATTGTGTTTCCGAATATGTACAAGTGTATCTAAATTTAAGAATTTTGTTATAAAAATTGAGCCGTGCAATCAGCGATCACCAGTTAACCTGAGATAAATTGATTAAAATAAGTTTGAATGAAAGTCGGAATTATTAAAATTTGATTTGAAAATTATCAAGCTTCAAAAATTTGGTCAATATTACTCTATAAGAAAGGAATAGCCAATTTCTCAATCCCGAAAATAAGCTGAAGATAAAGATGCAAAATTTGGGAATCAACTTAGGATGTGCAATACGTAACCCTATTTGCAACTATCTAAAAATGCAACATCTGCAAGCGCCAAAGTCAGGCTTTGCCTGGAGAAGTAAGAGTGGGAGAGGAAAAATTCAAGGTTCAATCTACTAGTAAAAATCATGGCTGATGTACCTGCCTCAGTACTAAAAAGTGCGAGATATCCCTGAACGGGGCGATCGCTTACTTGGCAGAGATTAAGTATTTATCTTCAGGAGATTTCATGAGAATAGCAGTTGCTAAAGAAATTGAAGTTTGTGAACGTCGTGTGGCATTAATTCCTGACATCGTTGCCCGATTGGTAAAACAAGGTTTGGAAGTTTGGGTAGAATCGGGTGCAGGAGAGCGATCTTTTTTCAGCGATCCTGCCTATGAAGCAGCAGGAGCCACAATAATCAGCGATTCTGTCAAATTATGGAGCGAAGCAGACATTCTGCTGAAAGTTAGCCCTCCCCAAGAACGAGAAGATGGACGCTCAGAAATTGATTTGTTAAAGGAAGGAGCTGTATTAGTCAGTTTCCTGAATCCCTTGGGAAATCCCGTGGTGGCGCAGCAATTGGCAAATCGCAAAGTCACAGCCTTGAGTATGGAAATGATCCCCCGTACCACCAGGGCGCAAAGTATGGACGCTTTGTCCTCGCAAGCTTCATTAGCAGGTTACAAAGCAGTATTGATTGCCGCAGCTGCATTACCGAAATATTTCCCAATGCTGACAACAGCCGCAGGCACCATCGCCCCAGCTAAAGTATTTATTATGGGTGCTGGTGTGGCTGGATTGCAAGCGATCGCCACCGCCAGACGCTTGGGAGCAGTGGTAGAAGCCTTTGATATTCGTCCCGCCGTCAAAGAAGAAGTGCAAAGCTTAGGGGCAAAATTCGTCGAAGTCAAACTCGAAGAAGAAACCGTCGCCGCAGGTGGTTACGCCAAAGAAATTTCTGAGGCTAGCAAACAACGTACCCAAGAAGTTGTCGCCGAACACGTCAAAAATTCTGATGTGGTGATTACCACCGCCCAAGTACCTGGAAGACAAGCACCACGGCTAGTTACAGAAGAAATGGTGGCACAGATGAAACCCGGTTCAGTAATTGTAGATTTAGCCGCTGAACAAGGTGGTAACTGCGCCTGCACCGAACCCGGTAAAGATATTGTGTGGAATGGCGTGACAATTATCGGCCCGATAAATCTACCATCTTCAATGCCAGTCCACGCCAGCCAATTATATTCCAAGAACGTAACATCGCTGATTCAACTGTTGATTAACAAAGAGAAAGCTTTGCAGGTGGACTTTGGCGACGACATCGTAGATGCAGCTTGCGTTACCCACGCCGGAGAAATTCGCAATCAACGAGTACGGGATGCACTACAAGCTTTGAATAGTCAACAACCGGCGGTTAATTAGGGACTGGGGGGTAATAATTTTAGATTTTGGATTTTAGATTTTGGATTAAATTTCAATCTAAAATCCAAAATCTAAAATCCAAAATCGAATCGCCCTATGCCCATTTACAAGAGGAGTTTTATTTCATGACAGAGGCATTACTTGCTGCTTTGTTTGTATTTGTTCTGGCGTCTTTTATCGGCTTTGAAGTCATCAACAAAATACCACCGACGCTACACACACCTTTAATGTCAGGCTCAAACGCCATTTCTGGCATTTCGGTACTTGGGGCAATTGTGGCCTCAGGTGCGAGAGAAACAAGTGTGTCAGTGATTCTCGGTTTAATTGCTGTGGTATTGGCTACAGTCAACGTTGTCGGTGGCTTTCTAGTTACAGACAGAATGCTGCAAATGTTCAAGAAGAAGGAGATTAAGGCGTGAGCGACTTTTTACCAACTGGCATTCAGCTGACATATTTAGTCGCTGCATCCTTATTCATTTTTGGTTTGAAAAAGCTGGGTTCACCAGCGACAGCACGGAATGGTAATGTCATCGCAGCGGTGGGGATGCTGCTGGCAATTGTGGCAACAATGCTGGATCAGCATGTGTTGAACTATGAAATGATTTTGTTAGGCTTGGCTATTGGATCGGGAATTGGTGCGATCGTTGCCTACAAAGTCCAAATGACGGAAATGCCCCAAATGGTGGGTTTACTCAACGGTTTGGGCGGTGCGGCTTCGGCATTAGTCGCCGTTGCCGAATTCTGGCGGTTATTGGATTCTGGCGCACCCGTACCCCTAGATGTCAACATTTCCATGCTGTTGGACGTGTTAATCGGTGGTGTTACCTTCACGGGTAGTTTTCTCGCCTTTGCCAAATTGCAAGGTTTAATCAGCGGTTCCCCCATTACATTTCCATTCCAGCAACCATTTAACCTGGTGCTTCTGGCTGCTTACGTAACTGGCAGTGTTTACTTAATCATCACACCAGATAGCCTACCCATATTCTTGGGAGTAGTTGCTGTTTCCTTAGTGCTGGGTGTGATGTTCGTCATCCCCATTGGTGGTGGCGATATGCCGGTGGTAATTTCACTGTTGAACTCATTGTCAGGTGTGGCGGCTGCTGCTGCTGGTTTTGTGGTGATGAACAATATGTTAATCATCGCCGGGGCGTTGGTGGGAGCCTCTGGTTTAATCCTCACCGAAATTATGTGTAAGGCGATGAACCGCTCCCTCTTCAGTGTGCTGTTCAGCGCTTTTGGTACAGGTTCTACTGCTGGCGGTGGTGCTGCTGGTGGTGGTGCAACAGATCAAACTGTCCGCAGTATCGATCCCGAAGAAGGCGCGATGATGTTGGGTTATGCTCGTTCTGTGGTAATTGTACCTGGTTATGGGATGGCAGTTGCCCAAGCACAACATAGCGTCCGCGAATTGTCAGATCAGTTAGAAAAAATGGGCGTAGATGTCAAGTATGCTATTCACCCCGTTGCTGGAAGAATGCCGGGGCATATGAATGTGTTGTTGGCTGAGGCGAATGTGCCTTATACCCAGTTGTACGACATGGATGATATTAATCCCCAGTTTGAACAAGCTGATGTGGCTTTGGTGATTGGGGCAAATGATGTGGTAAATCCAGCGGCGCGGAGTGATACAAATAGCCCGATTTATGGTATGCCAATTTTGGAAGTAGATCGGGCGAAGCAGACAATTGTAATTAAGCGCGGGATGAGTACGGGTTTTGCCGGTGTAGATAATGAGTTGTTCTACAAGGATAAAACTACGATGCTTTTTGGTAGCGCGAAAGATATGGTGTCGAAGTTGGTTTCGGAAGTGAAGCAACTTTAACGAACCGCGAATAATTTAGAGTTGGCTTGCCTTGGAGCTTGTGATGCTTCTGAGGCAAGCTTTTTTGATAAGACTTAGGTGAGTAAGTAGGTCAACTTAATTAACCCTCTTTTGTCACTCTCGGAAAACAATAATCTCAGCCAAATTCTGAGACCTGACGGGGTGACAAGGAGTCTGGAAGGACTGGTATATCGAGATGTGGCGGTTGTGCGGTAGAAAAAGATAGGTCAAGTATTGTCAACAAGACCTATCTCATGAAAATGCTGCCTGAATTCTACCAAAATTGCTTTCAAAATTTACTAACACCCACGCAGTACATGATGCTGCAAATCTTGGTAATGCTATTACAATTTCATAAAACAGTCACGATTGAAAAACTGGCAACAGTATTTCCACAACCTATACTCTTTGAAAGCAGACGTAAAAGTATTCAAAGATTTTTACTGCTACCACAACTATCGATTCAGTGTCTTTGGTTTCCTGTAGTGAAGTATTGGGTAAAAAATCGTTAGATTAAAAAAGGGAAACAATTAATATTTGCGATTGATAGGACGCAGTGGCGGGAGTATAATATTTTTATTATCAGCTTAATTGAAGACAAACGGCGCATTTTGGATTGGTTCATACGGTTATTTATGGGTAGGTGCAATGGAATTTTGGTCAGATTTGGCGATCGCTCTTATGGGAAAAAAGCCCAATAAGCTACCTCATTTTCAGCAAAGGCGAAGCGCTATGACGCTTATTCAGTAAGCATTATAGCCTCACTGTCACCCCTTAAGGTTGATTTGATGTTCCGAAGAACAACAAAACTGCCAGAAGCAAAGCAGCTATAATGACGCCAACAGAACTAGCAGTATCGGCGATGATATGAAGCAAAGCTCCCCGCAGGTTTAAGTCGTCGTGAGTGTGGGGATGAAGCAAAGTAATATTAAGCAAATTGACGATTAAACCTAACACGGCAACTCCTAACATCGGTAAGCCCAAAATGGTTGCTGGATGTTGCCAGCGTTGAATAGCTTCCCATGTGATAAAAGTAGCGATCGCTAGCAAACCTAATCCATTCAATAAAGCTGCTAAAACTTCGAGCCGCTGATGTCCAAATGTTGCTTTATTTTTAGCTGGTTGCTGTTCTAAAAAACTGGCAAGTAGCGATATTGCTATGGCTGTAATATCTGATAAAACGTGTCCTGCATCTGCCTGTAAAGATAAACTTTGACTCCACAAACCTACACTCCACTTAGCAACAAAAAAAACAGCAAGTAAACCTACTGTTTTATCTTTTGATATTCTATTAATGCAGGTACTAAACATCTTTCTGATGCACAATATGTCTCTAGGAATATATATTGAATAATCTTTTTTACTAGACATCTTTTTTATCTCACGTAGAGGCGCAGATAAGAGAACGCAAAGAAAGACTTTTGCAAGAGGTCTAATATAGTTTGGTGAATCATTTTCATCTGAATTTCATGAGAATTTGTCAGCAACAAAAATGTTACTAATGACAAGGACTAAGAGGCTATTTATAAAGTAAAAATAAAATTCTTTTAGGGTGTGTTAGGTGCATATTTCAATATGATTTGTCACGAAAAATATGACATAAGTGCCTAACGCACCGTCTGATGTGGCGGTGCGTTAGGCTAAAGCCGTAACACACCCTACTTAAGATTTACTTTATAAATGGTCTCTATAGTCAGAGGTTTGAAACCTTTTTGTGCTGAGTAGATCAGTGGAATTTTTAGTTCACAGTAAATTTATATATACGTGACAAGCTTAAAGACTTTATAAAAATAATCTTTTGTTTGATATTTCTTAACCTCTACACAGTGATTCAAAGTTTATTTAAGTGAAATTACAGAATTATTCGTTTTTGAGCTTTGGAGTATTTTGTGATCAAACTAGCTAAAAATATTAGTATTGCTGCTTTTGCAGTTGCCATCTCGGTTGCTGCTGCTAAACCAACACAAGCTGCCTTGGTTAATTACGGTTTCAGCGTGAATGCGACATCTGGCGATAATCCTGGTCAATATTTTGGCTCTTTTCAGTATGATGATTCCACCTTAACCGGGATAGGTGACGAAACTTTAGGGGTTAGCAATGGATTATCCATTTTGTTCGACTACTTGGGTACTCAGTATACAGAGGCGAGTGATTTTGATTACCCAGTATCTCCTGTAGTCAGCTTTGCAAATGGTAACCTGTCAGGACTGAGCTATTTAGTTGAAGATCAGTTTTTTATTGGTGAAGATCCGGGTAATCCAAATACAGGAGGAACAAAATTTTATAGCATTCTCAGTGCTGACTTATTGTCTACAACAGAGGTGGGTACAGTGACCTACACTAAGAGTACACCAGTACCAGAACCGATGACTGTTGGTGGTATGGCGATCGCCACTGCTATGGCCTTAGGGATGAAGCGCAAGAAAAAAGCATTTGGAGTCACAAACTAGAGTCAACGTGAAAATCAATGTAGAGACGTTATTATTTAACGCCTCTACACTCATATTTCTAAGTAAAATTACCAGTAGGATTCTTGCGTTTGATGGCAATCACAGATGGTTTGGGAAGACCTTGAGGTTGACCCTTACCACCGTCAGCGGTTGGGATGTTACTTGGCCAACTACTGCCACGAGGTACAGTGCGAGCCTGATTGAATGTAGTACCATTCAAATCGAGTAATTCAATATCCCGACTCAGTATTGTTCCGTCATTAATCGGACAATTTTCACCTGGATGCTGTACGGAAATAATTAAAGTATCTCCCACAAAAGTTGGGCCGGTCATCTCACAACGTACTGGTCCATGAGCAAAAGGTATTAACTTTCCGGCATCAGTACCAGTAGTAGGAATGTAGAATAGCCAGTTATTACCAAAAACTCCGGTAAAGGAAGAAACATTGCCAGCAACTCCATGATTGATGGTAGACGGAGTTCCGGCAGCACCAAGCCCAAAACCATTGTGAGTGTCGGTAGACATATCCGTGACACCCCAAATATTGGCTTTATTATCGAAGACTAGGTTATCTACATTGGCAAAACCAGTACCAGAAATAGATCCGGCTTCTCCACCTTGGGCAAATCTCTGCCAACGGAAGGTTAGACCTGTACCATCGGCACTATCTTCAATAATCTTGTACAATCCCCCTGATTGTTGAGTTGCGTTAGGGTCTGTACTTAACTTGGCAACCTGGAAAATGCGGGAATCTGGATAACCGTCGCTTCCTGGCGCACCATCAGTATAAGCAATGAACACTTCTTTGGTGGTCGGATGCACTTCCAAATCTTCTGGACGTGCGGTGGGGGTGCCGCCGGCCAAGTTGGCTGCTAAGAAAGCATCAGCGAGGATAGCACCTTGGGAAGTGTAGAAATCAGATAGCTTCTTACCTTGATAAGCAGGTAGTCTCTCTGCTTCATTGGTGCGATCGACTGGGAGGGAACCACCATCTGTAGTTTGGCCTGCAACACCATTGCGTTTTGGTAGGGGTAAAAGACCATTTCTTTGAGCCGAACCCAAAGCGGCAAACTCTACAGAAGAAATCACCGATGGGGAAATGGGATTGGTGGGACTGTTTAAATTTAACGGTATCCATTGACCCGTACCATTTGGATTGTAACGGGCGACATATAAAGTACCACTTTCCCACAAACTGCTGTTGGCTTTACTGGTTGGCGAAGAAATCACACCTGCACTGACAAATTTCCAGGTGTGTCCCCCACGTCTGTCATCTCCCATGTAGGCGATTAATGGTTTCTTAGCTTCCGCACGAATGGCGACGTTTTCATGGCGGAAACGACCCAACCAGGTATGTTTACGAGGGCGGAAATTGGGATTAACGGGGTCAATTTCCACAATCCAACCGTATTTTTCCCCAACTAAACCGAAGGTCTTACCAGTAGTACCATCGGTGTAACCTGTTTGAGTACCATTAGGGGTGACCGATTCTGTGACACCAACGAAAAATGCCGTACTTCCTTGAAAGTTTTCTTCACCACTTAAAATAGTTCCCCAAGGAGTTGTACCGCCAGAACAGTTATAGGCAGTGCCAATAATTTTGTCACCTAGTCCATCGGAAGAGAGGTTAAATACTTGAGTTGCAGCTGGGCCAGTTCCGATTAAATAGTTTTGGTCACCTTTCTGGTGGCTGCGACTTCCCCAAGAAGTGACATTTTTATATTCATCACTCCTTTGGCTATTAATTCCCAACCCAGAAAGACCATGAAGGCGACGATTTCTCGCATCACCTTTGACCACAGCATAACGGTTATTAGAATTCCGGTTGGAGATCCGGACGATTGAACCGCCTAAGTTATATAAAGCTTCCCCGTCAAATTCAAGACCTCTGGTGGTAGGTAAAGCCCAGCCAATTACTGATTCAAAGGCCGTAGGGAATCCTTTAACATCAGCTGGAGTTTCTGGTACTAGATCGGCAAAAGGAAAACTGACGTATTCGTGATTGACCCACAAATAACCTGCGTCATTGGTTCTGCCAAGGGGAATAAAGCCTGTATAATCACAGTTGTAGCCAAAATAATCATCGTTATTAGGAAATACGCGATCGCCCCAGCTGACAATTACATAACGTTCGTACTCTGGTGGCACCACCACATCATCAAGTACGTTGTAGCTATTTAACTTCGCATTTGCAGATGCATTGAGTACCTGTCCCTGACCAATTCCCGTCGGCAAGAAACTTTTCTGGTGTTGATAAACAGGTAGCGGATGGGGTAAGCGCACTGGTGTAAAGCTCAGTGGCGTATTGTTTGCTCCTGCAACACTAGAAATACCATCTAGAATGGTGTCTCCCAACACAGCAGCACCAGCACTGCCAGCAAAAAAGATTAAAATTTGTCTGCGACTGAATGTAGACATCAAACTGTCCTCTCTTGCGACATAAAAAATCTCGTAAAGGCAAATCTTGATTACTGACAGAAAAAGCCATCAATTCTTGACGTGAAATGCCATAGATTTTGAATAGTTACTAACCTGTTGTTAACAAAAGCTTGTTTGCAATTTAGGTCACTTAACTAGACAAAAATTTTTAAGTTTGTCATACAATCTAATGAGCCAAAATTAACGCCAGGTTATATCTTGATTAATGGAGATTTATTCTCTACTTGACTTACACATAGGAAATTTCAAAATCAGAAGTCAGAATACAAAATCAGCCCAGGGATGAATCCACTAGGCAATAAATTTCACTGACGACAACCACATTATTTGTCAAAACGTTGATGAAAAATCGGTTTGCCAAAAATCAGTTATAAACTTTTTGCTCTAATTCTTGTAAAAGAACACTTGGATGGTAACTGGGACATACTGTACTTGTCCCAGGTGATGTGTGAAAATTTTGAAAACTGGAGATAACTATGCAAGCTATACAAACGCAAGAATTAACACTAGAACGAGTCAATGAAGCTGTTGCTGCAATTCTGAATGTTTTGGGAACTCCTGAAAATGATTTACACCTTCATGCTTTATCTGCCTTTCGTAGCGGCGATTATCAGACTGTAAAACGACTGGCTTCGACTAATTTATCTGATTCTTATGTTAAGTCACTCGGCTACTTGGGTGGTGCGCTGAAATTAACACCTAACACAGACACTATCTTAGCGGAGTCTGCACGGGCGGCGGCTGACTTTGTAAAAGAAAGAACATTGAAACAGTTAGGAGATGCGTTGGCGCAAGCCTTGTCGTAGACATCGCTGCTGCACTCAACTAACAATTTTTCACTCATAGGAAAAGGCGATCCAGACTGAGACTGCGATCGCCCTTAATGTTTTGCTAATCCCTTAAATAAACGTGCTGCGAGAATTTTTCGGGTGGATACCAATTACAGATGGCCGGGGAACGCCTGTAGCTTGTTCCTTACCACCATCAGCCTTGGAAATATTACTCGGCCAACTACTGCCACGAGGTAAACTTCGAGTTTGATTGAATGTACTACCATTCAAATCCAGTAATTCAATGTTGCGACTCAGCATTGTGCCATCATTAATTGGACAATCTTCACCAGGATGTTGTACTGAAATAATCAGTGTATTCCCCACAAAACTTGGCCCTGTCATCTCACAACGCACTGGCCCATGAGCAAACGGTACCACCTGTCCGGCATTTGCACCACTGGTGGGGATAAAAAACAGCCAGTTATTACCGAATACTCCTGTAAAATCAGAAACATTACCGCTAGCTGTGTGATCGATTTTGGTTTGTTTACCTTCAGCACCCACATCAAAACCATTGTGAGTGCCAGTAGACATATCTGTGACTCCCCAAACATTTGCCCGATCGTCAAAAACTAAATTATCGACGTTGGCAAAACCAGCACCATTCACAGAACCGGCTTCACCACCTTGGACAAATCTCTGCCATTTAAAGGTTAAACCCGTACCATCAGCGCTATCTTCAATAATCTTGTACAGTCCTCCTGATTGCTGCGTCCCGTTAGCATCTGTACTTAGCTTGGCAACTTGAAAAATTCGGGAATCAGGATAACCATCGCTACCTGGGGCACCATCAGTATAGGCAATGAAAACTTCTTTGGTGGTTGGATGCACTTCTAAATCTTCTGGACGCGCTGTGGGAGTTCCCCCGACTAAGTTTGCAGCTAAAAAGGCGTCAGTGAGTACGGCACCTTGGCTAGAGTAGAAGTCAGATAGCTTTTTATTTTGATAATCAGGTAGTGCTTTGGCTTCATTAGTGCGATCGCATTTAAAGGCACCACCATCTTTGGTTTCACCCGCTATACCATTACGTCTCGGTAGTGGTAAAAGACCTTCTTTTTGTGCTTTCTGTAACGCAGCAAATTCTACAGAAGATAGAACTGTCGGCGCAATTGGATTGGTAGCAGTAGTTAAAAGTAAGGGTATCCACTTACCTGTACCGTCTGGATTGTAGCGGGCAACATATAAAGTTCCATTTTCCCACAACTTACTGTTGCTTTTACTCGTTGGCGACGAGATGGTACTAGCACTGACAAATTTCCAAGTGTGTCCCCCACGTCTGTCATCACCTAAGTAAGCAACTAATTTCTTGCCTTTTTCAGCACGCACAGCAACATTTTCATGACGGAAACGACCCAACGAAGTATGTTTGCGGGGGCGAAATTTTGGATTTGTGGGGTCAATTTCTACAATCCAACCATATTTTTCGCCAACTAATCCAAAAGTCTTGCCGATAGTTTTATCTGTGTAACTTGTCTGAGTACCATTAGCTTTGACTGCTTCTGTAACGCTGTTTTGGAAGTTTTCTTCCCCAGATAAAATTGTTCCCCAAGGAGTTTTACCGCCAGAACAATTGAAGGCAGTACCAATAATTTTGTTACCTACTTCATCAGAGGAAAGATTAAAAACTTGGCTTGCTGCTGGGCCAGTCCCAACTAAATAATTTTCGTCACCTTTTTGGTGGTTGCGACTTCCCCAAGCTGTGACATTTTTGTAGTCATCATTGCGTTGGCTATTGATTCCCAACCCAGAAAGACCATGAATCCGGCGATTTTTGTCATCTTTGACCACAACAAAACGTTTACTTGCATTCTGGCGAGAGATGCGGACAATCGAGCCGCCTTGGTTATATAAAAATTCCCCTTCAACTTCAATATTTCTGGTAGAAGGTAAAGCCCAACCAATGACGCTTTCAAATGCGTCAGGTAGTCCTTTCACATCAGAAGAATCTTCCACTACTAAAGTAGAAAATGGAAAACTAATGTATTCATGATTGACCCATAAATACCCTACATCATTAGTTTTTCCAACGGGAATAAAGCCAGTGAAATCGTTGTTGTAGCCGAAATAATCGTCTTTGTTAGGAAAAACGCGATCGCCCCAACTGACAATTACATAACGTTCGTACTCTGGCGGCACTACCACATCATCAAGAACGTTGTAGCTAGTTAACTTAACATCCGCAGATGCATTAACTACATCTCCTTCACCAATTTTTGTTGGCAAGAAATTTTTCTGCTGTTGATAAATTGGTAGAGGATGTGGTAGGCGTACAGGTGTAAAGCCCAGTGGTGCGGTTTTTGCTTCTGCACTGTTGGCAACACCGTTTAGGAGTTTGTCTCCCAAAACAACAGCACCAGCACTGCCAGCAAAAAATATTAAAATTTGTCTGCGACTCAATTTAGACATCAAACTTTCCTCTGGTGTGACAGGAAAAACTTGGTAGAAACAAATTCTACTGAATTAACATCAGAAACTCTTAAGTTTATGAAATTCGCTGTGTTTAAAATAATTAAGAATCTATCGTTTTTGATAAATTAAAGATTAATTGCCTCGTTTATAGCGATTCTCATTTGAATGAACCATAGGGTAGTGTAGCACATCTGTACTCTAGGCAATTGCAAACCGCTATATATGCAGAAATATCTATTACTTTACTAACCTTAGTTTATTAAAGTTAAGCTTAGGTTATATATTAATTAACTAAGAATTATTAAACCTGGCGTTCTACGTAAGCAGAATCAGGTAAGGAACAGAGTCAGTGCCCCATCTGTCCTATCCTGGAGATGGGTAAATGTGTTATGGGTGAGACTGTGTTTTTCAGCGTTGTGATACCGACTTATAATCGCCAACCGATTTTAGAAAAGTGCCTCCGTGCTTTGGAGGTGCAGGAGTTAAATCAGCCAAGTTCGGTGACTGGTTACGAGATTGTCTTGGTGGATGATGGTTCTACTGATGGCACATTGGAGTGGTTAGCAGCACACAAAGAAGAGTTTCCCCATGTGCGATGTTTTCAGCAAGATCATGCTGGCCCTGCGGCGGCGCGGAATTTGGGGGTAGAACAGGCGCAGGGAGACACAATTATCTTTATTGATAGTGATTTAGTAGTGCTGAAGAATTTCCTGCAAGCTCATGGTAGCGCACTGGTGCAGGGACAGGAGAAATTGGGGAGCGATCGCTTTTTCACCTACGGCGCAGTTATCAATACTTGCAATTTTGGCAATCCAACGGCTGAACCCTACAAAGTCACAGATTTTTCAGCAGCTTTTTTTGCTACGGGAAATGTAGCAATTCCTAAACATTGGCTAGAAAAAGCTGGACTTTTTGACACCAGTTTCCAACTCTATGGTTGGGAAGATTTAGAACTAGGTGTGCGGCTGAAAAACTTAGGTTTGACACTAATTAAATGTCCAGAAGCCGTTGGCTATCACTGGCATCCACCGTTTAACTTAGAACAAATTAAAAGCTTAATCGACAAAGAAATCCAACGCGGACGTATGGGAGTTTTGTTTTATCAAAAACACCCCACATGGGAAGTGCGAATGATGATTCAAATGACTTGGCTACATCGCTTACTTTGGGGTGTTCTTTCACTCAATGGCGCACTAAATGAACGGACTATGGCTCCTTTTTTGCAATGGTTAATTAATTTAGGTAAACCGCAATTAGCTTTAGAAATTGCGCGAATTTTTCTCAACTGGTACAACGTCAAGGGTGTTTATGAAGCCTATGCTGAAATGCAGCAGACATCCTGATGGAAAAAGTCAAAAATGCAGAGTTAATACCATTTGATCAAATATCTGATACAGATACATGAGTACAAACGAAAGTTTTACGCTTCCCTCTTATTTTGCTAAATTTACAACTTTTACACAAATCAAAAATTAAAATTGACTCAATAACAAAAACGCTGTTTGAAATAGTCCCACAACAAAACCTAAAATACCACCTAAAGTGACGATCGCCTGCAATTCATTTTTCACAATTCCTTCGATCGCAGCTTCTAAATCAGCCGGTGAAGTTGATTTTACACGGTCAACGATCACTTGATCGATGGACAAAATCGGAATCGCTTGTGCCACAATTGCCTCTAAATCTTTTTCCAAATACTTCTCTAAAATGAAAGCCAATTCTTGACTCATCACTTCTAAAGAAGTATTGACAACAGGTGAAGTACTCAGACGATTCAACAGCACTACAGCAATATTTTCCCAATTAACAGAATCAGTTAACCCTTGTAGTAAATCACTGCCACTGGTTTGTACGTAATGGCGGACACTTTCGCGTGTGGTTTTTCGTAGTTGGCGGACAGTTCCAATTGGCAAGTTTTGTAATGATAAATTTTGCAGTAATTTGCGAATGCGATCGCGCATTTGCAAATCTTGAGTCAATTCCTGTAAACGACTATTGGTAGCTTCTTTTTCATCTAAGCAAAAAGTCCTCAGTCGGGTGAGAGTATTACGTAAACCAAACAAATTTGCCACTACCCAATAAGTACCACTGGTTTTTTCCCGAAAGCCTTCATCAATTATTTGAATTGTGCGATCGGTCAAAAAATCAACTATTGCTTGCCGCAATGCATCTGGCGGTAAAACTACTTGTAACAACCAATCGGCAAGCCGCGTGGCTTGTTCTTCAGTCAATTGAAATTCCAGCAATATCTGGTCAAAAATTTGATTGATTTGCGCTTCTAAAAAGTCTTCCCGTCGTGACAAAACCTTCAGTAATCTTGGCAAGGATTCTCCTAATAAATCCCGCAAAATTCCCGCTACAATTTTAGCGCTTTTCTGGTTTTTATCTGTTTTGACTTGTTCGATCGCCATCCGCAACAACCAGAGAATTGCTCCTTGTACGCGTTCTGTTTGTAACAGACGCCGTGCCAGATTTTGCAATTCTTCTGGCGTTAATAGCGACCCCATAATTGTATTAGAAATTTTCCCAGCCAGACGTTCCTGGTTGCGGGGAATTAATCCAGGGGTGAAGGGTACTCTTCGTCCAGCAATGTAAATTGCTCGGTAGGGACGGAACAACATTTTGATGGCTATATCATTTGTGAAATAGCCAATAATTCCACCCAGTATGGGGGGAGACACATAAAGCCAAAGATGAGACCAGTCCACAGGATTTTGGATTTTGGATTTTGGATTTTTAATTTTAGATTACAAATTAGGGATTGGGGATTGGTAATTGGTGGTTATTAGTCATGAGTTATTTTTCAATAACCACTAAGGACTTTCTATTAGCTATTACCTATTCCGCAGTCCGCAATCCAAAATTGCAAATCTAAAATTTAAAATTTGCTGACTACTAGCACTCCCATCATACCGTTCGCAATGGGGTAGTGTGTGGCAACGGCAAAACCAACTTCATGAGCTAACTCTACTTGCTTTTTGCCGATGGGAAAGCGGTCTAAGCTGGGACTGATGTAGGCATATTCTTCCTTTAAGCCCAAATAATCAGCAACTGGCACCACGAAATTGTCCAGATACCACTGCTGAAAGGTGCGTAGCTGGGGATTACTCGGTCGATGAAAATCTAAAATCGCGGCTTTAGCACCCGGCTTCAGGACGCGGTATAACTCTTGTAGACTCCGGGGAATATCTTTAACATTTCTTAAACCGTAGCCCATTGTTGCGGCATCAAATTGGTTATCGTCAAAGGGTAAATCTAGCACGTCAGCTTCTACCCAGTTGATAACAGGTTGGGGGTATTGCTTTTGTGAGCGTTCTTTGGCCGTTTCTAGCAGGTTTGGGGAAAAGTCTACTCCATACACCTGTCCGCTTGCTCCCACACGCCGTGCCAAACGTAAGGCTAAGTCACCACTACCGCAACACAAATCTAGTGCAGTATCACCGGATTTAGCGGCACTCCATTTCACTGCCATTTCTTTCCATATTCGGTGCTGTCCCGCACTCAACCAATCGTTCAACTGGTCATAAACTGGAGCAATGCGGTTAAAAATGGACTGAATTTCGTTAGTCATTAGTTATTAGTCATTAGTCATTGGTCATTGGTCATTGGTCATTTACCATTGAACTTTGGACAAATGACTAATGACAATTACACAATGGTTTGATGGCAGCGACTACTAGTCAGAGCGATCGCCACTAGTTGAGCTGATAGATCAATCAGCTTTAATTCATCTTCTCGCAAAATGCACGGTTGTTTCCACTGTAGCGACAATACGCCCAATAATTGATTACGGTAGTTAATGGGCATCACTAAATGTGCTTGGACACCACTGTTTTGGTAGTGAATAACATCATTTAATTTAGCGTCTTTAAGTATATTCAAGGAAAGTTGTATTTGTTTTGTGGCGATCGCTTCTTGGGTGAGCGTATCTTGGTCAAGCCAATTTTCTACTGTACCTGTGTCGCTGTAATTTCCTTGAGTCGCAGCCAGAGTATTCCCATCTATAAGTTGTATAATACACCCCTGGGTGCCAAAAGTTTCACAAAAAGCCCTAGCAATTGGGGTCAGAGTTTCCTCTAAGCTAGAAGCTGCTTGAGTTACCTGCACCAAAACACTCAGCAGTGCCATTTGAGCATGAGCGCGACGTAGTTCTTCTGTACGCTGCTTGAGTAAATCGTAGGTTTCTGCTGCTCTTTGCACCACCGCCTTTAGTTCCCCTGGGTCCCAAGGCTTGGTAATATATTTATAGACTTGTCCGGCGTTAATCGCTTCTACCAAGTCTTCAATATCAGTAAACCCGGTGAGAATTATCCTAACTGTATCGGGAAACTGAGGTACAGTCTTACTGAGAAACTCAGTTCCTTTCATTTCTGGCATCCTTTGGTCGGAGATAATCACCGCTACCTCGCCTTCTGCTGCCAAAACTTGTAAGGCATTCACCCCACTATCAGCTTTCAAAACATTAAAATCGCGTCGAAAAGTGCGATAAAGCAGATCGAGATTATCTGGCTCATCGTCAACTACCAGAATTTTCAGTTTTTTTGGTCGTTCGAGAGTCATCACTTGATACTGGATTTTATCAATTTCGAGGCTAGGATTATCCATAAGATATTTCCCTTAAATATTTCATTGATCTTGTTATATTCCATACCAAGCTTAATTGAGAATAGCTGTATGTTCTCATGGGTTTTTACGGAGTAGAATCATATTTTTAGACACATTTAATTGTTCAGCACGGAAAAAATTACTTGCCGAAATATCTAGGTTATCGAGTTGAACTTGTCACAGTTCAACTCAACCCAGTAGCTCTGGGCAGTTCATGGATTAGAATAAAACTTGCTCATGAGGTATTAACCAACCTCTCAAATTGAAGCTCACACACCGATTTATGACTGATCTACCACCCAACGCTCAGAATCCCGAAAATACTAACAATGATGTAGCACAAGAGTTACTGCGAAAATTGAGGCAAAAACAAGGTAACTGGGTGGAATGGGGAACAGCGATCGCCTCGTTGCAGAAAACTGGCTACAATCCCCAAGAAATTTTTGAAGCCACTGGATTTGAGCCGATTCAACAAAATCAGGTGATTGTTGGTTCTCAAGTTTACAATTCTTTAGAAAAATTTGGAGTTTCCGAAGCCACGCGATCGCACTATAGCGCCCGCGGCAGTGATGTTTTATACGAATTGCGTTTGCTCACCCAAGAAGAACGCGCCGCCGCAGCTGAACTGATCTTCATTCACAAAGTCGATGCCGATGAAGCGCGGGAAGTTGCCAAAGCAATCAAAGAATTCTCTTATTTCCGCACTTTACCAGAAGGATTTTCCAACCATCCTGGAGATGCAGTTGCTCACCAAGCTTGGAAACTGGCACGCCAAAACTCAGATTTACAAGAGCGATCGCGCTTAATTGCCAAGGGTTTGCGTTTTGCTCACACACCAGCAGCCAGGAAACAAATCGAACAATTACTGACTGATTTTACCACTGTTCCCAAGCGTCCGGCTCCAATTTTACCCTTTTACCGCCTAGAATCTGAAGAACAATTGCCTCGAATCGTGCCAGTAGTGGGCGAGTTCCCAGTATCAGCACAAGACTTGCAAGCTGTGCCCTTAATCACAGAAATTGAACCATTTCGTATGGTCAAATTTGCCGGAGAACAAGCTTGGGTGCCTTTACCGGGTTGGCAAGTACTGTTAGCAGCAGAAGATCCAGTAGCGATTTTAGCTTCTAGCGATCGCTTGCCCAACCAAAGTCGAACAGAACCAGTGGTAATAGTAGTAGATCGTGCCCAACGACAATGGGATGTTTCCAACTACTTTGTTGTTGAAAACGCTGGTGAATTAGATTTTCAATGGTTTGAAACTGAGCCAGAAATTCCTCTACTAGGACGAATCATTATTATTGTCCGTGCTAAGAAAATTCTGGATGAAGAATTGACTAAAGATTCATGGCAGATTGACGAATAAAGTCAAATTTATTGGGCATGAGGCATGGGGCATGGGGAGCAGACGTTTCAGGGCAGAGGGGAAAGACTTACTGCTACTTCCCCTGTACCCCTCATCTCCCTCATCTCCCTAATCTCCCTAATCTCCCTAATCTCCCTCATCTCCTCATGCCCAACATCTTGTATAATAAGAAGATGTTGAACAACCGTAATGACTCCCAAGCTAATCAAGCTGGTATGCTCTACAGACATGGCGACGTTCTACTCAGAAGAATTGCTAGCTTACCAGTCGGCGCTCAAAGACGCGTAGGTGCAACTCTGGCTCATGGTGAACTCACAGGACACAGCCATCGCATCCACCAATCCCATGCTGTGCAGTTGTGGGCAAATGGTAGCGAGCTTTTTCTTGAAGTTAAAGAACCAACTGCCACTTTAGTTCATGAAGAACATCGGGCGATTGAATTACCTCAGGGTTTTTACCGTGTCTGGAGACAACGCGAATACCGCCCTGACGCTTACGTAGAGGTTGTGGACTAATGTTGAAGATGATGTCAGGTGGGCGCGTACCGAATAGGCCAGTCAAGCAGCATCCGCAGCAAAGCCACGAGCCTGTGTCGGCGGAACGTGCTAGAAAACTCATCCTTGAGCATCGCGCATGGGATGGGATGCGCGTTTTGGGTCATCTAGATTTGAGCGGTGCGTCGCAACTTTACAATTTACCTGAAAATCTCACCTGTGAAAGTCTGGATATCAGCGATTGTGTAAATCTGACGACCCTTGCCAAAGGTCTGCATGTCACCCATTGGATTGAGTTAGCTGGGAGTGGGATTACCAGTTTACCTGGAGGACATGGTTTCGTTTTGCGCTGGCGAGGTGTGCAGGTGAGTGATGCCATTGCCTTTGCGTCGGACTCCATAACTGGGCAAGATATCCTCAACATGGAGAACGTTGAACTGCGCCGCGTGCTGATTGAACGTTTGGGATACGAGAGATTTTTGCAGCAAGTGGGAGGGTTAGTCCGTCATCGGGATAGAGACGCTGGTGGAGAACGTCAACTGATCTGCATTCCTTTTGAGGATGACGAGCCGTTTATGGTTTTGAAAGTGACTTGTCCATCTACAGGACACATTCATATTCTGCGCGTTCCCCCATATATGCAAAGCTGCCATCAAGCAGCCGCTTGGATTGCAGGCTTTGATAACCCAAATGATTATAGTCCAGCGATCGAGGCGTAATCTCAATTGGAGGTTGGTATGAGCGTCAAACCAGATTTTGCTACTATGACTGCTATTGAACTTCGAGCTTATGTTTTAGAACATCGCGATAATCAAGAAGCCTTACACGCCTATCTTGACAAGCTCCATGCTGAAAATCCAAATTCACAGGTGTATAGCCCTGAAGACAATGTAGCTGAGGCAATTGCAGAGTATCTAAAGAAGAAAAGCTAGTAGGAATCCTACATAGCTTTCGTTCATTTGCTTCAACGGTGTTGAATTCAATTGGTGATGGTGGGTTGCACAAATCGCTTAATTTCACCACAGGCAATGTAGGACTTGCCATCGGGCGCTGTTTTAATTTCATCCACTACATAAAGCATTCCTTCTTCACGAACCGATCGCGGAAAACGCATGTTCCAATCCGGTTCATATCCGTCAGAAACCACTCTAGCACGTAGCTTACTGCCATCTTTGACGCACTGAACAAGAACACCATCCTTTACAGTATCAGTTGTGGGCAGGTCGGCAGCACTCGCAGGACCTTTGGATGCTTTGCCTGTACTAGTTGACCTCGATTGTCTAGGAGCAACGAAGATATCTGATTCACCAGGTCGAGCAAGGCGGGTTATCTTACCACCGACACGGTAGAAGGTGCCATCACTTGAAAGTTCCAGTGTTTCAACCACATAGCGTGCGCCCTCGGCACGAATCGATCTCGGAAATTGGACGTTCTTGGTGGAATCGTACCCATCGGATATGACTTTGATTCGCAGCTTACCGCCTTCACGCACACAGTGTAGCTCTACACCCGAACCAACTTCATTGACAACCGGCATCCCATACACTTCATCCCCAGCCGTAACACCGCGAGCCACCAAATCGCTGCGATTGCGTGTCATTGTCTGGAAACTCTGATCCCGCAACTCTTTACGTCCGGCATTCCCCAGAGCTTTTTGGGCAATTCGACCCGCGAAATATTCTAGCTGATCTATCTCTTCAGCAATTTCAAAATTCTCATTCAACCCTTTATCGCGCAAATCTTTCACCAGCGCCCGGAGGATTTGCTCAGCTTCCTCATGTCTGCCATGCTCAGCTAAATTCAATGCTGTCTCTTTAGCTTTAGCTATGGTGAGGCGGCTGAGTTCCAGGATGATATGACTCGAAGAGGCGAGGGCTGCTTCCTCAACGGTGCCAACTTTGGCGACGATATCCGCTGTGCCGGACACACTTTGAATCACGTCATTTTGTACGACATCAGCACTGTAATGCAACTTCATCACAGGTAATTCGCCGAGTTGAGCAGAGGATATCTCTAGACTCAACCCCAAAAGTTTGTCTTCACCCTCATAAAGTTCTCCCAAGGTGATGACGGTTTGACCAGCGTCATAGCTAACTTTAGCCAAACTTAACGTATCTACAAGACTGACACCATCAGCCAACTCAACTGTCACCTTGAGATTTTGACCTACCACTGCTCTGAGACTATCTAGCTCAATGCTAAACACTTCAGTTGCTTCATCGACGCTCTGAATAAAGTAGAAATTGCCGTTAGCAGCCCTGGCCATACCGATGAGCAAGTCTTCATTAAAACCCTGATCGAAACCTAAGGTAGTTGTGGTAATGCCTTCCTCAGCTTTTTGCCCCGATGTCGCCGTCAGTATTTTCGGGTCTTGAATGCCCATATTGGCATGACCATCGGTAAGCAGTAGAACACGGTTGATTTTTTGGGGATTGAGTTGGTTTTTGACATGTTCGCAGCCTTTGAGCCATCCGCCAGATAAGTTAGTAATACCGCCTGCTCTGACTTTGTTGATAGAATTTTTCAGTGCAGATTTGTTAGTCACAGCCTGAGGCGTTACAACTGTGTTCACTTCATCATCGTAAACAACCACTGAGAGAATGTCGTCTGGCTCAAGTTGATCCACCACAGACTCAGCGGCTCTGAGCGCATGGTGCAAAGGAGCGCCTGCCATAGAGCCTGAGCGGTCAATTACCAGAGAAAGGTTCAGGTTACGTCGGGCAGATTCAGCTATGTCAGCACGAAAACGTAGCAGAATATTAGTCTTTAATGAAGATCCTGCGGGTAGGATAGCCTGGTCAAAGTCGTAACTTGTCTTGAGCATTTTATATACCCCTTCGAGTTGTCTGTGATAAGCTCCAAGCCTTATGCTGCTGGGATAGCCAGTGCTTTTTTTAGTTTACCCAGAAACCAGTGTGTTCACTGTCAAGGGGAAGATTTAATGTAAAGTTTTATAGCTATTGGGGATGAGGGAGATGAGGGGGATGAGGGAGATAAAGAGGGGCAGGGGGCAGGGTGCAGGGGAGAAGCTCCTCCCCTCTGCTCGCTGCTCCCCTGCTTCTTCCCAGTCCCCATTCCCCAGTCCCCAGTCCCTTACCTCTACGAGTGATTCTCCAAATCAAATCGGATTGCATTAGTTCGCCGTTTGGAATTGCTGCATCAACCAATTCGCTGCTGCGGTATTGGTTCCTTCGGCTAATCGTTCGAGCGTTTGTTCTACAAGGGCGATCGCTAAACCCGTCAAAACCTGGGAAACTTGGATTGGCTGATATATACCCGTTGCTGTTAAACCAAATGCAAACAGCCGCATTCCTTTGACATCAATCACCCAGTATTCAGCAATTCCTAAACTGGCGTAAAGTTGCTTCTGCTCATCAAGATCGATGCCCAAGGTTGTATCGGCAATTTCTCCAACTAAATCAGGCAGACGATGGCGATCGAGAATAATCCGACGCGGTTGGCCAACTTCCCATTTAGGAATATCTTTACCTTTGTACAGCACTAAGTCTGGGGCACAGGCGTGAGTCTCTGGGTTTTCAATTAGACAGCGCCCGTAAGATTGCAGCACTACCTCTGGGTGCAAGAATGCCCAGAACCCAAAAATCATTGTTATCAAATCGCTAAAAGAAGAGTGTCCCAGTCCTTCTGTTCCCATATCAACCCACAACCATCCCTGATAAAATGCGATCTTACGCCAATCAATATCCGGGTTATCTCGGACTGCCACATAGTCTTGCCAAGTCGCATCATGCTGCTGGAACATTAGGGGAGATTGGCTAGATTGTTCTAGGGAGATGGTCATCGCTAGACACCTCGCAACTCCGATTTAGTGATTTCAGATAGCCTCTATAATAACGCGTTGATAAGTGATTGAGGGATTCTGACGCGGGGACGCGGGGACGCAAAGAGATTTTAATAATAAGTAATTACCCGAGTTTGATATGAAACCATCGATCCCAAACTATACATCAATACGCTTAGGATAAGACTAAAACTATTATTCCGCGAACAATGTAGAGACGTTGCAATGCAACGTCTCTACAGGTCTATGGTTCTGCAAAAAATCCTTAACTGAACCGTATTGGACTATACATGACTGATGAAACCTGGGAAAGCCGCAGACATCAAATTCATTGGACAAGAGCAGCAAATAGGGCTTTGAACCTCAAAGACTCAACCTTCGAGTTCAAAGACTCAACCTTCGAGTTCAAAGACTCAATGTTCGAGTAAAAAGGTGCAACTTTGAGGTTCAAAACATCAAACTCCCTCATCCTGGAGGCACAAAGTTACACAGAAAGCACAAGAACCGCTATATTCAAAAAATAACCTGACTGTCACATAGGACTCATATTTGATTTTTATATAAGCTAGGTACACCTTTATTCCCAGTCCCCAGTCCCCAATCCCCAGTACCTTACCTATTACTGTGCCTCAAGAACATCTCCACTCAGAAGTATTGCAGCGATCGCTCGTGTCATCTGCACGAGCAGAAGCCGTAGCACGTATCCGCAATAGTCTGCGTCCTGGACAGCAACAAATGGCTGACTGGCAATCTGGGCCTCTAGCTATTTCTGCTGTTCCTGGTGCAGGCAAATCCACCGGGATGGCGGCGGCAGCAGCGATCGCCATCGCACGTCAGTATGAACGTTCTACCGAGTCGCGCTCCTTTTCCCGCCGTCAGTTGGTAGTTGTCACCTTTACTCGTTCCGCTGCTGCCAATATTAAAGCCAAGATTCGCAAATACTTACGAGATGATTTATCTCTACCTCAAACAGGCTTTTTTGTCTATACGTTACACGGTTTAGCGTTGAACATTGCCAGCCGCCATCCTGATTTATCAGGGTTGCAGTTAGAATACGTCACACTAATTACACCAACCCAAAGTCACCGTTTTATTCGCACAGCCGTAGAACAATGGATTGGGAATAATCCAGAACGATATTTGCGGTTATTAGAAGGTCATCAATTTGACGGAGAAGAAACAGAAAGGTTACGTCGCCAATCGGTGCTACGAACAGAAGTCTTACCAGAATTAGCTAATACAGTCATTCATGAAGCCAAAAGTTCTGGGATATCAGCAGAAAAGTTGCAAGAGTGGAGTCAACAAACCACAGACGAATATGCAATTTTGAGTGTAGCGGCGGGATTGTACGAGCAATATCAAAATTTAATGCGATCGCGTGACTTCATTGACTACGACGATATGATTTTAGCCGCACTGCGCGTATTAGAAAACGACAGTGCCCGCCGCATCGAGCAAAACCAAGTATTCGCGGTCTTTGAAGATGAAGCCCAGGATTCTAGCCCGCTACAGACGCAGTTGTTGGAAATTTTGGCGAGTAATTCCGAAGAAGACGCGGGGACAAGAAGAATAACTCCCCACTCCCCACTCCCCACTCCCCACTCCCCACTCAACTTGGTACGTGTCGGCGATCCTAACCAAGCGATTAACTCGACCTTTACGCCAGCCGATCCGATTTATTTTCGGCAATTTTGCGAAGAGTGCGATCGCATTCAACGATTGGCGACGATGGATCAAGCCGGTCGCAGTACGAGAATAATTATTGAAGCTGCTAACTTTGCCCTCAAATGGATCAATAATCAGTGGTCGGTAACAAACCCCCAGTCCCCAATCCCCAGTCCCCAGTCCCCATTCCCTGATACTGATAATCGACAAGTACCATTTCGCTTGCAAACAATTCGTCCTGTTGACGCTGGCGATCCGCAAGCGAACGCCAACCCAGCAGCAGTAGGGCGAGGACTGGAATTATATGCTCCGCGTGATATTTATCACACTGTTGAATTGTTATCTCAAAGAGCGATCGAGTTATTTGGGGAAGATCCAACAAAACATAGTGCAGCGATTTTGGTGCGAGAAAATCGCCAAGGACGATGGCTCGCAGAGGCTTTAGCACCTGTGTGTAAGGAGCATAACATTACACTTTATGATGTGGGAGAACGCGATCGCCGTTCTCATGTACCCCAAGAAATTTTGGCATTGCTCCAATTTTGCGATCGCCCCCACTCTCCTGATTACCTCAAAGCCGCCCTAGAAGCATTGGTGCAGCGTCAATTAATTCCTACCCAAGACCTCAACGCCCTTGCTAGTCTCCCAGAAGAATTTTTGTATCCCAGTCCCCTAGCAGCACCCCAACCAGAACTAGTACAAAAAGCCGCACACTTGTGTCGGAGTTTACTCCGCGCTCGTTTGGAACTGCCTTTGTATCAGTTAATTTCTTTCCTCGCCTTGACCTTAAACTACGACCAAGCGGAATTGGCAACTGCTGATAAACTCGCAGAACGGGTAAACCAGCAGATAGCTAGCAATAGTTCAATGAGGGCAATGCTGTCAGCTTTAAGTGAAATCGTCAGTTCAGAACGGTTTGAACCAGTAGAAACCGAAGATTCCGAAGAACGTTACACCCGTCGCGGTCAACTGACGATTATTACTATGCACAAAGCCAAAGGACTGGACTGGGATTATGTTTTTATTCCCTTTCTGCACGAAAACCTAATTCCTGGCAGATTTTGGGTTCCTCCCCAAAGCCAGTTCTTAGGGGATTTTACCTTATCAGAAGTAGCCCGTGCCCAAATTCGTGCTGCTCTCCACGGAGAATCTACCATACCGGATGTGACGCAAGCATGGGAGCTAGCAAAGCAGTTAAAAATATCTGAAGAGTACCGTTTACTCTACGTTGCCATGACACGAGCAAAACTTCTGTTATGGATGTCTGCGGCGCAGAAAGCACCTTTTACTTGGAGTAAGCCGGAGAATTTACAAGAACAAGCGCCTTGTCCGGTTTTTCCCGCATTAAAGCGCCAATTTCCTGAATGTGTCGTCACTTCGGCGATGATAGCCAAATCAATATCGTGAATTTTACCCACAAAGTATGGATTTTGAGGGATTCACTCCAATGATTTCGCCATCTTCCCGATCAAATTTCAAAGTCAGCACGATTAGTAAAAGTTAATACTACTGGCTTTGATTTTTCGGGTTTTGGTATATCCTTGTTTACGACGACTTATAACTGCTTCTTTGCTGTTTACGCCTAAGTACTGAACTACCACTTAAAATACCAAAGGCTAACAAACCCAGAGTAGCAGAGGGTTCAGGAACACTAGCTGTAGGAGCAGTGGTGATTATGAGTCGTGGTCGATTACCAGAGAAAGTACCACGATCTAAAGATAGACCTCCAAAATCTTGGGCGCGGACACCAAAACCTGCAAAGGAATTTCCATTACTGACTAAATTTTGGATAAATGCAGTCACATCAAAGTTGTAGGTTTCTTGTACATAGCTTGGTGAAACATTGACAGTATCTAAGATAGTTCCAGCCTGAAAATCAGAGGCATCAGCTACTCCGTTACCTACGTAGCCACGAACCCCCAAACTGGTTGGTCTTTCACCGCTAACACCCAACCCAAATACTTGATTTGATAGCCCAGTTGCCTCAAAAATTGCACTAGTGATGGTTTCTAAAGGTGGAATAGAAAAACCACTAATGTCAAATTCCGCATTTTCACTGTTTTCACCAACTGTACCCCTGACAACGGTATCGAAGTTACCGGGAAATACTGCATCAGTGTCGCCATTACCATCGAATGGTTCACTGAAAAAACCATCTCCTACTTCAAAAGTGGTTGTGGGATTAAAGGTAAAATTAGCCGCTTTAGCCTCTTTGCTGGCAAAAAAACTCAACAACAAGCCTATCCCCGCCGTCAGTACAAACTTCTTCATCTAAGCTACAAACAAATATATTTACATCTATGTTTTATTGTAAAAGCACTTAAGTAGAGTTACATATTTAACATAATACTTTTACTAAGTCTTTAAATTACATTGCAATCTTGTCATAACGGCATAGATGTAGTCGTTTTTACCAATAGTATAAGCTTGGCGATAAGTTCCGTTTTAGAGCTTCGTGATTGTTTAAAATCGTTGAATTAATTGCCATTAAAGCAAATCAAGTAGTATATAATGAGGGATTGTGTCGAATTAAAGCTAGACAATGCCTAAACTCAAGACTCGTAAAGCAGCAGCGAAGCGATTCCGTGCCACCGGCAGCGGCAAAATCGTCCGTCGCAAAGCTTTCAAAAACCACCTTTTAGAACATAAAACTTCTAACAAAAAGCGTAATCTGTCCAAGACTACACTTGTAGATGAACGCGATGAAGATAATGTGCGCTTGATGCTCCCATATTTGTAAGTCTTTCAGGAATTAAGTTATGACACGGGTAAAACGCGGTAACGTAGCTCGCAAACGCCGCAATAAAATTCTCAAAATAGCTAAAGGTTTTCGCGGTTCCCACTCGACTTTGTTTAGAACTGCCAACCAACAAGTGATGAAGGCGCTACGGAGTGCCTACCGCGATCGCAAAAAGAAAAAGCGCGATTTTCGTCGCCTCTGGATCACCCGCATCAACGCTGCTGCAAGACTACACGGCTTGAGTTACAGCCAGTTGATTGGTAACCTGAAAAAAGCTGATGTCCAACTAAATCGCAAGATGTTGGCACAACTAGCAGTACTCGATCCTGCAAGCTTCGGCAAAGTCGCAGAATTAGCTAACCAAGCTAAAGCATAAAGGTGGTAACGGATGAATAACCGATGTAACAGATGGCAAGCAATTACTCGGTTACATCTGGTATTATCCGCTACTATTATTTGGATTTGCTGCTTTTGCTTTGTGGGCACTGGATTAATTGCATCTGCCGCCGAAATGCCAAAAATACAGCAACGGGGATATTTAACTGTTGCAGTTAAAGACAACTTGCGTCCTTTGGGATTTAAAGATGATAGCGGCAATTTGCAAGGCTTAGAAATTGACTTGGCACAGCAGTTGGCACTTGACTTGCTAGGTAAAAAAGATGCTGTCAAATTTCAACCCGTAGCGAATCGCGATCGCTTGTCTGTAGTCTTAGACAAGAAAGTTGATTTAGCGATCGCCAGGGTAACAGCAACTGCTTCACGCGCCCGCGTAGTTAATTTCAGTGTTCCCTACTACTTGGATAGCACCGTATTAATTACAAAAGATGCTTCTGTGCAGCAGTTAAAGGATTTGGCAAAACAAAAAATTGCTGTACTTAATAACTCCAGTACAATTGCCAAACTACGGTACTATTTGCCCAACGCCGAGTTAGTAGGAGTGAATTCCTACCAAGAAGCGCGAGAGCAAATGGAAAATAACGCCGTTGTCGCCTTTGCCGCAGATGCCAGCGTTCTGGGCGGTTGGGTGCAACAATATCCCCAATATCGATTACTAGCAATCAAGCTATCAACTGAACCCTTGTCTGTGGTGATGCCTAAAGGATTGCAGTACGATGAATTAAGAAGACGAGTCAATGAAGCGATCGCTCGTTACATAGCAGAAGGTTGGCTCGCTCAACGCGCCCAATATTGGGGTTTACCATAAGTGAGGTAGAGACGCGATTAATCGCGTCTGTGCTGAGTTAGAGACGCGATTAATCGCGTCTGTACAAGAGTGAAGAATTGTCTTCCTCATCTCCCTCATCTCCCTCATCTCCCCAATAGGCTGATAATAGATACAGAACCAACTTTTAATATTTGTATTTGCAGGCAATGGATAATAATCTAGCCGTAGTTTATCTCTCAATTTTGGTAGGTTTGCTCACATTTACAGTTGTGGGTGTTTTTCGCCAAATTTTCAAAACTCGCAAGGTTGAAAGCTCTTTTTCTAAGTTACGAAAGAAATTAGAGAAAGAAAAGGGCACTACTCAAGAATATTACGAGTTAGGGAGTATCTATTCCGAAAAAAAATTGTATTCTCAGGCGATCGCATTATTTCAAAAAGCTCTGAAAGCTTCCCAAGAAGAGGGAGAAGAAAATGTTGCCCCCATTTACAATGGACTAGGCTATGTTTACTTTATTCAAGAGCAATATGACCTAGCAATTCGTCAGTACAAAGAAGCCCTAAAATTTCAACCAGATTATGTGACAGCGTTAAATAATCTTGGTCACGCCTATGAGAAGAAAAAATTAACTACTCAAGCATTACAAACTTACGAAGAAGCACTCAAATTTGCTCCAAATAACTCTATTGCTAAACGCCGCGCTGAATCTTTACGTCGTTTAGTTTCTGCATAAATTAGGGCATTGGGAATGGGGTATTGGGAGGTGTAGAAGGTGTGGGAAGCTTTTTTCTAATCTCCCCCCTCTCCCCACACTCCCCACTCCCTACTCCCCACTCCCCACCTCTTCCCAAATTAATTTACCTTTAGCCTCTGAATTTATCGGTTTTCAGGCTTAGGCTTGGAAATAGATAACTGTACGTCTTTTGTCAAAATGTAAAAGATGATTAAGCGGCTAAGGTATTTTTTTTGGCTGGCTATTGCCATCATTGTTGTCATTTCTATCTCATTTGCATTAATGGGAAGACTATCTGCTCAGCAGGTTTCAATTTCTCATCCTTTAAGTGCGTTAACTGAGGCAGAAATTAGTACAGCTGTTTCGGTTGTCAAAAGAGAAAAAATTTTGAGCGAAATGGCTGCTTTTCCACTGATTGCTTTACAAGAACCAGATAAAGAAGAAGTTCTAAATTTCACACCTGGTAAAGTTTTTAACCGTAAAGCTTTTTTGGTAATCTATGAACGTTCCCAAAACAAAACTTTTGAGGGAGTTGTTGATTTAACCAGCAAAACCTTAAATTCCTGGAAAGAAATACCCTCTGTCCAACCCGCACTCGTCAATTCAGAATATGAACTAGCAACCCAGGTAGTTAAAGCCGATCCCCGATGGCAAGCGGCGATGCAAAGGCGGGGAATTAGCGATTTTGAGCGAGTCAAAATCAGTTGGTGGGCACCAGGAATCCTGAGTGAACAGGAAGAAAAAACAGGTAATCGTCTTTGTCGGGGCTTATCTTACTATATGGGCAAACACTGGAATTATTACGGTAGTCCGATTGAAGGAGTGGTAGCAACGGTAAATTTAAATACTGGTAAAATTGCCAGTGTTGTTGATAGGGGAAAAGTGCCTTTCTCTCAAGAAAATTGGAACTACGATGTTAAATCTTTGGGCAAATTACTTTCACCACCCAAAGCATTAAAAATGCTACAACCTAATGGTAAAAGCTTCCAAATTAATGATAATCAAATTAGCTGGCAGGGTTGGAATTTTCGCTATTTAATGCATCCCCGTAGTGGTTTGATGCTGTACCAAGTGACACACAAAGATGGAGAAAATCTCCGGCCAGTTTTATACCGCGCTAGTCTCTCAGAAATGGTAGTTCCTTATGGCGATCCTGAGCCTACTTGGTCATTTAGAAATGCCTTTGATGTTGGGGAATATAACCTTGGTTTATTAGCAAATAAGATGGAGTTAGGTAAGGAAATTCCTGAAAACGGCCTATTGTTAGATGCAATATTTGCTGATGAACAGGGAGAACCTTACAAAATGCCAGGGGTTATCGGTATCTACGAACGCGATAATGGAATGCTCTGGAAACATTATGAGTATAATACTCAACGTAATGATGTCCGTCGCAATCGAGAATTAGTGATGACGATGACGGTGGCAATTGACAACTACGATTACAGCCTGAATTGGATCTTTCATCAGGATGGAACTTTAGAAGTACAAAACGAATTAACAGGTATTGTATTGGCACAGGGAACGTCTGCCGAAAAACAATCCCAAGAAAATTCCTATGGTCAGCTAATTGCAAAAAACATTATAGGAGTAAATCACCAGCACTTTTTCAACTATCGCCTAGATTTGGATGTAGATGGTAAAGCTAATTCCGTGATGGAAATGAATGTTAACGCTTTGCCGATGGATGAAAAAAATCCTTTAGGAAATGCGATGGTACTGGCAGAAAACCCATTAGCCAAAGAAACAGATGCTGTGCGCGATTTGGATATGAAACACAGTCGAAAATGGATGATTGTGAGTGCAGATAAAAAGAATGCTCTCGGTGCTACACCTGGATATATGCTGATGCCAGAAGGAAATTCCATGTTTTTTCCTGTAGAAGGCTCAAAAATCCGGCAACGAGCAGAATTTGCCACACACCACGTTTGGGTAACAAAATATAAACCTAGCGAACTTTATGCTGGCGGCGATTATCCCAATCAAACTCAACCTAGACAGGGTTTACCTAAATATATTGCAGACGATGAATCGCTGATGGGTGAAGATATCGTGTTATGGTACACAATGGGCGTGACTCATATTCCGCGATCGGAAGATTGGCCTGTGATGCCTGTTCATCGAGTTGGATTTAAGCTAGTACCTAGAGGATTCTTTAGCCGCAATCCAGCTATTAATTTACCAGAGTAAAATATTCTTTTTCTTAAATTTTCGTGGTTGATTTTTTTGGTAATCTGTAAACCTGTAACTTCAAATAATTCGTAATTGATAATGGGCTACGCCCCGCTACGCTAACGTAATTCGTAATTTAATTAGTTGAGGATTTAGACACCAACTAATTCAAAATCACCAACTCATAAATTTTGGTGTGGTGTTCTACCAATAATTACGAATTACGAATTACGAATTACGAATTACGAATTAGTTAAATGCTGATAAGCTGATAATAGCTCAAATCATTGCAGTTTTGATTCATAGGATAACTCATGAATTTTCCAGAAATTAATATTCCCGGCGATGGCAAACTTCACGCTCGTTTAATTACTTCCTTGGGGGAAATTGTAGTTCGTTTAGAGGAAGAGAAAACCCCCAACACAGTCAAAAATTTTGTCGGTCTAGCAACTGGAACAATTGACTGGAAAGACCCTAAAACTGGTCAATCTCTCAAGGGTACTCCTGCCTACGATGGGATTCGCTTTCACCGAGTCATCCCTGATTTTATGATTCAGTGTGGCGATCCCCTGACTCGTTATCTGGATATGGCTAACCGTTGGGGTACTGGTGGGCCGGGATATCAATTTGGAGATGAATTTCATCCCGAATTGAAACACTCTAGTGCGGGTATCCTCTCAATGGCAAATGCAGGACCCGGTACTAATGGTTCGCAATGGTTCATTACAGAAGTACCAACGCCTTACCTTGACCGCAAACACAGTGTTTTTGGTGAAGTTGTGGAAGGTATGGATGTAGTCAACCAGATTGCCAATGTACCCACGACTAGAGATCGTCCAAATCAAGAGGTAGTGTTACAAAAAGTAGAAATTTTTCGGCAGTAACTAACATCACTCTCTAAGAATTCAGGATTCAGAATTCAGAATGGTTGAAAATCAATAGTTGTATACCTGTTTGATTTTGTGTCAATTATTAAGCTTGGATATGCAAGCCTGATTAATTCTGACTTCTGAATTCTGACTTTTGGGCTTTGCTGAATCCCAGTATAAATTGAGATTTTTCGATAGACTCAACAATGATTCTTTGCGTCTTTGCGTCAGGCTCATTTATACTTTCAATCAGCAACGCCAACTTTTGAATTCTGCTGTAAATTTTCTCAATTTATTGGTGATGATTAACACACCGCCCCAAATTGAAAACAAATTTGCCGAAAAATTAAGATTTATTTTAAAAAAGCAACAGGAATGTTGTTAAACTCAGAAGCTAGATTCCAATCAGGAACGAGGTTTGGGGGATGCTTACGGCTACGAATTCCAGACAAAACCCTTACAAGTCTTCACTTCATGAGAGATACAAGTTTTGCGACAATCAAAAACGATTGAATAAATAATCATGCACTTATAGTCCAACTCTTATGGGACTCCGTGTTGTTTTAGTTGAAAAAGGAGAAGATACTAATGAAATTGGCTTACTGGATGTATGCAGGCCCAGCCCATATCGGCACTCTCCGAATCGCTAGTTCTTTTAAAAACGTTCATGCAATCATGCACGCGCCACTAGGGGATGATTACTTCAACGTCATGCGCTCTATGCTATCGCGGGAGAGGGATTTCACTCCGGTGACAACCAGTGTTGTCGATCGCAACGTTTTGGCACGCGGTTCTCAGGAAAAGGTGGTAGATAACATCACCCGCAAAGATGCCGAGGAACACCCAGATTTAATTGTGTTAACTCCCACCTGCACTTCTAGCATTTTGCAAGAAGACTTACACAACTTTGTAGAACGGGCGCAACTGGAAGCCAAAGGGGACGTAATGCTGGCGGATGTGAACCATTACCGCTACAACGAACTGCAAGCAGCCGATCGCACTCTCGATCAAATTGTCCAATACTACATTGAAAAAGCCCGGAAGCGGGGCGAATTAGCAGAAGGCAAAACCGAAAAGCCCTCAGTTAACATTATCGGTACTACCACCCTCGGTTTCCACAACAATCACGACTGCACCGAACTCAAACGGCTGATGGCTGACTTGGGGATTGAGGTAAATACCTTAATTCCCGAAGGTGCTTCGGTGAAGGACTTGAAGAAGATGCCCAAAGCCTGGTTTAACCTGGTGCCTTACCGGGAACTTGGTTTGACTACAGCTCGTTACCTAGAAGAACAATTCGGCACACCTTATATAGACATTACCCCAATGGGTGTAGTGGAAACTGCTCGGTGTATCCGTAAAATTCAGCAGGTAATTAACGCCCAAGGCGCTGATGTTAACTACGAAGATTTCATAAACGAGCAAACCCTGCATGTATCACAGGCTGCTTGGTTCTCCCGTTCCATTGACTGTCAAAACTTGACCGGCAAAAAAGCAGTGGTATTTGGCGACAACACCCACGCCGCCGCCATCACTAAGATTTTGGCAAGAGAAATGGGGATTCACGTAGTTTGGGCTGGAACCTACTGCAAATATGATGCAGACTGGTTCCGGGAACAGGTGAGCGAATATTGTGATGAAGTGCTGATTACAGACGATCATGGCGCAATTGGGGATGCGATCGCTCGCGTCGAACCCTCGGCTATTTTCGGCACCCAAATGGAACGCCACGTTGGTAAGCGCTTGGATATTCCTTGCGGTGTAATTGCTGCACCCATCCACGTCCAAAATTTCCCCATTGGTTACAAACCATTTATGGGTTACGAAGGTACAAATCAAATTACAGATTTAATCTACAATTCCTTCACTTTAGGAATGGAAGATCATCTTTTAGAAATATTTGGAGGTCATGATACCAAGGAAGTAATTACTAAAGGAATTTCCGCGGATTCTGACCTGAGTTGGACAAAAGATGGTCAAGCAGAATTGAATAAAATTCCGGGATTTGTGCGCGGGAAAGTGAAGCGTAATACTGAAAAATTTGCCCGCGATCGGGGTTTCAAGGAAATCAATGCTGAAGTGTTGTACGCCGCGAAGGAAGCTGTAGGCGCGTAGTTTAGCAGTTCATCGAGAAGATTGAGGGGTAAGGAGTTATGTATACTCTTTGCCCCTATTTTTTCGTTTCATTATTAAATATAGTGACACAACTTAAATTATGAGATATTATATTTTCATATGATTTTTTATATATTTATTTTCACAATTATTTAAAATAACTAAATAAAATATGAACGATGACAAAGCGGCATTATTAGCGGCACTATGTCAGGCTGGCATTAAGCACAGTCCAGAAAAAATGGTGCGGATTGCTAAGCAAACTGATGGCAAAATTGTATTTTTAGAAGAGGGAAATACTGAAGCAGGACTCCAGCACATACTGGAACAACATTCTTTGGAGTTCCTAAATCAGGGTATTGAACCAGAGCAGATACCAGATGCGATAATTGCAGCAGTTACTCAAGGTAGAGTGACTGGTTATCAAGGAAAACGAAAAACTCGTACCATTTATGAAGTTACCTTCAATGGCAAAATCCAATATATTTCTGTGACTGTAAGCGATAATGGTTATATAGTTGGTGCTAACCCCAGAACTTCCCCATAACTTGGTAGAGAGACTATGGTAGCAAAAATCAAACTCATGGCTGATTATGGATGCTACCCACTATGGTGGGCTAGTTCTGATCGAGCTGGTGATATTGATCCAGAGACACTGCCACTAAGTAAAGAAACTATTAGCCGTTTGGATAAATGGGCAGAAGTTTACGATGCAAAATTGAACTGGGAAAATCCTGGTGATTCGCTGGGTTTTTCCAGTCTAGAGGCTGAAGCGGCTTTTGAGGATGAAGGAATTAGTTTGTGGAAGCAACTACAAAAAGAACTTGTGCCTAACTATCAAGTAATCTATTTTAGTAATAGACTACGTAAAGTTGTTACTCATCCTAGCGAATTAGAAGTTTTACCTGTTATTCAGCAATGATTTGTGCTAACAAAATTTTGAGTGAAAGTTCTTCATCGCGCCTCAACCTCAAAATAATGATAAGTCAGGGAACTAATCAGTAATTTTCCGGAGTTCGAGAGTTAATCAACAGAAGGTAGTGTATTTTTCTAGGTTCGCCTATAGCCTGCTAACGCACGCCATGCGCTTAAAGCAGTGATAAACTTCATCTTTTTACTCATCCTATCTGAACATTCTACTGACTCTCATCATTGACTTTCACATATCCACTCCATCTAACAACAGATGTAAAGCGTGGAATATTTATCTTTAATACACTACCAATCAGCTGAATCTTTAGGAGAATATTAATGTTAGATATTGATGAAATGAGTTCAAAAGAAATACACGAACTACTACACCAAGTAGGATACGGTCATCTCGGCTGCATACACGAAGGCAAACCCTACGTGATGCCAATGTATTATTATCTCGAAGAAGATGACATCTACCTGTTTACAACCGTGGGCATGAAGACTCATGACATAGACGCGAATCCAGAAATCTGCCTACAGGTTGAAGAAATTCACGGGCCCCGTCATTGGCGCAGCGTGATTGTGAATGGTCGAGCCTCACGCCTCACCGAGCGTCCAGAAATTGATCGGGCAATGCAGTTTATCAAAGAGCGCAATACAACGCTTTCACCCGCGATCAATCGAACTTGGATTGATGCTGAGGGACGTTCAGAAGCCATCGCAATCTACCGCATCCATGAGAGTGAGATAAGTGGACGAACCACTGATGGAGTTAGCAGTCAGTCAAAATTAAGATGAACTGCGAAAGCAAATTGCTCACAGGATGCAGCTTGTGAAGAAGCCTGTTTGGAAGTGAATCAGGATAAACGTTGATACTACCTCACGAGTTCTTCAAGTTTGGTATTTAACATCAAGTTGGATTGCTCTGTTTTTTATGTTTCATAGGAAAAAGCGGGATTATGGTTTCCACCGTCGATCTCAATACCGTGGATGGCTTATCTGAGCAAGAGGCGATCGCTCGGCTCAAAGACGAAGGCTACAATGAACTCCCCTCAGCTCGCTCTCGCAGTATTTTATCGTTCGCTTGGGAAACCGTTCAAGATCCGATCTTCCTCTTGCTAGTCGGCGGGGGTATCATCTATTGGATTTTAGGCGATCTACAGGAAGCCCTGATTTTGCTTGGTTTCGTCTTCTTCATCACCGGGATTAGCCTTTACCAGGAAGGTAAAACCGAACACGCCCTAGAAGCCTTGCGCGATCTTTCCAGTCCTCGCGCCTTGGTGATTCGGGATGGTGAGCGAAAACGGATTGCAGGGCGAGAAGTCGTTCGAGGAGATGTCTTAGTGTTGGCAGAAGGCGATCGCGTACCTGCCGATGCAATGGTACTATCTTGCACAAATCTTTCAACTGATGAGTCGTTACTCACCGGGGAATCCCTACCCGTTCGCAAAGTTGCTGCCGCTGGTACCGTGGAAATGGCACGTCCAGGGGGAGATGAGTTGCCCTTTGTATATTCTGGAACCTTGGTAGTTCAGGGACAGGGAATTGCTCAAGTCCAAGCGGTGGGCGCTCAAACAGAGATGGGCAAGATTGGCAACGCCTTACAAAAAGTGAAGCCGGAACCAACTCCGCTACAACAAGAAATGACTCGGTTGGTGAGCCGTCTGTTTGGCATCGCTTTATTGTTGTGTGTGGCGATCGTGGTGATTTATGGAATCACGCGAGGAGATTGGCTCAAAGGATTTCTCGCAGGTATTACCTTAGCGATGGCAATTTTGCCAAATGAATTTCCGGTTGTCGTGACGATTTTCTTAGCCTTGGGAGCATGGCGAATTTCTCAGAAACACGTCTTAGCTCGTCGCGCTTCCGCCGTGGAAACCTTGGGTTCGGCAACGGTTCTGTGTGTGGATAAAACTGGGACGCTGACGCTGAATCAGATGGCAGTACAACAGCTATTTGCATACAACCATGCAGAAAACCCTCACCCATATAATTTGGAATTGGATTTAGGAGAGTCACTCCCCGAAGCAGTTCATGAATTAGTCGAGTTTTGCATTCTGGCAAGTCAGAGAGATCCTTTTGATCCAATGGAGAAAGCATTTAAGGAATTGGGCGTTGGCGTAGCCTCTCCTTCAGAGAATCGCTATCTCGCACATACTGAACATCTGCATGACGATTGGATACTGTTGCGAGAATATCCGCTCTCACCGCAGCTACTAGCAATGTCTCACGTTTGGCAGTCAGCTGACGGTAAGCAGTATGAAATTGCAGCCAAAGGAGCGCCGGAAGCGATCGCGGATCTCTGTCATTTCACGCCCCAACAGCAGACAATTCTGGCAGCCCAAATCAGTGAAATGGCAAATCAAGGATTGCGTGTGTTAGGTGTTGCCAAAGCCTCTCTTGTTGATGCGCCACCGCCATTTTTGCCGCCTCATCCATCGCTTAATCCAAATCATTTACCCGACGAGCAACATGACTTTCCTTTTCAATTTATCGGATTAGTTGGACTGTCCGATCCAGTGCGTCCAAATGTTGCGGCGGCAATTCAAGAATGTTATACCGCAGGTATTCGAGTAGTTATGATTACGGGTGATTATCCCGGAACGGCTCAAACTATTGCCCGTCAGATTGGATTGATGCAAATGGGAGCCATTCTGACGGGAACGGAATTGGATCTGATGAGTGACGCTGAACTCGAACAACGCATTCAAAGTACAAACATCTTTGCACGAGCCGTTCCCGAACAAAAATTGCGCTTGGTTAATGCTTTGAAAGCCAAGGGTGAAGTCGTTGCCATGACTGGGGATGGTGTGAATGATGCCCCGGCTCTCAAATCTGCCCAAATCGGGATTGCGATGGGGCAGCGAGGCACAGATGTTGCCCGTGAGTCGGCGGCGTTAGTGTTATTGGATGATGATTTTTCATCCATTGTGCAAGCAGTGAAACTGGGACGGCGAATTTTTGATAATCTCCGTAAAGCAATGGCATATCTGCTAGCGATTCATATTCCGATCGCTGGCATGTCTTTGATTCCAGTGTTGTTTAAGCTGCCGTTAGTATTACTTCCCGTTCATGTTGCCTTTCTGCATTTGATTATTGATCCAGCTTGCTCCATCGTTTTAGAAGCCGAACCCCCAGAAGCAACGGTGATGCAGCGTCCTCCCCGCAACCCCAAAGAACCATTATTTGGCAGGAAAACTTTGGGTTTGGCAGTGCTGCAAGGGGTGGGGATTTTAGCGATCGCTCTCATCATCTTTATGGTTGCGCTATATCGCAGACAAGGCGAACTTGATGCCCGTGCGTTAACGTTTACGACGTTGATTTTGGCAAATTTAGGACTAATTTTGAGCGAAAGTTCTTCATCTCGCCTCAGCCTCAAAATATTGAAATCTCCTAATGCTGCCCTTTGGTGGGTGATTGGTGGGGGACTGGCTTTTCTCGCGATCGTGTTGTATGTTCCCTTCTTGCGTCAATTGTTTAGCTTCTCCTTCTTACACCCAATTGACTTGGCAATTTGCTTGGGAGGTGGGGCGATCGCTCTGCTTTGGTTTGAACAGTTAAAGTTACTCAATCGACCCCAACGAGTTATTCAATCTAAATCAAGAAAACATATCCCAGAAAATCTTTGATTTACCTTATTCGGAGAGAAGGCTCCCGCCATAATCTTTGATTTGGCGGCGAGATGAATCGACGGCGAAAAATGAGACGTTCCCTCTTCCTTACTGGCTGCAAGCCAGTAAGGAAGAGGGAACAGTTGAGTTTTTCGCAAATCCATGTTATCATTTACGTTAATAAATATGACGTAAATATGCTGGTATTTGAGGCAAAACTTGAGGGAGAAGACGGACAGTATCAAGCGCTTGATGAAGCGATTAGAACTGCCCGTTTTGTTCGCAATGCAAGCCTTAGATACTGGATGGATAACAAGGGTATTGGGCGATATGACCTCAGTAAGTTCTGTGCCGTCCTTGCTGCCAATATAGAGTTTCCTTGGGTTGCCAAGCTGAACTCGATGGCAAGGCAGGCTAGTGCTGAGAGAGCGTGGTCTGCAATTGCTCGATTTTTTGATAACTGCAAGAAAAATAAACCAGAAAAAAAGGGATTTCCGAAGTTTAAGAAAGAACAAACGCACGGTTCTGTTGAGTACAAAACCTGTGGGTGGCGACTTTCTGACGACCGCAGATATATCACTTTCTCGGATGGATTTAAAGCAGGAACCTTCAAACTCTGGGGAACTCGTGACCTGCATTTCTACCAACTCAAACAGTTCAAAAGAGTGCGGGTTGTGCGCCGTGCCGATGGCTATTATTGCCAGTTTTGTATCGACCACGAACGAATAGAAAGGCGAGAACCAACGGGTAAAACTATTGGTATTGATGTTGGGTTGAATCACTTTTACACCGATAGTAATGGGGAAACCATCGCCAATCCCCGACACCTGCGTAAAAGTGAGAAGTCTTTGAAACGGTTGCAACGCCGGATGTCTAAGACTAAAAAAGGTTCTAATAACAGAATCAAGTTTAGAAATAAACTTGCGCGAAAATACCTCAAAGTAAGTCGCCAGCGTAAAGACTTTGCTGTTAAGACAGCAAGGTGCGTGGTGAAGTCTAACGACCTCGTGGCGTATGAAGATTTGCAGGTGCGAAATATGGTCAAGAATCATCGCTTGGCTAAGTCGATTAGTGACATTTCGTGGTCGCTGTTTCGTGAATGGGTTGAGTATTTTGGCAAGGTGTTTGGTGTTGTCACGGTTGCCGTTCCACCCCACTACACTTCGCAAAATTGCTCTAATTGTGGTGAAGTTGTCAAGAAGACTCTTAGTACCAGAACCCATGTATGCCCGAAATGTGGTCATATCCAAGACCGTGATTGGAACGCAGCGCGAAACATATTAGAAAAAGGATTGAGTACGGCGGGTCACGTCGGAACTAACGCCTCTGGAGAGACTGATCAATACTTGAGTGAAGAAATTCCTTCAAGCAAATCAACTCGTGGAAAGAGGAAACCTAAAGAGCGATCTTTGGAATCCCCCGCTATATCAGGTACTCCTGATTAGCGGTGGGAGGATGTCAATAAAGTCTTGCTCAAAGCAGCAAATGAAGAGGCTGAGAAAGCAACCTTAGAAGCGATCGCCGCCAGGCTAGATGCCGAAGCCGCAGCAGTAACTACAAAGAAGTAAGATAATTCGTAATTCATAATTTGTAATGAAAGACAGTTTCAGACCCAAAATAAAACTCCAACTGCTTGCTTAATTATGAATTATGAATGAATAATTATGAATTAGCTTGACATATATAAAATAGACAAAATTCGGATTCTTTTTTGGCGTTGGGCAACCCTTGATCGCTGCGGCATCTTCCCCTAGATTGCTCGTTAACTAACCCCAAAAAACAAAACCGATGAATCCTTAAATCTCCATGTTATTTGAAGAATTATCCGTCGCCAGTTTCACTACGCTGCGCCGTTGATTGGTTTATACGGAAATGATGGGGAATTTCTCATGAGTCATCTTATTCATACCTTCCTCACAGTTTCCTCATCTTTTTTCAATATCATCAGATGTTGATGTTCTTGTCTTTCAGAAGGATGAAATCTATGAAATGGCAACAATTAATTCTGGTTTTTATAGCCAGCATTTGCTTAATATTTGCAGGCAATGCCCTGGCGCAGACTGATATCAATATCAACAACACCAACCTCATTCGCTTTGGTGGAAGCGTAACTGTACCAGAGAATCAAGTTGTTGAAAACGCCCTGGCTTTTGGGGGAAGTGTTACGGTATCACCTAATGCCAGAGTTTTGGACACTGCGATCGCTTTTGGCGGGGATGTCATACTGAAAAAAGGAGTGCGGGTAGATGGTGATGCTTACTCCTTTGGCGGCAAAATCGTACAGGAACCAGGTGCGATCATCACTGGTGAACGTGCCACATTCAGCGATAGACATGGCATGATGCATGGTTCCAATAGAGGTAGAGGTAGCTTCTTCTTCACTATTAGTCCCATTTTTAGAATTAGTAACGCCGTAATAGCAGCTATTCTCGGACTGATTATTTTGCATACCAATCCACAGTTCCTGCCGAATTTGGCTACAAAATTGCGTCAGCATCCCACTTTGGCTGTTTTATGGGGTATGGGGGCGATTGTCGCCATTATCTTTGTCAGTGTGTTTCTGGCGATTACGCTTATTGGTATTCCCCTGATTCCACTACTAAGTCTGACAGCGATCGTCACTTCTCTAGTCGGGTCATTAGCCGTGGCACTTTTTGTCGGTCAACGCCTATTTAGTAATGGCAATTGGTCGTTACAGCAGCAGTTTTTGGTAGGTTTAGCGATCCTGACAGTTCTGACACTAATTCCATTTTTCGGAGGGTTAGTAGTTTTCTTAGTCAATCTATTTGGCTTGGGTGTCATCTTGCTGTGGCAATTTGGTAAAGAAAAACCTCAAATAGCTACTTAAGAAGGGAAACAATGAGATCGAAGCTATACAGTTTGGCTGCGTCCTTGGCAGCTTTGAGTATGTTTGCAGCCTGCTCTTTTAACTTGGGTAAGCTCAGAGGATCTGGAATCGTCAAGAAACGGTAGTTTTTGTCAAAAACCATAAAGTTTCACTCGTACATCAACCGTTACGTTTGATATCGTATTCAATCAATTCATTCAGACGAATTCGCTCACTTGCCAGAAGCAGCAAGACGATATCTCGAACACGCGATCGCTCCTGGAACTGCGATCGCATCTGCGGTTCGATTGCAGATGCACGGCGAAATCAAATTAAAAAGTTGGATTCCATTCAAAGCAGAGCAAGTTATTTGCTGGGAGCGTGGGCTGATTTGGAGTGCTACGGCATGGATGAACGGCTTACCAATTTGGGGATCGGATCGAATTATAGACGGTGTAGGTGCAATGCAATGGAAACTTCTAGGATTGTTCCCTGTCATGACCGCGACTGGTTCCGATTGCTGTGACTTTTGACTTCCCCGAACGCGAGTGCGTCTCGCTCCAGAAGGGGCTGACATGCTCCTACACTGACTGAGTACAGTGATGTGAGGCTTCTGCTGTTTCAGCTAAAATGCCTTTTTTTAAATTCAAATTTCACATCGGTTAGTTTTTCCGATACTTCCCATAGTTTTTTGGCGATCGCTTGGTCTTTGGATAATTCGTTGGTTTCCACTTTTATTGGATAGCCACGCACTTCCATAAACCCATTGGGACCGAAATATTCCGCGCCTTTTAAGCCTGCTTCGATCGCCGCCCGCAGAGTCGGTAATGCACCCATCGTGATGTCTTGAGCAAGGATGCCGTTGAGATATTTCACAACGCCGCCCGCAGTTCTCTGCAATTCGGTTGCCGTCCAGCCCGGATGCGAGGCGGTTACAACTGTGTCGAGATTGTTATCTTTTAGTTTTCGGTCGAGTTCGTAAGTAAAATAGATGTTGGCAAGTTTGCTGTCGCCGTAGGCTTTCCATTTGGCATAACTTCTCTTTTCCCAATTCAAATCATCGAAATCTATCTTGCCTAAACTATGTGCGCCGCTCGAAACATTCACGATTCGTGAGCCTTCGGTGCCGATCAAAAGTTCTAAAAGATGCCCCGTCAAAGCAAAATGTCCGAGATGATTAGTGCCAAACTGCAATTCAAAACCGTCCGTGGTTTTTGAATACGGCGGAATCATCACACCCGCATTATTAATCAGTAAATCCAGACGCAAGTAATTTTTCTGAAAGTTTTCAGCGAAATTTTTAACTGATGCTAAATTCGCCAAATCAAGTTCCATCACCTTTACGTCGGCATCTTTATTCTGTTGAAGAATTTTCGCCAATGCTTTGTTTCCTTTGTCCAAATTGCGAACCGCAATGATTACAGACGCTTGTTTATTAGCTAAAACCCGCGCCGTTTCATAACCGATACCGCTGCTCGAACCCGTGACAATTGCTACTCTTCCTTTTTGACTCAGAATATTTTCTGCGTTCCATTTTTCATTTTTCATTTTATTTTCTCTTGTTTAATTAACTTAATTAATTCTGAAAAAAAGAATTAATTCGTTACTGCATCTACACAATTTTATAGGTAGTTTATAACATTTTTTAGTTACCAGTATCAGATTAATAAGTCCAGTTTTGCTTGGTCTGCAAACTATAGGTTCCATCTTTGACATTCACCCGCTCAGGAATCAGATTTAAATCTCTAAATATATTTGCCTGATGCTGTAGAGCATTGAGCGATTGGTCGTCAATGGGGATGATGGCGCGTTCGCCACTATGTTTCTGTAAAATTTCTACAATGGATGGATCGATTTCATGGTGTTCTGCCAATCGTTGAACAGCTTCTAATTCCTGTCTCTTAGCCCAAGTTCCAGCTTCGTTTACCTCTTCTAAAATCACCTTCAGCAAGTCGGGATAGTCGCGTACCAGTTCTGGAACCGCGTAGTAATAAGTGGGAACTTCTATGGAGGCTTTGTCACCAAATATGCTCTCTAAGTCTGCAATCGATCGCCCTGGATAAGCGCTTCGGGCAAGAGTAGCTGTGTAGGGAACCCAAATCACCCAAGCATCGATTTCACCGCGGCGGAATCGGGGCAGCGCCTCCGGTTGTGTCAGATAAACTGGCTCGATGTCACTAAAATCTAGACCGACTTTTGCCAGCGATCGCACAAGTATATAATGTGCGCTTGAGCCTTTGTCAAAAGCGATCTTTTTGCCCTTCAGGTCTGCTAGTGTCTGAATTGGCGAATCTTCCGGCACGAGAATTGCTTGACCTTTGGGAGCGGTATATTTTTCCTTAGCCACCCGCACAAATACGTGATCCGCCGCTTGAGAGAAGATGCTGGCCGTGCCGCCGCCGCCGCAGAAGTCAATCGTTCCGTTGCTGAGTGCTTCTATCAAAGAAGAGGCTGATAAAAAGCTTGTCCAGATGACACTCAGCCCAAATGGTCGCAAACGCGTTTCCAGCAAGGCTTGAGTCCGGAGAACTTCCAGATTTGTCATCCCCTCTGGATATCCAATTTTCAGTTGCTTGAGCCGCCGCGCTTGTTCTGCTAAGGGCGTGTTGCTGGATTGATGAGAACGCTGAGAAAACCAGCGATCCAATACTACACAGAAAATTATCCCCCCCATAAACAGTCCCACGGTTTCCAGTAACTGGATTGTGGAGCTTTTGGATAGTTGGAACTGATTACCAGATTCAGAAGCAGCAATAGCATGAGCGTCAAAAACTAGAGGCAAGACCAAAATCGAGACAAGTCCGATGCAAAATCGAACTGCAAACCTGTAGGTAGCCGAACTACGAGTGGCTGATCTGAGGGACCGTAAGATATTTTGACCTCTACCTCTAGGTAGAAGGTCAATCAAACGGCTAATCATAATGACTCCTTTGATAAATATAGGTGATGGACATTGCCCGATGAATTGGAGATGGGGGATAAAGTCAAAGCACCGCTTGATGTATATAAACTAGCAAACTTGCTCGCTCGTTACACTCAATATGCGATACTCACATTATCATATCGATATTGTGTGGATTATCTACAAAGGTTGAGCGATCCCTAGTTTCGGTCATCAGATAGGTGTTGAGTGAGGAATAGTAATGGATTGGTTAATTGCAACAATTAAGATCGGGCTAGCTGCGGCTGTGGCAACAACATTTGATGACAATATTTATCTGACTGCCTTCTTTAGTGAGGTTAATCGGACTTTTCGTCCTCAACATGTTGTAGTTGGTGAGATTCTAGGGTTCACGGCATTAGTGATAGTCAGTTTGGTTGGGTTCTTAATGGGTCTAGCAATTCCCTCAACTTGGACTGGTCTACTGGGGATTCTGCCGATACTTATTGGCTTGAAGAATCTGCTCAACCTGAATAAAGATGATTCAGTTGAAGATAAGTCAGCCAATCTCAAAAGAAACTCGAAATTTCATGGATTTGATTCCAGAAAGCGATCGCTCTGGGACGTAATCCGCGATCCGCAGACATATCGCGTCTCCTCGGTCACAATTGCCAACGGCGGCAACAATCTTGGCATCTATATCCCCCTGTTTGCCACTAGCTCAATCCAAAATCTCACTGTGATCGTACCAGTTTGCTATTTCATTGTTTGTTGCTGGCTGTTTATGTCCTATAATCTGACTCGTCTACCTGGTATCGCTTTGATACTCAGCCGTTATGCTAGCAAGATTTTCCCCTTCGTTCTGATGTGGCTGGGTTTCAGAATTCTGGTAGACAGCGAATCTTATCGTATTTTTCTCCCAAACACTTGACAGATAAACGTTATTAGTTATCAGTTTGGTGAGATTCTGAAGGTAAAATCAATAGAGCTTAACTCGTGCATTTTCAGTTACCGTTTTATATCCCTAGAAGAAAACCGGAGGTAGATTGAACCTGCAAACTCTTATTTGCTAAGATTTCCAGTGCGACAACATTTAAACAGGGCAACTCTTCATCATGCCAACATCTACAATTGACAATCAAGACGCAGCTGCTATCCAAGCTGCTAGAGTTGGGGTTGCAATATACGATCGCTCTGGCTGGGGACGCATCAAAGTGTCTGGCGATGACCGACTCCGCTTTTTACATAACCAAAGTACTAACGATTTCCTCGCACTCAAGCCAGGACAAGGTTGTGATACAGTTTTCGTCACTTCCACAGCCAGAACAATTGATTTAGTAACCGCCTACGTCAGAGAAGATGCGGTGATTCTGCTCGTTTCGCCTAACCGCAGGCAGTTTCTCATGGAATGGCTGGATAAATATATTTTCTTTGCAGATAAGGTGGAATTATCTGATATCACACAATATACCAACACCCTCAGCCTCATCGGCCCCCAAAGCGACGCTGTAATCGAAAAGTTGGGGATTGGCGAACTTATCGGGCAACCCTACGGTAGTCACCAAGTATACACCATTGCTAATGCTCAGGGAGTGCGAATTGCTGTAGGTAGTGGGTTAGGAATTCCCGGATACACTTTGAATTTTCCTTATACTGACAAAGCAACGGTGTGGGAGAAACTGTTAGAAACTGGGGCGGTAGAAATGAGCGATCGCGCTTGGGATGTGTTGCGAATCTTACAAGGACGCCCCGCCCCAGATGCAGAACTCACTGATGATTATAATCCCTTGGAAGCTGGTTTGTGGGAAACAATTTCCTTTAACAAAGGTTGCTATATTGGGCAAGAAACCATTGCGCGGTTAAACACATACAAAGGTGTAAAACAACACTTGTTTGGTGTTAAAATAAGTGCTGCTACGGAAACTGGAAGTGCGATCGCCGTTGGAGATGAAAAGGTCGGTAAGCTTACCAGTTATACAGAAACTCCTGATGGTTATTTTGGACTAGGTTACATCCGCACCAAAGCTGGTGGTGTTGGTTTAAAAGTTAAAGTGGGAGAAACTGAAGGTGAAATAGTAGAAATCCCATTTGTTTCTCACGAATACCCATAGTTAAAGAAGAATTCAGAATTCAGAATTCTGAATTCAGCAATCTTTATTGATTAAAGAGTCGGACTGGAATTCATAGTTCCAAATCTCATAGTCAAATATAGTTAGACGTTTGAAATTTAGGTTAAAGTTTTCTAATACTGAATTCTGACTCCTGAGTTCTGAATTCTTCTCGATCGCATCTGGTACCTTGACAAAATTCATCTACCCAAGAAGCTAGACTACGGGCATTGGTGCTTGGTAACACATTCACTTTGGTTTTAACGTCTTGTGGTGGTGTATTGACATACTGGGTATTTTTGGCAATTTCGGTAGTAATTGCTAGCGAACGCACTGGTTTGCTGTGACTAGAAATTTCAGTGGCTAATGGCATAGTTTTGGCTTTATTGTTTACCTGGGAGGTAATTGTTAGCGTTCCTCCTGAAAGTAAACGATGGAGGGGCAATTTTACTGATTTATCTTCCCTGAGTAAACCAGAGTCTGGCTTGACTGAATGTGACGGTTTTACGGAAGTATTGTGAGTAACCTTAGTAAGAACTGCAACTGATGTCCCAGCTTTGTTTGTAGAATCTAGTTCAGTGCTATCTGTGAATGATGTTACAGTTTGCTGTAAGCGTGGCAAATCTGAGTGTAGCGTTTTTACAGGAGAATCAAGTGTAACCTTGGAGGGAGTTAACACCAATGGTACAGCTTGGCGATCGTGAGAAACTTTATCCTGTAACGACTCACTTTCAACTTGGTTTTCTGATTTGATTAAACGTAACTCTTCATCAGGATTAAAGTTGAGGCCTAAAGCTGCCACTATTTTATCAGGATTATTACTTAAATCCAAGATAAAAGCAAGTATCTCATCAAACTGGGGTTCCAAAACAGACAGCGTTGCCAAAATAAAACCAGACGAAGGACGCCGCAGACCGTCATAGGTAGCCCAAATTCGCATTTTAACCAGCCAGGAACTATTTTGCTCGTAGTAACTCAGCCACTTCTGTTTTAAGGATTGACGCAGTTGCTGGATATTCATCGAATGCCTCACTTAGGTCAAACAATTTTGGATTTTGGATTTTGGATTTTAGATTTTGGATTTTGGATTTTAGATTTTAGATTGACTGCACCCATAAAGGGATGCAGCTTGGGGATTTGAAATTGACGATAGCGTAGCTTAAAGCCAACGGCATGGCTTCTCTACGAGACGCACTCGCGTTCGCTTAGAGCGACGTAGTAGCGTATTTTACATCGATTCCGCCCACAAGGGGGAGCCACTGCGGTGGACGGGTTTCCCGGCATAAAGCAAGTGGCATCGGGGCTTGAACCAAAAACAATCCAAAATCCAAAATTGAAAATCTAAAATTCGGAGGGTCAACAAGAGTGCAGACTTTATTTTTAGGAATGAAACCGATAATAGAGCATCTGTTTGACTCTTTGACCACCTAACAAATGCTGTTCTACCAGTAGAGATACTTCATCAGGCTGAACGCGGCTATACCAGACCATATCCGGTAATACCAGCACCATCGGTCCATTGCCACATTGTCCCAAACAGCTGCTATCTGTTACTGTTACTCCAGGAATTGGCAAAGCTGTAAAAGCTGCTAAGACTTTAACAGCGCCTTGCTTTTTACAAGTGCGATTTTGACAAACCCGCACACATGTAGGAAAAGAAGGTTGGTTGATTGTGGAAAAGTTTGATGGTTGAGTGATGTTTGTCATTTATCATTTGTCCTTGGTCATTTGTCCTTGGTCATTAGTCATTTGTCATGAAGTCAAAAACTAACCCCCCAATACCCAATGCCCCATGACTAATCTATTGAAAGTCCTTTTGAGGCTAACCATTCGGGGTTGAATATCCGCGACTGATACCGGGAACCGCTATCACATAAAATAGTGACGATGGTATGTCCTGGGCCTAATTGCTTCGCTAGGGCAACAGCTGCCCCAACATTAATACCTGTTGAACCGCCCATTAACAAGCCATCTTTTCTCAATAGTTGGTAAACTACCCGCAAAGCTTCTCGATCGTCGATTTGGATGGCGTCATCCGCAGGTGCGCCTTCCATGTTGGCTGTAACACGACCATTACCGATGCCCTCGGTGATGGAATTTCCTTCCATTTTGATTTCGCCAGTTTTGACATAGCTATAAAGTCCACTACCCAGCGGATCGGCAAGAACGCATTTAATGGCTGGATTTTGTTCTTTTAAGTACAACGCCACACCAGCAAAAGTACCAGCAGTACCAGTTGCAGCTGTCCATGCATCTATTTTACCATCTGTCTGTGCCCAAATTTCTGGCCCTGTGGTTTCATAGTGGGCGCGGCGGTTGGCTAAATTATCAAACTGATTTGCCCAAATGGCGTTTTCTAATTCAGCGGCGACTCTACCAGATAACTTGACGTAGTTGTTGGGGTCTTTGTAGGGTACAGCTGGGACGCGACGGACTTCTGCTCCCAGGGCTGTCAGTGCGTCGATCTTTTCTTGTGATTGGGTATCGGGGATAATAATTAGGCATTTGTAGCCTTTGGCGTTGCAAATATGCGCTAGTCCAATGCCAGTATTACCAGCGGTTCCTTCGACAACAGTACCACCGGGTTTGAGTAAACCTTTCTCTTCTGCGTCTTGGATGATGTAAAGTGCGGCGCGGTCTTTGACGGAACCGCCAGGATTGAGGAATTCTGCTTTACCAAGGATTTCGCACCCTGTTTCTTCACTAAAGCTGTTTAAGCGAATCAGAGGTGTGTTGCCTACAGCGCCGACAAAGCCATTTTTAATGTCCATTTTGACTGTACCTGTGTTTTCTTCTATAAAAATTTTGGCTTATAGCGGTGGCATGATTGACAGTAGATTTGATATAAGTACCCGAATATCGTGTTGGAGTACCCAAACATTGTGTTGGAGTACCCAAACATTGTGTTGGAGTACCCAAACATTGTGTTGAAGTACCCAAATATCGTGTTGGAGTACCCAAACATTGTGTTGAAGTACCCAAACATTGTGTTGAAGTACCCAAACATTGTGTTGAAGTACCCAAACATTGTGTTGAAGTACCCAAACATTGTGTTGGAGTACCCAAACATTGTGTTGAAGTACCCAAACATTGTGTTTGAGTACCCGAATATCGTGTTGAAGTACCTCAATATCGTGTTGGAGTACCCAAATATAGCGATCGCCCTTTGTTGAAAAACCATTAGCTTGGCTACTAACAAAAAAAGGCGGTTGGTTTGGTAAGTGGTGGAAGCAAGACTCATACCAAATCCTGGCTGACTACCCTCTTTTTTAAAAAAGCAGGGGAAGCAGGGGGAGCAGGGGAGGTAGGGGGAGAAGAAAGGGGGGTTATAAAAGCAGATTTGGTATCATTTGATATTTAAGCTTTCCATTCAAACTCTGGGATGTCTGCTCCCATCATGATGTTGCGTAGAGTTCGTATGGGTAAATCACGACTTTTGTGATAGGGGACAATTACCTGAAGTTGTCGCTCAATATTTCGCTATTTGCGATGACTTCCTTTTTGAGAGACTAGCTCAAAGCCGTAACGTTGCAAAATGGTTTCAACTTCATCAGCATTCATCCGTCGGGTACGGCTCATCCCACAGTAACCTCGCGTGTAACCGCACCTGGTGATAGGTCGATGATATCAGGCTCAAGATAAAGTGCGATCGCTTCACGAATATTTTCTAAGGCTTCTTGCTCTGTTTCTCCTGCGGAAACACAACCTGGTAACTCTGGGCACCAAACAGCCCAATCACCTGTTTCTGGATCTGGTTCAAGAATTACACGCCACTTCATTTGTTTCTACCAAACTTTACTCATATTTAAAACAAACCCAGGCAATACTGGTTCGCCGCTGACAGTAGCAGGATCTTCCAGACATTCCTCCGGTGTACCAGGACGATAAATATAGACTCGGCGATGCTTGCGGTCAATTAACAAGCCTAGCTGTATTCCTGGCTCCCTCATATATTCCTCCATTTTCTCTTTCAAGGGTTGGAGGTTATCAGAAGGCGACCTCAGTTCAACTATAAAATCTGGACAGATAGGAGCAAACCTTTGCTGTTGTTCTGGGGAGAGAGTATTCCAGCGTTCTAGTTTAATCCAGGAAGCATCAGGGGATCTATCTGCACCCGTTGATAGTTTAAATCCGGTGCTGGAATCAAAACAAATACCTGTACCATCTTTTTCTGCCCAAACTCCTAGCTGTAAGGCAACGTTGAAATTGCGGTTACCTGTCTCTGAACCAGTGGGAGGCATAATTGATATTTCTCCAAATCTATTGCGCTCAATGCGTAAGTCACGATTCACCTGACAAAAGTCAAAAAATTGCTCGTCTGTCATTTGCATTGAGGAGGGAAATTGCACAACTAAAGGGGATGAAAACATGATGATTTCCTTCAGGTTTTGCTGTCTACCCAACAAATTCATTTTATAGTACACACGTTCCTATTTTATCCAAATCCATAACTGCTATAAATAAACAATTTGACGAAGTTGTGAGGTTACATCAAGTCCAATATGCGATCGCTTTTTTCTGAGGTTGTTGTTACTCTGGGAAAATAAAAATAATTGGAGACGCAATGAATCAAATACAAGAAGACGCGATGAATCGCGTCTTCTTACTGTGTTCGTGGATTCATCACGTCTTCTTCATGTATTCGTAGATTCATCGCGTCTTCTTCGTGTATTCGTGGATTCATCGCGCCTTCTTCTTGTGTTTGATTAATAATCAAAATCCCATGAATATGATTAGGCATGACGCAAAACGAATCTATCTGGCAATTAGAAAAATTATTAGGAATCTCACACCACAATTTATGAGCAATTTCTCCAATTGGCGATCGCTGCATTTCACCTTGCACAATCTCACCAAAAAAGCATTTTTTAGCGTCGGTGCAAATGGTAACGAAATATCCGGCATTGCTAGCATAACTCCATGCTGGCAAACGGGTTGAATCAATTCGATATTTACCTTTGTATTTGGGTTTGTCGTTTTTTGGTTGCCAGAGCCAATTTCCCCTAAGCTATCTGCCGCTAGGCTTTGGGTAGAACCATACAGTGGTGGATTGCTGATTAACCCCACCAAAGCATCAATCGCTTTTTGGTTGCCTGGGTCAATCAATTCTAGTATTTTATTGTAATCAAGAAAACTCGTATCCCCTACTGCTAGCACAACTGGTATGCCATTTATCTGTCGTGCTGTTTGTTTAAAAGAGGGTTGAGTCAACTTAGAAAATGTTATTTTGGAATTAGAAAAAAATTCGTAACCACGTTTGAGGTCGCTGGCGCTTTTAAATACTTTTGATAATGGCTCTCCATATTTTACAGACAAACACTTTGCAATCGATACTGCTCGTTGAGTTAAGCGTTTGTCTCCAAAATTACACTTCTTATACGGGCTTATCTCTAATATTTTCATTTGCACCCATGTCACTCACACCCATAACAACAATACCAGCAAATATAAAGATCATTTTTATGGGAGTTTGGTTCGCGAATGTCATTCGCGAACCAAACTCTACTTTCCACATCCCGTGAAAAGTCAGGTATTCGGCTTTGCCAATCTTTGCACAAAATAATCATCAATTTCTACTTTCATGTCCTCCATCAACCTATATTGCCTAAATGCACCATAGGCAGGGAAAATTAGAATGAGGAAAATGCCAGCAAAATTACTCCAAAAAAATAGTGAAGAGCTAATCAAAAAAGTAGCTAAAAAAATAAATTGTTTTAGCCTAAATTCTTTCACATAATCACTTAAGGTTATTTCAGTTTTGTCTGGCTGAATTGATATTGAAATTCTTAGGCTCGCTGATAATCCAGTTAGCATAAGCCATAAACCTGACTTCTTGATCACTAAGGTATCGCGACCTACCTTCTTATTCTCATATTTATGTCGGTGAGCAAAAATAACTATCCTTTCAATTAAGCCATCGATATCCGCCACTTCGCTGTAGGATACCAGTGTTTTGTTGAAGAAAACTAATAGCTTCATTTGCATCAAATGTTAAGAATGTTAAGTATGAGTTTAATCCGTTTAGCTAGTTGGTTGGGTAAGTGCTATTTTTACCGAAAATACTCAATCAGCTTGGCCGCGCAGAAGTTACCTGTGATCTCCAGATAAGCATTTCTAGTTGTTCGGCACGGTAGGCGATCGCAATTGGTGTAGGTTCGCTTCCCAGAATTAGCGCTGCTGCCTCCAATGCCTGAGTGTTGTTCATGGCACTGGCGAGATTCTTCAACGCCATACCCATCAGCCGTAGACATTCCTGAGCATTTTCTTTGGGTGGTTCCTGCGCCAACGATCGCAAATCAATAGTTTTCTCCAAGGCAAGTTTCACCTGCTTGTTCAACGCTTTGGTCGCTTGCTGGGTCATGGTATTTCCCCACTGTTGAGAAGGGCTAGGCATCATTCACAGTAAATGATGCCCCAAAACATTTGTAGAGACGGCGATTTATCGCGTCTTTCTCTAAATTTATCGCGTCTTTCTCTAGATTTATCGCCTCTCCAAAACCCAAAATTTTGCCAGTAGCCTTTAACTAAACCGTATTGGGATCTAACTCCAGCTTAGGTTTTGTAGGCAATGAAGAGTACAATAGTAATTTTACTGCTGTTGTCAAATATTTATGTAAGTTAATATACAAGTTGAGCAAGGGATAAATGCTGATATTATTTGATTGTCTTAGACAAGGTGGACATTGATGACATCTGAGAAGGATCGCCATAAAGAACTTGAGCAACGAGAACGTATATTAAGAGAACGAGAAGTTGAATTGCGACTTCGAGAAATGGAAGCTAAAATTCATACTGCTGATGCACCTTTTCATCAAACTGTTAAGCATCAGCCAGAAAATTCTCAGAAACCTTGGATGAAAAAACTAATTCTTGGTGGTAAGTTGTTTGCTCTTGGTGTGGTAGCGTTAGTTGCAGTGAGGGTAGCCTCAGTGCTGGCTGGGTTTATTATTGTTGCTGCGCTGGGGTGGATGTCTTACAAGTTATTTTTTGAATCCCAAAAAAACAATTCTTAATTTAGGTGTAACTATTATGAGCGAGCAGGTAGCAACTGACAGATTTATCCAAGATTTAGAGCGTGTTGCTCAAGTGCGATCGGAAATTTCGGTGTGTTTGAGTAAACTGGCTGAAATAATTAATAAAGCTGAATTGGCTGGGGACTCGTCATCAGGAAAACTTAGTTTAGAGCGAGATATTGAAGATATTACAGCAGCTAGTAAAAACCTCCGCAAAGGTGTATTTCGTCTTTTAGTCTTGGGCGATATGAAACGGGGAAAAAGCACGTTTCTTAATGCCTTGATTGGAGAAAATTTATTGCCGAGTGACGTTAACCCTTGTACCGCAGTGTTAACAGTTTTACGCTATGGCCAAGAAAAGAAAGTTACTATTCATTTTAATGATGGCAAGAGTCCACAAGAGTTGGATTTTCAAAATTTTAAATATAAATATACCATCGATCCTGCTGAAGCAAAAAAACTAGAACAGGATAAAAAGCAAGCCTTTCCTGATGTTGATTATGCAGTAGTCGAATATCCATTAACATTACTAGAAAAAGGAATTGAAATTGTTGATAGTCCAGGATTAAATGATACAGAAGCGCGAAACGAATTATCTTTGAGCTATGTGAATAATTGCCATGCAATTTTGTTCGTGATGAGAGCTTCTCAACCTTGTACTTTAGGTGAGCGCCGCTATTTAGAAAATTACATTAAAGGTCGAGGATTAACGGTTTTCTTCTTAGTTAATGCTTGGGATCAACTGCGGGAATCATTGATCGATCCTGATGATGTAGAAGAATTAAAAGCATCTGAAGACAGATTGCGCCAAGTATTTAAAGCGAATTTAGCAGAATATTGTTATGTAGATGGTCAGAATATTTATGACGAACGCGTATTTGAGCTTTCGTCAATTCAAGCACTCAGACGACGCCTGAAGAATCCCCAGGCTGATTTAGATGGGACTGGCTTTCCTGGGTTTATGGGAGCGCTAAATACTTTTCTTACCGGAGAAAGAGCGATCGCAGAACTTCGTCAAATCAGAACCTTAGCTAGACAAGCTGTGAATCACATTCTCGAAGCTGTTGCTAGAAGAGTACCATTACTTGACCAAGATGTAAATGAATTGAAAAAACGAATTGATTCAGTAGAACCAGAGTTTAACAAGCTTACAGTTATTCGGGATCAATTCCAAAAAGAAATTCTCAACACCAGAGATACTCAAGCAAGAACAATTTCTGAATCATTCCGCAGCTACGTTTTAAACTTAGGTAATACCTTTGAAAACGATTTTTTGCGCTATCAACCAGAATTAAATTTGTTTGATTTTCTCAGTAGCGGTAAACGGGAAGCCTTTAACGCCGCACTGCAAAAAGCCTTTGAGCAATATATCGCTGACAAATCTGCTGCTTGGACATTAACCGCTGAAAAAGATATTAATGCAGCTTTTAGACAACTGTCTCGCAGTGCTGCACAATATGGCGCATCTTACAGTCAAGTAACAGACCAAATTACCGAAAAAATCACCGGACAAAATATCAAAGTTAATACCAGTACCAGTAGTGAAGATGATAAATCTCCCGGTTGGGCAAAATGGGCAATGGGATTGTTATCACTGTCTGAGGGAAATCTTGCTGGTGTAGCACTAGCTGGGAGTGGATTTGATTGGAAAAATATCTTGTTAAACTACTTCACTGTAATTGGTATTGGCGGCATAATTACGGCGGTAACTGGTGTTTTTCTGGGGCCGATTGGGTTTGCGCTGCTAGGTTTGGGAGTAGGCTTTTTACAAGCAGATCAAGCGCGTAAAGAGTTAGTAAAAACGGCTAAAAAAGAATTAGTTAAACACCTACCCCAAGTAGCGCATGAGCAATCTCAAGTTGTATACAATGCTGTGAAAGAGTGTTTTGATGCTTACGAAAGAGAGGTGAGTAAACGGATTAACGATGATATTGTCTCTCGTAAATCTGAATTGGATAATCTAGTTAACCAAAAAGAAACCCGCGAAATTAATCGTGAAAGTGAGTTTAAAAGGTTAAAGGCCTTACAAGAAGATGTAATAGCTCAGTTGCAAAAAATTGAGGCGGCGTATAGCAATTTGTTAGCTTCCTATAGCTAAACTATACCAATCCTCAATCATTTGTAAAAACCTCTCTTCCTCTCTGCGGTTCGTTCAACAAAGGAATTTTCACAACTCAGATAAAATTGGTTAACTTAGGAAATAAAAAAACCACAGATAAACTAATCAGTGTTTATCTGTGGTTCCTAATATGAGAAATTCACGCAGAGGCGCAGAGAGGAAGAGAGTATTTTTTTAAAATCTATTGTTAAATTAAACAAACCTGGAATCAAGGAACTATGCAACAAGAGTATGAAAAATTAGCAGATTCTCTGAAAAAAGCATCTGCATTGCTCAATTTAGAGCGGAAATCGCCGCTGTATCAAGATGTAATTGCTATCTGTAATCATTTAATTAATCCTAGCTTTCGGATTGGGGTATTTGGTCCTTTTAATCATGGCAAATCTACTCTCTTAAATGCCATGTTGGGAAATCGCACGTTACCGATTGATTTAATCCCTACTACAGGCGCAGCGATTACTGTCAAGTATGGTTGTGATGTGCGGACTCGCATCATGTTAGTTGATGGTACAGAAGTCTACCGCAGTGGAACAGACATTTTACAGCAATTTGCTATTCTTGATGGTAATAGACAGATGCGAAAAGATGTAGCATCTGTAGAAGTTTTTTGTCCCCATCCCTTTTTGGAAACGGGTGTAGAGTTTCTCGATTTACCGGGAACGAATGATAGGGAAGAACAAGATAATTTAGTACGAGAACAACTTTTAAGTGCAGATTTAGTTATCCAATTATTAGATGCACGTAAGTTAATGACTTTGGGTGAGCGAGAAAATTTACGAGATTGGCTATTAGATCGTGGAATTAAAACAGTGATTTTTGTTGCCAATTTTATTAACTTACTCGAGCCTGAAGAACAAAAACAAATCCAAAATCGGCTGCTATTTGTCGCAGAAAGTTTTCGAGCCGAATTACCTCCAGGTTTTAGTAATTTATATCGTGTTGATGCTTTACCTGCCTTACGAGCTAGATTAAAAGGCGATGTCGCAGAAGCCAATAGTAGCGGCTTGGTGGCTTTTGAAACAGCCTTGCAAAATATTGTAGGTATTTTACAACAAAATCGTGGTAGTGTACGTTTGCCAAGAGTAGAGGCGATCGCTACTCAAATCCAACAATCATTAAGAGCCAAAATTGACCCCATTGCTCATGAAGTAAAATCACTTGTTGATAAACAAAATGCCAAAATTGAAATCAAAGAAAAAGCTGCAAATTTAATTCAACAAGGCTTTGCTAGTAGTGTTTCTGAATTGCGTGATTGGCTAAGTTTACCCAAACTGCTAACAAAGTATCAAGCAGATGCCGCAGTTGCACTGGCAGAAAATAACTTTAAATCGTGGCAAACAAACACTCTCAAAAAAGACCTGCATCAATTACAATTAGCTACGGTAAAATGGCTTTATCAAGCTTATGAATTTTTTCAAGCAGAAAGACCAGAAGACTTATTGATTCCCTTGCCTAGCGAACCCCAAATCACATTACCTCCCAAGCCAACTAATTACAATGATTTTAATGAAACAACTGGTTCCATTGCAGTTGGTGGTGGTATTGGTTGGTTGTTGGGTGGCCCTGTGGGTGCTGCTGTCGTTGGGAGTATTTCCTATTTGCTAAATAAGAATATTCAAGAATTAGAAGAAAAATCAGCCAATGAATCTTATCATCAGCAAGTTGCCAAACTTTGTATAGCTGCAACAGAAGATTATTTGTCTCGTTTTAGTAGTCAAGGATTATCGATTTTGGCTGCATATGAACAGAAAGCCGAAAAAGTAATTTACTTGGAAATCAGTCAAGAACCGTTAGAAATTACTAATAAACGTGAAGATTTACAGCGATTACAAAATGTTTTTAATGAATTGCTACGAGAGTTAGAAAAGGTAAAAATCCCTGTAAATTATCAACCTTATCAAGAAATTCCCAAATCCAAAACTGTAAATAATCGATATTCACCACAACCGGAGAAAGTTAAAAATTCTCATCAAGCTCAGGAAAATCCTGCTAAAAATACCCAGAAAAAAGTAGAATCTGCTCGTCAACAAGTTTCTCCACCACCAAAAACTCCTGCTTCTCCACGTCCAGAAGAAGTAGACGCTAAATTTAATAATTGGGAACTTGATGAGGAAATAGCGCGAATGAAAGCAGAAATGCAATCGCCTGGTTCTCAAACTCGCAAACAACAAAATACAACTCAAAACAATAAAGCACCAAATCCCGCCAAAAACCAGGCACAAAAAGATAAAATTACTCGCGCCTACACCATTTTAGAATTACAACCCAATGCTTCTTTAATTGAGGTTAAGCAAGCTTATCGAACTTTAGTCAAAAAATGGCATCCAGATTTATTCGTTGGTAAGCCAGAACTGCAAAAAAAAGCAGAAGAAAAAATGCATTTAGTTAATGAAGCGTATACAATTTTGACCGATAATTAAAAAGAAGAATTCAGAATTCAGAATTCTGAATTCTGAATGTAATCAGTGGGGGACTTAAATTCAGTTATTTATCCGCTATTCATATAAAATTTATTATTCTGAATTCTGACTCCTGACTCCTGAATTCTTTCTTATAAAATTTTTTTGAGATTTCATCCTAATTTCATTTCTAGCTGCAAAGTTAGGAAGTAAATATAGAATTAGAAAACTGTTGGATGAAACTTATGCAACTGCTATCTTTGAGGAACGGTTTTTTAGCCCTAGCCTTTGCGGCGATCGCTTCAGGGGGTGGATTACTTACAGCCTGTAGCAATGCTGCTTCCCAGAACCCAACCCAAACCCCCAACGCAACTGCTACCAATGCTAGCGATCGCCACATGAATCACAGCATGGGAATGGATTTAGGCCCAGCCGATGCTGACTTTGATTTACGGTTTATCGATGCGATGACACCGCACCATCAAGGAGCTTTGGAAATGGCCAAAGAAGCACAGCAAAAATCCAAACGTCCTGAAATCAAAAAATTAGCAGACAATATCATCAAATCGCAAAACCAAGAAATTACCCAGATGAAGCAGTGGCGACAAGCTTGGTATCCCAGCGCAGGAAATAAACCAATGGCTTATCACAGTCAAATGGGTCACATGATGGAAATGTCACCTGAGCAAATCCAAGCCATGATGATGAGTCAGGACTTAGGTGCAGCTGATGCTGAATTTGATTTGCGCTTTATCAATGCAATGATTCCTCACCATGAGGGGGCTGTAAAAATGGCACAAGACGCTTTAAATAAGTCTAAGCGCCCCGAAATCAAGCAATTAGCCCAAGAAATTATCAAAGCACAAGATACAGAAATTAAACAAATGCAGCAATGGCGGAAAAGTTGGTACAACCAGTGATGTTGTGAAGGATGAGGGGGATGAGGGGGATGAGGGGGATGAGGGGGATGAGGGGGATGAGGGAGAGAATTTCACCCCACTCCTCCCACACTCCCTACTCCCCAGTCCCCAATCCCTCTTCACTGACTTGGCGGGCTTCCTTCTTCTACTGGACGGATAATTGGAGCAGGTGGTGTGACTTGTGGTTGAAAGATTCCTTGTAATGCTTGTTCTAATGTTTGTGCCATAACAATTCGATTTTCGTAAGCTACAACTACTCGTACCAAAGTTGGCAAGCTATTTTGTGTCGCTTCTAAATAAATTGGCTCGACATACAACAGCGATTGCTGAATGGGAATTACTAGTAAATTTCCTTGAATGGCTCTTGAACCTTGACGATTCCACAGGGAAATTTGCTGTGAAATTACTGGGTCTTGGTTAATGCGTGCCTCGATTTGTTCTGGGCCGTAGATTAGTCTTTCTTTAGGAAAGATATATAGCAATAACTTACCGTAATTAACGCTATCCGATCGCGCTGCAAACCAAGCGATTAAATTAGTCCGCTGTTTGGGAGTGTAGGGCAGAAACAGAATAAATTCTTCAAAGGGTACCGTGGGTAGACTAGTAATCAAATAATACGGCTCTACAGGACGGGGTTCGCTGCCATAGATTTCGTTAGGAATCTGCCACTGGTCTTCCCGGTTGTAAAATACTTGGGGGTCGGTCATGTGGTAGGTCATCAACCGCTCGGATTGAATTTTGAACAAGTCCTCAGGATAGCGGATATGATTGCGGAGGTTAACCGGCATGGCGCTGAGTGGTTTGAAGGTGTTGGGAAATATCCTTGACCAAGTGGCAATGAGCGGATCGTTTTGATCGGCAATATAAAAGTTAACGATGCCGTGGTAGGCATCAACCACTACCTTTACAGAGTTACGGATATAATTAATACCGTCGTTGGCGGTGTCTGAGTAAGGATAGCGATCGCTTGTCGTATAAGCATCCACAATCCAGTAAAGATAACTTTTACCATTTGGGTAGTCTGGATTGGTATTGTTACGATTCGCCTCCGCACTGACAAGATAAGGATCGCTGTCAAATTGCAAAAAAGGTGCGATCGCCTGAATTCTTTGCTTGATATTCCGCCGGAATAGCACTTTTGTGTCTGGCAAAAAGTCCCGCGTCAAGGCCATCTGCCAATCTTTCAAATACATGGCAAATACCCAACGACGCCATGCTGAACCAATTTTAATGCCACCCCGTCCATCGTAGGAGTTATAAACATTGTCACTACCACTGGGATAGTCCAATTCTCTAACTCTTGTGCCAGTCATTACATAGTTGTTAGTGATTTCACCATAATAAATCCGGGGTTCTCCAATGGGAATACTTTCACGAATGCCAAGACTTGAAGTTGTCAGAGCGGTACTATCACCGCTAATATCTTTGACAAAATATTCTGGTAGCCCGCCCGCCCCTACTGTATTTACTGGGCTAACAGTAAACCCGAAACCGTGGGTATAAATGAGATGGCGGTTAACCCAAGTTTGAGCCTCCTGTGGTACGGCGCGGTAGTCTAATTCTCGTGCAGCGATTAGTACCTGACGCCGTTGTGCTGCTTCGATTAATCTCTGTTTTGATACCGATGGGTTTTGGGGTGCAGATGGTTGGTCTGAAATTGCCTCTGTTTTCAAAACATAGCGATCGATATCGGCATCGGGGAACCGATAGTATGGGCGAATTTGTTGTAGCTGACGGTTGGTTTCTAACAATGGTCGCTCATCCCAAAGGCGGATATTGCGAATTGTCAAGTCATTTTTTTGAATGTCAGCTTCAGTTAATCCCCCTTGGGGGTTGAAGGTTCTGGCATCGATCGCCTCTAAATCGAATGCTTGGCGAGTCAAGGCAATGGTACGCTGAATGTAAGGTTGCTCTCTTTGCAATTCATTGGGTTCAACAATTAAATTTTGCACCACAGTAGGCAGAACAATGTCAGCTGCTGGAACCAGTACTAAATAAACGCCTAATCCGTAAAACACCAAGCGGCGATACTGAGATTTCGGTTTCCAGAACAACGTTCGCCAAAGTAAGTAAAAGGCGATGCCAAGAGCTAAGACACATAAGACGGTGTAAGCTGGCAACTGGGCTGTGACATCAGTGTAGCTAGCACCATAACTGACTCCACGGCTAGAATACACGAGTTCATAGCGACTCAACCAGTAACTCCAAGCTACTAGCAGCATCAAAAAGCCGCCCATCCCGTATAAATGACGCTGCTGCTGGGGGGAAAAACCAGGGAAAATCCCCTGACTTAAACTGTCAGCCGACAAAAGATAAGTCAAGGCGACGGCGACAAAGCCATACAAAAATAATCCCATCAGCCAGAGTTCCAGCAGTTGCCAAAATGGTAAGGAAAATATGTAGAAGCTGATATCCTGACCAAATAAAGGCTCAGTGCTGTTGAAAGTAGTAGGGTGGAAATATTGGAGTACCTTTGCCCAGTTTTGGAATAGTATTAAGCCAAAAATGGCACTGAAAAGAATTGCGATCGCTGTGAGTAAAAATCGTGGATAAATTAAAATAGCGATCGCTCCCCCCACAATTAAGCCCAGATACCAAATTTGAGAGACAATTTGGTTTAAGAGTTGACAGATTCTGTCTGGCCGGAATAGGGCGGGAATCGGTAAACTAGTGTTATCAATTGGAGAATGCCAGTAAGAAAGAGCAATTTGACCGTAGTGAACCACCATTAACCCTGTCAACAAGCTCAGTATCAAAGCTAGGGGTAACAGCCAGCGTAATTTTAATGGTTTTAAGCCTTGGGCTTCGGGTGTCAAAATGCGATCGCGTCTGGAATAATCAGAATTAAGAAAGTTTTTGAATTCACTCTCTAGTTCAACTTCCTCAATCTTCAAAGACCGGGGATACTTCAGCCGTTGTGCTACAGCAAGGTTTATTAGAAGATAGGCAGCACTGACACTAGCCACCACTACCCATAAAGTACCACGAGTCACTAGCCTGACTAAAAATACTTGCAGGTAGCCGACTTCTTGAAACCAAAAAATTTCTGCTCCCAAGCGGGAACCCAAATCCAGGAGTAGCCATAACCCCAGGAATACAATTAATAGTCTAAAACTCCATTTCCAGAACATTCCTTAGCAGCCAAAACTATCTGCAAAGCCAACCTTACAACTATTAGAGCAGAAGTACACACAAGTTATCGAATCAGTATCAATCCTCGAATTACCCCACCCTAACCCTCCCCTTATAAAGGGGAGCCACTGCGTTGGGCGGCTCTGCCGACTTGAAGCAAGTGGCGTGAGGGAACTAGATTTTCCGGTTTCCCCCCAATAAACGGGGGTAATTCGATTTGTGTGTACACCGTAGCCTTGGAAAGGTGAGGGAACTGGATTTATGCTCCCTCTCCTTACTAAGGAGAGGGTTGGGGTGAGGTTTAAAGAGATTTCTACAAAAGTGAGATGCTCCTCACTCAAAGTTTATATCCTAAACTAAAATAAAAGCCGTGATCCTGAGCGTTTTCACCGCGATCGTCTAAGTCAATTAGGGGAAGACCATAATCTAAGCGCATATTTAGACTTGGTAGAGGTTGCCATAAAACTCCCAGTCCCAAAGCAGCTAAAAATTGCTGTCTCTGTAATTGGTTGGGGTTATTACTCACATTCCAAATAACTCCTGCATCGAAAAATGGAGCCAGTTGCAGCATCGGGTTCCCAGATTCGTCTTTTTGGATTGTGAATCGGTCTTCTAGGGAAAATCGTGCCCCATTATCGCCAGCGCGAGCATTTTGCCTATAACCCCGCAAAGATTGACCACCACCAATTACAAACTGTTGAGAGGGTAATAATCCATTGGGCGTTAGTTGTACCTCGGCTTGGGCGATTAAAAGGTTACGGTCGTTGAGCTGTTGTACCCGTTGCACTTGCGCCAACCAACTAAAAAAGCGACCATCAGGAACAGGGTCAGAGTTAATTGTGGCATCAAAGCTGCCAAGACCCAAACTAAATAGCGATCGCAATGCCCATGCACCTTTTACATCTCGTGCCACATAATCTTGACCAAACTTAATAACACGGGTACGACTGTTACCTTGTTCGTCGGGGCCAAAGCCAAAGGGTGTTGGGCCTGCAAAGGTAAATGTTTGACCATTTTGGACAGTAAAGCCTAATGATAAAGCGAATTCTTCACGAGGCGATCGCACTAGTGGCTGACGATAACTCACTTCATACAACTGAGATTCTCCGCGAATATCAAAGCTTTTAAAAGGTTCTTGGACGACTTCGTTGTTGTTAATGGTGGTACGTAGTTGTAAAGTACCATTCATCGCATTTAGCGGCACTTGGTAGCTAAAATCATAGATATTCGAGCCTCCACGAGTTGTGCGGTAATAAGACGCTGCAAATTTATCTCCTATACCTGTAATGTTACGGTAACTAGCACTGACGCCTAATCTTTCAGAACCAACGCTGGGCGGGGAATAATTATCAATGCTGAATGTCCCATCAAAGGGATCGGCTTCGGTAACTCTAACTACCAGAATACTTTGACCAACTTCGCTACCGGTGCGTAAGCTAGCTTCTACATTTGACAGTAGGGGATCATTTCGTAACAATCTTAACTGGTCTTCTAAATTAGCTGTGGAAAGAGGTTTGCTAGCGCCCAGAGAGACACGCGATCGCACATAATCAGGATTAAGGCGTTTTATTCCTTGGATTTCAATTTTTTCTAGACCACCTTCAATTACCTGAATTTGCACCACACCACCAGTAATTGCTTGGTCTACCAAAATTGCTCTTGAAGTGATGTAGCCGCGATCGAGGTAGATTTGAGTGATATCATCGGCAACTTTTCTCAGTTCTTCCAAACTGACAGAACGTCGCTAGTATCTCCACATCTGGTGCAACTGGTAGCGGTGCAGTCACCATCCGCCACGGCGGTAACGGTAATACACCCTTTGTAGTGGGTGATGCCACCAGCAATGGTACCGCCGCAGCAATTACTAGTAGTTCTAGCAATACCATTTCACCCAGCCAATCTTTCCCTGGTAATTACACTCAAGGCAATATTCAATTAATTACCCAGGAACCACCACAGGTATCAACGCCAACCAAGCAACTACCAGCTAATAGTCCCAATCCAGAACAGCTAGCACAGTCTATAAACACCCCGCCTCTTGCTACTACCAACAATTCTTTAGCTTTAGTTGACACAGCCTTTGGCGAAGTAGATGAACAAGCTACACGCCAATTTGACCAATATCTAGGACAATCAAGCAAAACTTCGATTAAAAGTTTGGCAGATGCACGCGCCGCCCTTGCCGAAATTCAGGCAAAAACAGGCGTCAAACCAGCAATTGTCTATGCACAGTTTACTCCTAGCAACAATGCATCGCTCAAAGATAAAAATAAAGACATACTCGATTTAGTCGTTGTGACTGCTGAGGGTAAACCTATCCGCAAGCGGCTTCCTGGGGTAACTAGAGCGAAGGTTTTGCGAGTAGCTCAAAAATTTTACAATCAAATTTCAGATGTTAACAAAGCTGGCACTACCAGCTATTTAATCCCAGCACAGCAACTATATCAATGGCTAATTGCGCCCCAAGAAGCAGAGTTGCAAAAGCAAGGCATTAAAAATCTGGCTTTTGTGATGGACGTAGGTTTACGTTCTATCCCCTTAGCCGCCTTCCACGATGGTAAACAGTTTCTCATTGAAAAATACAGTCTGGGAATGTTACCCAGTCTCAGCCTCACTGATACTAGCTATGCTGATATCAAAACCTCCCAACTCTTGGCAATGGGGGCTAGTGAATTTACCAAAGAGCAAAATCAAAGTCCTTTACAAGCGGTGCCTTTGGAAGTTTCTACCATCGTTGAGAAACTATGGCACGGCAAATTCTTACTCAATAAAGACTTTACCTTAGAGAATCTCAAAGGACAACGCCGACAAAATCCTTTTGGGATGATTCACTTAGCAACCCACGTAGATTTTGTGTCTGGAAACTCCAGTAAGTCATACATCCAGTTGTACGATACCAAACTGCGGTTAGACCAAGTACGGGAGTTGGGATGGAATAAGCCACCAGTGGAATTACTGGTTTTAAGTGCTTGTAAATCAGCTTTTGGGGATGAACAGGCGGAGTTGGGTTTTGCAGGGCTAGCTGTACAGACCGGTGTGAAGTCAGCTGTTGCTAGTTTGTGGTACGTCTCCGATGCAGGAACTCTAGGGCTAATGACGGAGTTTTATAGCCAGTTAAAGACTGCACCAATTAAAGCAGAAGCACTGCGACAAGCACAGTTAGCAATGATTCAAGGTAAGGTGCGAATTGAAGGTAATCAATTAACTGGCACTACTAGAGGCGTATCTTTGCCACCGCAAATGGCAACCTACTTACAGCAGAATATTATTGGTAATCTCTCCCATCCGTTTTATTGGGCACCATTCACCATGATTGGTAGTCCCTGGTAAGGATTTCCAACGATTATCCAATGTTGTAGGGTTGGTATCTTGCTATGAAAAAGCGATCGCGATCGCAATTACAGCAGAATTGGTGAATTCAGGAGTAAACAGTCTTAATACCTGGCTTGCGGACTTAGTTTCTGTACTTTATTAACTTAAACCACAATCCCCTGTAGGGTAGCACAGCTGTGCTACCTTACAACGTGGTTTATTTACCTGAAAATTGCTGTAAGTTGACACCTATGACAGCTGTACGCCCCCTACCCATAAAGCAATAATCCCCTCAACGAAAGCTGAGGGGATTCTCGATTATCTAGACTCGTTTAATGGCAGTAGCAGCTAGAATTTATTTTGGACTACTGAGCTATAAATCCTTCGGGTCTGATGGCGTCTTGTAAATCAGCTCCCATCAAGTTTGCTCCTTGGATGTTTGCATTTGTGAGATTTGTTCTTTCCAAATCTGCGTTTTGCAAGTTTGCTGCTTGTAGGTTTGCTCCCAGAAAGCTAGCCTTTTCTAGGTCTGCATCAAATAGGTTTGCTCCCAGCAAGTTTGCACCTGCGATGTTTGCTTTGCCTAAATCTGCTCCTTGCAAGTTTGCTCCTTGTAAGTTTGTTTGCTGTAAATTCGCTCTTTCAAAATCTGCTTTTTGTAAGTTTGCACCTTCCAAGTTTGCGGCTTGCAGGTTTGCATCCTTGAGAACTGCGCCAGTCAAGTTACACCCTACACATTCTTTGGTTGCTAGTAAACGTCTAACGTTTGCTGCTACAGATTCTACTGGGGGTGCAACTGGAGATATTACTGGAGTTGGTGCCAATATTGGTGATGCAGCCGGAGATATTACTGGGGCTGATTCTAAAGCCGGTTCCGATGGTGTTATTGTTTGAGCTTTAGCACTGGGCTGATCGAAGAGTGAAAATGTTGCTACAACTACTATAAATAGGGCAGTTACGAGCCATTGGGTTAATTTTTGGGAATTTGGTTTATTCATTGGTTCCTTTCTTTGATAATTTGCAGTGTTAGATTTGCTTTTGTAAGAGGCATCAATAATGTGCTTTATGTTCACTGTAGATAAGTTGATTGATAAGAGCAAATATTATTTTGATTCAAAATCATAAATTCAAGTGATTAAAAAAGCTTTTGGTGTGGGAAGCAGATTAGAGACAAGCAGCCATCAACAGTTTTGAGTAGTTCATTGCGTAGACTCGTAGCAGCTTGTCGTCAGACATCGCATCCCAAAGTTGTGAGTTCATACCAATTTGAAAAATGATTGTGACAGACGATTGATACAACCTAGATTTAGAGAGCGATTCCAATCCAAAATCTAAAATCCAAAATGGTATTTCCACCGTGGCGATCGCCTCATAACTAATTGCCAAGCATTGCTAGACTAGGTAGGAGTCTATAGCTTTCACTTTTAATCAGGATGGACAGTCCCAGCCAAATTAAGACAAAGGGGAAGATTTTTCGACCATAGCGAGTTAAAACAGGCGCCATCAGAGGATTACGGGTCAAATTGTAAGACAAGAAGCACCACACTCCAACAGTGAAATAACAAACACACAAAATTACGCCCAAACTTGGCAGATTGCTACTAGCGAACAACGGTACATAAATCCCGATGTTGTTTCCGCCATTGGCAATGGTAACTGCGGAAACACGATAGGTTTGGGGATCGCGTATGGTTGCTAACAGTGATTTCTTCTGGCGTCCAGATTTGCTAGGAGAGGGTAAGTTAACTGACACATCTTGTACTGTCTCTCCCTCGTCTTCTCGACTGATGAAATTACTGATACCAATGGCGATGGGAAGTAAACCTAGTAAACCAATCCAGGTGCTGGGAATAATCAGACCGCCAAAAAAACCAGGGAGACTAGCAAACACTAGTGCAGTAAATCCGAGAAATTCACCGATAACAATATGCTTGGGCCGAAAGCTGCGATTGACTTTTCCAAAGAAAGCTGTCAAATATAAATTGTCGTCAAAGGTGGTTGCAAAAGCGACAGAGATCCCAATAATTACTGTACTGATTAGCCAACTCATGGTCATTACTCACAATAATTCAATGCTGTTTGTCTGAAATCCTTCTCTGCTTCTCGATGTAATGGCAGTTGAGGATATTTTGTGACTGTTCTTTCTAGCGACAACTAATAGAGGTTCGCTAGTCAGTAGCCAATTCCCCAATTTTTAGAAGCGATGCCTACAGCGGTAAACTACGCCTCCAATCAAATTGGTAATTTTTTTGTCTCAGCAAGGTACCTTGGGAGTTCATGCAGTCAATATTATGACTTTTGACCGAATAAGAGCAAATACTCTTGTTTTTTAAAATGATAAATTAAAGTGATTAAAAGAGAATTCAGAATGGGCTACGCCCCGCTGCGCTAACAGAATTCAGGAGTCAGAATTTAGCAATGCAATCAGTGGGGGATGAGGGCGTCAAACAATTTTGGATTTTAAATTTTGGATTTTGGATTGACCCCGCGCCACAAGAGGGTGCGGGGCATTATGATTTTAAATTTTGGATTTTAGATTTGTTCCGCCCACGCGATAGCGGGGCATGAACCGAAATAATCTAAAATCTAAAATCTAAAATTGGCACGGTCAAGTCAGAGTAGCGGACGACTGATGCCTTTATTCTTTATTATTAATAATTATGAATGATTAATTATGAATTGTGAATTAAATTCAAGATGGTTTTCGTTAGATGATATGTAGATTTCTGCTGATTCAGTCTGAGATATTCTTGGCAACTAGCGATCGACATCGGTTAATATGACTAATCGCCCTCTGACTTGACACAAAATTCAGGTTGCAAACACGTTGATAGGGGCGTACAGATGTACGCCCATACATCGATTCTTGGATTGCTCTAATTCCTGAATTCTGAATTCTGAATTCTTATTTTTAAATTGTAATTATGCTAACTAGTGTTGACCGTCTATTATTTGTCCGGCGAGTCCCGATTTTTAAGGAATTGCGGGACGATTTTATTGTGCGGCTGACTTCAGTCATGAATGAACTGTCATTTCCAGCTAATTATACGATTTTTAGGCAAGGAGAAGAAGGGCGATCGCTCTATATTGTGGTATCAGGTCGAGTTAAAGTCCATATTGGAAATAAGCAGCTGGCAGAGGTGGAACAGGGAAAATACTTTGGTGAGATGGCAGTATTTGATACTCAACCACGTTCCGCCAGCGCAACGACTATAGAACCTTGTGAATTTTTAGAACTGACCCAAGAGCAACTATATGATGCCATTGAAGAAACTCCAGATATTGCAGTGAATATCATTCGTGAGTTATCGCGACTGATTCGCAGATTGAATGACGATATGAATATGACTTCTTTGCCAAGTTAATCATCAAGTCAAACAATTTTGGATTTTAAATTTTGGATTTTGGATTTGTTCCGTCCACGCGATAGCGGCGCATGTAGCTTGCTTCTGGGTTCGCGTAGCGTTCCGCAGGAAAGGAGTACCGAAATAATCTAAAATCTAAAATCTAAAATCTAAAATTGGCAAGGTCAACAAGAAATAATTCAGGAATGAATTGTCATATCATGTCCGGTTGAAGACGTATCATTACGGCTGACGCAAAGATAAGTCGGAGCGCCGGTTTCCGGCACTCTGAACTTTGTAAGAGAGTGGCGGGTCTAATTCCCCACTAAAAGATTACTGAATTCTGTCAGCGCAGCGGGGCGTAGCCCATTCTAAATTCTCTTTTAACCGGAAACGACATGAGTTGTATTGCTAACAGTTTTTGGTTCTACAAAAGCTTCTCGACCTGTAATCAATCTAGAGCGACGATTACGAGTAATATAATTCCATGCCCACTGAAATACTACTAATAATTTAGTGTCAAACTCGATTAAAAAGTAGATGTGAACTAGTAGCCAAAATACCCAAGCAATGAATCCTTGGAGCTTGATTAAGCCTAAATCTACAACAGCTAAATTTTGCCCAATCATCGCCAAACTACCTACGTCGTTGTAATGAAATTGTGGCAAAGTATGACCTTTAAGCCGTTTTTGAATAAGTTTAGCTACATACTCTCCTTGTTGTTTAGCTACGGGTGCAACACCAGCTAAGGGTTTACCATTTTGATGGGAGAAGTTGCCTAAATCTCCTACTACAAAAATGTTTTTATAATCCCTGATAGTCAAGTCTGGTTCTACAATCACACGTCCAGCGTGATCGCACTCTACACCTGTGCGTTCTGTTAGGACTTGCCCCATTGGGGAAGCTTTTACACCTGCTGCCCACAATATAGTTTTTGAGGCAATTTCTTTCACTTCACCGCCTTGCTTGAAAGTAACAATCTCGTTGTCAATATTTATCACCCTGGTGTTAGTTTGGATAACCACACCCAACTTTTCCAAAGATTCTGCTGCTGCTTGGGATAACTGTGGCGCAATGTGCGGCAGAATGCGATCGCCCCCTTGCAGTAGTAAAATCCTTGTTTCTGAGGTGTCGATGTTGCGGAAATCTTCTTTGAGAGTTTTGTGTGCCAACTCAGCGATCGCACCTGCTAATTCTACACCAGTCGGACCGCCCCCTACAATCACAAAAGTCAGCCAAGCACGGCGTTTTTCGGGATCAGTTTCATTTTCCGCTGCTTCAAATGCGCCAAATATCCGGCGACGCATTTCTAGGGCATCTTCAACAGTTTTCAAACCAGGCGCAAACTCTTTCCAGTTATCTTTACCAAAATAGGAATGATTAGCACCTGTGGCAACAATTAATGTATCATAAGATACTACTTGATCGTCCAAAATAACTTTTTGTGCTTTTGGATCGATATCATTTACTTCTCCTAATAAAACTTTTGTATTTTTGCTTTTGCTGAATACAGCTCGCAATGGTGAGGAAATATCACCAGGCGATAGTGTTCCTGTGGCAACTTGATATAAAAGCGGCTGAAATAGGTGAAAGTTACGTTTATCGATGAGAGTAACATTTACATTAGCTTTTGCAAGATGTTTTGCTGTATATAGTCCACCAAAGCCACCACCAACTATTACAACCTGATGTGATACATTATTCTCAAGTGAAACGGCCATAAGAATTATTTCCTTGTGTTAAGACTTTTGTAACGATTCTTAACAAAGATGTAACAGCATTACGATAGAGGTTGCCGTTTATTTAGAACATTTGAAGAAATCATGAAAGTAGCCAAAGTCATTAAGGCACCAGACGCGATAAATCGGCGTCTCTACAATCAATTCTTTGTAGAGACGCCGATTTATCGCTTCTTTGAAAATGCAAATTTCAGACATTCTTTAATAAACTGCTGTGGAATTTCTACACTTTCTCCCCAATGCAAATGAACATAAGAAGCATGAACATTTACAGGTAAACCCCATCCTTCATATCCCATATTTTCCTCACAATCGTAGCGAGAAGTTTCAAATAGCGGCTGACTAGGAGTTGAGGTTAAGTGAGAACGATGAAACTCATGTCCGTAAACAGTTGTACCTGCATTCACTAACAAATTATCTTGCAAAGCTACAGCACGACGATATCCTAAAGTTAAACGTCCACCCATTAGAGCAGATGTTGGTAAAACTCCTGCCATTGACCAAGATTTACCTTCAAAATCGATAATTTCCTCACATAAATACATCAATCCCCCACACTCAGCAATTGTGGGCATTCCTTGAAGAATTGCTGTTTTGACTGCATTACGGGCGCTGATATTTTCTGCTAATTGCTGGGCAAAAACTTCTGGGAAACCACCCCCAAAATACATTCCCTGGATATCTTTTGGTAGTTCACCATCTATTAGAGGACTCCAGTAAACTAGTTCTGTACCCAGTTGTTGCAGCAAATCGAGATTGTCTTGGTAATAGAAATTAAAAGCGCGATCGCGGGCTACTGCAATCCTGACTGGGGATGAGGGGGATGAGGGGGATGAGGGGGATGAGGGGGATGAGGGGGATTTTAACAAAGGTAATAAGCGTTGCCAATCGAAGCAGGTATCTCCTAAATCGGCGAGGCGATTGATTACAGCATCGAGTTCGGGGAGTTCGGCTGTGGGTACTAAACCCAAATGGCGATCGGGGATTGCGATGTTATCTTGACGCCGTAGCACACCGAGAATCGGTAATTGTAGGGATTCTAGGGAGTCTTTGAGGAGAGAGAGATGGCGATCGCTCCCCACTCGATTGAGTACCACACCAGCCATTTTAATTCGGGGATCAAAAGATTGGTAGCCGTGGGCGATCGCTGCTACAGAACCAGACAAACGGCTGCAATCAATCACCAACACCACAGGCAAATCTAACAGCCGCGCAATGTGTGCCGTACTTGCAAAGTCAGTTGGGCATTGGGCATTGGTTATTCCCCGCGTCTCCCTCATCTCCCTCATCTCCCCCACTCCCCACTCCCTACTCCCCTTCACTCCATCAAATAATCCCATCACCCCTTCCACTAGGGCATATTCACTTAGTTGACTATGATGGGCAAAACATTGCTGAACGTAGGCTTCAGAAGTTAGTACTGGGTCTAAATTTCGACAAGCACGACCGGTTACATGTTGATGAAACATGGGGTCAATATAGTCTGGGCCGACCTTAAAAGATTGCACGGGGCGATCGCGACGACATAAAGATGCTAAAAGGGTGAGCGTGACTGTTGTCTTGCCCACCCCACTACGTTCTCCAGCAATGATTAACGCCATAAATAAAACAAATGAACTTGTTATACCAATAAAAAAGAAGAAAACCAGCCAATTAGGGGAGTTAGGCTGAAAAAGTTTGTCTAATAATGATTAATAGCTAGAGATTAGCTGAGATCGGATAGTAATAAGCCACGAGAAGAGAAACCTTTTTATGATCATTGTTCATCATCTTAACAACTCGCGATCGCAGCGTGTGCTATGGCTACTTGAGGAATTAGGTATCGAATACGAGATTAAATTCTATGAACGCGATCCAAAGACGATGTTGGCGCCGGAGTCGCTGCGCCAAGTTCATCCCCTCGGTAAGTCACCAGTGATTACAGATGGAGAGATCACCATTGCTGAGTCAGGCGCCATCATCGAATACCTCGTTAATCGCTACGGCAATGGTCGCCTAGTTCCGGCATCCGATACACCTGAGCATCTGCGCTATACATATTGGCTGCATTACGCCGAAGGTTCTGCAATGCCACTTTTGGTAATGCGGCTGGTTTTGAACAATTTCGGTGAAGGAGATAGCAACGTCGTTAGGGGATTTGTCGCCCCTCAGATCAAACTTCATTTTGACTACATAGAAAGTGAACTCCGTAAAAGTACGTGGTTTGCAGGTGAGGAATTCACCGCCGCCGATATCCAAATGAGCTTTCCCCTCGAAGTAGTGGCCATGCTAAGAGAAGACATCGAGAATCGCCCAAAGCTAAAAGAATTTATCGATCGCATTCATGAGCGACCTGCTTACAAACGGGCACTTGAGCGTGGAGGCAAATACGACGTATCTTTTCAATAAATTTGGGAAAAGCAACAACAAAATATCCGATTTGTAGAGACGGCGATTTATCGCGTCTCTTGCCTTGAACCCTATTCATATAGGAATCCGATGTGATTGTTGAAAAAAATTCTGTATACAAAAACCCTCCAGATTTTGGGAATATCTAAAAATCTGGAGGGGTTGTGTTTGATTTTCCTAATTTTAGTAACTTTTATTCTTTCTAGGCGAAGCTAACTATTTGTTCCCAACTTAAAAGTTTTCGCTATCACTCCTAGACTTTCTTCAAAAAGTGACTCTCGACCCCAGCGTTGCACCTGCTGACTCAGCAAAGCTTCCGCCTTTTGTTCTGAGAGTGAACTCACTTGTTGAAACAGACCTGCGGCTTGGGCACCACCGTGTGTTTCCATCCGCATACAACCACCGGTTTCTGAGCAGATTACTGTACCGCAGTCTGCCTTGGGATTTGTGGAACTTAGGCGGATAGCAATCAAGTCACCAACAATTTCACCCACATCAGCAACAGGAACTCCGGCTAATTCAGCTTCTACTTGTCGCTGGTCTTGGGCAAGGAAGCCAATACGAGTGATGTCGTAATCTCCGCTTTCCTTTTGATAGGAAACTGGCTGCCATTGTAGACGACTTGCTAGCCAACCCAAAAACAGCAATGCTTGTGCGGGGTTGCCTTTTTCGTAATCAATTGTGACTCTATCAATTTCTTTGAGGGCGGCGCGACGGTGGGGTGAGTCGTAGGCTTCAGCTGTCAATTCCTGCCATGCTGAGAGGCGACGCCAGTTCAAGTCAGCTAGGGGAACACCAGTTTCCACCAATTCTTGTAGGCGGAGTAAGTCACTTTCTGGCTCGTTAAAGCGGCAAGAATCCACAATCACATTGTTGCAAACTGCTGCCAGCCGCTTGAATAAAGTGTTGTTGGGGTCTGGTGTTGCTTTCCACCAAAGAAATTTGGGTAAGCCACCAATCAACAATGCTGGAATCATGCCACCTATGCGTTCCAAAGCGGCAGCGGTGCCACTGAGAGTTATGTATTCACAGCAGATAAGTGTGCTTGAGGATTGCTTTTGAATGGGGCAATAAGCAGAAACTTGAGCCTTGACGCCTTCATCTTCTCCAGCAATGGGAAATAGGGCAATAATTCGGCAGGGGTTACGGAGAGCGATTTCATCGGCTATCCTGGGGCTTGGGGCATTTAAGTTATAGGAAACAGAACCATTATCCCCGTTAAGTGAATTTCCCTGACGTTTGGTGAATTCTTCTCGCAATGTAGCCAGGGTTTCGGGTGTTGCAGTTCCGGTGTCTGGCAGTGCGTATTTCACCTGTACTTGTCGTAGGGCAGCTTCCATCTGAGGCCCTAAAATCCCATCAAGTGGCCCGTTATAAAATCCTAAACTAGCCAAAAGATATTGGGTTTCTTCTGGTTCGTAAACCACTAAAGTAAATGTCGTGGCGCGAGTAGCAGCAGGAAGTCCACCATCTTCGCCGGTAATGCCGTAACTTTGCCAGATTTGATTAAGTTCCGCTTCTATTTCTGTAAGTGAAATATCCTTCGGAGCTTGAAGTGAAAAAATAGTAGGAGCTTGGGGAGCCATAGGAAATTTTGGATTTTGGATTTTGGATTTTGGATTTGAGATTTGAGATTTGAGATTTTGGATTAAGAATTGGTAATTTGGTAATTAGTAATTGGTAATAGTTTTTCATATTCCCTATTACCTATTCCCTATTTCACCGTCCCTAATCTAAAATCTAAAATCTAAAATCTAAAATTTTACAGTCTGCGCCAGCGACGGCCATCCTGGTTAATTAATAATTCTGCTTCGGTTGGTTCCCAAGTACCAGCTTCGTATTCGGGAATAGTAGTTGGGTCTGTGGGTGCATCCCAAACTGAAAGGGCTGGAGTTACTACTTGCCAAGCTGCTTCTACTTCGTCGGCGCGGGTGAATAATGTTTGGTCGCCCATCATACAATCAAGGAAAAGGCGATCGTAGGCATCAGAAGTTGCTTGGATGCCAAAGGAGCCATAACTAAAGTCCATGTCCACAGAACGGGTGCGGAATTCTGCCCCTGGCATTTTCACATCAAAGCGCAGGGAAATTCCTTCATTCGGTTGAATCCGCATGGCCAAAATATTGGCGTTTGCCTGTTGGGCGGCAGATTGGAACATCCGAGACGGAACTTCGCGGAAGTGAATGGAAATCTCACTGACTTTTTTCGGCATCCGCTTCCCGGTACGCAAGTAGAAAGGAACACCTTTCCAACGCCAGTTATCTACCAAAAACTTCATTCCGACGTAGGTGGGTGTAGTGGATTTGGGATCAACACCTGGTTCTTCCCGATACCCTGGCACTGCTTGACCCTTCATCCAGCCAGCACTATATTGACCGCGCACTGCTGACCGTGACAGATTGTGAACATCAGCTAGACGAGTAGCTTGGAGTACCTTCACTTTTTCTGTACGGATGCTGTCGGCATCCATTGCGTTGGGTGCTTCCATTGCTGTCAGGCAGTAAAGTTGCATCAAATGGTTTTGCAACATATCCCGTAGTGCGCCGGCGCTTTCATAGTAACCAGCCCGGTCTTCCACACCCACGGTTTCTGCCACGGTAATTTGCACGTGGTCAACAAATTGACGATTCCACAATGGTTCAAAAATCGCATTGGCAAAGCGAAACACCAGCAAATTCTGGACTGTTTCCTTACCCAAGTAGTGGTCAATACGATAGACTTGGTTTTCTTTACAAAATTTCTGTACCACTTGGTTGAGACTCTGGGCTGAAGCCAAGTCACGACCAAAGGGTTTTTCAATTACCAGACGATGTTTGTAGGCATCTTCTAGCATCCCAGCAGTTCCTAGCTGCTTAATTGCTTCGGGAAAGAATGCCGGAGCAACGGAGAGGTAAAACATCCGATTGCCTCGCGTGCCCCGCTTTTCGTCTAATTCAGTTAATAAATTTTTCAGTTTTTGGTAGCTTTCCGGCTTGTCGATATCGCCAGGAGAGTAGAACAAACCTTGAGAAAAGTCTTGCCAGAGTTCACCCAAATCCACATCGGGGTGTGCCTCTTCCATACCTTTCTGCATCTGTTCGCGGAAGTATTCGTGCGTCCACTCTCGACGTGCTACGCCGACGATGGTAGTTTCAGGTGGAATCCGCCGTTCTCGCCGCAATTTATAAAGTGCTGGTACCAGTTTGCGCCAGGTAAGGTCACCGGAAGCGCCAAAGATAACTATAATTTGGGGTTCGGGCATCCCCTGTTGTTGCAGACCAACGCGCAAGGGATTTTCTAGCAGACTGACCATAGGAATTTTGGATTTTAGATTTTGGATTTTGGATTGGGGATTGGGTATTGGGGATTGGGTACTGGGGATTGGGTATTGGGGATTGGGTATTGGAAAATAGTATTTAATCTTATTTCCCAGTCCCTAGTCCCCAGTCCCCAGTCCCTAGTCCCTAGTCCCCACTCCCCACTCCCCAGCCTCTACACTGGCGACAATACCTTGATTTTTTCTTCTAAAGAGTTCATCAAGGACTGGAAGGGCTGGATGAACTTGTCAATACCTTCAACTAAGAGTTCATCCATTACGGTATCGATCGCGATGTTAATATCGGGATCTTTGAGGTTTTCGATCAGCTTGTAAGCTTCATCTACACCTGTTTCTAAGCGTTCGCCTACGTTACAATGATCGGCACAAGCTTTGATGGTGGCTGGTGGTAGGGTGTTCACGGTATCTCTACCAATCAACTCATCGACATACATCACGTCGCTGTAGCTGGGGTTTTTGGTGCTGGTGCTAGCCCACAGTAGCCGCTGTACTTTCGCTCCTTTTGCTGCTAAGGCTTGCCAACGATCGCTTTTAATGATTTTCTGATATTCTTGGTAGGCAATCTTGGCGTTTGCGATCGCTACTTTTCCTTTCACAGCTTTCAGCTTCGCTTCCACGGCAATATCATCAACACCTTTTTTCAACTTAGCATCTATTTTGGCGTCAATGTTGTTATCAATCCGACTGAGGAAGAAACTAGCAACTGAAGCTATTTTGCTGATGTCTTCACCTCCACTTGCCCGTTTTTCTAAACCCCGAATATACGCCCAAGCTGTGTTTACGTAGCTTTCTACAGAAAACAGCAATGTGATGTTAACATTCATGCCTTCGGCAATTACCTGTTCTACTGCTGGCAAACCAGCTTCAGTACCGGGAATTTTAATCATCAAATTTTCCCGGCCAATTTCTTGGAAATACCGCCTAGCTTCACTGATTGTTGCTTGGGTATCATGGGCAATGGTAGGTGGTACTTCGATGCTTACATAACCATCAAGGCGATTCGAGGCTTCGTAAACAGGGCGTAAGATATCACACGCATTACGAATATCTGCAAAAATCAGCGATTCGTAAATTTTGTATGTTGGTAGGCTAGCCCGGACTCCAGCTTCGATATCGGCATCATAAATGACATTGCCAGCGATCGCTTTTTCAAAAATCGCTGGGTTGGAAGTTATGCCAGAAATTCCTTGATTTTCAACTAAGTCTCGGAGTTCGCCTGATTGAATAATGTCACGGCTCAAATTATCCATCCAGATACTTTGACCGTATTGCTTAATTTCTAGTAGATGATTGGTTGCCATAACCTGGTTTGTTTCACTCCTGTATGATGTTTCCTAGTGAATTGGCATCCATCAAATTTTCAAACAGCTATCAATTAACATCTGTTGGTTATTAAGTGTTAAATACTGTTGATTTTTGATGGTGACTTTTGAATTGTGCCGCTGCCAATCACTTATCGCATCGACCAGCTGAGATAATCCTTAATTTATTTTCAAGAAGTGCTATTATGCATTCCCAATCCTAAATCACCATGATTAACCTTTAATTAATGAAATCTAAATCCATCTTTGACGATTTTTCATCCTCATCTAATGACCGTTTTGAATAAAAGACTCCACTTTGGCGACATCTTCTTTACTACCAATAATTAAAGGTGTGCGCTGATGGAGTTTTTTCGGCACTACATCTAAGATATCTACTAGTCCTGTAGTTGCACGCCCGCCTGCTTGCTCAATCAAAAAGGCTAGAGGAGCGGTTTCATAAAGCAAGCGCAATTTACCTTCTGGTTTTTGAATTGTCCCTGGGTAGAGAAATACGCCGCCTTGAACTAAAATTCTATGGATGTCGCTCACCATTGCCCCACTATATCGAGCGGTATAGCCTTCTGTGCGGTGAACGTAGCGGATGTATTCTCGAATTGATTCTTCCCATTGCCAGAAGTTACCCTCATTGACGCTGTAAATAGAACCGTGGTTGGGAATGCGGATATTTTCTTCTGTGAGGATAAATTCGCCTAAGCTGGGGTCGAGGACAAAGGAATGAACCCCCTTACCTATACTATAAACCAGCATTGTGCTAGGCCCGTATAGGATGTATCCGGCAGCAATTTGCTTACGTCCGTTGGTGAGGAGGTCAGCTGCTTGGCGATCGCTATCATTGCCTTCTTGTTGGCGAATGGCGAAAATGGAACCTAAGCTGAGATTGTTATCGGTGTTGGATGAGCCATCAATGGGGTCATACAGCAGGGTATAGCGGCCAATGGGGCAATTTTCGGGAATGTAGTAGGGATTGTCCATTTCCTCAGAAGCTAAGCGACAAACTAAGCCGCTTTGCTTAAATACTGAGATAAAGACATCGTTGGCATAAACATCCATCTTTTTGACGGATTCACCTTGGACATTCACTTCCCCAGTAAATCCGAGAACGCCTTCCATTAAACCAGCCCGACTCATGCGACGAGCAATGAGTTTACCAGCCAGGGCGATGCGATTCATCAGCGCACTCAAATCTTGTGCATCTGCCGAAAAACTTTGAAGTTGCTGTAAAACGTGACGCGATAGAGTAGTACAATCACGATCTAAAGCTTTGTCTGTAGCGTCGTTGACAGACAAATCTAAAGATTCTGGCGCTTGAGTCATTTTTGTGTTCTCCGTAGCCACTAGCTGCTAGTTGGGTTGTATGTCGCAAGTTTATGGTTGCTGCTTCTATCTTAGAAAGGTAATTTGAGAAGTTAGATGCGACTTTAGATAAACTAAAGAAATGAATCTTCCGTGACTCTCGTGGCTAGTGTTGAGGTGTTGGGGGGAGCGATCGGAGTTTGAATTTGATCGATTATTCTTTTATAACTAAAAGCTGCAATTTTTTTGGTAAAAACTATGATATAGTAGCTAGTCTTGGGCGATTAGCACAGGGGTAGCGCACATCCTTCACACGGATGGGGTCACTGGTTCAAATCCAGTATCGCCCATTTAAATATATTAGGGGTTTCAGCTTACTAGCTGTGACTTCAACCATAACATTGCCGTTGCGGCAATGTTATGGTTGAAAAGTACTGCGGCAAACTTATGGTTAAAAAATTAAATATTTAATTGAACCATTTTTTAACCAGATTGAGTTCTAAGTCTGTCTACTTAAGAAAATTACCCTGTGCTTGCTGCAATGTAGCACGGACTTTTTTATATCTTAAGTATCCCGGCTTAGTCATGGACTTAGATACAAGGTTTTCTGTAGGATATACTCCCTTGTCGCACATTATAACTGCAATATCTTGAACTTCTCTGCAAGACAGTTCTATATTTGTCAGACGTAATTCTTTGCGGTAATTAAGGTATTTGGCGGAAATATCGCGGGATAATTCCGGAAAATGTTGAAAAATGGTTCTTCTATCGTATCCAAGACGTTGAGCAGTTTCTTTCATTGTTAATGGTGGGATCTCGTCATTTGCAAGCACGGCTAGTAAAGCATCTTGCACTTGCTCGGAGTCAAATGATTTCGGGGATATTCTTGTCCTATGCGATCGCTGTTGAGACGGGTTTAAGATTGTCTTAACCAAATTACCAATATCTTCTGATGTTAGAAAATCTAATAAGCTTACTCCGAGAAAGTGGCAGATTTTTAGAAGGAGATCAACTTGCGGTAAAGCTTTCCCTCTTTGCCACATCCATACTGTATTTTTTGGTAGTTCAACTAGACTAGCAAAAGCAGCTATATTACCATCTGTTACTATCTCTATAGCTCTACTAAGAGATTTGGCAATGTTTTCTTTTGGTGGTGGAGATGCCAAATATGGGGTACTAGCAATTAATTCTCCAATAACCTGTGCTATCCAAGTTTGCCACTGCAACTCGTTTTTAGACAAATATTCGCTGTCAGAAGATTCAATATATGAAGTGGCAGGTGAATTTTCACCTAACCATCCACCACAATTTGAGCAGTACCCTGGTTGAGTTTTCCAAGTCAGGAGTGATATTTTTTGGTGGCAATTAGGACACCGCTCAGAAAGGAATTTATTATGCTGAGGACAAAATTTAACTATACTTATTGTCCAAAGCAAAGGGTCATAAATTTCTTTTTGCGATAAATTCCACTCTTGATAACAAACTGGACACCAGCTTTTATGATCGCGAAACAACTCTTTTGGTAAAATAACATCTGCCCAAAAAAGCAAGGTAAGAAACTGTAAGTTTTTTTGCAAAGTTAATTTTTCAAGTGCTTGCACAAAATCCTTAGCCATAATTCCTGTGCCGTTTAAAGCTGTAGCACGGTTAAACAAAGCACGTAAACCCATGCCAGCACTGGTTTTGACATATACTTTTTCTATTAACGGCGCAAGCTCTCTGGAAATTAGCACCCCCAGAAATACATTGTGAGATTTTGCCAGACGAGCAATATAGCCCGTCAAACTTTCCACCATTGGTGTTCCTACACCTATTGGTTTTAGGTGATGAAGACGGCTACGTTCTGAAATTATGGGTTTCTCTAAATCCCACAAATCGTAAATATTTGAGGAATCACTTAACATAAGTTGATGCTTTTAATGGGACTTAGACAAAAAATAGCCTCAAGCTTTATACAGAAGGACTTTGACATCATTTCGCTTAGTTTATTGATATATCTAGGTTTCAGCTATGTTTTGAGCATTAGTGTATTATCCCTACCTGCATGGTTTTGAGGCTTGTTTCTCTCTCAAAAATATTTAAGTTCCGTTAAATAAATTCTTATTTTGCATAAGCTAAATTTTGCAGATAAGGCAAATTATCATAAATGCTAACTGCTATTGTTGATTTTGTTTTATTAATCAACGTTGCTATCTTACTCATATCCCAATTCGCTTCTTATCTCATGGAGTGCAGCGATAGCATTTTTATCTCGCATTAATCCTGGCTTACTTAAAAGTTCGCTAACATAACTGGAATGAGGTTTTATCCCTTTATTGTGGAGTTTCAATACGGCTTGGCGCACCTCTTGTTTAATTTTTTCAATTCGTTCAAGCTGACGCAATTTAATATGACAAGAGTGTTGCTCCGAAATTTTTTCACACAAATCTGGAAATTCCTTATATAAAGTCTTGCTCCAGATTCCTATTCGTTTAGCAATAATTGCTACAGATGGCGGTGGATATTCACCATTATTCACTACGGATAAAAGTACTTGTCGTATTTTTTGGTGATTAGGTTTTCGAGAAGCGGCGTATCGCTCTGATATCTGGCAGCATAAATTAGGGAAATACCTCCTAATAGAACTGCGTGTTATATTTTTTAAATCTTTAACTACTTTGTATAGCGAGCGTGGTGGAGATTCCTCTAGGGCTGCAAGTAATACTTTTTCTACCTCTTCCAACAAAGAAGGATTACTGCGAAAGGTCTGTGTACTAAGTTTTTTAGGAATTTGAGGCTGTATTGGTATGTCATTACTTGCAGCACTGACTTTAGTTGCCATGAGAAAGTCAACTAATGGCGTTTGTAAATAAAAGCATATCTCCAACAGTTTATTTAGTCCGGGTATTGCCTTTCCTCGATACCATTTATTTAAAGAATGTGGAGAAAGGCCAAGTAATTGAGCGAATTCTGATAAGTCTCCTTTAGTTAACTGATTTATATAAACAGAAATAACATTTTTGATATTATTTGATAGTGGACAAAGTAATATCTCTGGTGAAATAGAAAGTAATTCTCCAACGTTGTCTAATACCCTTAATTGCAACTCAAGTTCTTCTTCTGAAAGAAACTGACTATTCTTAAATGTTTCAGCTTCTGGGGAAAGCCCTAGCCAACTTTGGCATCTTGAGCAGTAACCTAAACGGTAATTGCCTGACAATAAAGGAAGTTCCTTATAACAATAGGGACATTGAGTATGCAAAGGACAATTGTGGCGTGGACAAATTTGTACTACATATAATGCCCAAATAAGTGGTTCGTATACTACCTGCTTTGCTTCAAACCAGTCCTGGTAACAAAAAGGACACCAAGCCTTTTTGGGATGAAGCAAATACCTTTGAGAAACAACATCAGCCCATGAGAGCATTGTCAGAAAGTGTAGATCATTACGTTGTGTTAGCTTTTCAAGAACCTGAACTATAACAGCAGCTGTTGAACATTTTCCATTCAGCGATTTAGTAAACATAGAGTTGTATACTTTACTCATATCACTGTTTTTAGGATTGAAAACGTACCCTTCTTTTAGGCTAGGAACAATTTCAGCACAAACTAAACGTCCTACCGTGATGCAGTGAGCTTGAGCAAGCCTAGCGATATAACTAGTTAAACTCTCAACGTTAGCTGTTCCCATACCAATTGGTTTCAAGTGAAATAAATGGCTACGTTCTGGAACAGAGGGCGGTTCCAAATCCCACAATTCATCAGTATTATTATTATCAAGAGCCATACTAATTTCCCCCTACTAAATCTCGCTTTGACTTTCGGTTCCCTACACCTTGACTTTGTAATTTCAGATTAGTATTCCGCTGTTTTTGCAAGTTAGCAGGAGAATCTGACTCATCATTTTGTAAACGCTTTTCGCCTGCTTCTGCTTCCTCAAGGATTTGTTTTCGTCGTGAAGCAGAGAATTCAGCCTTTTTAAGATGCTTTAATGTCAGAGTTGTAGCATTATCCTCAAGAGAAATACGTAAGGCACGAACCAACCAACTTTTAAGCATTCCCACACAGCCAATAGAGTACTGAAGAAGATACTCGCACTGCGTTTCAAGCTGTGGCTCTTCTAGCAATGGTAAATGACGCTGCAAAGTCTGTATTACCGCGCTATATTCGATAACGTCTTCCTGAAGAAGTTTGTGGTAACGAGCAATATGAATGTCCTGACTACGCCTACCTATCTGTCCACTTATAGTAGAACAGTTTAGTAGTTCATAAGTGCCAACCAAAATGTGTATCGTTTTTGTAAAGTTAGCAATCGATTTAATCCAATTCATTTGGTTAAGTAACTGGTGTCCGCCTGCCGTTGCAAATAAGTGTTGTGCTTCATCTACTATGAAAACTCTCAACTGGCGGTTGATAAATACCTTTTCCATAGCACGGCGTAAAGTAGAAGTGTTCTTAATTACAGATGGAACGATCGATTTTGAATCATCACTTTCAGTCTCAGAAATACCATAGTCAACTTTGTAGTTAATCAATACCTCATTTAGTGATTCCAAAACTCGTATATAGTAGTCTGAGTGGTTAAATTTCCCTTGTGATGGTGAACTTGCCTCTACACTTGCAACACCAATTTGACCAGGATTGGATAGTAAATCTTCTAAGAAATCCTCCAATAATATTTTTTGAAGCCGCTTTATTAGAGTAGACTTCCCAATACCTGTTACGCCAAACACAAAAAATACTGATGTATCAGCAGGTTCAAGGATATTTGCCTTAAGTTCGTTTAATACTTCTTTGAGGTTTCTATGAGGAACAGTTATCCCTTTGAAGTATGCTAATTTTTCTAATGATGGTTTTTTTAAAAGTTCTAAATCAAAGAAACGTTGTTCTACCATTACCATAAATCTTCATTAGCGTAGGGATTAATTTTGTTTAATTCAATATCGGTTTCTGAATTGCTTTTTATATTATTAAGCTCCTCACCTAGTAAGTCATCTGAATTTTCCAGTTTAATTTCTTCAGGTGAAAAACTTTGAGTAATTGGCTTATTTTCAATTAGGCCACGAACATCCTTAGCTGCTAAATCTCGCTGGCTTTGAAGCCTTAATTCCTCGTATTGCTCTGCATCTTTTAGAAGTTGGGCAATTTCTCCCGGTTTAGAACTAGTTTTTTGCCTAAAAAGGTGTTTTTTTTGTCTTAATATTTCAGTAGCAACCATTATTTCACGCTCTGAATGACCCTGAAATTGGTTGTAGTAGTTGGAAATACAGCGAACCCAATGCCCATGAACATAGGCATAGGCTGTCCCAGAATCAAATGGATCGTAGCGTACAGGCACTTGTTGACCTTCAATATCAGGTCTTAGAAATGAATCATCTATAGACCAATAGTCTTGGTGATTTATTCTCACCCCTGTACTTGGTTGGACTTTCGCTGTCCCTTTAAGCGTTGAAGGTAGAGTTAAAATTCGGAACTGCTCATCATAAATTATTTTTTGATGAGCGCGAGAGCCACTATGTGCAAGTCCAGCATGAAATCTGTCATACGGAGAAAATCCTTCTAATGCTGGATGTTCTTTTCGGTCATAAGCACCATAGCAATAGCCATTAATAAAATAGTCATATAACTCATCAAGAGTCCAAACAGCTAGGTTTTTAGGATTATTCGCTTTATTAACTAGACGGACATGCTTTGTAACTTGGGTATTACCTCTTAACTCGTTGATAAATTGTTTATTGCTAGAACCAAACCAACGCTCAACAATAGAACTAAACTTAGGCATATTTGGTGGTCGATGTTTTTTGGTACATTCAAACCGAGCCAAAAGGGTATCAAAATAAACGCTCTTAAATTCTTTGCCGTTATCAACTACAATGGTCTCCGGGAACCGTCCGAAGCGTTGAACACAAATTCGCAGCACCATCATACAAGAGCGATAACTGGGGTGATCAAAAGTAAGGTAGGCTGCTAGAGTGCGTCGAGAGTAAGCATCTAACATCGCTGTTATCCAAGGTCTACCAAGATTAATACCTGTGTATAAACACACTGCTTCTATATCAAGTAGAGTGTGGTCAATATGCACAATTTCCAAGGGACGATCACCGTGACGCGGTGTAGAAGAATATAATAATAATGGTGGTAACTTCTGGTTAGCAGCACGAGAACCAAGCCGTTTCTTGGTTCGGTAGTAGCCTGATCCCTGTTTTACTCTTTCGTAAAAAGTTGTGTGGCTAGGAAGAGGTTCAATTATTCCCTGTTCTTTCCACTGATCTTTCAACTGCTCGTAAACCGCCCAGACGTTTTTCTGTTTGAAAGTTTCGTAGTTTTCTTCAATAATTTTGTCAATGAATTCCCATATCTGATGTGAGTATCTTGGAGTGCTGTTTCCCTTCCTTTGGTCAATAAGCCCAATCAAACCGCATCCATATTTATCCTTCGCTTTTTTAAAGTTAGCCTTCCAATATCGAATGGTTCGTTCAGATTTAGTTGCTTCTTCTGGGTCTTCTCCATATAAGTGAGGCGCTATTAGCTGGTAGCGTTCGTTAGCCTTTTCCAAAGCTGTAGGACTTGCTTTTAAAAAGTGTTGCCAACCTTCTGACGAAATACTAGGTTCTGGCAATGAAGGTAGTCCTTTAATTTCCTGTGCCTCAACTAGCTTGTGAAATTCAGTATGAGTTAGCCAAAGTAGACCATTTTCCCCCCTTAACCAAATTTTTGCTTCTCCAACTTCATGAATAGTGTAACTGTTCCCATCCCAAATAATTGATATGCCTACTTGGAAATCAATTATCTGTAAGCTATCTGTAACTTTGTTAGAACGCGAACTAATAGCTATAGCATAAGATTCAGCCGTTACTTTATCTCTAAATATATAGACTCGCTCTTGCTCCATTAAAGGAGAAGAAGAAAGGTCTATATATATATTTTGTGTTGCAATTAATGCATTAATATCATCAATAGTTGCATTACTTGATTTTTGACGTAATTGAGCAAAAGTTATGCCTGGATTTGAGGCGACAATTGTAATTACTGTATCAGCAATTTCTTGGTTAACTACATAGTTTTTATTCAGATAGCCTTTTAGATACTGAATGTTTCGGTATTTAATATTATCAATCTCGATATCTGAACGAAGCCGATAATACAAACCAAGTTTTTGTGCATATTCTTCAGCTGGCGGACTATGCCACTGTCCATTTTCTCCTCGGCAGTATCGATTAGGCTGTTTAACTACGAGCTTTTCTAAAGTTTTTTCTGGCTTCCACTCTTCAAAGGTAACTGAGTTTTGACGTATAACTAGAAAATCTGGAATATGTCTATAAGTGCCGTTCTTCCCGGTAGCAGATGCAAACTTTAAAGTAAATTGAAAAGCTTGATCCCAGTATTCTATAACATCGTCGTCATACTCGTAGAACAATTCAATAGCCCTAAGCTCAACAGTATGCGACTCGAATTGAATTGTCCTACCCATTTTTATGCTAGAGTAGTTTCCACTGACATTTCTTCCTCCACCACCGACTCTTCGTAAAGGTTCTGAGGTGCGAATCTGCTCTATTACTGTTTTAGTACTATCTTGAAGTTTTAGACTTATAAACCACTGTTTAAGGTCATCTTCAGTAAACATTTTTCCTATCTATACAAATTGTGTCAGATTTCTAATTTGTCTTTTTGAATGATTTGAGGAGCAGATTTTAAACCTGTTTGCCACTTGTCTTGCCGTGTTATACCTGATAAAGAATTAATTATTTCTTGATTGTAGTTATCAACGATATAACGTACTAACAATTTTTCAACCATATCAAGTTTAAGGCAATTTTTATGTGCTTTATTTTCAATTGAATTAAAGTAGTCTTTTATAAAAACTAAAAACTTATTTTGATTTATCCCATACAAGTTTAGTTGCCAAAAACTAAGTTGATAGTGAATTAAAGAAATTTCTAACTTATGAATTTTTTCCTGAAAATAATACTGCATCATAATATTGCTGCGATCAGTATATAAAGCTTGAGGGATACCGTAAGTTATCCAATCATGAGATAAATTATATTGAAAATCATAATATTTCGGTAAGATTGCATGATGTAATCCTTGAAGTACTGTTCGAGCCTTTGGCGGCTTTAAACTTAAATGGAAGCCCATGTAGCATCTAGAGTAGATATCTATAACTGAAATTAAATAGGGACGGCCAATAAGTAAACCATTTGTATCAGTAAGCATTATATCTAGCAAATAACAATGGACAAGCCAACAAGAATTGGTATACTCTACAACTGGCAAATAATTTCTTTCATCAGTTTTAGAAAACATACCCACTTCCCAAAAATATATTTTGTCGGTTTTGGTTAATAGTTAGAAGTTTTAACTAGCCGATAGTAGGCTGAAAGGTCTTGACTCATTCTCATCAAGACTGAAATTGTGTAAATAAAATACACATTAGCTTCTTCTTTAGCCAATTTTTATCTTTCAAGTGGTTTTAAACTAATACGACACCACATAGGCCGCAAAGAGGATTTATGGCTACTGTGAGCTAAGGACGTAAAAGCTAACCATTTTTATCAAATATACAAATATTCATACAACATCTGTCTACTATGTAAAAGGTTGTTTGAAAATATTTAGGCATCAAGATGTTGCTCTTTTAGATTAATAACAACTTATAACAGGTTTATTTTATTTAAAATAAGAAAATATACTGAATTTTTTAACAGCGGAATATCAACATTAATGAAAATACTAAGTATATCATTTTGTATCGTTTTAGGGTAGAAACGATACACTAAAACTCAATACATTTTTAATCAAGCTACCAATAAAACTAGCTTTTTAATAAATACTAAAAAGCCCTAATATCATTGTTAAGAACGCTTTAGGCAAAATTAATATTTATTTTTATAGTTTATTTTTAATTATTAAAATGTTTAAAGTCTCAAAAGGAAGTTTTACAAATGCTATACTACTCCAAATAAAAAATACTTTTTATGATGAGATAAACTAATTTTCAAGTGCTAAGACAAATTGACTTAGCTATTAATTATAATTGTGTTTTAACAAAATAATAAATAATTTAAATTTACTTTCTTGACATCAGATGCTTATCTAATAAGCATCTGAGTAATTTAAATTTGATAGTTTTATCAGGAAAGTTGCATTATTTTCCTGTTTTAAATATTGCAATTGTCACAGATTGCTAATTTAGCTCAAGTTAATTTTATACTCAGTGTTTGCTCAATTGATTTCAGCGCTGATTGAATATCTGCATTCAGCGCATCTGCCTCAACTTTAATTACAGACACACCCTTACCAACTTCCGTCAGGGATTTTTTTATAGTTCTGATTCGTCCCAAAGCTGTGCGGATTTGCTGAATCTGTTCTTCAACAGCAGTCACATCCATTTCTGATTCAAAGGTACGCAATTTATTTAACCTTTGCTGGATCACCAAAAAGCGGATAGCAATAATTAAAAATGGATGGGTTGTGGCTATCCAATAACCTGACTCAGAAATTCCCTCTGCCCAATCACCGATTTCCTGCGCTAATCCCTCACGAGAATAACTTAAAAATATTGCCGAATTTGCAGAACGCCGTAGCATTGCTGATTCTAAATGTTGAGTGATTGCTTGGCGACCAAAAGGTTTTGAGGGTCGTTTCCTAGCTTCAATCACTATTGACAGTTCAATTACAGCTAATGATTTACTGGTGAACTTTAGGAGAATATCGCCAGTATCCCCATCACGACCAATATGCTCCACCTCTACGCCACTCAATTTTGACCAATTTCGCAGTTCGACAACAACTAATTCTTCATAGTTGATGCCTTTGGCAGTTGTCTGCTCAAGTACTTGTTGTGTCACCTGTTGATCTCGAATTTCTCTGGTCAGTTTTTCCACTTGTTCGGTTAATGGTTTCACAGACTCAGAAACCACATTTTTAACTGCCGCAGCGAGAGTACCATTTTCCTTAGTCGCATTTATTAATGCTGCTTTAAATGCGCCTTGAATGGAATCAGAGCGTTTGGCATCTAAGAGTTGACGTAATGAAGAGAGAAAGCGGCCAACAACAGAAGTTTCTCTAGCGGGGTCAATTTCGAGTGTGAGCAAAGTGCTGACGCTATTGAGTTTTTCAGTGAGGATGGCTGATGTCAGATTAATTTGATTTTGGAGTGGAGCTAATAATTGACCATTCTCTGTCCCTACTTGATTAATTAATTCCTGTTGGAAAGACTCTGCAATTACCTTGACTGCCTGCTGAAACTCTACCAACAAGGATTCCATCTGCTGCTTAATTAATTCGTTGCCATGACGAGTTTGAGCAGTTTGCAAACAAAGAAATCCTAACTCAAAAGCATCCCGGCAAATATCCTCATATTCTGACTGGGGAAATTGTTGTAAATAGCTGATTGCATTTTTGAGAGGGATTGCCATGCGATGAATCAGGACATGGCTTTGTGTCAATTCAATACTGGAGGGCAGGTAATAGAAATCATTGGTCGAGCGGTTCATGGAACAGTGGGTAGGCTGGTGACGATAAATTGCACCCTACTACCTATTTTTTATGTCAGTCAAGGTGATGAAGAAAAGTTTTGTCAATTTGCAAAAACTGAAGGATTAATTCGGGTGTTGAGGATTATGCCATTCTTCCAACAGAGGATTAATTAGTTCGGCATTGGCCAAAAGAAAATCAGCCACAGCCATAATTCTCTGATAAGGTAATCCAGCTTCTCGGCGGCTGGCTTGTCCACCCAACCAGTGATAAGCCGTAGATTTAGAGATGGCACAGATTTTTGCTAATTCTTCGTAACCTAATCCCCAACGATAGCTAAAATCTTGGGGGGACATGAACATTTGGTTGTGCAGTTCTAGCAACTGTTGATGTTGTTGAGCTTCAGACATGATTGCCTTGAAGCCTTTCCAAAGATAATTTATCTAAAATTTCGATATCTTGCTCGAAAGCGAAGTCGCAGGTACAACTGTCACGAGAAGGGCTGCGTTCATCTAAAAGAACCAAGTAATGTAACCCAGTAGCAATACAACTAGCTTGTTGAGTGTATATAACTCCAATGATGCGACCGAAGTCGCCGTTGGGTACTTGAAACCAGCGCACCCATTCACCAAGATTAAATTTCTGGTGAGGGAAATTGCTGGGAATTACTTCTGGTAAGGCTACTGGCGGTATCTGGGGAAGGATATCAGGCATAGAGGTTTCCTATGTCTCAAAAACTACCAAGCATTCTTCGAGTGATTGCAAACATTAAATTAATTTTTTCCAATATTGTTATTTTAGCAGCTAAACATTGCTGCACATTATTAAACATTGTTAAACATTTTAGAGCCTTTAAAATCGGTTAACCGTACAATTAGATTCGGTTAACCGAATAATACTCTAAGCATTCAGGATTTCAACCAGCTTGCTGCCAAGATACCTGACTGAACTACGATGGCAGTTGTTCAACAGTTTTACTTTCCTAGTTTATGGCGTCCTTTAGGTTTTAAAATTTAGATTATGGAGCCAGAAGCTGTTCAACATCCGCCTTGGTATATCGAACCCAATGAAGGGGAGAGTATTAGTCACTATTTTGGACGATTTAGGCGACACGAGGCAGTTTGCGTCTCGTTTCCTGGGACATTAAGTAAAGCCGCAGGAATTGGCCCAGTCTTAGCAAGGTGGGAGAAATTTCGGTTTAATCCGTTTCCCAGTGAAAAGGAATTAGAAGCAATTGCTAAATTAATTGGTTTAGATGTAGACCGAATTGCTCAAATGCTCCCGCCCAAGGGTGAAAAAATGAAAATGGAGCCAATACGCTTGTGTGCTGCGTGTTATGCAGAGCAACCATATCATCGATTAGAGTGGCAGTTTCAATCAACGGTGGGGTGCAATAGTCATAAGCTACGCTTGCTTTCAGAATGTCCCTTTTGCAAAGAGCGTTTTGCTATCCCTGCTTTGTGGGAAAACGGAGAATGCAAAAAATGTCATGCACTTTTTAGAAGTATGGCAAAGCGACAGAAAAGTTACTAGGTTAAATCAGAGTATCTAGAATATCGATTCAGTATTCAGAGTCATAACGAAAAATTCAGGTTTCTTTGAGGCGCATGAAGGAAATTGTGGTTGAAATAAGCTAAAAATCTGGTTTTCCAGCCTCGCGTTTTATTACTGAATCGGTGTTCTGGTTCTTATAGTCAAGAGCTTTAGTTATTTAAAATACATATATTAAGTGGTGCTGTGGGAGATCGCAGTTTCACTTCGGCTAAGGTAATAATCAACCTTTTAGAATATTCTCGAGCCACTGTCGCTTTACTTGGCGACCGCGCTCCATTTTGTAGATTTCAAATCGTGCGTAGGCTAATGCTGCCGCTGAGTATTCCGAATTATAATCGATAGCTCGAAGAAGATCCTTGTGATGACTTTTGTAGAGTTCTCTCATATCAGGATCATCGATTTTTGGAAGAAGGGTTTCCATGTTTTGGATAAGCCGCTGAATCTTACCAGCCAGAGTCTTTCGCTCGACAACCAGCTCTCTACAGTGAAGATGATAAGTACGAATGGAATTTGCAGCTCTATCATGTTCTCGCGTGCCTGGCGGTTTTGTAGGAATAGGCTGTCCATCAAGGCGAAACGTGAGAAGCTTCCAGTCCTCTGGGTCAATCGGATCAAGAAGTTCAACCTCTTCCCTCTCACACTTGTCTGCTTCTTTCCGTGCCCTGAAGCTTCCGGGTGCGACTGGAAAGTGATCCCACTTACCACCATCCGTTCCATTTGCTGCGTCAACGCGTCGCTGATTACACCATTGACATGAGTAACGATAGTTACGCCAGTTGAATGCGAGCCACCAGTAACCCTCGTGATCAGGATCTTCGGCTACTCGGTTCTTTGGACGAAAGTGATCGACATCTTTATCAGAAGTTGGATTTTTGCTCTCCGAATACCAGCATTTATCATTTTGTAGGGCAGATAAAGGCTTGGCGAGATCGCGCCAAATTTTCTGGCGTGCCGATTTTTTCAATCCCTCTGTAATAGCTATTTTTCGTGCACTCGCAATATCCTCTCCAGCCAACTGAGCAGCCAGTTCGGCATTCTCTATTTCCTTTCGCAGTTCGTTAAGAGCATTATCTGCGCGTCCCTGCCAGCCATTTGGAAATTCAAGTTTGTCGATGTCAACCCAGCGCATCAGTCCATCACCTCTGTCTGCAATTCCCCAATTACTTCCTCAAGAACTTCGCGTGCAATTCGATCAATCTCCTCTTGTTTTTCTGGGCTGAGGAATTGAAGCCCAGCCATTAACTTACTGTGTCGTCGTCCCCATGCCCGGACAAATGCCGCATAGTAGGGATCGCTGAACGCTTTCTGGAAGCCCGCTTCCTCCAAACGTTTGTTTATTTGCTCAAGCTCTGCAACTTCGTCCGGGCTTAAGGAATCCTCCTTAGCTACGAGGCGTACCTTGTTGTCTAAGTCAGCAAGTGTTTCTTCATCGAGATCGCTCCGCATCCCAAACATCTCACTTGTGAGGATGCCGGTAAATCCAAGTCCACGCGGGTTGACAGTTGGCTGATCCCATTTGCAAACACCCGTTTGCCAATCCCGTTTTAGGAGGTGAATCTGCTCTTTTACAAGGCTTGCAATGACCAAAGGATCATGGGTTGACATGAGAATTTGACTAGTCTGTTGCTCTTCCGACTCACTGGAGTCCTCACTCATCACGCGAGTCAACAGTTTCAGATATTCCACGCTCCAATGCGGGTTCAGATGCGTATCCGGCTCATCAAGTAGCACTAAAGACTGGTGCGACTTCGTGAAGCGCATTAAGCCCAGCACCATGAGCAGTTGCTGCTCACCCTCACTCAACTCGTGAAATGTGATCGCTACTTGCTGTGTGTTAGTCGCTTTTACACGAACCTGAAGTTTCAGGTCATAGATCAGCTCCGAGAAGTCAGTACTCTCAAGGGCAAGGAAGAATGTTCGCGCATCTTGGTATTCGGCAGCAAAAGCATGGAGGCTCTGCAAATCGGGCAGAAAGAAGTAGTAATGATCTTCACGCCTCGAGCGGTAACCGTCGCTGACGGTTTGTTCAACTACCATAGGTGCAATGGCAAATCGTCGAAGTCGCTCCATGACTCGACGCATAATGCCAGTTGCACCCCAAAAATCTTCAGCAGTTTGGCCTTTCCTTGCCCAAGCTGGCTTGCGGATAATGAATAGTGCTGACTCGAAACCAATAATGCGTAGCCTTTCTTCAAGAAAACGGCTAATATCAGCATCTTCTTTGTGGCAAAAGGCGAGTAATACGTATTTTGCGTGATGATTTTCGGCACAAAAGAACTGCCGCTGCTCTAGGAGACGCCTTAGTGTCTCCGGATCATCGGATGTCGCTTCTCGTAATCGAGTGTAATGAGCTTGTTTCATTGGTAAGAAATGCTCCGCTAAACGATTAGTGGGGCCCGAGTAATAGCCGAAGACAAATCGAGGTAATGGAAGTTTTCCCCGAGATATACTTTCGAGTTTGTTTGGCTCCTTCGTGCCTTCTTGAAGTATTCCCATCTTCAACTTGGGGCGTTTCATGTCTCCCGGAAGCCAAGAGACCTCTACTGTTAGCTCATTCATTTGGTAACGCAGTCGATAGCCTTTCATTGGGTTCTCACTCCACCGATTCCGCTCTACCCATTCATGTAGATCACGAAAAATAATGACCAAGGCTTCAAAAAGATTCGATTTTCCGGTGCCGTTCCAGCCAAGCACAATATCAATACTATGGGAGGGGTCAAAGCAGACGGTGTAGTCACTCAGGTTCTTGAAGTCCTCCAACCAAAGCTCCACTAGGCGGAAGCGCCCATTCGTTATGCTAGTCTTGTCTGTGCTATGAATAATTGAACTTTGTTGCTGCGGTCGTTCTTCCACACTCTCTTCAAAAACAACTTGCACTTCGGGAGTAGCACGCAATGCTTCATAAAACTGCACTACCTCGTCTTTGCTAAATCCTGCTTGGTCAAAAAGTTGGCGAGCATCAGCTTTGCGCCCTATCTCCACAAATGCGGAACGGAGAGCTTTTAAATAATCTGATGATTGTTTCATGCTGTCTTTTTGGGACTCTTTGGTTGGACGACGGACAAGCTGCATGTTTTTCCGCTCAGTTTCCATACGGTTTTTTTCGGCATGGATTCTCTCAAGCAACACTGACACCGGCTCGTCATTAGGATTTTGCGGCACTAGTTCGCCTCGAAATGCTTTATCTAGCAGAGCAGATTTCAGGCGTTTAATCTGGGCATAGGCCTTCTGGTAACGAGCTTCAAGGCGATCAGCATAGGCGAATAGAGCTTCAACTCGACTGACAATTTCGTCTTGTTCGTCTCTTGTCGGAATACCGATTATTAATGTTCTCAGCCCAGATAATGGAATAGTTAGTTGTGCTGTTCCTGTTGCCACAGATAAAGTTTGCGTCTTGATCTCCTCTGTTCTAAGCGAATAAAGAAGGAATTTACTGGATATTCGGGACAAATCCGGCTTCAAGATTGCAATGTGACGTTGAAAAGCGAATGGTTCGTTAGTGTCTACAAGAGCCGAGATTGCGATTGAGCCTGTTACCGAAAACAAGATGTCGCCCATTTCCGCTTTCCGTGACGTTTTCAAATCCTCAAAGTACACAGATGGAACAAAGCGTGTAGCCTTATTTATCCGCAAGCGCCCATCGTTGATTGCCGCAATAGTGATGAACGGAACACCGCGTTCAGCTTGCGGTGGAGCTTGGTGATCACCGTCAGTGATCGATAGACATATTTCACTTAATGACATCCTCTGCCATTGAGTCCATTCGTGGGATGTCCGCCAATCCTCTGTAAGTTGACCTGATGTTGCAGCAGCAAGGACAGCTAGGCGGAAGGATTTGAGGATGATTGGGATACGCTCAAGCTTCTCATAACAAGTATCTACACGCATAAGCAGTGCATCCAGCTTATCGGCAATCCGTGTTTGCTCGTTTAGGGGGGCAATAGGAACCTCTAGCCCACGAATAAAGTCGCTGTTGATTGCTGCGAATGTTGACCCTGTTCCCTGCTGTATGAGCCATGATTCGATATTTTGAAAGTAATACAGGAGATACTTTTTGTTGAGCGGAGTATATGCTTGGATAGCTGCGAGTCCACGACCTATACAGCATGGTTCTGCTGCCACGTTAGTTGGCCCTACTGGCGCACGCACGGAGAGCAAAATGTCCCCAGTTTCCGCTATTTTTTTGGGTTCAGTACACCATTTTTGGACTTTAGGGAATAGCTTGCCAAACTCGGCCTTGCCTTGAAAGAACGGTAAACCGTCACCCTTCTTGTTGTAACTACGCGAGTCGGGGGATTGCCCCATTTTAATAAAGGCAATTTCAGAAAGTAGAGTAGTAACCCAGCTATCTGGGAAACTTCTCATATCTCAACCTCCTCACCCAATTCTTTCAAAATTCCTCGTAATTCTTCTAACGCTGCTTCCAGTTCGCCCATCGCTTCTTGTGCAAGCATGACAGGTTCTATTCGTTTTCCGTTGTCATCTTGGCTGTCGTCTTTGAGCCAAGCAATATCTAGATTGTCGTCACGTTCGGCAATCCAGTCGCGAGTAAATCTTCTGAAACGCCCGTTATTGCCAGTATCTACACGTTTTGCAAGACTCGTAGGGCTACCAAGTGGGTCATCCCCAAAAGCGACTTCAAACTCAGCAAAGTGCTTGCGTGTGAGTTGTGTGCGCTTACCAAACTGCGACATATTACCACGCAGATCGTACACCCAAACTTCTTGGGTATTGCCTTTTTCTTTCTTGCCACGAGTGAAAAACAACACATTAGTCTTGACACCCTGAGCGTAGAAAATACCAGTTGGTAGGCGCAGGATAGTATGTAAATTGCACTTTTCCATCAAGTCAACGCGGATCTGTTTGCCTACATTGCTGTCAAATAACACATTGTCTGGAAATACACCTGCTGCACGACCACCGGGCTTGAGACCACGGTAGATGTGTTGCAGGAAGCACAATTGTTTGTTGCTGGTAGGAAATATAAAATCTTTGCGGGTAGGTAAACCACCTCCCTTCTTAGAGCCAAAGGGTGGATTGGTGAGGATCAGCGTTGCTTTCGGCAAAGCTTCCCCCTCCGGCGAGAGCGTATCACCATAGCGGATACCAGCCTCTTGCGGATTAAACTCTAGCCCATGCAGCATTAGATTCATTAACGCCAGACGGTGCGTGTCCTGCACATGCTCCATGCCGTAAAAGGTATTATGATGATACTTACGTTGCTGTTTTTCAGTCCAGGTATCCGGGTCGCTGTTTTGGATTATGTAGCGATTGGCGGCGATTAAAAAACCACCTGTTCCTGCTGCTGGGTCTTGAATAATGTCCTCCACCGTAGGGTGCATAACATGCACCATACTATCGATCAGCGGACGGGGTGTAAAGTACTGACCAGCGCCGGATTTCTTTTCATTAGCGTTTTTTTCCAGCAGCCCTTCATAAACATCACCTAGACCTTCCTGCCGAGCGCTGTACCAGTTAAGTTTGTCAATCTCAGTGACTAGTGTAGAAAGCGTATTGGGCTTTTTGATAGAGGAATTGGCATTGGCAAAAATTTCTTTAACAAGCGTGGAACCGCGACTACCAAGATGGATTAACAGCAGTTTGTAGAATTCCAAGCGGTCGAGTGCTGCTTTGCCTTCTAGGTCGTTCCAGCGGTAACCGTCCGGAAGCAGGTTTTCGGTTCGTGTCTCCTTTGCCATCTTCAGGAACAGCAGGTACGTCAGTTCAATGACGTATTGGTGATACGTCACACCATCATCTTTGAGGATGTTACAGAGATTCCAAAGCTTGGCAACAATATCGTGGGTGATGTTAGTCATAAGCGATATTACTTTACCTCTGCACTGGAATCTTCATTTTGCAGCCAATCTCTAATCGCCTCCTCCCAAATCGCTGTTTGCGTCACTTCCAGATCCGCATAGGCACTTTTAAAACCAATTTTTAGATATTTAGACACCCTCCCTCGAACCTCTTTAATTTCCTGTGGCATTACTATTTTGAAGCAAAAGTTCGCGGCTTTCTATTTTTGCACAGGCTGGCTCTGAACAAAAATCCATTTGCTTGCGCCAAGGACTAAGTAACGGGGGATAACCTTGATTATTGTTGCCGTGGATTCTGTTGCTTTTCCCGCTCCTCAACTGCCTTACTCACAAGCCGCACAACAAGATTACTGATGGGACGGTCTTCTTCCTCAGCCCATCTCACCAAAGCCTCGTGGATATCTTTGGGGAAATATATGGAAGTTTGTACGCGATCGCTCTGACTCATCAACACTACAAAGATTTGTTGCCAGTTCATCATACTCCCGTAACCTTGGAACAAGGCTCAATAATGTTTAACAATGTGTGGCAATGTTTTTATGATAGATTAAAACCATTACTGAACAAGTGCGACAATGCCGAGGTTTTTGGATGGCGATCGGGTCAAGTGGCGATCGTTATCTGGCGAAGACGAATAAGTAGTTAGTTCTAAATTACACAAACAAAAAATTATTGATTTGGTGGAGATGTTGTCACCATGAGTAGCGATCGTAAGAATAAATCCACGATTCCAGTTCATAGAACCATACGATGCCATCTAGATGCTAGTGAAGATATACTTCGCCAAGTATGGGAAGAAATGACTCAAAAAAATACTCCTCTGATTCTTCAATTGTTAAAGAGTGTAAGCGAACAACCAGAATTTGGAGCTAATAAAGAAAAGGGAGAAATAACTAAGAAAGAAATCGTAGAATTACGTAAAGCTTTGACAAAAAATCCTGAATTTGAAGAACAATCAGGCCGCCTTCGCTCATCAGCAGAGTCTTTTGTAAAAGAAGTCTATTCTTCATGGCTTACTTTATACCAGAAACGAAAAAGGCAGAAAGAGGGTAAAGAATATTTTCTCGAAAATATACTAAAAAGTGATGTTGAACTTGTAGGTGAAAGTAACTGTGATTTACAGACAATACGTTCTAAAGCACAAGAATTACTTACTAAACCAGAAAAATTTCTAAAACAACTTACTATTAATGATGAGGATGTAAAGCCAACGAAGTCAGCTAGAAAAAGAGTTAACAGAAATAGTAACAATAAAATTACCAATGTAAAACAAAGTGAAGATTCTAGTTATCCAAACAATGTAGATAAAAGTAACTTAGAAACATTAACTAATATTTTATATAAAATTCATAAACAAACACAGGATATTTTAACGCGATGTGCAGTAGCTTACCTGATAAAAAATCATAATGAAATTAGTGATTTAGAGGAAGATATTCAAAAACTAAAAAAGCGTCGTAATCAGAAAAAAGTCGAGATAAAACGTCTAGAGAATCAAATTCAAGATAATCGATTACCTAGTGGTAGAGATATAACAGGAGAAAGATATAGTGAAGCATTTGACAACTTAATGAATCAAGTACCTAAAGATAATAAAGAGTGGGAAGACTGGATAGCTAATTTATCGAGGAAAATATCACATTTACCATACCCTATAGATTATCTATATGGAGACTTAACTTGGTATAGAAATGACGAGAGTAATATTGTTGTTTACTTCAATGGTTGGAGTGAATATCACTTTAAAATTTGTTGTAATAAACGCCAACGTCATTTTTTTGAACGCTTTCTAGAAGACTACAAAGCTTTTAAAGGAAGCGAGAAAGGTGAAGAAAAACTTTCAGGAAGTTTAATTACACTACGTTCTGCACAGTTGCTATGGCAACAAGGTGAAGGCAAGGGTGAGCCGTGGAAAGTTCATAAATTAGCTCTGCATTGTACCTATGACGCTCGTTTATGGACAGCAGAGGGTACTGAAGAAGTGAGAAAAGAAAAGACTGACAAGGCGCAAAAACGAGTAAGTAAAGCCGAAGAAAATGAAAAGCTAGACAACATTCAACAAACACAACTGAATAAAGATAAATCTTCATTATCTCGACTTAATAATTCATTCAACCGTCCTGGTAAATTAATTTATCAAGGTCAATCTAATATAATTGTTGGTATCAGTTTTCATCCTGTTGAGTTAGCGACGGTTGCCATAGTTGATATAAATACTAAAAAAGTACTTACCTGTAATACAGTCAAACAGTTACTAGGCGATGCTTTTCACCTGTTAAGCCGCAGACGACGGCAACAAGTACATTTAAGTAAAGAGAGAAAAAAAGCTCAAAAAAAAGATTCACCATGTAATATAGGCGAATCGAAACTAGGTGAATACATTGACAAATTACTAGCAAATAGAATAGTAGAAATCGCTAAGTCTTATCAGGCAGGTTGTATTGTACTCCCTAGATTAAAAGATATTAAAGAAATTCGTACCAGTGCAATTCAAGCCAAAGCGGAGACTAAAATTCCCGGTGATGTAAATGCTCAAAAATTATATGTAAAAGAATATAACCGTCAGATACACAATTGGAGTTATAACAGACTCCAAGAATCTATAAAGTCGAAAGCTGCTGAATTTCAAATTAGTATTGAATTTGGTATCCAACCCCATTATGGTACGCTGGAAGAACAAGCGAGAGATTTAGCATTTTACGCTTACCAATGCCGGATTAATACTTTTGGTAGATAAAATTTCTACCCGAAGAATGTAATCTTATGGAAATTAAATCGGTGCCATTATATATGCTCCTTTGAGCCTTAACTATATGATGCGACAGTATGACCCTTTGTATAAATACTGTAAGAATGGGTTAGTTTAACGCTTAAAAAGCGTATTCTTTCTGGCCCTGGTAGCTGCCAACTCTACCTGTGCGATCATCTAAGTGTTTGTAAGCAGTAATTGCTTGGGTAAGCTAATACTGCTGTTAGATGAGAAAGTACTCGCACCGAGACGCATGGGAAGTATAAGGTGTTAGGGTTCCAAACAACCCAGAACCTTGCTCTTGACATCAAACTCTTTTAGCTTGGTGTTAGGTGCCAGAGCGGCCTGTACTACTGAAATCTTAGATTTTGGTTTTACGAGGAGGATCATTACCTCTTACTTTACAACAAAGTAAGGGTACGGGTATACCGTCACGGTGGCTACCGAACTACCACCCCCTAATTTTGATTTTTGGCAAGCCAAAGCGGGGGCAAAATCCCTGGGGTGCTGCCAAATGCTCAAAACTCCTGTCTGCACTGGGTATTACTATTTTAGTCATGAAGAAAATTTTATTCATTGACTGTAGAAAATAGGAATTAAAGGAGGCTTGTCAATTTTGCCTTCAGAAGCCCTTGTTGGCAAGAGTTTTCACGGGTGCGGTTTCCAAAGCCCTCTCGTTAGGTGGTGGGTTGAAAGTAGCGATCCGGATTTTGTAGTTGACGCAGATGAAGGTTTCCAAAGCCCTCTCGTTAGGTGGTGGGTTGAAAGGCGAACACCGCGCCTTATCTGATTGCCAAGCAGTGGTTTCCAAAGCCCTCTCGTTAGGTGGTGGGTTGAAAGATGTTTGATCTAAACAGCGTCTATAACTCCCAAGTGTTTCCAAAGCCCTCTCATTAGGTGGTGGGTTGAAACTTCTGATCACCGAAGTAGGCGCTTTTGTTATATAATTTTGCATTAGGGTGGTTTAAAAGGAGCGCTGCGATCGCACGTAAGACGCAGCTATTTTATAGTAGTGAATAGTATTGATGCCTCTGCTTGAGTGAAAACAAGAAAAGAAGAGTTAATATATTTTTGTAATTAGACTGCAAATAAAGCGCTTTAAAGCTAGTATTGCAATTCAAGAGCCTTGCGCTTGCTGTAATCTATTGAATTAGAAAACATATATTTGTCCGAGTTTTACAGCGTGATTTTGGACAATAATTCTTTAAAACTGGTTTCAACTCTGGACAATAATTCTTTAAAACTGGTTTAATTGCTGAAAGCCCCGGAAATGCGTAACTTATGTCCCTGAATTTCGTAAAACTGGACAATAATTCTTTAAAAGTGACAATAATTATTTAATGGACATATGGAGAATAGGGAACTCGAATCCCTGACCTCTGCGGTGCGATCGCAGCGCTCTACCAACTGAGCTAATTCCCCTTAATCAATTCACCAATAAATATTTTAACATTCACTTACCGATGCCTGGGGTTGTTTTTCGGAATAAACTTTCTGCACCCGTTCGAGTTCTAAATCACTGAGGTAATCAACAGTCCAGTTACAGCAGCGCTGAAGCATGTGGAAGGGGTAAGTATTCGCTACACCCACGACTTGCATGTGCGATCGCTTTGCTGCTTCAATACCAGCTGGTGTATCTTCAATTGCTAGACACTCTTGGGGTTGAAGATTTAATTCAGGGTATTCTTCATTCAACTTTTTCACTGCCAGTAGATAACCATCGGGTTCTGGTTTACTGGTAGTGATGTCATCACCCGCTACGATAATTTTAAAATGTTCAGCCAGTTTAGCTCGATTGAGTACCAATTCTATTTCTTTGCGAATAGCACCACTGACTAATCCTAGTTTGAGATTGCGCGATCGCACTTGAAATATCAAGTCTTCTACACCTGGATATAAAGGCAGTTTCTCAATTTTTTCTAGTTCTAGCGCATAAGCTTGGGCTTTGCGGTGCAGCAACTGAGTTAAATATTTTTCCGTAACTACCCTACCACGATTAGCGAGTAGTTGCCCAAAACAAGCGCGATCGCTACGTCCTAAAGAAGCTTGACGCTCATTAACCCGCTGCGGTTGGAGATTTTCTTGAATGAGAATCTCATCTATCAGTTGCAGGTGGATTGGCTCATCGTTAATGATGACACCATTAAAATCAAAGAGAACTGCCTTTAAACTCATGCGATTATGCCAAATGCTGGCGATCCAAGTCCCTCCAAATTATTATTATCTATTGTGGTGTCTATTGATGTTGCAGAGTATTGGCGGACATTTTCGCTGGTTATCGGTTTAATGCCGCTAGTTACCTGATTTATCCACCAGACATCTTGAGTTCGCACCGCTTCAAACCCTGCTGCACCCATATTCGCATCGACATTACCATTGGCATACTCACGAATATATGGTTCTTCAAAAAGGTCGTTGAGCCATTCTAATTGACGCAGAGTCTTTTGATTACCATCTTGAATTAACACTTGTCCTCCAGTTACCAGCAACCGGAAGCTTTCCCGCAAAATTGCTACCGACACTGCATCTGGTATTTCGTGAAATAGTAAAGAAGCTGTCACCAAATCAAAAGAAGCATCACTCAAACCAGTTTTCTCAGCATTCCCGTGTCGCCAGACTATATCTAAACCCGCAGTTCGGCTTTTATCTTCTGCCCTTACCAACATATAAGGTGATAAATCCAAACCAATAACTTCGGCTTCCGGGAAGGCCTGCTTTAACATTAAAGTAGTGGAACCGGTGCCGCAACCTAAATCAAGTATGCGTCGTGGTTTTACTTTGATAGCATCAATTAAAGCCTGACGGACAGTAGTTTCGTTAGGTGGCAGAACATATTGGGTTATGGGGTCGTAACTAACCGCTGCATCGGAAGTGAGATATCCGCCTGCAATCCCGTGAAAGTTTTGACTGCTGTAGTACGCTGGAATTATGACATCATCTCGTCGAAAGCGATCGCTTTCTTTCTCCCAGTCAATACTATTAGAGTAACGCCGCAACTCATCTTCATCAATGAAAAAACGCGCTACAGGTGATAAAAAACGTTCCCAGATTGTATCTTGACGTACTGCCATAGGTATTGTGTCAGAAGTGTAAAGACAGTTTTAATCACAGTGATTTTCTTTACAAATTTTAATACATCTTTTCTGAGTCTGGCGATCAGTTGAGGCTCAAAACAGCATTGTACTATATTTGTAGTATATAATTTTTGCAGGCTGGATACTGAAGACTGGTTATTCTCCCTCATCTCCCTCATCCCCCACTCCCCACTCCCCACTCCCTTTAATTCCCGATGCCAAATTCCCAATCTAAAATCTAAAATTAAAAATCCAAAATAAAAAAATTATGCCCTACGAAAAGTTAGAAATTACCACACCAGCACCCGTTTTATCTTGGGCGAATCACCCTTTGGGACCAGAAGAAACCAAGATGGCAAAGAATGTTGCATCCCTGCCATTTGTATTTAAGCACGTAGCCTTGATGCCAGATGTCCACTTAGGTAAAGGTGCTTTAGTTGGTTCTGTAATTGCCACCAAAGAAGCGATTATACCTGCTGCGATCGGAGTGGATATTGGCTGCTTTGTCGGCGATACTCTTATTCCTCTAGTCGATGGTAAATTATATTCCATCAAGGATTTAGCTGAATGTAATGAAGAGTTTATAGTCTACTCTTGCACTTCCACTGGAAAAGTGGTAGCAGCTAAGGCAAAAGCAAGGTTAACTAGACGTAATGCCCCTCTTTTAAAAGTGATTCTGGACAATGGTGAAGAAATTATCTGCACCCCCGATCACCAATTTATGCTGCGGGATGGAAACTATGAGGAAGCACAACATCTTCAATCTGGAACATCCTTAATGCCGTTCTACTCAAAAACTGACAAAGATGGTTATACCTTAATCGCTCAACCCTACTCAGGTAGATGGCAAAAAGCACATTGGATTATTGCTAGATCGGGTTTGCTGGGAAAGGTTGCCAAATTTGAAGGGCAAAGAACAGTTATTCATCATCAAAATTTTAATGAATCAGATAACCAACCTGAGAATTTAAAATTCATGGGCGATCGCGACCATTCTGCATATCATCGTAGCTTAGTTGAACATAACCAACACTGGCAATCTCCAGAGTTTGAAAAGAAACAACTAGCGGCACTTGCTAGAAAAGCAGCAACACCAGAAGGATATGAATACTATGCTGCAAGAGGAACTCAACATATCCTGAATTATATGCAGCAACAGTCAGAACACTTTAGACAAGCGGTTGCTGGTAATGGTGAGCGTGGTAAGCATTATTTAGTGACGTACAACCAAAGTGATAAAGGTAGAGCGAAATCTCAGGAAATTGCTAACAGGTACTATACCTATGATATTTGTAACGCACAAGTCAAGACTCCAATTGGTTTACACAATCATCGGAAAAAAGAACATCAGTGTAATCATAAAGTTGTAGCCGTTCTGTCTTTAGACTATACACAAGATGTATATTGCCTGACAGTACCTGAATATCACAACTTTGCTTTGAAAGCAGGTGTCTTCGTTCACAACTGTGGCATGATGGCAATGAAAACGCCATTTACTGCTCAACAATTAGAAGGCAAACTCAAAAAAATCCGCTTGGATATTGAAGCAGCAATTCCTACTGGATTCAACGAAAATAAAGACGTTGAAAAATCTGTTACCAACTGGCAACGCTGGAATGATTTTAAAGACTTGCATCGCGGTGTGCAAGACCTGCAAGGCAAAGCGATGAAACAAATGGGTTCTCTGGGTGGAGGAAATCATTTTATTGAAGTATGCCTCGATACCGAGAATCAAGTTTGGTTAATGTTGCATTCTGGTTCGCGCAACATCGGCAATAAATTAGCCCAATCGCACATTCACACAGCCAGAGAATTAGCAAAAATGGCAGGTAATAAATTACCCGATCCTGATTTGGCTCATTTTGTCGCTGGAACGCCAGAATTCCAAGCATATTGGCATGATTTACAATGGGCGCAAGAGTATGCGCGTGTTAACCGCGATGTCATGATGGCGCGTTTTAAGCACATAGTCGAGAAGCATCTGGCAGGTGGAAAGGCAACTAAACCTTTATTGCAGGTGAATTGTCATCACAATTACGCCGAAAAAGAAGTGCATTTTGACGAGGATGTGTACGTAACTCGTAAAGGTGCAGTCCGCGCCCAAACAGAAGATTATGGCATTATCCCTGGTTCAATGGGGGCAAAGTCTTTCATTGTCAAGGGTAAAGGTAATGCTCACAGTTTCTGCTCTTGCTCTCACGGTGCTGGTCGTTTGTTGTCTAGAAATAAGGCAAAAAATGTCTATACACTTGATGATTTGATTGAGCAAACTCAAGGGGTAGAATGTCGCAAAGATGAGGGTGTATTAGATGAAATACCTGGTGCTTACAAACCGATAGAACAAGTGATGGCAAATCAAGCAGATTTAGTCGAAGTTGTAGCAACCCTCAAGCAAGTTATGTGTGTGAAAGGATAAATTAGCTAGGTGGGTAATGCCCACCTTTTTTATTTTTTAAACCCAGAGTTACACCTATGCCAAAACGAGTAGGGGATATACAGCAGATTTTAAGTTGGTGAAAGTACACAAGCTAAGTCCCAAAGCCATGTATAAAGACTGTTTTACTTCTGTTAGCGCAGCGGGGCGTAGCCCATTTTGACTCCTGAATTCTGAATTCTCCTGTAATTACCCACTCTAAAATTTATCTATATAAAATCCCAAGTGATTGGCAACTGGGCGCTCACGCATTGGTATTTTAGTATGGATGGGAGCGTTTAAAATTCTTGGACTCCCCTCTTTTTCTGGGTTTGCAACTACTAACGTAGTAGAACCTCCTCCGTCGAGATTTATCGCTGTGTAGACACCTAATTTTGTCAGGAATTTTGCTAATTCGCTTTTAGTAAATCCTTCGCTGTACAGTGGTTGCTTTCCATCTACCAAAACTAACCATAATTTTTTGCCTTCTTTGTCGGTAGCTGCAACAACTCTCGAATATGGTTTATCTTTTTGGAAATTTGCAGAACTATTAGTTTTTGGTTTTCCCTGAAAAACTAATACTTCATTTCCTGCCAGCCCTTGAATAGTATTTTTTGGACATTCTTCACTGCCTGGAATTTGGGCTTGGTTGTTGTTACTAAAGCATAAAACATACCTGCCTGATTTTTTGCTGGAGTAGATTTTACTATTGGAAATAGTTTGTCCTGATACTTTTGTATTATTCCCACTATGGGGATAATAACTCCACGGTGTTGTTTCCCTAAAAGGATGAAAATAGCTACCGTTTATTGCGAGTTGAACTTGAAATTCCTGAACAAATTCTGATGTTGTTCTCGCTCTGGTTTCATTGTCGATAATTGCTTGAGAACTGACTGCGAGATTTTTTGGTAATTTTTCAATATCAGGAGTCACAAATGGTTTGATTCCCGGTGTCATTAAATCAATTGTAACGATATGAATGATTGCAGGACGGGGATTTGACTCTATCAAACGCTGATAAACAATTCCACCAAATAATTCTTGTTTTTTTTCGCTGCGGGGTGGACGATGAAAATGACTCCAACCATACATTAATATCGGTAAACATAAGAAAATAGTTCCGGCAATAAAAGAATAATTATTAATTTTTGCAAAAAATCGTCGCTGCATTGCGGAATTTGCTCATTTATGAGTAATTTGAGATTGACTTAATTTTAGCCAAAACTTAAAAAAATGAATAGTGATGACCTCAATTTTTGTAACCAAAATTTGCGAAATCGCTCATTTGCAGGACTCCAACTTAATGATGCAAATTTTAGCGGTGCTGATGTGCGTGGATGTAATTTTTCTAATGCACAATTACAAAGAGCTAATTTTGTCAGAGCTAAATTTGGTCAGTCACCTAGAGTCTTTATTAGTTTACGAATCACCGCATTCATTGTTTTATTCGTCGTTTTTCCAGCAATTAGTGAGATGGGATTTGGGGTACTGGGAAATACACCAGAAATACCAGCATGGTCATATACTCAAGCTCTCGTTGTGAGCTTGGCAATTTCTGGACTAGGTACAGGTTTGAGAAGAATTTTTGCAGAAAAATCAAAATTAGAAAATATAATGACAACTATATCAGGTGTGGCTTCAGCAGCATTAATTGGTTTTTATTATGGTGGTATTATTCAAAATAATAATCCCCAGGTTGCTGTAATATCAGCCTTCATCGCATCCATCTTTGGAGCAATTTTATGTTTGATTTTTAGGAATGGTTTGATGCGGGTAACTGTTGCAGTTGCGGGTTTTATATGTAGTTATGGTTTAGCTTTTTTAATTAGTAGCGTCGCATTTGCATATTTGAGTACCCAAAATTATCTTTTCGGTAGTATTTGGGGTATTTTGACTTTGATTTTACTTGCTTTGACAATGCGATCGCTAAATTTAGCTGTCCAAGAAATCACTACCACTGGTATCACCAAATTCAGGGGTGCAAATTTAGAGAATGCTAGATTTGACTCAGATTTAAATCAAAAAGCAGTTGATTTTACTGGTGCGATTGCACGCAATACACCTTAACTTAATCTCCCAGAATACAAAATACTACAGGACAAATCTGTTATGCAGTTTCTGAATACCTTGATAACCTTTATCCCTCAAGCACTCTATCTCTTCTCTGTGGCAAGTAAATAACAATAACGTTTTTGGTGTTTCTAGAGAGATATAGTCAAAATCGAGGATATTATGCCAAATAACCAATACGAGCAACAGTATAAGAAAAAAGTAATTGATTTCTTTGATAGCAGGACTACCTACGACAACGATCGCACAATTCATCGCGCTCTCCCTTTACTAGATTTAGTTCCACTGCAAAAGGGACAAAAAGTATTGGATATGGCAACAGGTACGGGTATCATTGCCATTGCATCTGCACAAATTATCGGTTCTGAAGGAAAAGTAATTGGAGTGGATTTTTCTTCAGGGATGTTAGCTCAAGCACAACAAAAAATTGAAGAATTAGGCTTACAAAATATTCAACTAATTGAAGCTGATGCTGAATATATTGACTTTAATGATGAGAGTTTTGATGTAATTCTTTGTTCTACAGCGATAGTATATTTTAAAGATATTCCTGCTGCTCTACGTAAATGGTATCGTTACCTCAAACCAGGAGGAATTGTCGGTTTTTCTTGCTGCTCTGAAGAATCTTGTGGAGTGCCACTTATTATTGAAATTTGTAGCAAACATGGCATTCCACTGACAAGTATCAATGAGCCAACGGGTACACCTGAAAAATGTCATCACATGCTTGCAGAAGCTGGTTTTGAAAATATTGAAGTGAAGATCCAACAACTAGGTTACTACCGCAATCTAGACCAAGCTAGAGAATGGAATGGAGGATGGTTTCACCCTAGAGAAAATCCTTTATTAGAGGTTTCATCAGAGCAAATGGCAGAATTAAAAGTAGAATATCGTCAAAAAATTGAAGCAGAAGCAACCGAGCAAGGATCTTGGTATGAAAATCTGACTTTTTTTGTAACTGGTCAAAAGGTTTAGAGCAAACTCTAACTTTGTATTGTATTGAGCCAATTCATTAAATCAGCTTCTGTAGCGAAATCTAGTAATACTTCACCCAAGTCCTCCAACTGAGCTAGGGACAACTCTTGTAGGCGAGATTGTAACTGAGAATTAATTGAACCAAGGCGACGAGTTAATAGACGCGTCACTAGCCTCAGCTGATAGTAAAACTCAAACTAGATGCACCTTTAACCTATGGTGCTTTACATTCACTATATCAGCCAATAAATCATATTTCAAGCTTTCGACGGTAACTCAACACCGGCATAAATGTCACTTTGATATCAGCTTGGACATAAATTTATGTAGAGACATGGCGACACCACATCTCTACATACTTTGTCCGCAAAAAATTTCAGCGTAGATATTGTTTGTTGTTAGGGCTATCAGCAAACTATTTCGCCGATCGCGCTAACATTTAAATTTGGCGTTTTATCAAAACTACAGTGTCAAAGAATGAGCATTTGTCTCAATCAATTTCGCCAAATCTTGCAAGAATGCCGCAGCATGGGCACCGTAAATAATCCGGTGGTCTGAAGTAATATTTACTTGCATTTGTTGGCGCACGGCAAATAAACCGTTGGGTGTTGCTACCACTTGCGGGCGGGATGCACCGATCGCTAAAATTGAACCTTGTCCAGGTGGTAAAATCGCATCAAATGTATCTACGCCAAACATCCCTAAGTTCGATAGGGTAAAAGTACCGCTGTTATATTCTTGGGGTTGTAGTTGTTTGGTTCTGGCACGCTCTACTAAAGACTTCCAAGTACGCGATAGAGAATAAATATCCACTGCGTCTGCATTTTGCAACACAGGTGTAATTAATCCGCCATCATCCATCGCCACCGCTACAGAAATGTTGATATCAGAATGATAGACAATTCCTTGGTCTGAGTAGCTAGCATTCAAAAGTGGATGTTTTTGTAATGTTACCGCTACAGCTTTCGCCAGTAGCGCCGTCATCGTTACGCCTTTGGATTTAATTTGTTTATAAAGCTTGTCTAGCTCATCAGTGGTAATGGTGTAACCAACGCGGAACACAGGCACAGATAGAGTAGCTACCATGTTCCGTACTACCGCATTTTGGAAGGTAGTTAGAGGCACAATTGAACCAGGAGCAACTGCCGCCACTGGTGTGGGTGCAGGTGCTGGTGTTGGTGGTGCAGGGGGCGCTACTGGGGTCACAGTTGGTGTTGGTGGGGCTGCAACTGGGGTGGGGGCAGGTTGCTTACCTTTATTAACAGTTGCTTCCACATCTTCGGCGACAATGCGGCCGTGGGGTCCACTACCTTTAAGTGTAGTCAAATCAACTTTGAGTTCTTTGGCTAACTTGCGGGCACGGGGTGAAACTACAAGTCTTCCTTCCTTGTGGTTAGAGCCATTTTGAGACGCCGTAGCAGGTGTTCCAACTGAGGCGGTGGCGGGAACTGGTTCAGGAGAAGAGGTAGTACTAGCAGCCGCGCCGCCGGAATTGGCAAGAGATTTCGCAGTTTCAATTTCCGCTTCGGTTTCGGCAATAAAGGCGATCGCAGATCCTACCGGGGCAGTTTCACCAGCTTGCACTATGATATGGGCAAGAAATCCTTCATAAAAGGTTTCTACATCCATGTCTGCCTTATCTGACTCTACAACCACCACTGTTTCGCCTTTTTCCACTTTGTCCCCTGGCGATTTCACCCAGGAGACTATTTTGCCTTCGGTCATGGTAGAACTCAGCGCCGGCATAAATACTTCGTGAATGCTCATAGGGTGGTTTGGGAATCAATGGTTTATGGACTTTAACAGCTTTAGTCAGATCGAATTGTATCTTGAGAAAAGAATTTTGGATTGGAGATTTTATATTTTAGGTTGGGAATGGGGCATTGGGCATGGGGCATGGGGGATGAGGGAGATGAGGGAGATGAGGGAGATGAGGGAGATGGGGGAGAATTACTCTAAACTCCTAATTCCTAACTTTTAACTCCTCACAGGCTAAACGCCCCGCTACCGTTAACAGCATTCTCAATGCCCAATGCCCCAGGAACCTAAATCTGACTTAGAGGTCTATACTACAGAGTTATCCTCAATGGTTAGTTAATATCTCGTTTTGGCTGTTGGCTTTCAAAAAACACCACGAGTGTCTCACAAATCAAATAGGATTGCTACAGATGAAATATATTTATATTCCTCATACCACTGCTTGAGATAGAGGAGCTTCTTAGAGGTAGACGATATGAGATGCAGTTCAATCTAGAATTCAAAATTGGTAATTAACCTGTTTGAAATTCGTGTTTACTTTTATGTCGGCAAAGTTGAAATTGTTTTTGATTGTGGTATTGACAGTCTTTGCCACTGCTGGCGCTGGAATTTATATTACTGGGCGTCAGCAATCTGCACCGATTGTTGACAATGTTCATGGCCAACCCCACCAGGTAAGAGCGATACATCAATCTCAGGAGGTTGTGGCATACTCAGAGCGTTCCAGCTATAAAACTATACCCTTAGAAAGTCTCAACTCATCTCTCCAAGGTAGCGATCCTGCGACCCTCGCCCTGAATGCTTTTGACGATATACCATCGGTGGGAGGAACGCGAAAGGTAGAGGTAGCTTATCCAGAACGAAATCAAGCCTTGGTGACGATTACACAAATCAAGCAGGGTAATAATTCTGTTGGTACAGTTAAATATCGAGTGGAGATGACAACCTTTGGGCGATCGCTTTTTATTAGTTCACCTCCAGTGTGGCAAATTATTTGGGCTGGCTCCCAGGTAGAATGTTGGCCTGGAAGCCGCCCCCACAGAAAGTTAAATCAGATTTGTCATTAGTCATTGGTCATTGGTCATTGGTCACAAAATGACAAAGGACAACGGACAAATGACAAATAACAAATTTAAATGTCGCCGCGAATTTCTTCGACAACGCCATCGCGTAGAACAATTTCGACTTGCATTTTGCTAATCAAGTTATCTCCGGTTTCTACCTTGAAAAAGCCTTCCATTTGGAATTGGTTGACTTCTTGATCTTGTTGGAGAAACTGCACTTGCTGGAGGTTTTGCAGCAACTGGTTTTTCTGTTCTAGGAATTCACTTTTCTTTTGATTGACTTGGAGTTGGATATTGTCAATTTGTTGGAGGGTCTGGGGTCCGGGTGGTTGCAGACTCTGCTTTTGAATTGCAGCGATCGCTCTTTGTCCTTCGACATCTAGCTGTTGCAGTTGTTGGTCAAGTTGATTGATCTGTGCTTGCAGCTGCTGTTGTACTTCCTCTTTCCAGAGGGGAGTAACAATCACTTTAACGTTGACGACGCGTTTCAGGAGCAAATGAGATTTGGAGACATCCATAAATATTTCACGTTCACTCTTATAGTTGGCGGGTGGAATTATCAGGCAAACATGCCGTCAATAATATCGCGATAGCGTTCCACGACGATGTGTCGTCGAACTTTCAGTGTTTGAGTCATCAAGCCGTTTTCGATGGAAAACGGTTCCAGTATGAATTTGAACGACCCGATGCGGTCATCCGGCCGATAGCCTGGACGATTTTGCACTTCACGATTTAATTCTTGGCGAAATAAATCCTGGATCATTTTACTCTCCAAGTCAATTTTTTCACCGAATGAGGAAGTTACCCGATCGCTTTCTATATCCAGTGTCAAATTTTGAGTTGCTGCCCATTTTTCTAAGGCTTCGAGATTGGGGACAATTAAGGCTCCCAAGCTGCGCTGATCTTGGCCGACAAGCATAATTTGATCGATGTAGGGCGATCGCAAACACGCATCTTCGATGGGCTGCGGCTCGATGTTTTCGCCGTTAGTCAAGACAATCGTATCCTTCGCCCTGCCAGTTAGCACTAAGTCGTTTTCTGGTGTCAGCCAACCCAAATCGCCGCTATCAAACCAGCCTTCAGGGTCAATTGCTTTGGCTGTGGCTTGGGGATTTTGGTAATAGCCTTGCATAATCTGCGGCCCCTTCAACAATACCAAGCCTCGCTTTTCTACTGGCAAAGGCGCTTTTGTCTCAGGGTCTACGATTTTAGCTTCTGTTGCGGGGAGTGGTAGCCCTGATGCGCCAATCAAATTTCGCCAAGGACGACGCACATGGGTAACAGGAGAAGTTTCTGTCAACCCATAGCCCTGCAAAATCTGCACACCAATAATTTCAAAAAAGTTATCGATGTGTCTGGGAAGCGCACCGCCGCCGCTAATCATCTGCTTGACTCGTCCGCCTGTGGCTTCCCGCACTTTGGCATAAACCAGTCGTTCTCCCAACTTATGCAGGGGTAACAAAGCTGTTGCGAGTATTGTAGCTGCAAATCGTTCCACGGCTGAGGCATGAAGATTATTTAAATCCAATCCCTGGGCAACTCTTTGCGCTTTAATATATTTTTCGCTGATGCCTAATAAAAATTTAATTAGGCGTTGCTTTTTGGCTGGTTGTTCGCGGAACTGTTTTTGCACTCCTTCATAAATCGATTCCCACAAACGCGGTACACCCACCATGTAGTTGGGTTTAAATTGTCTCAAATCTCCTTTTACGGAACGCAAGTTAGTATAAACTTGCGTGCAACCTTGAGATAGTAGGTAGTATTCAACAGTTCGTTCGTAGCTGTGCCACGAAGGCAAGATACTGAGAACCATGTCCCCCGGATTTGGTTGCAATACTGTGCCAAAACTTATCACTTGGTGCATCAAGTTAGTATAGGACAGCATCACACCCTTGGGTTTACCGGTGGTGCCAGAGGTGTAAATTAGGGTTGCTAGGGCATCACGATTTTGCTTGGCTGGCACAAAATTATGATTTAGACCAATTTCAATCAATTGGGTAAAATTCAGGACTTTTAGGGGTGTTTCCGTCGGTGCTGCTTCATCTGAAAGTAAAACGACGAATTGAATTGGTAGATCGTTGAGGCGGTCTTGCAGTTTTTTAAGTGTCTTTAAATCTTCAAGTACCAGTGCTGTGCTACCACTATTAGCGATGATGAACAGCAATTCTTCTTTTTCAGCTTGGGAGCTACGGACGGCATCAATTCCTCCAGCAGTCATGATACCTTGATCGGCAATAAACCACCGGGGACTGTTGTCAGCAATTAAGGAAATGCGATCGCCTAGTTTGATTCCCAACGCCTGCAACCCAGCAGCAAATAGTTGTATTTTCTCTGCCAACTGGGTATAAGTAATCACTATTTCTGGTTTAGCGTGGGGGTTGTGCAGGGCAACAACATCACCAAATTCCTGAGCTGCCAAAGGCCAAATTTCTGGTAGGGATTCCACATTTGTGTAATCTACCAACTTTTTTAATGCTTGGCGTTCTCGCTCACTGATGTTAGATAAAAAAGAAGACGCGGTTTGGGTTTTTGACATAACACCTTACCTAAAGATTTTTAACTGATTGCTTTTCTTTGCTTATTTTGTCATTCCGCTACAATAACCGTCCTCATTATCCACATTCCCTTTTGTGTATGATGATTCCAGGAATTCTCACTTTATATTTACAAAAATTTATGTTAAGATTGATTTACATAGACTGCAAGCTATGGATTGTGTTTGCAGTTAGAAATAGCGATGTCTCCGACGGGCTACGCCTACTTTTCACAGGGGATGATTACCTATGAATTCCATAGAAGCAACACTGCTAACGCTGATCAATATTGCTGCCTGCATGGCGTTACCTAAACTGATAGCTATATTTACGGCTAATAAAACCAAACTTACTGAATTGTCGGCGAATAGTTCAGAATTACAAACAGCTAAAGTTAAACTTACGAGTTTTCCCTATTGTACAGCTTACCCATTGACGGGTAGCCAATACTGCAAATTTAGTCCTGATTTTTGCGATCGGTGTTCTCCAAATTGATAGACTATTTGAACGCAAGTAGCGGTAATTCATCAATTACCGCTAGGCAAGAATAGGGATTTCAGTCACATATTGCGTAAGTCCTGAGCAGAATCCAGAAGTCAAGGGTTTGAGCCGCCGACTACGAGAAAATTTAATTAATTTTACATTGTGTAATTTAGTTGAATTGATTATTGCATACTTATATCATGTGCGCCTAATCACTTATTAAAACCCAAGAACCCCACCCCGCCAAAGCTGCGCTTTGTCTCCCCTCCCCGCTCTTCGGGAGGGGCTGGGGGTGGGGTGCAATGACTGCGGGAATTATAACTAATTACGCGGACATGATATTACTTATAGGCAAGTAATTTTCTAGTTAAGCCAGTATAATTACTAATTACTGTGTCAAGATAACGAAAACTTGGTAAACCAAGTTTTAAAATCTCTGTGTTCCCCAAACTCTGTGTTCTCTGTGCCTGGAGTGGTTCGTTCTTTGCCCCTCAAAATTCGGTTGTCAGACTACTTAGTAGTCTGTCAATCAACAAATGATGGGTACTGGGAGTCTTGGCACAGGCTTAATGAGATGAGGAGTGGTGATTAACCCCATAGCCAAACGCTACCGTGTATACACGAGTCTGAATTAGTTGATGAATCCGGGTTTTACCCCACCCTAACCCTCCCCGTTTATTGGGGAGGGAACTAGATTTTCCGGTTTCCCCCCAAGATATCGGGGGGATTAAGGGGGGTGATTTGACTTGTGTGTACACCGTAGATAGCCAAACGGGGGAATTGAAATCAGGATGCTTTGTGTCTTGTTGTTAGTAATCTGGACAAACTATTAGTTCAAAATAACAGGTTTCACTATGAATCGGAAACAGATCGCAGAGTTTTCTCTCGAAGATGGCACGAAGTTTTTAGCTGAAGTTGATGAACCAGAAAATAGCAATGCTTTGACACGTGTTGCCAGATCGGACACTGGACAAATGGTTGTTGAAGCTAAAAAGAAATTTGATGAGGTATTAGATCAAATACAACCTGTAGCTTCAGCAATTATCACCAAATTGAGTCAGATGAATACACCTGCCGATGAGGTAGAGGTGAAGTTTGGGATTAAGTTAAATGCTGCTGCGGGTGCAATTTTCACTTCTGTAGGTGGTGAAGCTAACTACGAAATTACCTTGAAATGGAAGCAGGACAAGGCATAGTATGGTGGGGAGTACAGATAATTATATTCAAATTTTTAGATCGGCGATCGCCAGAATTTTTCATGCTAATGGTGCGGTAGCTGGTGTAGGTTTTTTAGTCTCTGGGCGGACTGGAAATTATATCCTGACATGCGCTCACGTTGTTACCTCAGTTCTATCTTTACCAGAAGATATAGTTGCAGCTCCTAGTAATGATATTTATTTAGATTTTCCCCTAATTGCATCAGGGCAACAACTAAAAGCTAAAGTTGTTTTTTGGCAACCCGTTGTCAGTAATGTATCAACTTCTAAGCCTGAAGATATTGCCGGGTTGGAAATAGAAGGGCAGTTGCCTAAAGAAGCCCAACCAATCAAGTTAATAAAAGCTAGCAATATTTGGGAGCATCCTTTCCGCATATTTGGTTTTCCTCACGGACACAATGATGGCGTTTGGGCTACAGGTGTGTTGCGAGACAGCCAAGGAAAGGGATGGGTGCAACTCGAAGACAGTAAGGTAACCGGCTACAGGATAGAACCAGGCTTTAGTGGTGCGCCTATATGGGATGAAACCCTTGTAGGAGTGGTTGGGATGGCAGTGGCGGCGGAGAAACAGCGAGAAGATATCAAGACTGCTTTTATGATTCCTGTGGATGTATTGAGCCAAGCATGGGATGAAATAGCTTTGTCGATTTCGCCAAATGCACATACCCAGACTACTAAGAGCAGAGTACAACAACTCAAAATCAAAACTTTGCAACAACGCTTTGATGTTCTAAGTAGTGATTATGAAGCAGCGTACAATCAGCTTAACTATACACTGAGTGCTGGCGATCGCAATATCATCCAACGCCAAATCAACAGCATACTACAAGAACTTGAGCAAGTAGAAAGCGAACTTAATGCCATAAACTCTTAATTTAGTACCTAAATCCAATGAACAATTCTTCAGATTTAAAAAAGAAGCATTTAGAGCAGTTAATAGCCAATTTAAAAACTGACATTGAAAGTATCAGTAATCAAATAGGATGGACGCTGAGTGATGTAGATAAAAATAAATTAGAAAGGCGATTTAAGGATAAATTGAATGAAATGCAAAAAGCTGAATCAGAGTTAAACGAGCTAAATGAAGAATCTCTAGAATTTGAATCTGATAAGATTCCATTCACTAATCGTGATGATGCAATTAGTGAGATTACAGCAATTAATTCTCCTCCTTACCGTCTGGTAACAGCTCCTGAAGGTTACGGAAAAACAGAATTCCTCAAACAGATTATGGGGCGGTTTCAAGAATTGCAATGGTGTTGTGCTTATGCTTCCATGTCTAGTTATGAAAGTATTGAAGATTTAGAAAAACGATTAGCCAATTCTCTCCAACTTCCCCTCCCAGAAGGATATGAATTAAATTCGGGAGATCGTTTAGGCTTACTATTGCATAGAAATTGGGCTAAATGTCAATCCCAGGGAAAAAAAGGTATTGTGCTGCTAATCGATTTAGATGGAAATGCCCCACCAAAGCAACGTTTAAACGAAATTTTTAATGACTTTCAGAAATTTGCAGGGAGAATTGAAAGATGCTTGAAAGAATTACAGTTCTTTAAAGATAATTCTCGGAGACTTCGAGTTGTAATTGCCGCTCGCTGTCTGATTGATATCCCTTTAGATCGCACTTTTCCGAGACTAATACTCTCTCCTTTTAACTGGGAAGTGATTCAGGATACAGCAACAAAATATCTCAAGCCAATCGAGATGACTTCCGAAAGTCTTGCTCTACTTTCAGGACACTTACTGTATTTAACTGGCGGACACCCAGGGGGAATTGCTGAAGCACTAAAAGTTTATCGCAGTGGTGCTTATACAGTTAGTTGGTTTTTAAACAGTTATGGCAACCAACTATGGGAAAAAAAGCTCAAAAAGTGTAGAGACCAAATTAAAGAAACCTTGACAACGGAAAATAATCATCTCTACGAATCAATTGAAAAATTGAGTATATTTCCTATACTCAATGGTACTTGGGTATTAAAAGAAGCCGTTCGGAGATTTCAATTACCTTTCAGTGATGATAGTTTTAAGTTAAACGCTGAACTGACAAAGACATCTATTTTTACTCGTGACAAAACCATTATCAAAGATGGCATGACACGGCGGCTACTAGTTATTGGTCTTCTGAGAGAAACTTCGCCTGATAACTTTCAAAAACTTTGTAGCGAAGCAGCTCAAATTTGCTGGGAATATATTCATGAACTGAAATCAAAGAATAATTCTGCTGTTGCGGGTACTTGGTCTATGCAGTATTTTTTTCAAAGCCTGCAACAACACGCTGGATTTATTAATTTTGGTGCTAATAGTCTGGCTTATCGACAAAAACTCCGCCAAGATTTCTTTGATAAAACCGTTGAAGAAACTCTGGAAATATTCCGCAATACAGACCGAGAGCAAATGCATGAATTTCTTTATACGCTCAAATCTGAAGTAGAAAATGATTGGGAATTTCAGTTTCTTGTCAATTACTATCTGCACAATGACGAATATAATGATACACCCTATAGAGATTTAATTCAGAAGCTTGATGAAGCAATTCAAAATAATTAATTGGGGAGTGGGGAGTGGGGAATGGGGAATATGTAGATTGAGTTTTTGCAAAAATTCAATAGGAATTATATTAGGACTGGTATTTTATTTTTGAAGAAACTCCATAAACTCGGAAAAGCTGATTCACTATTCCCCATTCCCTACTCCCTACTCCCTACCTACACAAATAAGTTCAAAAATTAAATAGGAGTTTGATATTATGTCTGAACTAGAAAAATTAGAGTTTGTTGGTCGTGAAGAACATCTAAATCGAATAATTTCCCTTGTTCAGGAGCCTAATAAGCTGCATGTAATTTTGGTGGAGGGTAGAGGTGGAATTGGCAAAACTTGGTTGCTGCGTGCATTACAATGCCGCCTCAATCAAATTCAGATTGGGACAAGTGAAATTATTGATTGCGATATCCCTGTTTTTAATGATGCAGAAGATTTATACACTCAAATCGCCAAACAATTATACGATTCTACATATCAACAATGGTTGCTCCGGTTACGACAACTGCGAGAAGATGAAAATTGCATCAGTCGAATCGCATATAAACAGGAACGCGGACAACTTGAAAAGTTCTTAGTCGATGAAATTAATCGCAAGTCCAGCCAACAGAGACTAGTATTTCTAATTGATACTGTTGAGAAGTTAGGACAACCAGAAGTCAGAGAGAAAGTTTGGCAGCATGTCGGCAATTTATGCCATCAACTAAATAATGCCGTATTTATTTTAGCAGGTCGCCCTAATATTGGCCGCCAAATTCTGGAAAAGTCATTCAACAAAGAAGAATTAATTTATTTGGAATTAAATGAATTTACTCGTGAGGATGTGCGGACTTACATTCTTTCCAAGGAGGAGCAGCTTCACTTTACTCTCGGACAAGACTTGGCTCAAAAACTCATAGTTCTTTCTGGTGGCAGCCCGATCATGATTGAATTTGGGGTAGAGTATGCTTATCGGGAAGTCATACCAGATTGGTTAGAAAGTGAAGATATAGAAACTATTCCAGCTAGGTTGGAAAAAACTGGTGGATTTGAAGCTGAAATGGTTCGACATATTACGCAGCTTCGCACATCAATGGACCGGCTAACTCTGTTGCTTTCACGCATCTACCCATTAGATAGCTCTGATATTGCAAATTTATTAGAAATATCAAAAGAAGATGCCGAAAAATTATTTATTGATGCACAGAGCTACTTTTTTATTAAACCAGTAGTCGGTGGTTCTCAAATATCATTGCATGATATTGTACGAGACTTGGTTGACAAATATGTATGGACAGATATTGACCCGGATTTTGAATGGAGAAAACGAGATAGTCGGATTGCTGCCCAATATTTCAAGCAAAAAGATTATGAACTAGGCCCACACAAAAGAATATTAGAGGTTCAACATTCCTCTGAGAATTCTCAGAAAGTCGCTAGCATCGAGTTTCTCATTGAAGAAGTGAAACAATTGCGGGAATTTAATACTAGCCGATGGCTATGGAATGCTTTATATGCCGATCCGATTGTTGGTTTTGACACTTGGTATGAAATTACTAATACGATACGTACTCAAGCCAAGAAATTTAGCTTTGTTAATCAATTATTGGCAATTGTCAAACAGTTTGAAACAGAGCTAAACCCAGATCAAAAACTGAAAATGATTATTTTTGAATCCAGGATTGTTCACGCACTGAAAGACAAGTGTGCAACAGAAGATGAGGTGAAAAAGCTAGAGGTAATACTATCGGAACTATCTTCTAATTCTGCTCATCAAGCAGATATTTGCAATGTCTTGGGAATGCTAAATGCCAAGTTACATCTTTATGACGAAGCTTTAAAATATCAGCAAAAGTGTTTATCGCTAGTCCAACGTAACAAACTATCAGCTATTCCTGGTGTAGCTAATCAAGTTGGTTATCTTTATCGACAACTCAACAACTTTGAGGAAGCTGAAAAATATTACAAACTAGGTTGGGATGCTGCTATGGAAGTTGACACTCCTAATAAAGGTTTAACTCAAGTTATGGCTAGTATTCAAAATAATTTGGGATTTTTATATGGACAACAAAAAAATCATGTCAAGGCTGAACAGTGTTTTAAGGCTGCTATTGATATGTGGTCGAGTGTTGAAAGTGAACGCGAAATAGCTGACGCCGAAATTGCCTCTGCTAGTATTTGGGTAGATGATGGTAACTATGTTAAAGCTAAACAATTACTTGAGAGAGCATTAAGCCGTTGCAACAATGAGGAAAATGATAATCGAATATTATGTAGGGCATATTTTCAGTTAGGCTTAAATCAGTGGTTTAGTGCTGAAATACGAAATGAAGCCGTTTGGGATGTGACACAGGTAGAGTGGGATCTCAATCTGCTTTCTCAAGCTCAAGATGCTTTAGAAAAAAGCCTGAAACTCGCAGAGAAATACGGACGTGAAGAGGAGTTACCTGGAATTTTGCACCAAGCTGCCAGTGTCTATTGGCATCTTGGGTTTCAAACAGGCGATCGCTCTTTATGTGAACAAGCTCTAAAACTCAACGATCGCTCTTATCAGACTAGTCTAGAATACAACGATATGCGATATGCCATCGATAGCCTCGTAGGTAAAGCAGAGTTTGATTATTACGCAAAAGCCTACGAGCATATTTCAGATTATGCACGGGAACTTAGCGATCGCTTCCAATCCTATGAAAATATCCATACCCTATACTTTGGTCGTATATTACGAATAGAAGGTGATGTTGCATTTCAACAAGCTAACTACGATTTTGCTTTTAGTAAATATGCTCAAGGAATACCCAAAATCTTTCAACATGGAGGTTTCGGTCCATATTCGATCCAACATGAGCTAAATCTACTCCAAAAGAAAATCGAACGGTTACCTATAGAACTTTCTAAAACTTTGATCCAGCAACTCAAATCTCAGTGGCAAGATCATAAAGCTCTCAAGGAATGGTGCGATCAACAAATGTTTCTGACTAGAATTCGTGCAACAAAATAGCCATCTTCTCATGCTTAGTAAAAAAATTGATCGACCCCAAATTTTAGTTTCTCTCAATTCTAGCTATGTACCGACTGGGCAATGCGACTGTGATGGAGGGGACTGTGCCTGTGACTTATCCCCTCTAGCAGAATTAAGCCCAGATATGCGATTATCTTTGGGGATGTCGGAAACAGAGTTTGTGAGAGTTCCCAACTCGCAGATGATGAATTTAGATAATACTTATTCTATTTGTTATGGTACTCATCATCAAGCAGCAGTTCTGAATAAATCAGCACTAGATTTATTAGATAAATTTACAATTCCTCATAAATTAAATGATATTGGAATCGAGGATTTTCACCTTGATCCAACAGACTTACAGACAGCTATTGCGGAACTATATCAAGCACGTTTAATTGCACCCAAGAATAATTGCTCATTGAATTTAAATGAAATCCCAGAAACTTTAACAGCATGGTTGCATATCACCGATCGCTGCAACTTAAGATGCGATTATTGTTATCTTCCTCATTTAGCAAAAGATATGTCAATAGATATAGGTAGAGCAGCTATTGAATCTACATTTCGCTCTGCTAGCTTAAATAGTTACCGCCGCGTCAAACTCAAATATGCAGGAGGAGAAGCATTACTCTGCTCTCCTGTAATTAAGGATCTCCATTTGTATGCTCAATCTCTTAGCAAACAAACAGACATTATATTAGATGGAGTTGTTCTCAGTAATGGAACATTGATTACGCCTGAGATGATTGAGATGCTGCAAACATTGAATCTGCGTTTGATGATTTCCCTAGATGGATTAGCAAATTTCCACAATATTCAACGTTCTTATGCAAGCGGCAAGGGTTCGTTTCAAGATGTTGAACGAGGTATTAAGATTGCTTTAGAAAATGGTCTGACACCAGATATTTCCATCACGGTTACTGGGCGAAACGCAGAAGGTTTACCCGATGTTCTGGAATGGATATTGGAATATAATCTACCCTTTAGTTTAAATTTCTATCGTGAAAATGAACTGTCTGCTTCTTACGAAGACTTGCAATTAGAAGAATCTCGGCTGATTGAGGGAATGTTGGCAGCGTTCAAAGTTATCGAATTGAAATTACCTAATCGAAGTTTACTAGGTTCATTGATCGATCGCGCCAATTTATCGTCTCCTCATAAACGCACTTGTGGAGTTGGGCAAAGTTATCTCGTATTTGATTACAAAGGGCAAATTGCTAAATGCCAGATGCAGCTACATAAAACTGTATCCTCTGTTGATATTCAAGATCCTTTAACTGTTGTGCGACAAGATAAAGCAGGTATTCAGAATTTGTCAGTTGAGGAAAAAGAAGGTTGTCGTACATGTGAGTGGAAATATTGGTGTACAGGTGGTTGTCCTTTGGCAACCTTTAAGGCTACAGGGCGTTATGATATTCAATCTCCAAATTGCAATATTTACAAAGCTTTATATCCGGAAGCTGTCCGACTAGAGGGTTTACGGCTTCTCAAATATAACGGTTCCCGCATGGGTGAGGTACAGAAAAAATAGATCCTCGTAGGGAACAAATTAATTAAATTAGCTTTTAGTAAGGGCTTTAGCCCTCATTGCAACCCTTTATAGCAGTTTGCAATTGCGTGGAGACAATTCGTAGGGTAGCACCGCTGTGCTACCCTACCATGTATCTCATTCAAATGAAAATCGCTATAACTATATGTGGAAAAATTTCTTGTTCAAAGTAGGGGCATAACATGTTGTGCCCCTACTTATATTCTTTTTCTGGGACTCTAAAAGCTGCATATTTCCATTCATTGCCTTCTAGATATTCAATTTTAAATTCTCCTTTAGTTAATAAAGTCATATCTTGAAGTTGCACTATGGCATTTTCTCCTAGTAAAACACATTCCTCTTTAGTAGTATTAGTTTGGTTAGGAGTAGTATTTATTTGATTAATAATTTTCCGCTGCAATTCCTGATATTGCTGTTCTGTTATTAGTTTAGAATCATACAGCTTTTTTATATCTCTCAATTGGGTTTCTATATTTGAGCCACCTTGGGTTTCTACATTATCTATTTTGCAAGAATCTGGCTTAAAAGCAATTTTTCTCACAGGATGATCCCACCATTTAGAAACCTGAGTTAACCAATTAGTCGTCCTTGTTGTGTGTACTACTCTTACTTGGCGATCGCTTATTTCTAAACGAACCCAATCTGTTGATCTTTTTTGAATCAAACCAGCAAATCCCCAAGACAAAACACTTCCTACTGAAACACCAGAATCTGCTAAACGAAGTTTAATAACTCTAGGTTGTATAGCTTGTGCTATTTTAATTTGCTCTGGAGCTATAGAATAACTAATTTTTTCTTTAGCAAAAAAATCCTGATTTTTTTCTGTTGCACTAGAAGGTTTTAATCCTGTATAACTGACAAGCAATACTGCTGCAAGCAAAATCTTAACTTGATTGTTCATCAGTTTATTTGATATTGTTATTTTTTGCTGATATGCGTAATAGAATATAGTAATTAATTTCAGCTTGTCAAGGGGTCATTTTTTAAGACAAGGGTTGATCGGAACTATTAATTAATAGGTCATAATAAGTTTTGAATTTTGGTATTTTCGATAGTAGTTTGTCAATAAAATCGCTATCAGCAATCTTAAATTGCTCGTAAAAATTAATTTTTGTAAATTTAATGATAAAGATTTAACTATTAGTGATACGACATTGAGTTAGTCTACATGTGACACTAAATTGCGAAAAATCTTCTTTTGAAAAGCATATTTAAAAATTGATATTTACCATAGGATAAAAATATATTTATTTAGCTTATATTCTCTAAAAGAAATCTAAAATCCTGTTTTTAAGCAATTTTAACGATTTTGCTTCAAACTAGTAATTATGTTAAATACAAGTTTTGCAAACAGGGGGAGATAACATAATGAGTTTGATAGATGGTTTATTAATGACGGTGGTTAGCACTGTTGCTTGTCTAGCCCTACCGAAGCTGCTATCTGTAATTCTGTCTGCCAAAAACGAGAACACTCTACCATCGCCATCTGGTGTAACCTCTCAAGATTCCAACTCGGAAATCCCCAGCTTTTCTTAAAACAAGCTGATTGTTTCTAAATATCGCCTTGATGAGGAAAAAATATAGTTATTGGTGCAAGGCGATATTTGATTTAAAAACGAGAGATTAATTAATTATTTATTTATTTGTTGTTGCTATAGTTCTTTTAGGTCTGACGATAATAAAAAATGCCAGCAAAGTAAAAACTAACATTTGCCAAGTTACCAAATTCCAGCCTCCAATATTCCAGCAGAATAGACCAATGCTAGTACCTACAGCACCGCCGATAAAATAGGTAGTCATGTAGACTGTGTTGATGCGACTATTTGATTGAGGATCAAGAGTGTATATCCTGGCGACGTTGGTGACCTGAGTTGCTTGTACACCTACATCTACTAACAATACAGCAACAGCGATCGCCACTGCCGAATAAGCAGCAATTTTAGCAATCACTAAACTTGCAATCACCAGCGATACAGCAAAAATTAAGGAACGTTGGGAGTTACCGCGATCGGCTAGTTTACCAAAAACTGGCGCCATCAATGCACCTGCGATCGCCACTAAGCCATACAACCCAATTGTGTCAGATTGAAAATTAAAAGGCGCACCACTTAAATGGAAAGTCAGCGTTGTCCAAAATGAGCAAAAGACACCAAACAATAACCCACTAATTAAAGACGCTTCTCTTAATAATGAAAAACGTTTTAATTGGTGAAGTGTTGATTTTAATAATTCCCAATAATAACCATTAAATTCATTTTTGACATTAGGCAAATATATATTTAGTAAGACAGTAACAATTAAAATCATTGCTGCCGAAAATCCATATACATAACGCCAATTCAGCCATTGAGCAATATATCCACTAACAACTCTTGCTCCTAAAACTCCAATCAATATCCCAGTAAAAATATTGCCTACAGTTTGACCTGTGGTTACTCTATCTATACTTGCTGCTAAGGGAAGAATAACCTGGGCTGAGACTGTCGTAATTCCAATTGCAACGCTCAAGATCCAAACTTCGACGATGTTTTGTGCAAACGTCATTGCTATCAACAAACAAAACAAACATGCCAATAAGCAAAGAATTAATTTTTTCTTGTTGATTTTATCGCCCAAGGGTATTAAAAAGAAAAGCCCAAAACCGTAACCAACTTGCGAAAGCACAGATATGCTACCGGCTTCACTTTCACTGACTCCAAAAGAAGATGCAATATCTTTGAGGATTGGCTGATTATAATAAACATTGGCTACACAGACACCAGCTGCGATCGCCATAATCAGTACTTGGACTTTAGTTAATCCATTACTTGGGATTTGTTTTTCCATTCAACCTAAAATTTATACAGGAAAAAACTGGTTTACAGTACAACTAAAACCAGATAATAAGGGAGAAATTATAATATCACTACTAAATACAGTTTCTACCAATTTCAGTTGATTTTCTTCGCGTCGATAGACCTCTAGTTTACGCGATCGCCAATCAGCAATCCAATATTCTTTTACTCCTCTGGTAGAATAAAGTTTAAGTTTTGCTTCCTTATCTCGTCTTAGGTCTTCGTTGCTGCTAGACAAAACTTCGACTACTAAATCTGGTGCGCCAGTTAAATGTCCCGCTTCATCCAATGTTAGCGCCAAGGTTTCTTTAGTAACCCAAACTACATCAGGAATCACATTATCTGATTCTGAAAACAAAACGCCGGGGTTGATTACAGCTTCCCCTAAACCAGTAGACTCTGACCAAATGTTAAGCTGTTGGAAAATTATGCCACAAGTTTGCTGATGTTTAAAATGAGGTGCCCTAGTCATAAATAATTCTCCATCAACTATCTCGTAGCGTGTCCCTTCATTTTCTGCCAGGAGTTCCACATCGTGAGTTGTCCAGCGGACTCCTGTATTAAGCATCTGACTCATCAGCTAACTCCTTTTATCTTGCTCTTGTATTTTAAGGTAATTGTTGACTGTTAGCTATTGACCGTTGACCAATTAACTTTTAACTTGCGATTTTGGCGCCGCCATTTACTCGCAGAAAGTAATTTTTGACTCATGGGCTAACTCTTGGAATCTCACTCTTATATTTTAATTAGAAAATATTAACAATTTAGGAGTCAAAATACCTTACAGCATCTTGCTACAGGAGCCAGAATAGTTAAAGAATTAGAAAAACATTTGATGCATAAATAATTAATCAAAAAAATTACTCAAGTGTGTAGCCCTTCTCTTAACAAGCACTTAACGCCCACAAGCTCGATAATATGACTCAAGTCCAAGTCGAACCCAAACTATACAGCTTCGATGAATTTATCAGCTGGTATCCCGAAAATTCAGAGGTACGATACGAATTGCATGATGGAGTAATTATCGAAATGCCCAAGCCAAGGGGAAAACATTCAAATCTAACAGGTTCCCTGATTGAGCAACTATTGATAATTATTAGACAGAGTGGCTTTGGAGGCATATGGACTATTCCCAGAGAATCAATCGTCAAACCTAAACGGGAAAAATCAGGTTACGAGCCAGATATCATCGTTTTAAATAAAGAAGTTCTTGGGGATGAAGCCCGGTGGGAAAGCGAATCGATTATTCAAAATCCTGATTCTGTCAAATTAATCGTCGAAGTGGTTTCAACTAATTGGCGTGACGATTACTACGATAAAGTTCGAGATTATGAACAAATGGGCATCGAAGAATATTGGATTATCGATTATGCAGCACTGGGAGCGAGAAAGTTCATTGGTAACCCCAAGCAACCGACAATTTTTGTTTGTAACTTGGTTGACGGAGAATATCAGATGACTTCATTTACAGCAAATACGACTATTGTTTCCCCAATATTTCCCCAATTCAACTTAACTGCACAACAAATTTTTGATTTGGCTTCATAGGCAAGCATTTACAGCAGATTGCAGATTGGTGAGGTACGGTTTATCGTAGGGTAGCACAGCTGTGCTACCCTACCCGTGTACCTCATTTACCTGAAAAATGCTGTAATTTTCACTTGCGATTTTCGCGCCGCCACTTACTCCGTACTAAGCGAATTTCATCAAAAGTGTAGCTTTCACCTAGTTGTTCTTTGATGGGAGTGAGGGAAATGTCACCGAGTACTTCTAAAACTTGCCAAATTTTTTGTTGATGTTCTATAGGTACTAATTGATTTAAATCAACTGGCTGATTTTTCTCAATTAATTTTTCAAGATGATTGCTAACTGTTGACGGACTAAGGTTGCGTTTTTGGGCAATTTGAGCGATATTTAAACCTTGTTGATGTAATTGTAATGTCTGCAATTCCGTATAAGAAGATGAACTCGGAGAGGATGCATAATTATTAGTAACCGATTTATTTTGCAACCCTTTTTCTTGGCGGTAGGCGCGAATTTCTGTAATAAACTTTTCGCCATATTGAGCGAGTTTGTGACTACCTACACCAGAAAGTTTGGCAAATTCAGCTAAGGTTTGGGGTTGTACCTGTACCATCAGTTTTAAAGTGGAATCGTGGAAGATGACGTAAGGTGGTACAGATTGCTCATCAGCTAATTGTTTACGTAGCGATCGCAACTTCTGTAATAATATTTCTGCAACTTCTGCTTTTTCACTTCCCTGTTCCCCGGTAATTTTTTGGACTGTGGTTACAGCTAGGGAAACTGTGCGTTGTTTTCGCATTACTTCCCAACTTAAGGCATTGAGTTTTAAAACTGAGTAACCATCGCTAGTTTGTTCTAGTAGTCCTTGATGTAAAAGCGATCGCCCCAACATTCGCCATTCGTCTACAGTTCTATCTTTACCAATACCATAAGTAGAAAGTTTATCATGTTCGTATTGGATAATTTTGTCTTTTTTTGCCCCCCGCAACACATCAATTATGTGTAGCATCCCAAACCTTTCTTTGCAACGCGCCACACAAGATAAAAACTTCATGGCTTCAATTGTCCAATCTTGCATGGGTTTGGGATGACGACAATTGTCACAGTTCCCACAATTCCCAGGAAACCTTTCGCCAAAATAACCCAGTTGAATCGTTCGCCGACAATCAGTACCTTCAGCGTAATCGATCATCTGCCGGAGTTGTTGTTTAGCAATCAACTGTTCTTGAGGATCAGTTTTTTGATCGATACTCCATTCAATTGTTTTAACATCACCAAAACTGAAAAATATTGTACACCGAGATGGTTCTCCGTCTCTACCTGCCCTACCCGATTCTTGATAATAACTTTCTATATTTCTGGGCATATCAAAGTGAACTACCAACCGCACATCGGGTTTATTAATTCCCATGCCAAAGGCGATTGTTGCCACCATCACCCGGACATCATCTCGAATAAATCGCGTTTGATTCCTACTACGTTCTTCATCAGTTAATCCGGCGTGATAAGGCAAAACAACAACCTTATCATTTTGCAGTTTAAAAGTGAGTTCATCAACTTTTTTACGAGTTAAACAATAAATAATTGTCGAACCTTCAGTTTCTCGTATTAGTTCTAACAATTCAGCATAAGCATATTTAGTTTTAGGACAAACTTCGTAATAAAGATTTTCACGGTTAAAGCTGGCAAGATGGATGCTAGGTTGCTTTAGTCCTAGTTGTTGAATAATATCACTACGGACGCGATCGGTGGCTGTGGCGGTGAGGGCGACTGTAGGGATATCAGGATAGCGTTTCCGCAGAGATTTTAACTGGCGATATTCTGGACGAAAATCGTGTCCCCATTCCGAAACGCAGTGTGCTTCATCAATAGCAAAGCTAGAAATACCGATTTTTTCTTTAACTAAATCGAGAAACGGGAGAAACCTTTCACTCAGCAGACGTTCCGGGGCGACGTATAGTAATTTTACTTTACCGTTGAGGATGGCTTCTTCCCGCGATCGCACCTGATACGCATTCAAACTACTATTAAGAAATGTGGCGCTAATATTATTATTTCGCAGTGCTTCCACTTGGTCTTGCATCAAAGCAATTAACGGCGACACCACCACCGTTAGTCCATTTTTTAACAAAGCTGGTAACTGAAAACACAAAGATTTTCCGCCACCCGTAGGCATCACAACCATTAAATCCCGATTTTGCAGCGCATCTTCGATAATTTGCCGTTGTCCGGGGCGGAATCTATCATAACCGAAGTGATATTTGAGCGCTTGTTCGAGATGGGGATACTGAAGCATGGCGATCGCTTTTTTGCAGGCGTTCTGCGTGGATTAAGTAAGTTTAGTCAAAAAAAGTGAGATATATTTTTAATAATCTTAGCTTTCTCGTTGAATTTGTGTAACTTAACAATTACTAATTGTCGCCGATCGCAAAAACTCAGGCTAAGATTGGAAAACGCGGTAGGAGGTCATGGTGTCAAAAACTTTTCCATCATAGCTTGTAGTGTTGCTACAACCTCTAACAACACTAAAAATAGTGATTTGGAAAGTTCTAACAACACGATCTAATACCGTTACTCTTCCGTAACCTGAATTTTCATGGGGTCTGAAAACTCTATTTGAGAAAGAGTAAGGGTGTGACAATGCTAGAAGGAATTTGTGAAATTCCAAAATTTAAGCTGAACAAGTGTGTTTTCCCTAAATCCTTACACTTTCTTCATTCATATGCCGTGAAAAGTTAGACGGTAATAATATTTCCTGAAGTTCTGAGTGGAGGCTTCCTCCCCTCAGAATTTTTTAATGAAAACAAAATTCGGCGTTGTATAATTGCGGGATGAAGGCAAGGCTGTTTCATTCCCCAAAGAGCTTTAAAAATCAAGGGTTCTAGCAATTAAAAATTAGTTATTTTGTTACCAGCGTGCCCAGAAAATGAACTATTTTACTGATATTTCAATGTTTAAATGTTCATCTCATCGTCACCCTGACTTACAATTTTCTCGCTAACCATCTTGACAAATCCTGTTTGAAATGGAATAAAACAGCCCTGCTGCAATCAAGGGGCGTTGTAAGATGACTATACTTTAGAGTGAAATAATCAAGCTTTTCCAGAGCTACATCACCCGCGTCACAGATAGAATTCATATATGAACCCTACACAAGAAAAACTAAAACTTCAGTTTGAGCAGGCTTTAGTCGCGGCTTTTGGCGCTGAATTCGCTGGAACAGATCCTATTTTGGTTGCTGCTAGTAATCCTAAATTTGGTGATTATCAGGCAAATGTGGCTTTATCCTTGAGCAAAAAGAAAGGATTGCAACCAAGAGTAATTGCATCTGCCATAGTTGAGAAATTAGATGTATCCGAAATCTGCGAACCGCCAGAAATCGCTGGCCCAGGATTTATCAATCTGAAACTCAAAACAGCATACCTAGAAGCACAACTCAACGCTATTCAAGCAGATTCCAGGTTAGGAATTCCAATGGCGAAAACCCCACAACGCGAAATTGTGGATTTTTCTAGTCCGAATATTGCTAAAGAAATGCACGTTGGGCATTTGCGTTCTACAATTATCGGTGATGCGATCGCCCGTATTCTCGAATTTCAAGGACACGATGTCCTGCGGTTAAATCACGTCGGTGATTGGGGTACGCAATTTGGCATGTTAATTGCCTATCTGCGGGAAGTTTACCCCCAAGCCCTGACCACTGCTAATGCTTTAGATATTGGCGATTTAGTAACTTTTTACCGCCAAGCCAAGCAGCGGTTTGATGCAGACGAAGCTTTTCAAGAAACAGCACGCCAAGAAGTTGTCAGATTACAAGCAGGTGCCCAAGACACACTCCATGCTTGGAAATTACTGTGCGAACAATCACGCCGGGAGTTTCAAGTAATTTATGATTTGTTGGATATCAAGTTAATTGAACGAGGCGAATCTTTCTACAATGCCTTACTACCAGGAGTTGTAGAAGATTTAGACAAATCTGGATTACTGGTAGAAAATCAAGGCGCAAAATGTGTTTTTCTCGAAGGGTTTACAAATAGAGAAGGTGAACCGCTACCTTTAATTGTGCAGAAATCCGATGGCGGTTATAACTACGCCACTACAGATTTAGCATCCCTCCGTTACCGGATTCAGCAGGATGAAGCAAAACGAATAATTTATGTAACGGATGCTGGACAAGCAAACCACTTTGCCCAATTTTTGCAGGTAGCACGCAAAGCCGGATGGATTCCCGATGATGTGGAATTAGTGCATGTACCCTTTGGGTTGGTGTTAGGAGAAGACGGTAAGAAATTCAAGACTCGTTCTGGCGATACTGTACGATTGCGGGATTTGTTAGATGAAGCGATCGCTCGTTGTCATGCCGATCTAAAAGCTAGATTACAAGAAGAAGAACGCGAAGAAACTGAAGAATTTATTAATGAAGTTGCCAACGTAGTTGGAATTAGTGCAGTTAAGTATGCAGATTTAAGCCAAAACCGCACTAGTAACTACGTTTTCAGCTACGAAAAAATGCTAGATCTCAAAGGCAATACTGCGCCTTATATGCTATATGCTTATGCGCGGATTCAGGGAATTAGCCGCAAGGGTGAAATTAACTTTGAAGAGCTAGGAAATAATGCCGTTCTGTTAGAGCATGAAACCGAATTAGCGCTGGCAAAATATTTACTTCAACTCGATGAAGTTATTAGTACTGTAGAGCAAGATTTATTGCCCCATCGGTTATGTGAATATTTGTATGAACTGAGTAAAAAGTTTAATCAGTTTTATGACCGCAATCAAGGAGTTCGGGTGCTGGATGCCGAGGAACCGCAGCGAACATCCCGCTTGATTCTGTGTGATTTGACTGCTAGAACCCTGAAGTTGGGATTATCTTTGTTGGGTATTCAGGTATTAGAAAGGATGTAATATAGCGGTTCCCATTCAGATGCAGTACAACATCCGCAAGGTGTAGGGGCACGGCACTGCCGTGCCCTTACAGGTGTACCTCACCCTTGTGGGGAAACGCTATATATTTTTGTAAACTGAATTCAAAAATGCATCAGGTGCAACAGGTTTTATGGGTAGGAATTGGTTGTAAGCGGGGAACCTCATGGCAATTAATTAATGAGGCAATTGAAAAAGTATTTGAAGAAAATCAACTTTGTCAAAGTGCGATCGCAGGTATTGCTACCATCGATACGAAAGCATCTGAAATTGGCTTATTAGAATTTTGTAACCTACGCAATTTGCCCCTAAAGACTTTTTGTGCCGAAGTTCTTCGCCGTATCTGGGTTCCTAATCCTAGCAGAATTGCCAACCAAGAAGTAGGTACAGCCAGTGTAGCAGAGGCAGCGGCTATTCTTGCAGCCACTCAACTCAACTTGTCGTTGACTGATTCCCTGTTTATCAGCACAGAAGAATTGGGGGTGAAATTCTTAGTTCCCAAACGAATTTTCCAATTAAAAGGGCAACCAGGAGCTGTAACGCTAGCTGTTGCCCAAGCTGCAAATTTTAGTAATTTTTTTATTGAACAGAATTCAGAACTCAGGAGTCAGAATTCAGTATGAATTCTGTACGACTGGGTAATGAATATTGGTTGAAAACCGTACTTCGTCCCGCTGCGCTAACGCCCGCAAGTGGCGCGAAACTAGTATTAAATTTTTTTCAAAAGTTAAAACTCTATCCCTTCATGGGTAGAGTATTCTGAATTCTGAATTCTGAATTCTGACTCCTTTTTATTCAACAACTCTCAAAAAATAGTTAATGATGCTAGAAACAATTGCTAGTACAATTGAACCAAATAAAGCAGGTACAAAGCCCTGAATCTCAAAACCAGAACCAGGAGTTAGGGCACTTGCCAACCAAAGAGTTAAGGCATTGATCACTAATGTAAATAAACCAAAGGTCAGCAAGGTAATTGGAAAGGTTAAAATCTGCAAAATTGGTCTAATAAATGCATTAACTAGACCAATAACAATAGCAGCAACCAAGGCAGCCACAAAATTCTTGATAAAGAATCCCGGAACAATATTAGCAGTAATAAATAACGCCACCGCAGTACCGAGCCAAGTCAATAAAAAGTGTTGCATAAGCTTTTTTAGAAGAATTAACCCTAAGTTTAATTAATTTAACTTTTGTCCATTGCGATTTGTAGCATAATTAGGTGCCGTTGTAGTTGACTCCTAAAGTAGTCGTCTCTTTTGACAGCGCAAAAGCAATCTAAGACCATTTTGGATTGTCAAAGACGTTAGTGTAATCGCTTTTGGCAATCCATGTTGGCATAGAGAAATACTTTTAATGCCAGTATCTTTATCGTATTGCACGATGTACCTAAGTCAAATACCCAGTGCCGATGCGATCGCATACACCATTAACGTGAGTTCGATGAACCTCTCCCCAACCCCTCTCCGTCTCGGAGAGGGGCTTTAGTATCCTGAGTTGGGCACGAAAAATTAGGGTTTTTAAGCCTCTCCCCCCTTGCCTAACGCCGCAAAAGAATTTCCCAGGTAGCCCCACCAGCTACGCCGTCAGGTTCTAAACCATAGCGCTTTTGTACGGCTTTGACAGCGGCTTCGGTTGTCGCCCCAAAGTCTCCATCTACGTCGCCTTTTAAGTAACCAAGCTTTTTCAGTTGTTGTTGCAATTTCACAACTTCCGAACCACGTAACCCTATACGTAAAATCGGTAATCCTTCTGAGGTGTATTGAATACCAGGGGTTCGCTTAGTACTTGTATTTGACTGAGTTCGCGTAGTTTGTCCAGTACGTGCGGCTGACTGAGTTCGAGTAGGTGATGTAGTACGATTCGGCGTTTTTTGAGCTTGTCTAGGTTTAGCAGGCCTTGGTTCAGGGCTGGTAGCAACTTGTGTTACAGGTTTCTTTGGTGGGTTGGGCTTGGTGGGAGCTTGTGTTACAGGTTTTTTGGGTGGGCTGGGCTTGGTGGGAGCTTGTGTTACAGCTTGCCTTGGTGGGTTGGGACTGGGATTTGCAACGTTGGTGAGGTTGGTACTCTGGGTTGGAACGGGAAAATTTGTTGCTGAGTTAAATCTTTGCCCAGATGAAGGAACTGTTGATGCTACTGTCGCTTCTTTAGGAAAAAGTCGTTGCCAGGTGGTGGCATCAACTATACCATCTGGATTTAAGCCAGCTGCTTGTTTAAATCGGGAAACAGCATTGGCAGTATTTTCACTATATATACCATCTACTACACCGGAGTAAAAACCCAAAAGTTTCAAAGCTGCTTGAAGTTCAGATACGCGTTCGCCCTGGCTACCAACTTTCAGGGTAGGACGGCTGATACTATCTGCGGGGTTTACTTGGGCTATTTTTTGCGGAGCTGCAATTGATACTAGAGCAGAGGAGGCAATGAACAGAGGTGTAGTGGAAAACAGGAGTATTTGAGTTGCTGATAAAGACTTAGATCTGTTTGCCCACCAACCCTTTTGCGGTTTTTCCATCCGACAGCGATTTACAGTTGGATGTAGTAATTTTAAGTAACTCAAAATACTTGCTGTCAGGCTGTGTTGCATGGAATTTACTCCCAGAATATTCTCATGCTAATGGTACAGCCGCTTGGTCTAAAAAACAGCTGCTACAGAAAGCGATGTCTCCGATGGGCTAGGCCTGCATACATCATCTACCTGATGCGATCGCCCCATTAATTGCTGTTTCTTGACCAACTAAAGACACATAAGGTTCTTTTAAATACTTAGAAGCGGCAGCGATCGCATCTTGGGCATCCACTGCCGCAATCAGTTCTTGGAACTTAATATCAAAATCAATTCCTAACCCCAAAATCTCATACCAGCCGTATATCTGAGCAATTTGCCCGTTCGTTTGTTTACCCAAAGCATACTGCCCCAGAATCTTGTTTTTAGCAGCTTGCAGGGCGCTTGGGGATATTTCGGTGGTAGACAATAAATCTACTTCTGTACGCAGTCCTTCTAAAGCTATGGTGGTATTTTCTGGTGCTGTACCCATGTAAACCACAAACGATGCTGGGTATAGCCTGGTTGAGTAAAAAGCCGATACTTCGTAAGCTAAACCTCGTTTTTCCCGCAATTCGACAAACAAGCGGCTAGAAAGCCCATTTCCCAAGTAGGTACACAGCAACTTCAGTGAGGCGTAGTCAGGAGAACTCACTGATGTTCCCAAATAACCAAGCATCACAATTGATTGTTGCGTCTGTTGTGGCTTCAGCATTACCTGGGGTTCCACCCTAATTTCAGGTAAATTTAGGATTGGCAGTGGTGATGCTGGAACTTGCCAATCACCAAAAACTTTTGTCACCAATGCTACAGCATCTGCGGGTGTGACTCGACCAGCAATACTAATTACCAAATTATCTGGGCGGAAATAAGTTTGATGATACTGTACTAAGTCTGCACGAGTTAAGCGGCTCATGGTTGTTTCATCTCCTAATACCGACATGGCATAGGGATGATTTTGGTACATGACCTGCCGCATTTGTTCAAAGGCGACAGTGAAGGGTTGCTCTTTTTGCGAACGAATATCTTGTAGCGCTAGACGCCGTTCGAGTTCTACTTGAATTTCGGGAAAAGTAGGCGATCGCAAAATCTGCCCTGCCAATGTTAAAATTTCGGCAAAATCCGATGTTACCGTCTTGAAAGACAGCAAAAAATAATCAGTGGCGGCATCTGTACTCAAACTCGCCCCGACAGACTCGACTTTTTCAGCAATTTCCAAGCTAGAAAGTCCATCGCATCCCTTGGTCATCACTGCTGATAGCAAATGTGCCAACCCTGCTTGTTCTTGGTTTTCGTTACAACTACCAGCACGCACAAAAATTCGGGCTGCAATAATATCCGCAGCAGGATTTTCTGCCACTAGCACGACAATGCCATTGTTTAATACGGTGCGATGGATAGGCGATTTTTGCAGCAAGGTTGTCATTTGTCATTTGTCCTTTGTCATTGGTTATGGGGTATGGGGCATTGGGCATTGTAAGTGCTGAGCTAGAAGTTAGGAGTTAAAAATTATTCTCCCCTGCCTCAAGAGTCTCCCTTGCTCCCTCATCTCCCATGCCCGATGCCCCATGCCCAATACTTAACATGGTTTAAGTATAGTAACCGCATAATTTTGCGGTGAGAGATACTGTTTAGCTAATTTTTGCAGTTCTTGGACATCAAAAGATTGAATCTCCTGGGGATATGTCACAGCTAATTCAGCTTGGGCAATTGTATTGTAGTACCCGTAAAGTCCTGTGAGTTGATTTGGCGTTTCAGTAGAAAAGGCATACTCGTTACATAGTAGCCTGCGCGATCGCGCTATTTCCTGTTGACTAATTCCTTGAGTCTGTAACTGATCTAAATGATCGCAAATCAAAGACTCAACTTTTTCTAAATTTTCTGGTTCCAACCAAGCAGTAATTGTAAATAAACTCGATTCTCGTTGGAGAGAAAAATTACTACAAATTCCCTGTACCAATTGCAAATCTTCCCGCAAATCCCTTACTAAACGCGAAGTCCGCCCTTCTGCTAATAACACCGACAATAAATCTAAACCATAGGCAGTGTGGATTTGTTCTACTCCGGGTACCAGCCACGCCATTAATAATCGCGCTTGTTCTATGCGTGGTAAACATAGTTCTTGACGACGAACTTCTGTTATTATTGGTTCTGGCACTTTTTCAAACTGCGGACAATGAGCAGGTTCGGCAAAATCAGTAAATGAACGATTTACTAATTCCCAAGCCGACTCCTGAGCTATGCCCCCTGCAATTACCACTGTCATGTTTTGCGGTTGGTAGTGCGCCCGGTGAAAGCAGCGCATCGCTTCTGGTGACTGCTGCATAAGTTCTTGCTCAGTACCCAGCACCGAACGTCCGTAAGGGTGACGCCCATAAATGCTGCCAATCAAAGCTTGGAATCCTATCCAGTCAGAATCGTCATTGCACGAGCGGATTTCTTCTAGTACTACGTCCCGTTCGCGGCTAAATTCATCTTCTGGAATTGCTGCATTCAGCAGTAGTTCTCCCAAATGCGGCAGAGTATCTTGCAAATAAGGCGCAGCTGTGGTAAGCGAATAATGAGCATAATCATAGCTTGTTGCGGCATTACTGACGCCACCCCGGTTTTCAACGTTGTGGTCGAACATTCCAGGGGGTAGCGTTGCCGTGCCTTTAAAAATCATGTGTTCTAAAAAGTGCGCCATACCGAACCACGGTTGTGGCTCTAGGGTTGCTCCAGCACGCACCCAAACATCAGCCACAACTACAGGGGTAGTGGGAATTTCTTGATGAATAAACGTTAAACCACTGTCTAGTCGGAAGACCGAGGCTGGAAACACGGTGTCAGTTAGTTGTTGTGACAATTTTTTGTAGCTTTAACCACAATTTCATGCAATTGTGTGATCTTAACTCCGAACGTTACCTAAATTAGAATCATGTTATACAGATTTTGTTTTTATTCGCAAAAGAAGTTGACTTGTTCTAATACAAAGTCTGATTTTATACTATTCTCAATGGTATAATCCGTAGGTGGAAAACATTGTCCTGTAATAATATTGCTCAATTTCGTTTTGGTAATGTTTCATTTTCTCTGTATTTCCCTGCTCATAATACAAAAATTCAGAAACTAATTTATAACCAGGAAAAGTTAGTTCTATATCACAACTCACAGCACTCTCAATATAACGAATTCCTCTAGCATCTTGATCGTCTAGTAATATCTTGCCTAGCAGGTAGTTAGCTGGAGCATAGTAGGACTTCTCAGTAAGTAAATTTTCTAGCAAAGGAATAGCAGCGTCACTTCCTTTCGTTTCTGCCGTCCACTTACAGAGATTCCATTTTTCATCAAAAGTTAGCTTTTGGCTTTTGGCTTTTTCCTCCAAGTCAAATAGCTTCGGAGTTATATTTTGAAGGTAGCTAGTGCGGCCTTCCCAAAATCCTATGTTGGCTCTTTGCCACTGTTCATTTGTCTGCATTGTGATTTTTTCTAGAAAATCTCCGCTGAACACTTCTTCAGCAGCAGACTTAGTAATTGTCAGCTTGTCTGAAAGCTCTAAAGCATTAGCAAGATAGCCCAAAGCATGTAGGCGCTCAGATAAGCAAGGATGGGTATCAATGGTGTCAGTCTTTTCTGCTAATGCTGCTTTTAACCATCTTTCCTTTTTATCAAAGAGAATTTGAGTTTTTAAGGCTTGAAACATTAGAGGTATGGCATTAGGAGGTTTTGGATTTCGATCTGCTTGTTGATATATTTCACGCCAAAAAGCTCTGTGTAGATATCTATTCTTGATAGCAAGGCTGATGAGTCCCTCAGCAAGATGTTGCCCTCCCACCGAATTTGCAGAGCATTTATCTGCTTCGTACTCATTAACCCGTGACAGGACAAATGAATAAGCAGTGAATCTAGAAACGAACCACTCAAAGAACCAACCGAAAACAAGGAACCCTAATCCGTTTGCAACAAGCATTAAAGCATCGACATACCAAACGCCAGAGCCAGATCTTGATTGCTGATGGTGTTTATGCAAGCGTTTCAATAATTGAACCCAAGCCTGATGGATTCGATAAATCCAATTTGCAAATCGGCTATGGTTACCAGATAAATGTCCAAATTCATGGGCGATAACTGCGCGAAACTGCTCTAAAGTCAGTGCTTGCATCAAGGGCAAACCTACAAGCAAATAATTCTGAAACCAGCCAAAAATACCCAAGCGTGGTCTCTGTATAACCCCAGCATTGAACTCGTTTGTCAGCAAAATATTCTGAAACTTTGGAGTCTTGAGGGTTATAGCTAGTTCATCAACTAATTGGAACAGATGTGGTACATCCCTACGCCGTAGCCTTTTTCCTTGAGGTTTTGGAATATTTACCCACAGCGATCGCACAACAATTCCTAATAATATAAGAGCTATGATGAAGACACATCCTATCCATACAGAACTAGACTGTAGGCTACTTCGCTGTAATAAGGCAATGGTTACGATAACCCATAAAAGAAACGATAGAACCAGCAAAACATAGCCATAACCCATCACCGCCAGAAAAAAAACACGTTGTCTAAATTTTTCTGGTTTTCGGTGAGCATAGCCCTCTAATTGCTTTACCAAGTTGTCAAATTGTTCCTGTGTCAGAGACATACAGTTGGCGATGTCATTTTTTGACTAGAATCTATACTTGGTAGCTTAATATCAAATTTAGCGATGAAAAGCAAGCGATCGCCAACGAGCGCTCCCAAACCTAAATACTACCAATAGCGGAGGAACCCTTCGTTGATGACTTTCCGCACTCATCCACCACTGAAAGATTGCTGAATTCACCGATTCTAAATTCTTTTTCAAATAATTAAAGCTCCCAAATTCTTACTGAGTTTGGGAGCTAATAATTTTGAGTTCACCGCGACGCCGTTTTACCTAAGTTTATGACCTGGTTTAACCAGGTGGGAACCTAAATTTCTCGTTTAAAGTTTCCGGGTACATGCCCGGTCTACTGCCACGAGAACTGTTTGACTCCCTTGTCTTTAAAGGCATAGATCAAAAAACTTGATGGCAGTCACCAACGTCGTAGTGCAACTAACTCATTATAGCTTTCAAAAAGATGTTGTGTGTTCAACATCCAAAGTTTTTGAGAAATTTAGCTGGGATACCAGATGGATTCTATGGTTTGGGCAATAGCGATCGCCATCTCTCGATTTTGATTATCCAGCAAAACGGTGACATGTCCCAACTTGCGCCCAAGACGTGATTCTGTTTTCCCATACCAGTGGACATGCGCCTGGGGAATTTCTGCTATTTGTTGACGCTGGCTTTGGTAATCGCTGTGAGAATTTTCATACCCCAACAGGTTCACCATCACAGCAGCAGCACACTGCAAACTAGGATTTCCCAAGGGTAAACCACAAACTGCCCTCAGCTGTTGCTCAAACTGGGAAGTTTCACAAGCGTCGAGGGAAAAATGCCCAGAATTGTGGGTACGGGGAGCAATTTCATTTACCAGTACTTTGCCATCAGCCGCCAGAAATAGTTCAATGCCAAAGACTCCTACTACTTGCAGGCTATTTAATAGAGTATGTGCGATCGCTTCTATTTCTGCTACTTGATTCGGCGAAATCTCCGCTGGCGCAATCACCCGCTGACACACTTGTTGTTCTTGTTGGGTTTCTACCACTGGATAGGTGACAATTTTTCCGTCCACAGAACGAGCTGCTATTATTGCTAATTCTCTTTCAAAAGGTACAAATTCTTCTAACAAGAAAATTGATTGATTTGGAGTTTTTGTTATGGTTTCATAACTTAATTTTTTTTCTAAAGCAGCAAAGTCTGGAATGATGAAAGTACCCTGACCATCATAACCGTGGCGTCGGGATTTGAGAACTACAGGAAAACCTAGATATTCTATTTGAGATTTCAGATTTTCTGTCTGTTCGACGGCGAAAAATCGCGGAACTGGCAAGCCTAAATCGCTTAAATAGCGACGCTGATGATATTTATCTAAAAGAGGAGTTAATGCTTCTAATCTTGGGCGGAAACAAACACCTTGTTCTGCTAAAACAGATAAAGCATCTAAGTTAACAAATTCATTTTCAAAGGTGATGACATCGCATTTTTTGGCTAATATTTCTGTAGCATTAGCGTCATCTACCGGGGCGAAAACAACTTCCTGAGCGATCGACACCGCCGGTTCGCCTTCACTAGGAGTTTGTACTATTAATTCTACTTCTAGCTTGCGTGCTGCATCTGCCATCATCCAGGCAAGTTGTCCGCCACCAATTACACCTACACGTTTCATTAACATCCCAGAGAATCACGAGTTTGCACGCCTGTTTTGGAATTCACACCACTGGCTTTTGTACACAGTTCTTTAATTTGCGCTTTATCCAAAATTGCATCTGTAAAATCTGCACCGTCTATATTCACATCATTAAATATGGCGCGGAGCAAAAGGGTTTCTTTGAGAACTGCATCGCTCAAATCTACCCTAGTCAAGTTTACCTGATCCACCATTGCATTCGTTAAATCTGCTCCGTGGAGGTTTGCTTGCGTCATCACCGAAGCACTCAATACTGCTCCCCGCAAGTCAGCGTTTGTAAAATTAGCGAATTCCATATTGGCGTTAGAAAACTCCGCAGCTTGTAAACTTTGACCAGAAAAATCACGTCTCGACAACTCTGCATTACTAAATGACAGTGGATGAGTCCAGTTTACCGCCAGTGCAGGATGAGCCACGCACCATAAAAGAATCCCCAAAAGTAACGCCAACCCTTGCCGCCAAAACATATCGAGAGCCAATTTGGTGTAAAATCGCTGCATTGTAAGCTTACCGCATTGTAATTGAGACTAGCAGCCCTGCTGCTAAACCTGGGGAATCTATATTTGCCCCGCTTAATATTTTGTAACGTAAAAACAGGCATCGCTTCTCACCTTGAGCAAAATTATTTCTGCGACCTGAGGCAGAAAGCAGCGATTACTTGGGAGGCGATGTCTACGACGGGCTAGGTCTACGCCACATCATACCAGCAAAATTATTACCAAAGACTGATACAAATATTTTTTTCAACTCTCAAGAAATGATTTCAAGCGATGTCTAGGAGTAGCTATATCTACGTCCATTGATTTCTTTACAATTCTTGATTTTTAAATTTCGTTTTTGAGATATACGTGACTCCTAATTTGATGTTTGTGAAGCTAGGTAAAACTCGAAAAGCTTCTTCCCTATTCCCTACTCCCTACTCCCTGCCTACATAAGTAACTTCAAAAATCAAAGCCGATTACTATAGATAGTTTTAATGAGCAGTAACACTCACCGATTTATTTACATTTCTTCACTTACATTTTTTCACGTAAAGTTTATTGTCATTTGAAGTAAACAGATTCTATCCACTGCTAGGCTTTTAATTAAGCAAAGCAATGTTTGAGCGTAATTATTATGTATCTCAACTGCTTTACAAAGCTTAAAAATTGCATAACAAAGTATTAATCTTATACCGAATTAGTTAGTTTTTCAGGAATCTCCCAAAGATTATCTTCATCAACTACACAAATTCCACTAACCCAACTCGCAACCCCGATGATTAATCATTACTCACTTCAATGGATTGAGACATGGTGCCAAGAAAATGGCTGGACAGATTTATTTGTCGAGCGGCGTAATAATTACTGGGCTTTTCCTCCGGGTGGGGTAATGCCGGAACCAATTCCAGTTCATGTTCTCAGATTGATTAAAGCCGAAAAGGGATTGACTTTTGAAGAACGATTGTGGTCTAGTTCAGCAGTAATTGGTACAATTTTCGCTGTTCTTTTTACCATTTGGTTCCAGTCTCCGATGCCATTAGTTTTGGCTTTCGCTTTTAACGCGGTTACGGTGGCTCAATTGGAACTTGAGGATGCCTAAATTTTTAATTTTTGGCTTTGGTATTAAAACTGCTCTTGTTTATTTTTAACAAGAGCAGTTTTTAATTTAACAATCTGCAAGCTGCTTTTGGCGCATTATAGTGTGACCTTTCAGCTACAATCAAACTACTCTTCCACTATTATCTGAATTTTGTAACTTTTTTCTAACATTTTGAATTATATGTTGAAATTCACAAAGAAGTTGTTGGTCTAAATTACCCTTTAATTGGCGGTATTTTATTTCACGTTCAGCTTGTAAATTATTTAAACCCTGATAATAACGAAGATTTTGAATAGATACGCTCTGCCACTCTCTAGTTATTTTTAATTGTTCAGAAATGTAATTTTTCATTCTCAAATATATTGTACCAACATTGCACTCTCCTTCTGATATAGATTCGTTATAAACATTTGTCAAATTATTCATGAATAAGCGAAAAATATATGACTTATACAGATTATCTTGAGTATTTGGATCGCTAAAGCTGTTAGTTATATCAGTAAATATTTTATCTATTTTACTAAATCTTAGCATGTTAGCTTTTAGTAAATCTTCATTATTTATTTGGCTAACATATTTATCAGATTCCTTAGTAAATTCTTCTTGTAAAGCTGCTAAATACTCTTGTGGAGTTACTGTCATAAAACTTAGCTATACCTATCCTGAATCATGTGTCATAAGAAATTAATAACACCAAAATGGAAGTACAACCACTTCTTTAAGAGTAGGACTTACTGCTTTGATGTTTTACACAGTTAAAGTACAACCCTTTGACATAGAGGATTTACTGCTGTGTGACTAACTGTATACAGTTAAGATAGAGGGCTATCCAATATCCGAAATCTAGGGGTTTTTAAAACTACCTAAATAAACCCCGGTTGCCTGAATTAAAAGAAAGGTTATTCTATATACTTATTGAGTATACTCCAATCAAAATTACCTTCTGAGTCCTTCAATTTAACACCATCAACTAAACATATCTCTACTATATGTTCCTTGATTTGGTTAGCTGATTTTTCAATTGAGTCTTTTAAAGCAGTAGTGTCATTAGATAGTTTATCTTTACCTCCACTAATATAAACATCATGCAATAATTCATAAGCATTGTACAAGTTTTTAACAGCTTCTTTTCTCTTTTCCAACATACTCGTATCTAGACTAGGTATACCTATAATTTAGCACTAGTTTATCTGTAATTTAAATCTCTACAATTTAGTTTAACTTGATTTAACCTAGATACTTGTGCATAACACTTTTGCTCTTGAGAAAACATAGCTTCGTATCCTTTTATCGCTTTATTTATCGATAAAAGCAACATAAGAGCATAAAAAATCTTTCATCTAATTTTCTCGTTTCTTCAATGCAGTATAAAAGATTACATTAATGGGTATTCATAGTTTATATACTGGAAAGACCAGATTATATTTTTGCAGACTTTCCAGAAGTAACTTATTTACACATATTCTTAAATTTATAATCTTTAACTTCAGGTAATACTTGGGATACAGCCCCTAAAGTTTTTGCCATAAAACACTTTAGCCTTGGGTTTTTGTTAACTATAATTGCTAGCCCAGGTCCCCAATAATTGTATAAATAAATAAAACCCCGCCCTAATAAGTAGTTACATAAATATTGATCTCTAAAATTGCGATACTTAATTACTTCTTTAGCATAAGGTCTACCAAAGGTAGCTGTTAAAATAAAGCAATCTCCAGAGGCACTAGCCTGTGAAGTAATAATCTGATTATTTACTACTGAATTAGTTTCTAAAGATTTTATTTTTAATAATAGCTTTTTCTGACTCTCTGTGTATATTTCAAGTGAATTAAATGGGTCTCTACCTTTTGCATTAATCTTTTCAATTTCTTGTTCACAAATAGTAATAGATTTTTTATAAGTATCAATTGCTTCTTGTTTATTTCCTGATTTTAAATAGATATCTCCAAGTAATTCATACTTACTAGGAGTTCTAAACCCTAAATTGATTACAGAGATACAATCTTGTATGGCCTCATGATAATTTCCTGCATCAATATAAACTTGCATTCTGAAATCATAAATAAAAGTATTGTCAAAATTCATTTCAATAGCTTTAGTATAGTAATCAATAGCTTTTTGGAAATTACCAAGTTTATGATGAGCTTGAGCAGCAATTTTATAAAAACTATAAATAGTATTAAGGCTGGGTTCAGACTTTGTGCTTAAATTAATTGCATATTCTATATCTTGAATTACTCCTAAGTAATCTTTAAGTATTAACTTATTATTAGCTCTCAATTCATAAAGAGATAATTCTTGTTGTTTTGGAAATATATACTTAAGTTCATTTATCTCAGAATAAGCATATACCTTAGTTGAAAAATCATTAAAATAATCCAAAAATGGTTTACCATCTATTGCATTGCTGCTTTGGGTTTCATATATTATTTCCTCAATAGTACTGAAAACATCTATCAATTGCCCCTGTTCTATTGAATTATTTAAACGACTAATTATAAGAGGGATGTTATCTGTATATTCATAAGATTTACCGGCAAATGTTGAATGTAGATTAAGTAAAATTTGAAGCCTATCAAAAAAATCTTTTGAAAGTTTATCTTTTGGATGAAAATTGTTCGTCATAATTCAATTTAGTACTGCAAGACAATTAGTAAGACTTCTAGAGAGGAGAAAGCTGAAAAGCAATTTTCCTAAGTAAATCTGTTGCTGAGGTTTCTTGAGATACCACAACACATCAGCTTTATTGGTAATAACATAATGCTGTGAATTGAATCACATCAACCTAAGTGTTATTTGTTGGTTATAAGCTGTATTAACCATAACTAGCAAACATTAGAGTGTCAATATTTACCCGTTAATTTACATAACTTAATAAGCATCTTGATTAAAACTTGCATAAATTAGGCTTAAGAGACTGAAGCTAGTGTGACTTCAACCATAAGTTTGCCGCCGTTTCAAGCATAACTTTGCCACGGCTATGATTAGAACACTGATTCTTGCGTAACCGTGTTCATACATAAAATTCCACTTTTAAAGCATAACTTTGCCGTAATTATATTTTTAAAGTTTTAGCTTGCCGTAATTTATAAATTTATCATTAATCCAGTAGGTATTTTGAAAACTCACTTCACGTAATTAAGCAACCTGTAATTGACATTACGCTCTGATTGGATTTATACCAAGCTAAGTAGCAGTAGTAAGAATACTACCTAAGTTGGACTTGCCACCCTGGAAACATAAATGGCTCAAAAATTCAAGTGGAAGACTCCAAAAGACAGGATTGTTAAAAAGCTGTGATCGTTAAATACCCTACTCCAAACGTGTAGACGCTTGAATATCCATCTCATCCAATGGTTCTTCAATTGCATTACGTATCCAGTTGAGGTCAAAACTATCCTGAGTGTGTGCGTGTACCTCAATTGTGATCGTCATCCCCTCAGCTTTATCAGATAAAGCCTGTAACACCTCAAACAATTGAAATATCTTTGCCTTATCAGTAGAAGATGTCAGCTTGTAGTAACGTGCGGGTTTTTTCCCATTAACAATATCAAGCAACACAGTTCGCTCAATACTACTTGCCTCTGATTTATACTCTACAGTTTGTTTTTCTTCAGAAACCTTTCTCTTTGTAGTGCTACCAGAGTCACCTGAACCATAAATTACTTTAACAGTATTATCTTCTTCCGCATCCTTTATTATCGTTTCCACTATTTCTGAAGATTTCACAGTCCGCAACTTATTAACCAAGCTCGGAGATAAAAGATAACCCGCTAGGTCTAACTCATCGGCGGGTATGACTTTCTCAAAACTGATTAAATTGGGATTATCTACTACAGGGATTTCACCACTAATAGTCATTGATGGTACATAACCAATTAAACCTTGTTCGATGGCTTTGAGAATAGATTTTTTAATTCCTTCTACCCCTAACATTTTGGGTAAAGTAGGGAAGCGGAAAAAATAACTCACTAATTCCTCACCAGCTATATATTCCTTGTCTCGACTTTCTAACCCAGATAAGCTGACTAACTTACTAGCAGTAGTAGTTTCAAAAACATAATTCTTTAAAGCATCTAATACCCGTTCTTGCAAATTCTGACTGGTATTGAGTTGAGATTGTAAATCAACACTTTCCAACCTCACAGGTTTTTCACCACTAGTGTCTGGGAGAGGCAGTAAAATATATTCATACAGACGACGCACAGCAGCGACAATCTCACTGGTAGCATCTTTAGCTTTGCTAGTAAGTTCATTGAATTCTTCTAATTCTTCAGAAGAAGCCTTCTTCTTATTCTTTTTTTCAATTAGTCCAGATATAGCTAAGGCAGTTCTTGCACCTTTTCGTGCCTTATCCATTTGTGCTTTATTGGGAACTACAAAAGCAAGTGCATTTTTAAATTCCCGTTTATCATTCCCGCGATTCTCTAACCAATTTAAGGTATCTGCCAAAACTAAATCCTTACTTTTATCTGCCCAACTTGGCTCTAGGTAGACAATACTAAACTGCTTAACTTTATCTGGAATAGCGGCAGCATCTTTAGGCCAGACAACTTTACTGCGGATGTTAGGCAGAGTTTTATTTAGTTCCTCCTGAATTTTCTGCAATACTTCATCGCTACTCACCTTGCCTTCTTCATCAGCAATTAACTTATTCAAATTTGCTTTGGTTTCAAAGCGATAACGTTGACCAACATAGTGTAGATGAAGTAATTCTTCGCGCAAATCACTTAAAGCAGCAGTCATTGTCGTCCTATCTAATCCTGGTGCAAGACAAGCAGAGGTAATTTCTTGTTCTAAAACACCTTTGTCTCCTCCTCTTGTACCAAACGAATACATTAAAATTGCAGAAGATAGACGAGTACCTACCTTTAAATGGGATAATGCGGGTGCATCAGCAGCAATGCGATTATCTACTGTTTTAACCTTAGCCTTCCGTCCAGTTAAGTCAGAAATTAATACAGAACTGTAAGCATCTCTTGCCCCTACTTGCGAAAAGAAAGCATTTTTCACAATGTCATTATCAAAGGGAATACTTCCCGGAGTAATTAACCAAGAATTATCTTTTGCTTCCCACAAAGCATAAGTGGCGGCAGCAAGAAATTGCAAAGCACCGCGAGTCCGTTGATAACTGGGCAGAGTTCCCCAGCGATAATACATTAAATCAATTAAGTCAGGATGGAAAGGATAACTAACTAAAATTCTTTCTGCTAATAAATCAGCTTGTTGTTGAATTTCTTGTTTTTCACGGTTAGTATCAGCATAACTTTCACGCAACCTGCGGAATAATTCTGCTTGTTGTCTAGCTACTTCTTGAATAATTGCCGTATCGCCAATATTGCTAAATAACCGTCTCTGGATTACCTGCATCACTTCATCACCAGAAACAGGTTCTTTTTTGGCATCAATGCGACTAACCAATTTATCTAAGGCACTGAGTAAACCTTCATTACCAAAAGATTCAGCGACACTAGCTTGCAGAGAATAGACTAAAACAGTTTTCGGTAATTCTCTCACAATTTCAGTAAGTTTTTGGATAAAAATGAGAACCTGACGACCAAAGTTAGAATCTCCCACTTGTACCGCCATTGCACTTTCTACAAACACCAATAATTCATCTATAAGGATGAGGTTAGGTGTATCGCCAAGTATCTTTCTCCAAACATCATTACCAGGAGCAACCTTTTGTTGGTCTTCTGTGGCTAATAAAGAGTAAGCCTGATGTCCACCTAATTGCCATGCCAAATATCCCCAAGGGGTAAAAATAGTTGGACTATCATCAATTTCTATTCCTTTGATAGCACCCGCTTCAAAGCCAATAAAATGGGCTACACGGACATTACCAGGATTTGGTAATTCATCTAATTGGCTGATATTTTGTAAGTCGCTGCGATTTTTAGTGATGTGATAAAGACTGATAAGGGAGTGAGTTTTACCGCCACCAAAAGGTGTGCGGAGTTGTAATACTCTATCCCCTGCATCTCCCCGTAGACTTTTAAGGACATCTGTTAGGAGTTTTTTCAGGGCTGTAGTCAAGTAAGTAGCATTGAAAAAATCACGAGCATTTCGGTAGACTGGGGGACAATTAGGATCTTGGCGTACTACCAAACTCAAACTAGCTGCATAAGTAGCATTATCTAAGTTCCCACTGAGGATATCTGAGTGGGGAGTGACAACTTGTGTCCAAGGTTTGAGTTGGTAAGCACTGCTCATAAATTTTAGTGGCTAGATGGCGTGTCAGTATTAGCTTGTTCTGATTCTAACTTTGTATACTTATTGAATCCTCAACAAATCTACTTAGCTTGAGTAAATAAATTCTCTTCAACTACTCGTTTCCAAGAGGCCAATAAAGTATCTATTTGCTGTTGTTCTTTTGTACGGTGTCCATTGACAAACTGTGTAGCACCTGCTTCTGGTGTTAAAGCACGTCCTCCTAAGGCTTGGGCGACGAGTCGCAGTTGGGTAGCATCCGGTTGGGCTAAAGTTATAAAGTTATTAATTTCTTGGGGTTTATTTTCTTGCAACCACAGGAGACGATGCAGAATATCAATTAATGTTGGTGCTATGCCAATAGCTTGGGGTTTAACATTAAAATCTTGTTGTTTTTCGGTTTTTTGGATTCCTAAATCTGCATCTGCACCACGTTCTGTATAGTCTCGTAATTGCACTTGATTTTTAGTCTTCTTCACCAGATAAAGTTTGCCATCTGTTAACCCAGCAGCACCGTCAAGTTCTACACCTACTCCTCGTGCTAAGGTGTTAGCTTCGTCAAATTCCACTATAGATTCCCCATATTCGTAGCGTCCCAGGATGTAATATTGGGTGGGTTTATCGACGGCAGAAATTCCTTTTTTATCACACTTCAGGACTTCGGTGAGAATTTCTTCTAATACTTCTTTTTGTACTTCATCTAGGAAGGAATTAGCGTCTAATTCGTCACCGTTGGGCAGTTCTACGCGGTCATATTGGGTATAGGCGCGTAACCCAGCACCGATGCAAGCAATAACTAAATCAGCACCGGTTACACCTTCTGCGATTAATGTTTTTACTCTGTCTCGGATTATTTCTGATAGCAATGGACGGACATCCATTGTATAGTCACCTATTTTGGCATCTGTGCGTTTACGAGATACAAGGAAGATACTAGATGCTAGAGATGCCCGAAGACCACGTAAGCCCCCTTGCTGTTCGGTATCAAGCGGCCATGCTTCGGTGATGGTAAATTTTGCCCGTCTGAGGGAATCAATTAGTGTTGACCAACCTGCTGTAGTTTTGTGAGCATATACAACAACCATCATGCCACCTGGTTTTAGCACTCTGCTGGCTTCACAAAATGCTTTGTGCATAATGTCTTCATAGGCTTTAGCAGCTTTTTTCTTATCCCCCCCATGCCGAGAAGGTTCCATAGTGGCTTCGTTTTTCTTCGGGGTTAGTTGACTAGAGAAGTTTTCTGGATAAAGATGTCCAATTACGCGTTTCAACCATACATAAAAGTAGTCTGAAAGGTCAGCGTAAGGAACAGCATCAAAATAAGGAGGGTCTGTAATTACTGCGTCGATGCTAGAATCTGGTAAATCTAATCTTTGGCAAGGTTGTCTTTTAGCGATAGCAATATCACTAATATCAGCTAAATTTCGTAAGGTTTGAGTAGTCCAGTTTAAACCATCTAACCAGTTTCCAGAACCAGAACCAATTGGATTTGTTTCTGGAAAGTCCCAACACATCGGTAATCGACCATTACTAATTGGACTTTCTATAGTTTCACGCCCCGTATGGTAAACTCCTAAGTTGCTACCTCTATTTGCAGTTTTTGTAGTTGCAAGACTCAAATAAGTTACAATTGCTTTTGCAAATCCATCTTCATATTTCTGCTGTAAGATTTCCTGATGCGCCAACTTCACCCACTTTACAAACATCATCATTGATAGTAATTGACGAAATGTAAATAATTTTTCAAATTTATCTAACCCGTATAATGGAGCATTAAAAACACCAGACCAAACTTTTACAGGTTCATCTGGGGTGCTAACTCTAATTTCTTCCACTAATGTTTGTAGACGATTTTTTAGAGTTATTTCATCAGGAATATACTTTTTATAAGCTGTGCCGCTTAGATATGTTTTACCTTGCTCTCCTAAAGTAGTGCAAACAATAGCCATTAGTTGATGGCCTATCTTTCCTGCTTTCCCCTGGTCTTGAATATATGGTTTAGTTGGAATAGTAGTCCCACAATGGCGACAAGTAGAATTACCGCGTGAACTACCAGCAGCAGGGTCAAAACCTAACCCTTCTTCCGTCGCAGCTTCCACCACTTCAAACTCAACCCGCTTTGTCTCATAATTCGGAATAACTTTGAGTGCTACATACTTTTTTGACTTCTTACACAACCAAGTCTGACGCACTAAAGGAACCTCCGCACCACAAGCAGGATTAGGACATTTCACAGTGCGCGTCCATAAATATGCAACTGGAGTTAAAGTTTGTGCAAGACTTAGTTGTTTTACTTTTGGATGTTCTAATAACTCTAATTGCTGAGGTTCTTCTTGCAGAACTTCTCCGACTTTAATAGCAGGATATAAATCACCAATCTCTCCTCGCACTTTTTCAATTACCCAATTTCCCCATTTCTCCACTTCATCTGCTAATTGTTTGCCGTATTTCTGGGGATAAACTAGTGTACAAAGCTCAATAATATGAGCCACTGGATTAAGTTCAATAGCGTAGGTTTCACAACCCAAACGTAATGCTTCTAAAGGAATTGCCCCTCCACCAGAAAACATATCTAAAACTTTTGGTGGCGGTACTTGATTTAATGGTGTGTCTGCTGGTAAATTTAACCGTTCTCGTTGTGCTTCTAATATCTGCCTTTTAGCTTTAGCAATAGTTGCTTCCCCAGCTTCCCATTTGCACAATTCAATCATTGCCTTACTTAAAGCTGTACGCTTTTGAGAAGTTTCTGGTGCGGCAATTAACGAAGCAAAAACCGCCGCCCTAGCAGCTACTAAAGGTCGCCTTGCCCACCATAAATGTAGTGTAGAAATATGACCCTTTCTAATAGATTTTTCTCGTGCAGATTCAACAGATATTTCCTTGATGGGGATGAAATCTTCAATTAGGCGACGGTCGGTAGACATTATTTTGACTGAGCTAATTTATGTAGAATCGCTTAATGCGATTTATACCTTGGCTCAGATATTGATTAATGTCAACAATTAAATGTTAATTTACGCAATTGTGCTGTATAATGCCTCAGACCCCACGACATACCGCGTTACTTGCTTAATTTCCTTGGCATCCCCCGCGAACACCTTAGCCGGATTTTGTATCGTTAACAATTGCGGATTTTCACTTTTACATCCCCAGACTACATACAGCCAATAAGAATCACCTAACTGCTGTGCCTTCCGCCATTCATTCACAGTCAACGCAATTTCTTGATTGTGCTGCGCCCTTCCCTTCACCTCAATGCGCTGCACAGGTGCAATTCCCGTCACTTCATCAACTGGCCCCACACTGCGAATGTCAAAACCACTACCATCATGTTTTTGACTTACATCCTCTGGTTCCCATCCCCGTTGTCGTTCATAGTCCATCACATACTGCATCGCAAAAGCTTCCACTTCTGGATCATTCCGCATCCCCGGATATTTTGACACCTCCACAGGTGCAGGATATACGAGGGCGGTTCCCAAATATGCCACACGTCCAGGACGAATAATTTTTAAATAGTCCAGTTCACCTTGTTTATTCTTATAACGTTCTTGCAAATTCCGTACTTTATTCTGAGCATTATCCCTTGCCACACGGTAGGTTTCATCACCTCCTGCAACCTTCGCTGCTAATTTCATTTGAGTGCGTTGAGCCTCTGTGATGGTGCTTTCCATCGCTTTCTGTAAATAATCTTGGCGGATTTCTAACTCCCGTTGACGTTGCGCCCTTTCTAAATCCATTAAAGAACGCTGCACTTTTACTTTTAACCAGCTTTCCACCTTTTGTTGTTCCTGGGGGGTGGGGGGATAAATCACCAAATCTGGAGATAACTGGGTAGGAGCTAAATCATGGAGACAGTCTGGTGAAATTAGTACCAGTTCCCCTGTAGATTTTTCAGCAACAGCACATAACCGTGCTTTGAGAACTGTGTCTTTACCTTTTCGTCCCATACCCGCCACCTGCACTTCAAAAAAGTGAATGCGGTAAGGCTCTTGAGCATCAGCATCAATAAATATGGCAGATTGTTGGGATACTCTTTCCCATAATTGGGAATCTAACCGTTCTACAATAGCAGCGAATAAAGAATGTCCTGGTGACAATAAATCTGCATCTTGATGTACTGGTTGTGCCAAATGCTCTTTATAAAAAGTCAGTTTGAGATATTCTTTCTCTGCAATCCCATATTTGCGTACTGACTCCAAATTATTAGAACGAAATTCCTCTTTTACATAACTTACTCGCCATAAACCATCAGCCCGATTATCTAAATTCACCCGCATAAAGTCACAGGCACGTTTAAAGAATTCCTCTACATAGCGAGGCATTAAACGCTGTTCTTCAGAAACGTAATCTTGCGTTTGGGTGCGACGAATTTGGGATAAATCTACATGAGAAGTTGCTAAAGCTACACCCGTAGCTTGTTCAAGAGATTCTAATTTTTTGGGATCGAGACGTTCAATTTGCTCTAAAACTTCATCTTCACTGGCTTTCGTATAAGTTGCTTCTCTGACCAGTTCCTCAAACCGGATATCATTTAATTGGAGTAATTGACCAATAACATCAAAAACCCTGTCCCCCATTGCCTTGCGGATTTCTTCTAACTTAGCCAGCAACTTCTCTAATACTCTACCTTCTACCGTGTTTTCTGCCACGAAGTTAAAAACATAAACATCATTTGTTTGACCAATCCGGTGAATTCTGCCCATGCGTTGCTCTAAGCGATTGGGGTTCCAGGGAAGATCATAATTAATCATTAATCGACAGAACTGTAAATTTATTCCTTCACCTGCGGCTTCTGTTGCTAGACAAATTTGTTTACTTAATTGAAAATCTCTTTGAGCAGCTTTTCTGGCTAAAATATTCATTCCTCCATGAATTTCACAGGTACTATATCCCCATGCAGTTAAATTCTTTTTCAGATATTCCAGCGTATCCCTGTGTTCCGTAAAAATTAATAATCTACCACTACCATCTTTGATTTCATTAAATCTTGCTTCTTCCAGACTTTCCTTAAGACGATTTAACTTAGTCTCAGTACCAACATCAATCACCTGCTGGGTGAGCTTGACTAACCTTTCTAACTCCCGTAACTCTTCTTGGAGTTGGTCTACCTGCTCTGCAACTGTAGACTCAATGGCTAGTTCTTCTAAGTGGTCTTCTTCGCAATCATCACTTTCCAACTCTGGATCAACTATTTTACCTAAATTAATTAATCGCTGTTTCTGCTCTTGAGCGGGTAGTTTATTTAATTCTTCTACTAAATCTGCAAAGCGGCGCTTGCGCCTGTCCAAAGAACTATAAATAGCATTTAAACTACTAGCCAAACGTCTCTGCAAAACCGTCCTAGCTAATGCTACTGCGGCCTGTTTTCTGCCTTTAGTCTTACCTAAATATTTGTTAATATATTTTGTGATTTCCTCATACAGATGATGTTCAGCAGTAGATAAAGTAAATGGTACTGTAATTGCGAATCGCTCCTTAAATAATTTCCGCCCCTGAAAATCCTTCAACTCTTCTTTAATGCGACGCAAAAACCAAGGGCTATCATCTAAACTTAGTAACTGTGGATTAAGTTCATCAGAAATAAATTGTTCTGGGTCAAGTAAACGTAAGAAGTTATGAAAATGACTAACATCGCCTTGGTGAGGAGTAGCCGTTAATAGTAATATTCTTTCAGTAATTTTGGATAATTCTTCTGCTAATTTATAGCGTCCAGTCCGGCGTAAATCATCGCCTTGGGTACGAGCAGAACATTTATGTGCCTCATCAATAATTACTAAATCCCAATCTACTTGCAATATACCAGGGGCAACATCATCGCGTTTCGCAAAGTCAATAGAAGCAATACACTGCCGAAACCTTTCCCAAGGATTACCTGCTAACTGATTCTTGGCCAGTGTTGAATTAATAACTTCAAAAATTTCAGAAAATTTACTGCGTAATTCATCCTGCCATTGAATTGTTAATGGCGCTGGTGCAAGAATTAAAATGCGCTCAATGGCATTTCGCAGTTTGAGTTCTTTTAACAACAACCCCGCCATAATTGTTTTACCTGCTCCTGGATCATCAGCAAGGAGAAACCGTAGCCTTACCTGGGGCAAAATACGTTCGTAGACTGCTTCTAGCTGATGGGGGAGAGGACGGACACCGCTAAGACTCACAGCGAAGTGTGGATCGTAAGCGAATGCGGTTTTTATTCGTACTGACTCAATAAAGAGAAAAAATGCATTAGCGTCAACGGTTGCAACTGATTTCTGCTCTTGTGAGGCGAGTATTTCCTCAATCTCAAAATTACTCAAAATAGCTTCGCGCAATTCCCCCTCCTGAGTACGAACCGTCAACAACAATGTGTCGTCAACAACATCAAACCGCTCGACAGTTACAGCACCAGTAAACTGTCCTGGAATTTGAATCCGTTTTCCAATCAGTTGCTCTACCATTAGCTATCTCCATCCAGTGTAGATTTTCTTGGCATTATTGCTTGGATCTACTATCTGCCAATTTTGCTAAGAGAGAGTGATTATTATCACAAAGCAGCAACTATATTTTTATACCTTACAAAAACAAAACAAATAAGATGCTGTTCTGTTTGTGATTTATTTTTCAAACAAAGCCAACATTTGCCAAGATATGATTGCCTCAGTCACTTGCCATTTGGCAATTAGGAAGGCTATGGGTATTGCTTCAAAAATTCCAACTCAGAGACACTGGGATGTATTGAATTCATATTTACAACCCTTAAAAGATTATCCAATGGAACTCGACGAGTTTCTGAGACATTGGGATGTGTCACGAGAAGAACTAGCTTTTATCTGTGACTGCTCATTAACAACCGTTAACCACTGGTTTTCCCAAGGCGTTGACCAGAGGATACCAAGCGAGAAACATAAACAGCGCCTAGCATTGGCACACCACATCTGGACAGCAATCCAAACTGAACCAGAGTATCTGCAAAAGCTCCGGGATGTGTATCACCAAAAGCGACGCAGAAATCCTGCTAAATAGGTACTTGCCATTTGGCAAGTTTTTATTGCCATAGTGGCAAGGGAAAACTTTAATATTATTTATCAGAATTCTTCTTGATTTTTACCGTTGTTGGTCAACTTGCACCTAAAAAGATTACTATGCCCGATCAGTTTTCCCAAATTCCACCAGTAGCGATGCCAGAGGTTATTCCCAGCGAATTACCTCAGCAGAGATTTCATCTCGGTGAATGGGTGCGCTGGTTTCAAGTACCCAATGGTGACTTTGGTCGCGTTATCGGAGTAATCTACACCCAACAAGCCAGTTGCATTGCCACTGGCTTACATTACTTGGTTCTTTTAGATGAGCGCAGTCCCTCTCGTGACACCTGTGTCTGTGACTTTGCTTTCGAGGAAGATATCGAACCTTTAGATAATTCATCCTTGGAAAGGCTTCAGGGCAATCATGTCTGAAGCTCAACAACATCAGCAGTTGCTAAAATTGCATAACCAAATGTTCATGTCCCCCCAAGATTTTAGCTATCGTTGGGGATTAGGTTACGAAGAACTAGCAAAAATCTGTGCCATCTCTAAATCGACGGCTTATCACTGGTTAGGTGGACAAGCCAGCCGCCGAGAAGCTGGATTACCTTACCAGAGAATTATGGCTGTGGCTGATTTT
>NZ_JACJSJ010000030.1 GCF_014698115.1 Nostoc sp. FACHB-973
TCGTTTTGTGGCATCGCTTTTTACCCCACTTCCATTCCTCTCCCCCCGTGGGGGAGAGGCTTTAAAACCCAGTTTTAATTTTTCTCTGCTTGTATGAAACCACCCTGCCTCCCGAAGAGCGGGGAGGGGGTGGGGTGTTAGGGACTTTTGCAAGAGGTCTATTAATATTTAATTTTTTTCTCCTTGAATTTATTTCATAGTTTTATACCTTTACCCCAATTTTATGAGAGACCATTTATAAAGTAAATCTTAAGTAGGGTGGTTACGCTAAAGCGGTAACGCACGCAATACAAGATGGTGCGTTAGGCGCAGCTCATATTTCTCGCGATCATTAATCTCAAAATATGCGCCTAACACAACGCCAGTTGCTACCCTACGGGTTCTTTGAAGGAGTACAAGCCGGGAAACCCGTCCAACGCACTGGCTCCCCTACAATAATTTTATTTTTACTTTATAAATAGCCCTTGACATGCTAAATAAAGTTTTGGCGATCGCCACCTAGAAAGCATTAATTACAACAACCGTCAAGTATCATGAGTGCGATCGCTATCAATTATAAATTTAAATTTTTTGCAAACTGGCGATCGCATTATAATTTGACACTGAATACTGAATCGATGTTCTAGATAAGATGGGGCGTAATAGCAAAGCCATAACGCACCCTAGTTAAGATTTACTATTTTAAGATTTAACTTAAAGACTCAATTTCTTTCTTAATATTATTGCGGGCAGATGGTTCAGCAAATTCCAACATTAAAGGTGTAAAATAGATACCTGGCCGCTGTAAAAATCCTTGTAAAAACTGCCGACGGGCTGCGATATATTCTGTTTCTGACACCCAGGCATATTCCTGGCGAATGGCATCAGAGTATTCTGGATAGTCAACTGAGTTAGTAGCCAAAATTGCTAAATCTGCATCAATTAGGACTTGGCTATCACAATCATCTGCGGCAGCTTGGTGGTTTTTAGTGTTCAGAATTAAGCGGCTGACGGTAGCTACAGTACTTTCTGGAATGCCCAAATGACTCAGCAACTCAAAAGCATAGTCTGCACTTTTTTCTTCATTATCTTGAGCCTTAGTGTCATAAACTACATCGTGAAACCAGCCACCAAGTAGAACAGCAGGTAGGTTGTTTGTGTAGCCATGTAAAATCTCAATTGTGCTGAGGACATGATGAATGTGTTTGAGTGTATGGTAGTAGCGATCGCTGGTAGAGTAAGCTGCAACCAAGTGACTAAAGGCTTTATCAGCCACTACTTCGTCAACGCCAAAAGGTTGCAGTGTGCGTTGCCAATTAGAAAATAAGATACGCGTGAGGTTTTCTGTAGACATAGCGTTAGTATCCCCACTCCTAGTATGACTGAGCTAAAGTCTTGTGCTGCAACATCTGTCCGATCAAGTTAAAAATATATCAACAAAAGGATAACACTTGTCAGTGGTTGAATAGGGTATGGGAAGGGGACGCAAAGACGCGGGGACGAGGGGAAGGAAGAAGATAGAGGGACAAAGGCAAAGACTTACTGCAAGTTTTCTCCTTGTCCCCATCTCCCTCATCTCCCTCATCTCCCCCACCTCCCTCATCTCCCCCACCTCCCCACTCCCCACTCCCCACTCCCCAATATAGTGACAGCTAAAATTAAAGCGTCAAAATAGAAGACACAGGTTTTGTACAAAAAGCCTTGCCTTGATTAAGGAGTTTATTATCAGTGGTATTACAAGTACAAACAAGCACCTACGAAGCTAAAACCCAAGAAATTGCTAAACAACTTCTAGCAGCTACCCAAGAAAATCGTTCGTTTTTTGCTTCCCTGCGAGATCAAATGCGCTGGGATGATAAATTACTAGCTTGGGCAATGAGTAATCCTGGGTTGCGGGTGCAATTATTTCGGTTTATAGATACACTACCTGCTTTGCATAGTAAATCAGAAATTGCCTCTCATTTACAAGAATATTTAGGCGATGAGTCTGTAGAATTACCGTCAGCTTTGAAGGGAATGCTAAACTTTGCTAACCCCGATTCTGTACCAGGACAAGTTGCTGCCACAACCGTTGGTACAGCGGTTGAAACTCTTGCTCATAAATATATTTCTGGGGAAAATATTAAACAAGTCATCAAAACAGTTGAACGCCTGCGAAAAGAAAAAATGGCTTTCACCATTGATTTACTTGGTGAAGCGGTAATTACTGAAGCGGAAGCCCAATCTTATCTAGAACGCTATCTAGAATTAATGCAACAATTGGTGGAAGCATCGAAGAATTGGACAGTCATACCGGCGATTGATGAGGCAGATGGCGAATCCCTACCAAAAGTCCAGGTTTCTGTGAAGTTAACGGCGTTTTATTCGCAATTTGACCCATTAGATGCTAAAGGTAGTGAAGAACGAGTTAGCGATCGCATTCGTATTCTCTTACGTCGTGCCAAAGAATTAGGCGCAGCTGTGCATTTTGATATGGAACAGTATGCCTATAAGGACATAACTCTGAATATCTTGAAAAAACTTTTACTGGAAGAAGAGTTTCGGCAACGCACAGACATTGGCATGACAATCCAAGCATATTTGCGTGATAGCGAGGAAGATGTTAAAAACGTGATTTCTTGGTTAAAACAGCGCGGTTATCCCCTAACAATCCGTTTGGTGAAAGGCGCATATTGGGATCAAGAAACTATTAAAGCAGCACAGAAGCACTGGTCACAGCCAGTTTACAATGATAAAGCGGCAACTGATGCTAACTTTGAAACTATCACTCAGTTATTGCTAGAAAATCATCAATATGTTTATTCTGCCATTGGTAGCCATAATGTGCGATCGCACGCTCGTGCCATTGCCATAGCCGAAAGCTTAAATGTCCCCCGCCGTCGCTTTGAATTGCAAGTCCTCTACGGTATGGGTGATAAAGTCGCCAAGGCTTTGGTTGATAGGGGTTATCGCGTTAGAGTTTACTGCCCTTACGGTGAATTATTGCCTGGAATGGCATATTTGATTCGGCGATTGTTGGAAAATACCGCTAATAGTTCTTTCTTGCGACAAAATCTCGAAAATCGTCCGATTGAGGAACTCTTAGCAGCGCCATCTGTCAAAAACGCAGAGACTGAAAATTTCCCCGCGTCCTCTTCCTTCTTCGGTGCGCCGGATACCGATTATTCTGAGGAGGAGGGGAGAAGAAAGGCGACAGAAGCTTTCCAAAGGGTTCGTCAACAGTTGGGTAGGACTTATTTACCGTTGATTAACGGGGAGTATGTTAACACGCCGCAATTTGTTGATTCTCTCAATCCTTCTAATTTTAGTGAGGTAGTTGGGAAAGTCGGATTAATTAGTGTTGAACAAGCCGAACAGGCGATGCAAGCTGCGAAGGCGGCGTTTCCTGGGTGGCGCAAAACACCAGTTGGGGAACGCGCTAGGATTTTGCGAAAAGCGGCTGATTTGATGGAAGAACGCCGCGCTGAACTTTCCGCTTGGATGGTTTTGGAAGTTGGGAAACCTGTTAAGGAAGCTGATGGAGAGGTTTCTGAGGCGATAGATTTTTGTCGCTACTACGCTGATGAAATGGAACGGTTAGATAAAGGTGTGATTTACGACATACCCGGTGAGACTAATCGTTATATTTACCAGCCACGAGGAATTGCTGTGGTGATTTCTCCTTGGAATTTTCCGCTGGCGATCGCTTGTGGAATGACTGTTGCAGCTTTAGTTTCCGGCAATTGTACTCTCCTTAAACCTGCGGAAACATCTTCTGTAATTACCGCAAAACTCACAGAAATCTTGATCGATGCTGGTTTTCCTAAAGGTGTATTTCAATACGTACCTGGTAAGGGTTCCCAAGTCGGCGCTTATTTGGTAAATCATCCAGATACTCATGTAATTGCTTTTACTGGTTCTCAGGAAGTAGGATGTAGAATTTACGCAGATGCAGCAACCCTCAAACCTGGGCAAAAGCATATGAAGCGAGTAATTGCGGAAATGGGTGGTAAAAATGCAATTATTGTCGATGAAAGTGCTGATTTAGACCAAGCAGTTGTTGGGGTAGTGCAGTCAGCATTTGGTTACAGCGGACAAAAATGTTCTGCTTGTTCGCGGGTGATTGTGCTGCAACCGATTTATGATGCCTTTGTGCAGCGGTTGGTGGAAGCGACTAAATCTCTGAACATTGGGGAAGCAGAGTTACCTAGTACCCAAGTGGGGCCGGTAATTGATGCCAATGCCCGCGATCGCATCCGCGAGTATATTGAGAAGGGTAAGGCAGAATCACAACTAGCCTTGGAGTTACCAGCACCGGAACACGGATATTTTATCGGCCCTGTGATTTTTAGTGAGGTATCGCCAAATGCGGTAATTTCCCAGCAAGAAATTTTTGGGCCTGTGCTGGCGGTAATTCGCGTGAAAGATTTCCAGGAAGCTTTAGGAGTCGCCAACGGGACTAACTACGCCTTGACTGGAGGACTTTATTCTCGAACCCCTTCCCACATTCAGCAGGCACAAACAGAATTTGAAGTCGGGAATTTGTACATCAACCGCACTATCACAGGTGCTATAGTTGCACGGCAACCCTTTGGTGGATTCAAACTTTCGGGAGTAGGTTCTAAAGCCGGAGGCCCTGATTATCTACTGCAATTCCTGGAACCACGGGCAATCACAGAAAATATTCAGCGTCAAGGTTTTGCACCAATTGACGGAGTTGATTAAGGTATAGAATTAGGTGGGGTTTTTCCCACCTTTTTTGATATATTCAGACCAGAGAAAGTTTGATGAGTAATTTAGTCATAAAAATTGCTAAAATACCTGAAGAATTTCTAGCGATCGCCGCAATTAGAAAATCTGTTTTTCAAGATGAACAAGGGGTAGCTCCCGCTTTAGAGTTTGATGGCAAAGATGAAATCTCTGACCATTTAATAGCTTATTTAGATGGGAAAGTTGTGGGTACTACCAGAATTAGATATTTAGATGATAAGACTGCCAAGATAGAAAGACTTGCTGTTTTGTCTACAGTCAGAGGGCAAGGTATTGGTAAGAAAATCATGGAAAATGCACTCTCGTTTCTAGCTAGAAAAAATATGCGAGAAGTTGTAATTCATTCTCAAGAGTATGTCAAAGGTTTATACCAAAAATTGGACTTTGTAGAAGAAGGCGAAACATTTGAAGAAGCTGGTATTTGTCATGTAAAAATGATTAAAAAATTTTCCTAAATCAAATCGCCTAGCGGCTAAATTGGTGTTTCGCTCATCTCAAAATCAATTTCATTCAAATATCGCATTAACATTGACTCTAATTCAAATATCCGAATTGGTTTGAGGATATAGTCGTTAGCACCAGCTTCCAGAATAGAAATTTTCTCTTCTGAAAGTTCATTAAAGCCCATCATTACCACCTGCAAATCTTCTAAAGAAGGCTCTTGTCTGAGAATATTTAGTAAATCCCAGCCACTAACATCACCTACTAACTGAACATCCAACAAAATTAAATCTGGCTTTAGGCTTTGCACCTGCTTCAAAAAATCATTGCCGCTATTAATCCACTTGACTTGGTAGCCAATTGTCTGGAGATAATCTTGCAGCACAATGCCAGTATTTTGCTCGTCTTCCACAAACAAAATCGTTTGATTTTGAGGAATGGACAGGGAAGATGATGCAGACAAAGTAAAATTTTCTCCTTCATCTTCCAGATGCGACCGATTTGGTAGAAACAAAGTAAACTCGCTACCTTCTCCCAAAGTTGATTTAACGGTCACATCTCCACCGTGCAAACGCGCTAATTTGCGTGTCAAAGCTAAACCCAAACCAGTGCCTTCATACTGGCGATTTAACTTACTGTCAAGCTGTTTAAATGGTTCAAATAGAAATTCAAACTGACTTGAGTCAATACCAATTCCAGTATCTGAAACTATAAATTTCATCCCTTGGGATAATTTTTTTACTACTACCGATACCTCACCAGCTGGGGTGAATTTAACAGCATTAGTGAGCAGGTTAAGTAGCATTTGTTTGATGCGTCGTTCATCAGCAATGCAAGTATCTGCTTCGGGATCAATTTCACATGTGAGTCCCAATCCCTTTTCTAAAGCGCGATCGCGCACTGTCGATATGGCATAATTACATATCTCTGACACTGCCAAAGGTAAAAGCAACAATTCTTCTTTGCCTGCTTCCACCTTAGATAAATCCAAGATATCGTTAATCACTGCCAGTAACTGTTCACCACTACCGTATATACAATCGATATATTCCTTCTGTTTTTCATTGAGAGAGCCAACTATTTCTTCTTGTAACAATTGCGATAAGCCCATAATTGCATTCAGAGGCGTCCGCAGTTCGTGGCTCATGGTTGCTAAAAATTCACTTTTTGCTCGACTGGCTGCTTCTGCTGCTTCTTGAGAAGCACGTAGTTTCAGTTCTGTTTGCTTGCGTTCAGTAATATCCTCAATCATCGCTAGAAAAAACTCAGCTTGACCATTGCTGCCTGGAATGACAGAAACAGAGATATGAGTCCAAACTAAGCTACCATTTTGATGCAGGCAGCATCTTTCCATCTCAATCCGATGTCTATCCGCAGGTTGTCCTTTAACTTCCACCCTTGAAGTTTTCCCTAAATCCGTGCCAATTCCTGACACCAATTGTTTGTAAATCTCTAAATCGCCTTTTTGTCTGCAAAGGTAATTTGTAAAGCGTTTGCCGTATAACTCTTCTCGGCTATATCCTAAAATCTCGCACAGTGCCACATTAGTATCGACTATCTGGGCTTTCATATCTATAAGTGCAATGCCGATAGAAGAACACTCAAAAATCGCCCGAAATTGCGCCTCACTCTGTCGCAGTGCTTCCTGTGCGGTATTTCGCTGGCTTGCTTCTATAGCCAAAGTCACAAAATCTGCAATTGAGCCAGCAAAAGTTTCTTCCTCCAAAGTCCATTGGCGACCTTGGCCTATGTGTTCGTGGCAGACTACACCTACCAAATGCCCCTCTAGCCAAATTGGTGCATCCAGGAGGGATGTGATGCCAAAAGTAGAAAGATAAGACTCTGATAATTCTTGAGTTCTGATATCGTTTCTAGCATCATCTACGGCAATGCTACGTTCCTGTTCTAAAGCCTGAAAATAAGCAGGATAATTTGTTTTTAAAAGGGAGCTCCCAAAGCTATGCTCCTTGGTATTGACATCGTATAAATCGATGCATTCCATTTTTGAACGTTCTTCATTATATAACCATACCCCGACTCGCTCAACTAAGAGCGTCCGAGCAGCAGTTTCTGTGATTTCCCTGACGGACGCATTGAGATTACCTTGCTGAAATGTCTTGCTTCTTGCCAATTGCACCAAGGTCTGGCTTTGTTTTCGCCGACTATCTTCTCTGATTTGTAAACCCTCTTGGGCTTGATTATACTCTGTGATACTTCTAGCCGCGACCACCTGCATGAGTTGTCCTCAAGAAGAGATAATTTTGCTTCGTAGTTCTACGGGAAAAATAGAACCGTCTTTGTATAACTACAATTACTTCATAGGGTTTTTCATAACCGGAAACTATATTTGTTTTAATAAAATTTTCTGATTTTGGAATGACGAGTTCCAAACTAGAATTTGCCAATCAGTTCTGTAAGTTCATACCAGTCATTTTTGCCTCAAGGAATCATAAAACTCTCCGATACTGATCGCCGTAGAGGTAGACAATGAGGGAGGTGTCGTCTACATACTTTTAGATGCCACTCTTTAGATAATTCAGATTACATTTACTTTACAGGCTAGACACTTTTTTAACTTGCTTCAATTAATTGGCTTTTAACTCTTACAAACCCACGGCTTAAAGCCCTGGGTTAGTGACTTAACTATCAAGTAGTATAGTATTTTTAAAAGTTGCCTAGCACAGCCAATGTAATCATTACATCACTTAATTACCATAATTGCTACCTTCATACCAAGGGATACCGCTGCTCAGGTTCTAATTCTTGGTTAGTCCTGACTGAAGAGGACAAGGTGAGGGGGAGAGTTAGAAGGGGAAAAAGAAAAAATCCCATGTTATAGAGGGTTTCAAGCCACCGACTTTATTTATGAGGTAACCCCAAAGTCTCCCTATCTCCTTGTGCCCTTGTCCTTTTGGTGACTACCAGAATACCCTTGAATTCCCCTAGAGAAAGATATTTAATGACTTGAATTTTGCCAGAATTAAATTAATGGTAGCTGTTGCAAAGGTAGAGCGATGATAGATAGTAATGTGAGAATTGTTTCCCTAATTCCCGGTGGGACAGAGATTTTAGCGACATTAGGACTGGTTAACGCTATTGTAGGGCGATCGCACGAATGTGATTACCCCCCAGAAATCCAAAATCGCCCCATTTGTACCCAAGCACGCCTCAACTCTAATGCTTCCAGCAGCCAAATTCACGATGAAGTCAACAATTTATTACAATCTGCTCTCAGTATCTATCAAATCAAAACAGATGTTTTAGAGCAGTTGCAACCTACCCACATTCTGACTCAAGACCAGTGTGATGTTTGTGCTGTCAGCTTCCATGAAGTCGAAAAAGCAGTTGCTACACTTGTTCACAGCCAACCCCAGATTATTTCTTTACAACCCAACATTCTCGAAGATATTTGCGCTGATATTGAGCGAGTAGGCAACACCTTTGGCGTAGACTCAGTAAAAGTCATAGAAAATTTAGAGGCTCGCGTCAAAATTTGTCAGCAAAAAATCCAAGGACTTGGTTTAAATGAACTGCCCACCGTCACCTGCATCGAATGGACTGATCCTTTGATGGTAGCGGCGAATTGGATTCCGGAATTAGTCAACTTGGCAGGAGGGCAATCCCTGTTTAGTGTCGCAGGTCAGCCTTCTCCCCACTTACCCTGGGAAACACTAATAGCTAGTAATCCAGATGTAATTGTTTTTATGCCTTGTGGCTTTGATTTAAATCGCACCCGCCAAGAAGCCCAACTGTTAACTCAACTTCCTGAATGGGAAAAACTCCACGCCACCCAAGCTGGTAGAGTCTACATCACTGATGGTAATTCTTACTTCAATCGTCCAGGACCGCGATTGGTAGACTCTCTAGAAATTTTGGCAGAAATTTTACACCCAGAAATTTTTCAATACGGCTACAAAGGAACTGGTTGGGAACCTTTGTGATATCGTGTCCGGTTGAATTAGATTCTCTAAGGGATACGGTGATCGCGAGGCAAAGCGATCGCTTATCTTAGAACTTCCAAATAAAAAATATCCAACTATTTCTTGTGGGGTTGGCATTTTGTTTGCCCTTGCTGACGGGCGGGCGAGATGCCCATCCCCACAAGAAAATTTGAGTGTTTTTTTATTTGTAAATCCCTAACCAAGATAAATTGTTTGTAAATTTAAATCAAAATCAGTTATCCCTACTTCTTGCAAAACTCCAATTAATTCATGTTGCGCTCCAATGTTCAAGTAAATTCCTAATCCTGAAATTTCTTGATCTAGAATCGCATCCAAAACATAATTATCTCGATTGCCATGAAGTTGAACTATATCAATGCTTGGATCGAAATTTTTAATTAGTGCATAATCGCTTTTATTTTGACCATAAAAGCTAGTTTTGCTATTACCTAAAATAAATAAATCTGCATTAGTATAACCCGTAAGAACTTCTCGCTCTCCTATACCCGTCAAAGGATCAACATCACCAATATTATAATTAAGTGATTGTTTAGATTTTTCTGCACCTTTTTGACTAGATACAGCTTTTTCCAAAAATTGGATTCGTTGTTTGAATCTATCTTCTGGCACATTTATATTATATTCTTTGCCATCCGAACCTTTAATTTTATTGTTTTGCCAAAAATCTTTATCAGACATTAATTTAAGTAATCCCTGTAAATCATTCTTGGACATTAATTCCTGGACTTTAGTTCGAGTTGCTGAATTGTAATCTCCCCGATACTTCAAATCGACAGCTAAATCTCGAATTGCTGGATCTAATTTGGTAAAATCTACTTGTCCATAAGCTTTTACTATATCTGGGTTATTAGAAATTCTTTGAACCTCTTTATATTGTTTTGTCCAAGTTATATCAAAAAGCTTCTGCTGTTGTTCTGGTGTAATTTCCAAAAGCTTATCTTTTAATTCATCAAGTTTTTTCCGAGCGTCTTCTCCTTTAAGTCCTTGTAATTCTGCGTAAGTTTTAGCGTCAGCCTCTGATAAACCAGCCGCTTTTAAATCTTGGATAATCTGTTCTTTTGTCTGCTGTCCTAAATCATAACCACGTCCGATGGTGACCCCTGATACACCTCCTGGCCAATGAGGTTTGCGAGAATGATATTTTCCACCTTCTTGTCCTTCGACATCAAAGGTAAGTTTACCTTGTGGTACTTGATAATAGACGGTTTGTAATATTTTAATTTGAGAATTTAATGCCTCAATTGGTAAGTTACCACTGTTATCAGCAACTAAAATCGGATGTGCTTTAATCCATGCATTTTCTGATGGATATTTTTGCAGCCAATAATTGACGACTTGTGCTTTTAAGTTATCTGGTAAAGCATCTAAGGCTCCAGCTTGTTCAGATAAAAATAGTTTTTCAATTTCATCAGCTTTTAAGCGGAAAGCTTCAAAGCCAATTAATATTTTCAAATCATTACCACCAGAGAAGTAGATACTTCCATCTGCTTCTACTTTAATATCTGCTGGGTTGATCTTTAAATCTTTGGCTAATTTAGCAACTTCGGGTTTGTATAAGCTATCGTAAGCTACACCTTGCCATACTTTTACACTGTTTTGAATGGCAGATACCCAATCATTAACTTTTCCTTTCTCATTAGCTGCATATAAAAGATTAGCTGTTTCAGCTAGATTTTTGATGACATCAAAAGTTTTATCTGTGTCATTTTCATTAATGACTGATTTGAGTTTTCCTTCCCAAATTGTCAGGATATCTTTGATTCCAGATAACCAAGCTTTGGAATTGTCATCTTGAAAAATATCCTTCAGCACGTTAGCTGTATCTGCAAGTTTGTCGATTTTTTCATAATCCAGGTCAAACTTATCCTTTAAGTATTGCTCTACCTTTTCTTTATATTCTTCAAATTTTTTCACCAATACATCTAGCTTACTTAAAGAACTATCATTGCTCGGTTCACCTGATGAATCACCACCAGACTGAGTGTTGGTAGATGAATCCTTGTCAAAATTCTTATCAACCGTCTTACCTATTTTTTGAAGAGACTTTAAGGCGTCTTTCCACTGATTATCTTCAATTGCTTTAATTGTTTTATGAACATCTACAGAAACTTCTCCCACCGTTAAAGCAACTTTCAATGTAAAAAGACCATCACTAATATCTTTATCCACTAATTCTGAGGCGAAATTACCGCTGATTGTGGATGTAACTCCACGTAACTTTTCAAAAGCTTCTAGTAATTTACCATCTTCAATTAATTTAATTCCTTCATGAGCCGTGACTGAAACTTGTCCGGCGGTAATTAAGACTTTTTCCAGATTGGAGAAATCTGTAGTCTTATCTATATTAACTCCAATCGCTGCGACATCTGCCACACCCTTAAAAACAGAAAGTATAGCTAATACATTGTCTCCAGATTCTAAAGCCCGATGGGTATTGTAGGTAGTTGTCGCAACTGTTTTAAAAGTTTTGAGATTATTCAGCGTTGGCTGAAGGACATTTTTTAAGTCATCGAGAACCTTAGTAGCATCAGCAATTTTTGTTAAATCTTTAGCATCTTTGGCAACTTTTAGAGATTGTTCTGCTCCTTTAAGTTGACTATCGAGATCGGTGATTTTATAATCTACAACAGTCATGGCAATGCTATAAATAGCTTTTGCCCAGTCACCATTGTAAGCAGATTGAGCAGCACTCAAAATATTGCTAGCAAATGTTAAAGCATTACCCAGAGAAACTAATGAAGAAGTAGCCGAATAAAGTCCAAGGGTTGCTCCTCCAGTTAAGGCTGCACCAGCGATCGCCAGAACCATAGTCGCAGTACCAACTAAATCATTAATATAATTCTTCTTTCTCTGTGCCCTAGTTTCGATGCGTTTCTCAAGAATTTGATTTAAAAGCTGTTGGGATTGTTTAGCTAATTCTTGGGAAATTTGCCCAGCTTCTTGAGCATAGGCAACTTTGTATAAAATTTCTAGATTTTCAGCAGTTAGTATTTCTTTTTCGTCTGCTAAAACCCCAGCTTTTTCAATTTCGTCGTAAAGTGTTTTAGTTGCCCCTTGTAAATCTGTTTCAGATTGTGTTAACAAGAGTATGTATTGCTGTTCTTCCTTTTCTAATTCAGCAACAGAAGCATTGAGATAATTTACCTGCTCAATTAATTTATTGGCACTTGTGAGCAGGTTATCTTGAATAGTGGCAGCTTCTTTTCCTTGTATGGCAAGTTGAATATCTTGCGAGGTTTCAATTAAGAGAGTTTTGACATTTTCAGGTAGATTCGGCTGTTCTTGGAAGCTAGTTAAGTTAGTTAATAATCCTGATAATTGCCCTTTCCACTCTGCTAGTCGGATAATATCTTCAATGGGATTTAAGCCTAAATCAAATCGCAAATCGTTAATAGCTTGCTGAAGGGCTTCTTCGGTTTTGAGTTGGTTGAGTTGTTCGAGTGTAACGAGGGCTATTTGCCGATCGCGCTCAATATCTACGCGTTCCCTCTCCAAGCGATTTTTCACCTCATCATCGATCGCACCTTCACGATTGAGGGCAATTTCCTGTTCTAATTTGGCTTGGGCTAGGTTCAATTGTTCAACGGAGAGGAGTTGAGTGAGGGTTTGTTGAGTCCAATTTTGGAATTGGGAAAGCGTACTAATTCGGAATTCGGCAATTTCTAACTGTTGTTGTTTTGCCTGAATATCGGCTTCAGATTCCGCGATACTTTGCTGGATTTTGGCTAATTCGTCAGCAGCGATCGCCTGTTGTTCTTCTAGTAGTTTAACTTGAGCTTCTATGGCTTGACGGGCTGCGGCAAAATCATCGGCTTGTTGTTGGGCTTGCTCTTGCAATTGCCGATATTTCATCATTTCATTGTAGTAGCGATCGGCTAATTGCAAATCTTCTGGGCGGGCGACTCCCTTGACACAACTACCACCTTTATCGTTAGCTAAATCCCGATAGTCTTTGTAGTAAATTTCCGCAGCCGTCGCAAAATTATTGTTGAAAGCAACTTCTAAAAGTTTGGCGGCTTCTTGGCTACCAGCTTCGTTAGCTTGTTTGAGAATATCGATTAATTTGGTTTCACTCTCGTTAAGTTCTTGGCGTTTGACAGTTGCTTGTAGGGTGTAATTTTCTTTGAGTTCGGTTGCTTCGATCAGTTCTTGGAGTATTTCTTGTTTATCTTTGATGGCGGCGAGATATTTATCGTTTTGTAATTGCAGGGTATCTTGTAACTCATCCATCAAGGTTTTTAAGGCCTCACTGCTAGCCTTGGCTTGATCTGCAAGTTTTTGGGCTTGGGCGAGTGCAGCACGAGTATCGAGGAGAAGATTTTCTAAGTTCTCGGTGTCGCCAGGACTGACTAAATAAGCTTTGAAGAGTTTATCTTCTGTCTCAATGAGTTTTTTTTGCTCATTCAGGAGAGTTTGTTTTTGGGTGAGGGACGCTTGTTCGGCGGTGAGGACGGTTTGTTTTTGGGTGAGGAGTTTAATAGAGTAATCGAGGACTGCTTGTTTGGTGAGTAGGTTTGTTTGAGTCTCACCTGTGGCGGTGGCGAGTTGTTCTGTGATGGTGTCTCGTTGGGTTTGCAGTTGGGTAAGTAGGGCTGCGGCTTGGTTAATTTCGTCGCCCAAGTGGGTGTTTTGTTGAGTTACCCAACGTTGCGCTTCTGCAATTTCCTGTTGGAGTTGTTGCGCTTCGGTTTGCAGTTCGGCGTGACGTTTGAGAACATCATTCAAGTCTGTTTGATAATCTTGTTCGCTATCTTTGTATTCTGTCCATTCTTTTTGAACGTCACCAGTCTTAACTTCTGCTTCTGTGATGGCTTGTTGGAGTTGTTCTTTGAGGATAGGAAGAATAGCTTCCCATTCGATAATTTGGGCTTCTCTATCAATATTTGATTGTCTCTCGGCTTCAAGTTGGGTGAGGAGATTCAAGAGTCCTTCTTGGGTGATAGCAGCTTCATCAGCGACTTCATTGGCTTTATTCCACTGCTCTAGAATGCTAGTAACAGTATCTTGTCGGGTAGTATCAGTTTCTGCACCCTTAAGCAGATTTTCAGCATGTTGTCTTAGAGTTGTGGCTTGTTTAGTGTAAGTATCCCAAATGATCCAGTAATGATCGACATGGGTAATAGTTTCTGTACGAGTGCGACCAGATTTACCTTTAACTTGTCTTTGTTCTGTCCAAGTAGCGCCTTGTTTTTTGCTTAGATCCCAGTTAATAGCAGCTTGGTGTTCAAATGCATCGGCTTGAGTTAAAGCAGCAGCAGCTTCAGCTTGTTTTTTAGTGATATCAGCTTTAAGTTGCTCAATTTCTTGTTGAGAGTTGCCGATTTCATCAACAATCTTTTGTTGTAATTCTGCAAGAGTTTGGGCGTTACTTAGACCTGGGAAATATTTATCTTGTAAACCTTCTAAATAAAATTCTTCTCTATATCTAGTGGCTTGATATTCTTGTAAATATGCCGTAATTGTTGCAGGCGATTTTTCTTCTACAATGTCTAGGTAAGCAATTTCTAGACGTAGGCTTTGGAGATAGGCGATCGTTGCACTTGCAGATGAATTGTAAGGCCAAGGAATCGCAGAACGTTCTTGAAAATAAGTTTGTAATTCTGAGGATTTTATTTCGTATCTTTGGGGGAGTAGGCTTACTTCCTCTGTTAACTCATTAATTAATAAAGGAGTTAGCTGATTAATAGCATTATCAAGGTGAATTTTACTTGGTAATAAATTTTGGAGAGCTTGCCAAGCTGCATTTTCAATATTAGTAGCTGATGCTAATTCTTGTTGAGCATTAATTAATTGTTGATTAATTGATGTAAAATTAAGTTCAATAATACCAGATTGTCTGATATCAACATACGCTGTATAACCGGAATCGCCGCTATCTATGTTTCGATATTCTCCTTCAGTTTGAGATACCCAACCATAAAAAGTTATACTGGCAAAATCTGCTTGTTCTTGATAATTGCGCCAATACCAATAATCTTCACCATAATATGTAGGTATTGTTATATTATTGTATGTAACTACTTCACCACTAGCCCATTGCCAAACATCTTCTTGGTTTTTATCAGTTAGTCCAATCCAAAAAGATGGTCTTACTTCATTATAACCGCTATCACCACCACTACCTACGTAATATGGTGCTAGCTTACTACTAAAAGCATTTTTAATCCATGCTTCTTCTTCAGCATTATTAATAGTAACTAAATTACCTCCTAATGATTGGGCTATTGCTTGTGCTTCAGTCCAAGTCGCATTGTCAACTAAAAAATAGTAACTATTTGTGGCTGGATTAAAAATTGCATTACGAGAAGTAGCCGTAGCCAGCCTGTCATTGTATGCTTTTTGAATCTCTGATAATCCTTGCTCTTTTCGGAAACGGATGCTTCGTTTTTGAGAATAGTCAGAGGTTAAAATTTGCTCTTGTTGCTGTAAATCACGATAAGATTTTTGTAAATCAGCATATTCTCTTTCGTATGTAGTCAGTTCTTGGAGATTTTGCAGCGAATTAGATAATTTGTTGACTTCATCAATTTGCTTTTTATATAGTGCAATACTATCCTCAATATGATTTATACTTTCTGCTAAGGCATCACGCCGATTTACGGTTGACTCTTGAATCTTGATTTTTTCATCTAACTGTAACTCATTGAGATAATATGCTCCATGAGAATCAGCTAAATTTTCTGCAATATATATTGCTAAAGAATCAAAAGCTTGGGAGTGATTTTGAGAAGAATTCCAGACATTGACTGTTCGACTATGATTATCTTGTAAATTATCAACCCAAATGTCAGCTAATCCCATTAACTGATTCCCTAGCTGGGAACTTAAATCTACATAGCCTTGAATACTATCGTTTTCTAAAGCAGAAATAACAGATAGATTTGTATCTGCATCTGTGACTTCAATTATTTGCCGTTCTTGCTGAAATTCTTGTTCTTCTTGTGCAACATTCTGATAATATTTTTTCAGTTCATCTGAATATTGTTGTTGTTCATTAATTTGCTTTTCTAATGCTTCAATTTGTACCCCAGATGAGTTAATATCGCTCTTTAAGGTTGCTAAATCGGTTTGAAGAGTGGCAATTTTTTGATTAAGCTGACCAATCGTATCTTGGATAAATTTACCTGAATGATCCTCGGTTACTAGATAAGAGTTATCTGTCAGAAAATCTTGGATATCTTTTTCGGAATTGGCTACAGCTTGTTTAATAGCTTCTAATGAACTATAAACTTCAACTAAATACTGATTTTTTGCCTCTAACTCATGCTTTTGAGCAGGAATAATACTATTTTCTAGTTCTTGTAAATCAGTAGTTACCTGATTAATTTTTAAACTAACTATTGCTACATCTTGCTGATAATCACCATAAATGAGAGATAGTAAATTCTGTTCTTGTTGAATTTGTACATAATAGCCATTGATTTCTTTGACAATAGCATCTCTATTAGCAAAATCTGTCTCAGCATTTAGCCTAGCGATCGCATCATTCAAACTAAGCTGAATACTATCAATTGTCCCCTTAATTCCTGCTTGCTGATTAATAAATGTAGTATCTAATGAAATTTTTCTATTGGTTAGTACACCAAGATTTGCTGTTAATAGTTGTTTTTTAGCTTCGCTAGCATCAAAACGATTTTTAGCAACTTGATAATCATCATCAGCAAGGGTTAATTTTTGCTCTAATTGCAGTAAGTTGGCTTGATTAATATGCAGAACACTATTCAATTCCTCATATTTGTTTAATGCACTATAAATAGGCACGGTAATAACAGTAGAATTTACATTTTCAAATGTAGAAACCATAATATATATGCTCCAATTTATTTTGAATTTGAAGTTATTTTAGATTTTTAACTTTGTTTGAATATGGGTTTACCGTCTGGCGATCGCACTACTTTTCCTGCTTCATCTTTTTCCACTTCAGCAAACACATAATTACCGTTTTCATCCTGCTTTAACTGTAATTTACCATCAATTAGCTCATAAGTAGGCGGACAAAATTGAGGAATTTCTTGATATTCTAAAACTTCCCCATCTACATCAAATATTGCTGGACAAACTATCAATTTCCCCTCGCCATCTAATACCCATTCCTCTGTTTGTGGATCTCGAATTGGTGTAGGATAAATGGGTAAACCTCTAGAATTTTTATAAATTATTCCTGCTGCATTTTTCACAGGATAGAGATATACTAGTTCTCCATGATAATTTTTCACTACTACATTCTTTTTCGGATCTCGTAAGGGGATCGCACCTGCGGAAATCTCTACTTCCTTCAGAATAGGAGTATGTAAATTCGGTAAATTGCTATCCGAAATTTCAAAATGTTTAGTATATTGAATTGCTGATTTGGTAAATCCAGCCCTGGTTAATAAAGCCTGAATTCCTGTCTGCTCAATGCTAATTAATACATCTATATCACTAATTTTTAGTTCTTCACCTTTAGCGATCGCAACATCAATTAGTAGTTTAATCGTTTCTGGTTTCCGGTGTTGTTCTTGTACATATAATCCCAGCACTGCACCCACACGACGAGGTTTAAAAGGATTTTCTAAAATCTCGATATCAACGACAATATCGGGCGGGGGTGCTTCATCGTAGATATAAATAGATATAAATCCGACAATTTGCTCATCAAATTCTAAAACAAAACAGTATGTATGAGGTTTAGCGAGTTGATATTCTATGTATCGCTCAAAATCAAAATTTGCTTTGAGAGTTATTGCCGGATCGGATTGCGATCGCTCTTGAGCAAAAGCCTGCCATAAAGGCGCGATCGCAGTTTTATCTTCTGGGATCGCTAGTCTTTGTGTATACTTCATAATGTTCTGGATGTAAGCAACAGTTTGGTTACATAAACTTGTTGAACAATGCAGAAACATTAAATCAGGAATTTTCTGATTATGCAGCAACTACTCTGATTTAGTCAACCAATTTAACAACTGCGATCGCAAGACTTGGCTACTGTCGAACTCACCTTGAATTATGGTGTTTGTTCTGAATCAGATGATGCTTCATTGTTAAATAACAGCAGACGTGCAGCGAGGATGGCAAATCCCACAGCAGCGATCGCTTTCATCAAGCGTGTAGGTAATAATTCTGACACTGCTCCCCCTGCTAATGCTCCCAAAAGGCTTGTCAATATTAGTGCTGACGCTGTGCCAAAAAATACAGCACGCGGAGATTGACAACGCCCTGAAAGTGCGATCGCCGCTAGCTGACTTTTGTCACCTAATTCTGATAAAAAAACTGTAATAAAGCTCAGTCCAAGAAGATGCCAATCCATATTAGTTAGGGGGGGTGGGGAGATGAGGAGCAGGGGAGGCAGGGGGAGAATAACTCTTAACTCAGTACTTCCAATACCCCATGCCCCATGACCAATGACAAATGACTAATGACCAACAAATACATCCCAAAAGAGCATTAGAGAAATCAACAACAACATTACGCCTGCTGATTTTTCCACAGTTTTTGGGCTGAGTCGGTTGGCTATCCAACTACCTAAAAGTACACCTAATAAGCTGGTGGTTATGAGTGCAGCCGCAGATCCGATAAATACTACCCACGGTGAATGCGATTCTGCACTCATTAACAGCGTTGATAGCTGAGTCTTATCTCCAATCTCTGCTAAAAAGATAGTTATGAAAGTTGTACCAAAAACTACTAGTGATGATTCCTGCTTTCGAGGATTATCGGCAACCACAGGCTGATCTGGCAAGCAGCGAGCAGGAGTTAAGTTAAAATCGTTGCTGTCTTTCAGTTCTAGCTCGATCTCAGATGGAGATATGCCAGAAATGCCTAAAGGTGCAGAGTCTACTTTCACAGGCAATAGTTTTGTTGCTAGGTTGTTTTCATATTTCTATCATTTTCTCAGATTTTTGTAATAAATTGCAACTCCACAGAAAAAAGCCAATCAATTTTGGATTTTAAATTTTGGATTTTGGATTGAAACAGATTACGACGAGGGGCGGGAGATGAACAGAAATAATCTAAAATCTAAAATCGGTGCGGTCAAAGGCCAACAGCTCGATCAAACCGTAGTATTTCTAAACTGCGATCGCCATATACCCCCTCGATTTGTTCACGACAGCAGTCAATGGCAAAATCATTGAGTTCTTCTGGTTCAATTCCATACATATCTTGAAACACTTCTGACTCCACGCGACAGAAGCGCGGACGATTCGCGTAGATGCGGCACTCTCGCGTAGTATGGTTAAAATTAATGCACCATCCTCCTTCACCTACCATGCTGAGGTAAAGTTCTAGTTCTGGAGGTGAGAGATACTCATCCAAATCTGGACGATCTGCTGGATCGAGATGACAGCAGGCTCCACATTGTTTTATACATTGCCAAGTTGACATTTTGGATTGGGGAATGGGGAATGGGGAATGGGGATTGGGTACTGGGTATTATAGCGATTTTGGTTTGGATGCAAAACGCTGTAGGGTCGCTGTAGAGTACCACTGCTGTAGTACCGAACGTCCGTATTCTATCTAATTGAGAAAAGCTATAGGTATTGGATACTGGAGATTGGAAAATAGTATTTTCAATCTTATTCCCTAGTCCCCAGTCCCCAATCCCTAATCCCCGATTCCTCATATTTTATGTTTTTTCTTATAATTTTGTTAAGTAAATTAAATCCTACAGCCCGCGGCCAGATATGATCGATCGCGGGTTTCCCAACTAAGTTATTGAATTTTTTAAACAATTAGCAGGAGAAAAGGAAAAATGTTTGACGCTGTGGGTGATTTATTTAACGCTTTTACCAGCATCAATTGGGAAGTTATTTTTCAATTACTGTCCGTGGCGCTAATCGTGATTGCTGGGCCTGCGGTAATCTTTGTCCTGGCATTTCGCAACGGTAACCTTTAAGAGTGCTGAGTGCTGAGTATTGAGTGAAAACAAGTGTAGAGTGCTGAATCAAAGAAAATTTTGGAACTTCAAACTCAGGACTCATAACTCAGCACTTACGACTGATAAAGCTTGAAGGGCTGCCTGGATAATACTGTCGTATTGTGGTTGAGAAATATCAACTTCTTTGGCATCTTGACGATTGGTGCCAAGCAAACCGTTTAACTGTCCTGGTTGCATAGCTAAGACTTTGCCTTCAGGATTTTTAATTCTTAATTCTGCTGCCAAACCATTTTTATACAAACCACAAGTATACTGTCTCTGGTTGTATTCAAAACTGGTGCTTGAAGAGGTTGGCGGCGAAACAAAAAATTGTTGAACCTGAATTGGTAATCTCGCACCTACTAACTCTAGCTCGATGGTGGTGTTACCGTTAAAGTGATTCTCTCGCAGTTTATAAGCGACATCCAGCCGTGATGGTAGGCGGAAGTAATCGCGCCAACGCCAGGCGATCGCTTTAATTTTATACTGTTGACCATCAATAGTTTGAGCAATTGTCAGTTTAATATGACCCTTGCCAACAATTTGCTGTTCAACGACTTGGACATTAGGTGTCCAAAAGATGGGATCGGGATTGTCGATACCGCAAGGATGGAGAGCGTTAAGCTGTTGATAAAGCTGCTGATTGATTTGATTGAGGTTGACTTCGGCATCGATTTTCAGCAGAGGCTTGAGATGTTGGGGTTCAAGACATCCACTAGCAAATTCAATCAAACGCGATCGCAACAACTGTAAATTTTCTGCTGGAAGAGAAAATCCACCGGCTGCTTTGTGTCCGCCAAATTTGCCTAGTAAGTCGTGGCAATATTCCAAAGCTGCAAACACATCAAACTCTGGAATTCCTCGTGCTGAACCGCGTATGTGTTGCTCATCTTCATAAGTACCAATGAATACAGGGACGCCGTAGCGTTCCACCAAGCGGGAGGCAACGATACCAATAACACCGTGGTGCCAGTTGGGTTGCACAACAACTAATACACGGTCTTGCTGTAGAGACGTTACATGTAACGTCTCTACAACAGCGATCGCTTCTTGTTCAATTTGCTCACACATCTCCTGACGACTGATATTTATTTGTTCGCACTGCATTGCTCTTTCCAGCGCCATCCCCATATCATCTGTAGTCAGCAGTTCAATCACAGTCTGGGGATTACCAATGCGGCCAATGGCATTAATTCGCGGCCCCAGGCGAAATCCGATATCTTCCGGCTTTAGCGATTTTGGATTTTGGATTTTGGATTTTGGATTGGGGATTTTCTCCTCTGCTCCCTTGCTCCCTTGCTCCCCTGCTCCCTCTTCTCCCCTCGCTTGCACTCCAGCTACCTGAATTAACGCCTGGATTCCAGCTAAGTCCGATTTAGGTAAATGCTGTAAACCTCGTTTCACCCAGCGGCGATTGACGCCAGTTAAGGGGGCTAAATCTGCGATCGTCCCCAGTGTAAATAGTGCTAACATCGGTCTAATTAAGCCTTTAGTCTCTCCTAACTGTTGTGCTAGAGACACTGCCAAAATATAGGCGACACCAACACCAGCAACACCCCGATAAGGAGATGATTCTGCTATCAGTTTGGGGTTGAGAATAGCATTCGCTGGTGGTAGTTTTTGGGGGATGTCGTGGTGGTCGGTGATAATAATTGTAAGACCAAGTTCTCTAGCTCTAGCTATTGGTTCAAATGCAGAGATGCCATTATCTACAGTGAGAATTAGCCCCACACCTTCAGTGTGAAATTCTTCAACTATACGTTTATTAATACCATAGCCTTCGTGCATCCGACTGGGAATAGCATAATCTACTTTTGCGCCTAAAGTGCGGAGGCTACGCAAAAGTAAAGCAGTACTAGTCATGCCATCAGCATCGTAGTCACCACAAATAGCGATTTTTGTTTGAGAGGCGATCGCATTTTCCAGTAACTCTATACTAATGGCCAAATCTGGAAATTCTTCTAAGGGGGAAGGCAAAACTAAAGACTCTGGATTTAAAAATTCTTGTGCTGCTTTTGGCGTTTCGATACCGCGATTAATTAATAATTGGCTGATGATGGGTGAAAGATTTATCTCAACCGCTAGCTTATGAGCTAATTGAGTTTGTTGTGGATAAATCTGCCAACGTTGATTGGGTAAGGATCTGGTTTGTTTTGAGGATTCAGTTAAAGGTCGGTCTGGCACAATTAAAAATTAGGAGTTTCCATTTTGATAATAGCGATGCCTGGGTTGGGCTACGCCTACGCCTGAATAACTTTTACCAGAACCGATGCCTCAATGCAACGTGCCAAATTAACTGCAAACTCCTAAAACACGTTGATTCTACCATCATCCATAATATACAAAGAGCGATCGCCAGGAGAGCGCCAAGTGGGACGGAGTTCCAGGCGCAATGTACCAAAGTTGGGTTTTGAGACAATTGCTTGTAGCGACAAACCCGTTTCGCTCCAAAATATCAGAGATGTATTTGGCTCTGTACCCTCTATTTGTTCTAAATTTAATTTCTGTCCTGGACTCAAAGATATTGCATCAGTCCCAGAGGGTTTTTGGATTTTAATCAAATTGGGTGTGCTATTTACGACTTCAACCCGGATGTGTTGTCCAGGTGTAAACTGAATCGGGCGCGAACCACAGTTAGAAGCACATGTTCCAGCCAAGGTAGGGCTGGGGTTATCAATGGATGCCGTGAAAATGGTAACTGCAATTAAGGCAAACGACAGAGACTTAAACATAATACACAGTATAAGTACTAGACTAAAATTTTACTTTAGTCTCGTACTGTCAAGCCTCAGCATATTTTCCATAATTAAGCTGATGCGTGGCTTTTTTCTTTGAGAGTAAGTTATGCATTGGCTTAGGAACAAGTCACACATGCGTTTGCTCTGTAGTCTTCAACGCCAGGTATTCATTTTTTCTATTATTAACCGAAAATTATTGGGGCTAAAGGATGAAGCTAATATTTAATATTTCTCAAACACGCTTTTAGGCTTCGGCAATATAAATTGAAGAAAAGTTCAAACAACATTTCCGTTTTATCGATTGAAATTATCTCTAAAAATATTCATAATTTACTTAAAATTACAAAATAATAAACGGTATATAGCAGTTGCCAATTTGATGATTTTTGAAAAGTCCTCTTGTCGGTATCAAAAGTTTTAGATCCCTTTAAATTTTCCTTAAGAGAGGAGACTTTAATTCCGCATCCCGCATTTTCAGGGAGGTTATGGAGGATCTCAACCTGCCTAAAATCAAAGTAAAACACTTTTAAAATAACTTATTACATGACGTACACTCTAGCTTCAATAATATATATTCTACGAAAAGGAAAAACACTATATGCTATTTTATTATGGTTAGTTCATTTAGTCATCAGCGACAAAACATTAATTTATTTTTAATCATATTTCTATTAATAAATTATTTAATGATGAGCAAAGCAGATGCAGAGACTGAAAAAAATAGAGATTTGCTAAACAGTAACAAAACTTCTGATACAATTCCAGAAAAAATACTTATAAATAATTCAGCTAAATATTATCAAGAGAATTTAAATAATATAAAGATTACACAAAATCTAGCTCTAGAACCAATCAGGGTTTTCCCTAACACCAATGAGATAAACGTTCCTGAACCACTGAATCCACTAAAAAAGCCAGACTCAGATTATGATAAACCTGATATTCCTATTCAGCAGAATATAACGCCAATTTTGCTAAAAAAAGATTTGGAATTACTTATATTAAATGCTCTTACTAATAGCGCCCTTAAATATCCTTGGATAATTGATCCTAGAGATAATTTCAGTTTTTATTCCTCGACCTTTAATCCTCTTGAAGATACAAAATATATTAATTTTTCAATTAAATTTTCATCAGAAGACCCTATATTTGACCGATTTAGTTTTGCAAATTTTCCCAAACAAGACCAACTTTATTGGATATTATCAGGTAATCGGGTTGTAGTAGAAACTAAAGGATGGCAGAGTGGAGTCGTATACCAGGGAGAATCAAGAGATAATGTAACCAGACAAACAATTAGATTAACTCAGAAACTTTGGGGTATGCAAGCAGTTTTTTCTCTTCCTCAAGGTGTTCAAGAACTAGCAGAAGAAATTGGCATCAACCAATTTACTGTTGAATCAATTGCGGCGGAAGTAACTAATCCAGTAGGTGTTCCTGCTGCTCCTATTATTATTAATACAAATAGTTCAAATAGTTCCACAGCTTTTCTTGTTCCAAATGCCATATCATTTACTACAGAAAAAGACCCTTTAATTTTACAAAGTTTTCCTACGAGCGATTTACAACCATTATTAGGAGAAGTAAGACTTAATCGCGGCTCAGTAATTTCTCAAGAGACTTTAAAAAAAGCAGGTTTTCTTTGGGGAAATCCTTTGACTGGTCAAACCACTCAATTTCAACCTTTAATAACATCTAATCCAGGTATTAAGGTTGGTAATAGAGAAAAATTTAATAATTTAGATTTATTTGATATTTTACTAAATCCGTCTATTACTAGAAACCAACGCAGTTTATCTTACTTGAATTCTTTATATTGGGTTTCCTTAAGTGGACAACAAAATAATTTAGGAATTATAAATACAAATCAAAAGTATGACTGGCATAAATTCTATTTTAGCCTTCCTCATAATCGGACGCTATTAAAATATGACTTTTTAGAACCTAAAGCAACCTATACTAATATTTCTAGCAATCCTGGTATTTCTCTATCTTTGTCATTCTCTGAAAAAAAAATAGATGAATTACAAACTGCCAACGCTACATTAGGAATGTTAATAGGAGGTATTTTTGAGTTAATTAATTTCCCGCATCTAGAACAAAGTTTACAAGAAGCTAGAGAGAGATTCTCTAGGCAAGAAAATTTTGCAACTCTAGACTCAAAAGCTACACCAGAACAAAGAAGAAAAATTAATCAAGTACTTAATAGAACGTTATTTTTGAGTAATATTACTAGTGGTTTAGAACAAGTTTCTGGAAAATTGACTTTTCCCAGTATAATTACACCGAATAGTTCTAGTATGTTACAAATGCGTACTGGTAATCATCAGCGAGCAGTTCAATTCATAGATGGAAAGCGTACTTGGACAGAGGGTAAAACTTTCATTTCTAAAGCCGAAGTTTCTAATAACAGTTTTGGTCGTTTAACATCTGTTGCTGTACCTGTTCCCTCACAAAAAACACCCAACCGCTCATCAGCTGCACAAGTGACTTTAACTGCTCCTAATGGTCAGCAGTATGTTCAAAATTGGAGTTCAGCTGATAATAAATATTTTCCCATTAACATTCGTTCGTTTGATATCGCTTTTGACCGCATCGAATTAAGTCAAGATGGTCAACTCAATACTTATTTGCAAGCTTTTGATGGATATTTATCTTTACCTACCATAGAAGTCTTATGGGCTGGTTCTTCTGAAAAATGGAATTACAGTATTGGTTCGGGTGTCTGGTTTAATCTAAATGCAGACAGTGCATTTAATATTGCAAATAATTTTGGTGTCTTAGAGCCAACACTAGGTATTTATACTAAAGGAACATTGAATTATATCAACACTCATATAGAAGTTGATACAAAGGGACAACCCCAAGCTATTACTAACCACATTCCATCTTTGCAATTTTATTGGAATAGCGCAGCAAATTCCCAAAATCCTGCTTACTTAAATTTGAGCTACTTTTTTTCTCACCAAAATAGAAACTTAAACTATTCTCTATCCACAGCATTTATACTTGTAGACGACAATAAATATAGTCTCACGCCACTAGCATTTTTGCAGGGAAAATTGGTATTAAATACAGGTTTAGAATTTAGAACTTCTTTAGAAATAAGAGATGATTTTTTTTATACCTTAGAAGGTATAAAAAAAATAAATTACAATTGGTATTTTGGAGCTTATATACAAAACTTTAGAAATATTGATAGAGGTATAAAAAATCGAGTTTATGATTTCTCTTACGGCTTAGTAATTCAGCGTAATACCCCTGGTAATAATGCTTTTTGGGAGTCTCGTATTGGTATGAGTGGAGATATATTTGAAGCTAAATTTCAAGGAGGTTTGAGATTTTGATATCTGAGAATATTCTTTGGTTTTGTTTCTGTATAAAATACAGTAAAACACTTGATTAAAGCTAATTCACAATCCCTTCCCTCTGAGGGAAGGGGTTTATTTTTCTGTTAAAATAAAACTGAATTATTCTAAACCATCATTGCCAACAGCAGCTCTAACAAGAGATGTAAATTCATCCAGCGTCAGATTACCGGAATTTAGTCTTTCAACTACAGCACCCCTGATAGAACCGCCACCTGAATAATATGACAGTGCTGCTAGTCCGCCAGTATGGAGTGTGATGCTCGGTAGTGCTACATGAGTAATCGGATCTATATATGAAGATCCTGTCACTAGATAACTACCATTAAATCCTGGAAAAAATGTACCAGAAGGAGCAACTATTTGAGCAGCAATGGTGGACAAATAACCACCGGGGGTAACATATACTGATGCACCTGCAAAGGAACCAGCATCTCCTGATGAAAATCGGTCGATCGCTCTTTCTATTAAAACTTGTGCTGATGCTGGAGTTGATGCCAAGCTTAAGTAGGCAATGAAACCTGCTAGAGATAGACTAGCTTTCAATAAAAAGCCAGCAGAATAGGAAAGTAAATTCATGTTAGGATATCCTATGTTTTTAGAAGTTGAGCTTTATTCGCTGGATATTGTATATGCAACTTATAAGAACTGGATGGCAATATATTTAAGCAACTATCAACTAATCATAAATATACGTGATAAAACATTTTTTGTATGTCAATAGAAGCGATTAATCGGACATTAAAGTGTCATCTAAGTAGACATAAAATCATTAGTAATCTTTATTTGGTGTTTTCTATGGGTAAATTTATTACTATGGAATTAACTAAATTATTTTTTTCATTACAGCAGATTGTAACTTCGTGAGGATTATCGTAAGGGCAAACGACTGTTCATTTACCTGAAAACCGCTGTATATTACTAAACGCTGAAATTATAAACATAACTAGATTGTGTTCTAGAGATTGAAGATGCGAAAACACTAGCTCTCAAATGAGTGCATCGAAAATAAAGGCAAAGTCAAGTAATATTTTAGATAGACAAAATACCAGCAATTATATCTCAAACTTTTACTGTTTTTTGTGTTTTATAAAGGAGAAAACCGACTTATTTCAGAGGTCGGTGTTCTGAAATTTTTGATTTTCGTCAGCCAGTTACTTATCCTATATGTATGAGCATTTATTTAGACTCAAATCAAGAGATTATGCCTAATTATTTATTAGCAATTTATTGATTTATTAAAAATAACTTGGAAATATAATAAGTAGTTTGAACAAAGCATTATTCAATGTCTAATCTCCGTGAAAATAGAGGAGTAATATTAATGGCTAACATCACAATCGATAGCCTATATCTTACGGGTTATGATTTTTTTTGTGCTTGTGAGAGTTTTCTTGATGAACTAGTTCACCAGGAAATGTCATTTATCGAGGGGGGTTACTTTGGTAATATTTATAGATATAATTCCTTTTCTGGTGGCAGCTTCTCAGGACATAGTGGCTTTTATAATTCCTTTTCTGGCGGCTTTTACGGCTACGGTGGTTACCACAATCAATCCTGGTGTTAACTGTTAGTTAATAGGTAGTTGATGCAAGCTGATCAAAGACACTACGGTTTAATACCCCGACCAAATCGTAGATTTGGTGGTCTACCCTTCTCTGCGAGAGGCTGCGCCAACGGGTTCTCCGTTCGCGTAGCGTCTCGTAGAGAAGGAGTACAATCAGTCGCGTGTCTGAATCCCCGACTGATAGCGAAGCGTTAGCGAGTCATCGAGCGTCTTGATTCTGACTTCTGAATTCTTCTTCAACAATAGTCTCTAACAGCTTAGAACTGTAATGTCTCTTTAACCGAAACGTCCACTGATATAGTCCTCAGCTTCTTTGGTTTGAGGAGAACTGAACATTTGCACTGTCGGACTGAACTCGACTAATTTTCCCCGACGTTTGCCATACTCGTCAATTTCTGTATTGAAGAAGGCGGTGAAATCTGCGACTCTGGAAGCTTGCTGCATGTTGTGAGTCACCATGATGATGGTGTATTGTTGCTTGAGTTCTAAACAGAGTTCTTCTACTTGACGGCTAGAAATGGGGTCGAGAGCAGAGCATGGTTCATCCATTAATAATACATCTGGCTTCATGGCGATCGCTCTAGCAATGCAAAGCCGTTGCTGTTGTCCGCCAGATAACGCTGTACCCTTCTGTTTGAGTTTATCCTTAACTTCATCCCAGATGGCGGCGCGTCTGAGTGAATCTTCTACCAATTCGTCAATATTACCTTTATAACCGTTAGAGCGGGGACCAAAAGCAATATTTTCGTATATTGTCTTGGGGAAAGGATTGGGTCTTTGAAAAACCATTCCGACTTGGCGTCGTAATTTTACAGAATTTATCTTCGGATCGTAAATATTGCGATCGCGATAATTCAACCTCCCCTCTACCTTGGCTCCAGGGATTAAATCATTCATCCGATTGAAGCAACGCAATAGAGTACTTTTACCACATCCCGAAGGTCCAATAAAAGCAATAATTTGTTTTTCCGGAATCTTCAAGTAAACATCTATAAGTGCCAAAAATCCACCATAGTATACTTTTACTCCTTCAGCATTAAATACCGGATTTGCTTGTTCTATTGTGGCACTATCTTGTTGACTTCTACTATTGCTATAAGTCATTTTCTCTGTCTCCAAATTTGCGTAAAATTTATCCAAGCCTTATTAATTCTGAATTCTGAATTCTGACTCCTGAATTCAGAATTCTTCCCAATTACCTAACTTATTGAAAAGCGCTGCCTGATATAAATTGCTAGACCATTTAAAACTAAAATCAAAAGTAACAATGCAATAATTGTGGCTGCTGCTGCACTAGCAAAACCTGGTTCTGGACGAGTGATATAGCTGTAAATTTGAATAGGTAATGCCATAAATCTCTGGAACAAACCAGGGTCAAAGGTGAGAAAACCCACAGCACCTACAACAATTAGAGACGCTGCATCACCAATTGCACGGGATACAGAAATAATCACCCCAGTCAAAATACCGGGAATAGCATAAGGTATGACATGATTGCTAATCGTTCGCCATTTGGTAACACCTAATCCATAGGAAGCATTTCTGAGGGAATCTGGAACCGCGCGAATTGCTTCTCTAGCTGTGACAATAATTACAGGTAAAGACAACAAAGATAAAGTCAACGCACCAGAAATCAAAGCTGGGCCAAACCCAAGCAAATAATTGAAAACTCCTAAACCCAGCAATCCGTAGACAATAGAAGGCACACCCGCTAGATTACTGATATTAATCTCAATAATCGCTGTCCACCAAACTTTAGGTGCATACTCTTCTAGATATAAAGCAGCTCCCACACCAATGGGTACAGTGACTAAAATAACAATGACTCCTAGAAGGACACTACTAACAATAGCAGGACGAATGCCGCCTTGGTCAGGAAAACGAGAAGGTGTATCCGTGAGAAAGCCAGGTGACAAAAATCTCACTAGTCCGTCTTGGAAAATATCAAACAGTAGCAATGCCAGGATAAATAAACCAATTAGTAATCCTAACAAAAAAAGTACTTCAAATACTTTTCCTAAAGTCTCTCTTTGATCGACATTATCAGCAAATTCTGTTTCTGAATTCAAAGAATCATCTCGTTGATAACTTGTAGCCATGTCTATTACTCGTACTTTTCTTTAAAGCGATTAGCGATCCAATAACTAACAATATTCAAAGTTAGGGTAATTAAAAACAAAACAGCGCCTACAGCATATAATGTCTTGAAATTAAGACTACCGCGTGGACTATCACCACCAGAAATTTGCGCCATGTAAGCGGTCATTGTTTCTATTGATTCTGCAAAGTTAATAGTTAGTTTCGGTTGCAGTCCCGCAGCAATTAACACAGTCATTGTTTCGCCAACAGCGCGAGAAATGCCCAAAATAATCGAGGCTATAATTCCAGAAAGTGCGGCTGGGAGGACTACTTTAAAAATGGTTTCTAGTTTAGTGATACCTATAGCATAAGCTCCTTCTCGCAAAGAACGTGGAACTGCTCGAATGGCATCTAAGCTGATAGAACCAACCGTAGGAGTAATCATTACCCCCATCATTAACCCAGCACTCAAGGCGTTGAAAATTTCTAGAGGGATAATATTCCGCAGTAATGGTGTAACAAATAACAGCGCAAAGTAACCATAGACTACCGTTGGTACTCCTGCTAAAAGTTCCACTGCGGGACGTAAAACTGCTGCTACTTTGGGTTGAGCATATTCACTCAAATAAATGGCAGAAGATAAGCCTAAAGGAATAGCAACTGCCATAGCGATCGCAGTAGTCAAGAAAGTACCATTAATCAAAGGCCAAATACCAAAATGTCTCTCTGCAAATAGAGGTGTCCACTTTGTATCTAGAAAGAATTGGGCAAACGAAACTTCTTGAAAAAAACCGAATGTCTCCTGAAAGATAATTAAGACAATACCAAAGGTAGTCAAAACAGAAACTAAAGCACAACAAAATAAAATCACTGCAACAATCTTTTCGGAAATATCTTCAGATACATTCTTATCCAGTGACTCCCTAAAGCGTCGATCAAAATCGTCTTGAGAATTTGTATTTTGCATAAACAATTAATTATTCAGTACAATCAGACTACAATGACTGGAACTCTCTTTATATGAAGTTTGTGATTGGTTCACCTGGTTTGGCTTTTTTGAATTTTGTCCCCGTTTCACCAGTAGCGAATTTTTGTTTTACCTTAACGTAAGCCTCATCGGGTAAAGCCACATAACCAACACTATCTACCCACTTCCAAGAATTTTCTAGATAAAAATCTACAAATTCTTTGACTGCTGGTTTCGTATCTAAAGATTTTTTACTTACATAGATAAACAAAGGACGAGACAAAGGTGTGTAGATATTTTTGATCACATTATCTACCGGGACCGGTTTTTGACATTTTCCTAAAGGACTTTCTACAGCAACTAAATTGAGCTTTTCTTGGTTTTGAATGTAGTAAGATATTCCTACATAACCCAACGAAAATTCATCTCCTGACACTCCTTGCACTAGTAAATTTTGATTATGACTGGGAGTGTAGTCTGTACGACCATTCTTAGCTTTGCCAGTAACAGCTTGAGTCAAATAATCGAATGTTCCAGTATCAGACGCTGGAGCATATAGCTTGAGTTTTTCATTAGGAAATTTGGGATTTACTTGATTCCAATTCAATATTTTGCCATCTGATTTAGCACTCCAAATCTTGTCTAATTCCTTGATAGTTAGACATTTGGCAAAATTATTTTTACGATTGGCAATCACAGCAATTCCATCTAAAGCTATAGGTAATTCAACAAACTCAATATTCTTACTTTGACATTTCTTGATTTCTTCATCTCTAATGGTACGAGAAGCACCAGCTATATCAATATCACCATTACAAAATTTACTGAAACCTCCACCAGTACCACTTGAGGCCACACTAACTTTAGCTTCAGGTTTGCTTCTACCATATTCTTCTGCAACTGCTAAAGAAACAGGAAAACCTACAGCTGCACCATCAATACTTACCTGACTTTTCAATTCCTGTCCACTGCTACAAGCACTAATGCTACTAGCAACAAGCATTAAAGACGTTAACAAGAAGCTATTTTTAAATCCGCTACGAAAGCTCATAAATTATCAATTAAGGTAAAGTGACACCAAATTTCTGATACTTTTTATCTACTTGTATTTAGAGGATGTTTGAAAAATCAAAATATCTACTCAAAACCTTTGGCAATACCTATGAAGAGAGGCTTTGAAACCCCCATTTGTAGGTAAGGGGGTTAGGTTCTGAGGCTTTTGACGTTTCATACAATACTTTTAAAACATCCTCAAAACTTATGCTTTTTTGCCAGCTTGAACTTTGTCAAAAATCGCCCCATCCACAAAAAACTTTTTCTCGATATTATCCCAACCACCTAAATCTTGAGATGTGAATAAAGTGTCAATTTTGGGATATTCTGATAATACTTCTTGGGCAACGGTGGGGTTAACAGGACGATATTGTAATTTAGCGAATTCTCGTTGAGCTTCTGCCGAATAAAGGTAGTCAACAAATGCTTGTGCAACTTTTCTTGTCCCGTGCTTATCAATGTTTTTATCAACTAAGGCGACAGGGTTATCAATAGAAATATTGATTTTTGGTACAACATAAGGCAGTTTTGTTCCAGTTTTTTCCGCCAAAATTACTTCATTTTCGTAGGTAATTAAGACATCTCCCTGACCTTTTTGGAAAAATAAATCGCTAGCTTCACGAGCATCTTTTGTCAGTGATGGGGTGTTTTTATAGACTTTGGTGACATAATCTAATGCTGTTGTCTCGTCACCTCCTGCTTGAGTCACCGAACCCCACAAACCTAAGAATTCCCAAATAGCAATACCAGAAGTTTTTGGATTAGCCGCAATCAATGTGATGCCATCTTTTGCTAAGTCTTGCCAAGTATAGATGCCTTTAGGATTACCTTCGCGGGTTACGATAGTAGCAACGGATCTGCTAACGATACCATTTCTGGGAGATTTGATTTCCCAACCTGATTTAATTAAACCTGCTTGCTGAATTTTATTTACATCCAGGGGAAGTGCCAAATGTACTATGTCTGCTTCTTGTGAACCGGCAATGACAGCAGCCGCTTGAGCGCCAGAACCCCCATAACTTTGCTCAAATGTGACGTTTTGGTTGTGTTCTTGCTTCCATTTTTCCACAAATTTAGGAATTATCTGATCGTGAGCTGCTTTAGTAACGGAAAAGGAAACAATTCTCAGCTTTACATCAGCTTTAGTAGCTGAGCTGCTTCCCGAACAGGAGGCAACTAACATACTTAAAACAGCGCCTATTAGCAACAGACTTACGAAGCTTTGGATAGTACGTCCATTGAACCAACTTCTGATTCGACGTTGGTACGAAAATTGCATAGCATCCAAAGTTTTATTGGCATAAATCTGCATTACCTGAGTTAGGTATTTACCTACTTGTGTCAGTTGTTGCGACTCGCTCATCAGAATTCACCCCTAAATCTACGGTATTTCTAGTTAGATACCGTAATTATGAGAATTATAGAGTATATAGAACAATAATTTTCATCTAGCTTGAAATTTTTTTACTACAGCTATTTTCAGGTAGATGACGATACTACAATAGTCTGATGTTGCTTTTAATGTTATAAATAATACATTTTATTTCAATCTAGCATCTGAAAAAATAGCCTTTGAGGTTATATTTAAGTATTTATTCGGTTATTTATTTTTAACTAAGTAGTTATTCTTTTAATAAGACAGAGTATTGATTTGGTAAATACTGCCTCACCTAGTTTCTTATTCACAATAGGTTCCTATTCCAGCAGATATTGCTCAAAGTAATACTCATTTTTTTGTCAATCTTTGTATTAAGAATAAGTTCCCAAGCTCAGAGAAATTAAAGGCTAGTGATGAATCATAACAATAACGAGAAAATATCTCAGGAAAAAGAATTTTTAATTAAAAATTTTCTCCAAGAATCAAATGGCAACTGGTGTTCTCAGCGACGGTACTATGCACTGCCAAATGGCAAAATTAAGGAAATAACAAAAACAGTTACTATGCGCTTTCTAGATCGAGGAAGCCCTGAATTAACCGACCTAGCAAAACTGCATGAATTGGATGAGAGTGCCGAACTGACTTGTGGTTCCTACGTCGAATGGAACACAGTAGATGCAGAAACAGGTGAGCAAGGTTCTAAGCGTTGGACGGTATTAGGCAGTTTGGGAACAACTATGTATTTTGGTCGCAATTTTCCTGTACCTAAGTTAGTAGTAGCTGAATACTACTTTCGAGATGCCAACACAATATACTTATGGACAGAAGAAAATGGCGCTCTTTTTGAGGAAGAATTAAAAATGATTGGTAAGAAATATCGCACCCGGCAAACTGTCATTTCCCGTGGTGGTGAACAGCAAATGATTGCTCAGTATTTGGAAAAGATTATTCAATAAATTATACTAATTGGAATTTTATACTTGAGATTTTAGATTGTCAAAAAATTATCTTTAACTCCTTTGAGTACTTCATCTGTAACATTCCTTGTTCAAATTGGTTTTATTAATTAAAAATGCCAGAAAACAGGAAAAGAATAGTGTTAAAGTAGACTCGGCGATCGCCAAAATAATTTATCTCCAATTAACCTAATCATTACATCTAATCGGTACAGTCAACTCCCAATAATTTGTAGCTTGTTTCATATTCATTGATAAAAGCTTGGGATCTCCCAAATCCAAAACATCTTCAGGAGTAGTTGGAGTAATTCCCAAGCATTTGATAATTTCTGTACCAATTGCTCTTGCTAATGGTGGCGGAACTGCATTCCCTACCTGTCTTGCACCATGCCATTTAGTAATATGAAAACGAAACCAATCGGGAAACCCATGTAATCGTGCCATTTCGCGTACCGTAATGCAGCGAGGCTGACTATAATGAATGGGTCTTGGAGAAGTATGTGCGCCATGAGCAGCATCAGTTCCTGCTCTTAAAGTGTTGGCTATGCCATTTTCTGCAAGTTTGAAGAAGTGAGAAATAGGTTCTTTCTTTCCTTGTTCTGTTACTTGAAATCTAGCCCGTGAAATCTGCGAATGATTAGTTCTCATGCTAGAAGTCAAAACAGAGGGATTCCAATTTCTCTTGTAGCCAAAGTGCCAGCTGCTATCATCTAAACATCTCATTTCTCGTGCATAGTTGCTGGGATTGCTCCATTTTTCTGTTTCTACGCAATCACTAGATAATAACTCCTCAAATTCTTCTGCTTCTGGTAAATCTCCAAGGGCATCGCAACAAGAAGGAGTCAGAGGTAAAATAGGATTGGCTAATGTCCCACAAGTTGATTTACTAGATGGGGTAGGATACTTAGGCAAAACAAAACCTTTCTTTGCACCAATGATAAATAATCTTTCTCGCCTTTGTGGTACCCCATAATCAGCAGCATTCAAAACTTTCCACGGTAAACGGATTTTATAGCCATTTTTTTTGAAAGTTTTGATTAGCTCAGACAAAAAACATTTATGTTTCCCAACTGTTAAGCCTTTAACATTTTCAAAAACAAAATAAGAAGGTTCTAATTCTAAGACAATTCTGATAAAATCTTTGACCAAAAAATTTCTGGGATCGTCTAATGCTCTCCGGCCGATATAGGAGTAACCTTGACACGGTGAACCAGAAATTATAGTTTCGATATTTTGGTTGCCAATTCCAGTTCTTTCCCGAATCTCTTTCCCCGATAATTCAGTTATCGAACAAGGTAATACCACACAATGAGGGAAATTAAACTTATGAACAACCGCATGAACTGGATCGATTTCAACAGCAGCTTTCACATCAAAACCAGCTTGTTCAAATCCTAAACTTAGCCCTCCTGCGCCGGCAAATAAATCTATTACTATTGGTCTTTTTAGCTGCTCTTTCATTTTTTTGTCGATGAGCTTTCTGGGCATTGGAAAGTGCTGAGTGCTGTTAGCGGTAGCGGGGCGTTTAGCCTGTGCTGAGTTAAGAGTTAAGAGTTAGGAGTATATTATTCTCCCCTCCGCCCCTTTGCTCCCTCATCCCCCTCATCTCCCCTACTCCCCACTCCCCACTCCCTACTCCCCACTCCAGGGCAACATTCCCAAAATTTCTTGAGCAGCCCGATCGCACACGCCAATTTCTCCCAAACACCGCCGCATCTCTTGATAATCTGCCAAAGTTTGCTGCCTGCGACTGGGATTGACTAGCAATTCCATCGCTGCTTGAATAATATTTTCTGGTGTGGCTTGCTCTTGTAAAAATTCTGGCACAATTGGCTTCATCACTACCAAATTAGGTGGCGATGCAAAAGTTATAGAACCTTTGAGGAATTTACGACCTAACCAAACAGTTATGGGATTTAGGCGATAAACTACAACTTGCGGCACGTTTAACAAGGCAAGTTCTAAGTTGACGGTACCAGATTTGCTAATGGCTAAATCAGCAGCAGCAAAAACTTCCTTTTGTTGAGCTGATAAAACTGTAGCCCGCAAACCGTAACGCTCAATTGCCTCCTCGATTGGCTGTCTGTAGATTTCCAGAGACAGGGGAATCCAAAAATGAACTTCGGGTAATTTAGCTTGAATAGTTTGGGCAGCTTGAAAAATTATTGGTAAAAGATATTTTAATTCTTGGCGGCGAGAGGCGGGAAGTAGAGCGATCGCAATTTGTTCTGGTGCAATCCCCAGTGTTGCACGCGCTGCTTGGCGACTGGGAGCGTCTTGCATCCGGTCAACTAGAGGATGCCCTACCCAACTAACTTCTGCCCCTTGCTGGCGATAGTAACGAGCTTCTTCTGGAAAAATTGCTAATAGTTTGTCTGTGAAACCAACAAGTCGGTTAGTGTTACGCAAATTCAATGACCAAGCCCACTCCTGCGGAGCAATGTAATATACCACGGGTACGTGTGGTAAATTTTGTTGCATAAAAGTGCCAATCCCCAGATTTGGGCCTATGTAGTCAATCAAAACTACCAAATCTGGTGGATTTTGTTTTAGGGAAGCGATCGCCCGTCGTTGCACCTGGAGAGTGGGCAAAACATAAGGCAATCCTTCCAGAATACCCATTGAGCCGATACTACTAGTATTGCCCAGCAGAGTTGCCCCAGCCTCCAGCATTTTTTCGCCACCCAGCGCCAAAATCTCTAATTCCAACCCCATCGCCACAGCTTGACGCTTGAGCGCTGTAATTAGCAGCGACCCTTGCAAATCGCCAGATACTTCTCCAGTGCTGATAAATATCCGCATTTGATAATTCAAGTTAGGAGTTAAGAGTTAAAAGTGAGGAGTTAAAAGTGAGGAGTTAGAAGTCAAAAAATTTAATTTATCAACTCATAACTCCTAACTTTTGTACAGACGCGATTAATCGCGTCTGTATCTAACTCACGATTCATCACTTGCGCCTTTTTTCGCCTTCCCAGGAATCAAGCCACGCCTTCCTGGCATCTGAGAAAGTAGCAGGAAGCGCCTCAAATGCTGCAACTCTTCAGTATCCCCTAACAATTCCAGTTGTTCCAAGGCATCCTTAAACGACAAATCAGAGCGGTAGAGAATGCGGAAGGCTTTTTTCAGCATTTGTAAATCTGCTGCGTCCATACCAGACCGTTTGAGTCCCACAAGGTTGAGAGTCCGCACCCGCGCCGGATTTCCCTCCACTAGCATATATGGGGCTACATCCCGATCAATACGTGCCATACCGCCCACCATTGCCTGTCTACCAATATGCACAAATTGATGGACACCTAAGACCCCACTCAGCCTGGCGCGTGACTCTATATGCACATGACCTGCCAACGCCACAGAGTTGGCAATCACTACCTGGTCTTCAATCACGCAGTTATGAGCTATGTGGACATAAGCCATCAACAGGTTACCATCACCAATCACTGTTGCTTCACCAGCACCAGTAGCGCGGTTAATGGTCACGTACTCACGAATCAAGTTGTTATCACCAATTTTGACCCAGGTTGGTTCTCCCACAAACTTGAGATCCTGGGGTTCCATGCCGATGGCTGCCCCTGTAAAAATCTGATTTCCCGCCCCAATTTCACAAGGTCCTTCTAGCACCACATGAGCGCCAATAATTGTTTCAGGACCGACTTTGACATGCGCTCCAATCACAGCATAGGCACCGACTTGCACTGTATGGTGGAGTTCCGATTTGGGATGAACTACAGCAGTTGGATGAATAAGCGTTTTCAAGGGTGAATCTCCAGAACTGTCTTAATAAAGCCAGCGCGAATGGGGGTTTTTTGGGCAGCGCCTTGCTCCGGTTAACAGAGTTGTAGGGACTGCCGTTCCATTGAGGCGACTGGTGTTGCTGAGTGTGAGTGTTTCAGTGAGCGAAAGTGTCGGGCAAAGCAAGTTAAGTGTGTTGGCGTAGCGTCTCGTCAGAGAGGGCGCCGAAAATCAAGAAATTATAAGATGCTGTTGTGGATTTTTTTTTTAACTGTTATCCTTAGTCGGGATTCAGTAGGGCAATTCACGGCTATGCCCATACCACGAAAGCAAACTTTTAGTTAACTAAAGAAAACATCAATTCGCCTTCACAAGCGAGTTGACCGTCAACTTCGGCAATACCTTGCATCTTACCGAAACGACGTTGTTTTACCCATAACAGTTCCACCGTCATTACTAGTTGATCTCCCGGTATGACTTGCCGACGAAAGCGGACTTTATCGATACCAGCGAAAACGAACAGTCCACCTTCAGCCTGAGGCATTTGAGTTAAGACAATGCCTCCGACTTGTGCCATTGCTTCGACAATTAGCACTCCTGGCATCAGTGGTCGTCCGGGAAAATGACCTTGGAAACAGGGTTCGTTAACTGTGACATTTTTAATGCCAACAGCTTTTTTACTTGGGATGTAGTCAATGATTTTGTCTATAAGTAAAAATGGGTAGCGGTGGGGTAGCAGTTGCTGAATTTCTTCAGATGTGAAAGTTGTTTTAATCTCAGATGTGATTGTAGTCTCATTTGTGCCCTGTTGTTCGGTAGATACAGGTGTGGTGCGATCGCTGCTATTCACTTGAGTAAGAATTGACATTAGCCGTGTAGTTGATTTTTAACCTGGTAATTGAGTAGGCGTACATTGAAACCCTTATGAATCTAGGATTTTCAGCTTTCAGATCCAATCCCAAATCTAAAATCCCAAATCTAAAATTTTCTTAGCCAGTTGAATGTGTAAATTGTGGCTGGCTTTATACGCTAAGAAATGAGCAACAGGAAAATTTCCTAGTAAACTTAAATCTCCTACTAAATCCAAGATTTTATGACGGACTGGCTCATTTGCAAATCTTAATGGTGGATTTACCCACCCTTCGGGGCCACAAACCAGTGCATTATCCAAACTACCACCTTTAATTAACCCTGTTTTTTGTAAATGTTCAATTTGATGGAGTAACCCAAAAGTACGAGCAGGAGCTATTTCCCCAGCAAAGCTAGCAGAAGCATCTCCTAATTCAGCCGTTGGTGACCAACTATGCCATTGGTTACCAATGGCGTCAAGGTCAAAGTCGATACCGTAACTAAAGCGGGTTTCGGGTGCTGGGAGGGCACAGACAAAGGCATCTTCTTGATAAACCCATATTGGTTCTTTAACAATTAAGGGTTCCTGGTTATCAATTGGTTGTGATACCAAGCCAACTTCGGCAATATTAGCTGTCCACACTTTTGCCGAACCATCCAAAAGTGGTACTTCTGGACCATCAATTTCAATGCGGGCGTTATCCACACCCATAGACGAAAGCGCTGCTAACAAATGTTCTACTGTGCGAACATATACCTCACCCTTCCCCAGTTGAGTTGAGAGAACAGTGTGATTAACCGCTGCGACTTGGGCTGGAATTATTGGCATATCCGGTAAATCTACCCTGACAAAGTAGCGTCCACTACTAGGCTCAGTTGGTAGTATCCGCACTTCTGTAGTCACACCGCTATGTAGTCCCACTCCAGTCTGGGTGATTGGGGCTGCTAGAGTGTGCTGTTGCATAAGCGAAAACTCAATGTATTTCGTTTAGTATCGTTCATAGTCTGTTTTGGTAAAACCCCTGATATTTGCTCATAAATGTCATTTATCTCTTTATCGGAACAGTATTGAGGCAAACGTCAAAATTAGCAAGCTAATCCCAAAAGAGAATTGTCATTTGTCATTTGTCATTTGTCATTTGTTATTGACCAATGACCAATGCCCAATGACAAATTAAAACCTTTCGCCAATACCGAAATTAATCCGGCTATCACCATCATCGTTGATACCGTAGTCAATGCGAATTGGCCCCAAGGGAGACTGGACGCGAACGCCGAGACCATAACCGTAGCCAGTACCGTTTTTGTTCAGTATTTCAGCTGGTCTGGTAGTAGTTCCCAAGTCACTACCGATATCAAAAAATAGTGCGCCGCTAACTACTGAAAAAACTGGAAACCGATACTCAACTGATGCTTGCACATAACTGCGTCCACTGCTTAATGCTCCTTCTTCGTAACCCCGAACCGAGTTGCTACCGCCAATGGTAAAGGCTTCGTAGGGGGGCAAGTCACCAAGGACAGTTCCTGCTTGCAGATTAAATGCTAGGGTTTGTGCCCCTTTGCTGAGACGAATCAATTGCACGGGGATATATTGACTGTAGCTACCACGTAATCTAGTGAGTAAAATATTACCTAGTCCTATAGGGACTGACTGATCTATGCCGAAGCGGAGATAAGAACCGCTAGTGGGTTGGAGGGGATTATTACGAAGATCCCGCTGTGCCCCCAACTGTAACAGTAATAAATCGTCTTGACCTTCTGAAGACTGAGTTAATGGGGTGGTGGATAGCTGAGCGGGATCAAGGAAAACCTTTCCAGTTTTCTCGTCGATAGGATCTTCATTCTCATTGAACAGTGCCCCTTTTCTTCTGCGGTTGCCATCAGCATCTTCACTGGTAACTCGTTGATACTGTAAACCTGCTGAGGCAGTCCACACTGAACTTTTGTATGGATTGGAGGATAGAGGACGAGTAAAAGTGACACCGCCACCTAGACGGACTATACGGGGACGATCCTGAGCATCTGTATTTACAGGATTGGTGATTCGTGTGTCTGAATTATTTGGATCTGGCTCAAACGTCCTAATATCTTGATCTTTGCCATCAAAAACCAACGAAATGGAACTGCGGCGAAAAAGATTAGTTGTGTAGGAAGTCCGGTAAGGATCTCCGGCAATCCAGGGGTCGGTAAACCGCAGGTCAAACAGCAGTTCTCTTTCTCCCACCTGTACTTCTGCTCCCAGTTTTTGGTTTCTGCCATTCAGGTTTTGCTGTTGATAGCTGACTGTACCAAAAAGTCCGCTAGCAGAACTAATCCCTGCCCCAGCGGCAATAGAACCGCTGCTACGTTCAGCCACATTCACTACTACATCCACCTTGCTGGGGTCAGTACCAGGGTCAAGGGAGACATTCACATCTTCAAACAGTCCCAGTCCATACACACGCTGTAGGTCTCTTTGGACTGTGTTGCGGTTGAATACCTGTCCTGGCTTTAATTCCACTTCCCGTGTAATGATGTATTCTTGCGTGCGTCCCCGAATTGGTTGTCCTTTCTCGTCTGTTTCCTGACCATCTTTATTGCGGAACCGGACTCGAATGTTTTCCACTACCCCTTCTGCTACTTGTAGGGTAACAACTCCGTTTTCAGAGACTTGGGGCGCTCCAATGACGTTGGCTAGTACGTAACCTTGGTCTTGATACCGCTTGTTTAACTGCTTGATTCCTTCCTGCAAGTCACGCAGGTTTAAAATTTTACCATACTGCTCACGAAATACTTCATCTACAGTGCTGGGTGGTAGTACCGAGGCAACGCCAGTTCCAGGATTAGCTTGCACTTCTACTTTACTTAAAACTGGGTTGGGCTGTACAACAAAGCTCACCCGTACTCCCAGGGGGGTGTCTTCTGGGGTTGCTTGGACATTCGAGAAGAAGCCAGTACCAAAAATGGCGTTAATATCTTCTTGCAGTTGGCTACGGGTTGTGGTTCGTCCTGGTTGGGTACGAATGACTCTGTAAACTTGTTCTTCCAATTCTGGGGATAGTTGCCCACTCTGGGATCTAATCAGTACTTCCGATACCAGTACGCGGGGATCGGTGGCTTCTGGGGCTGCGCCAGGTTGTGTATTTTCCGGAGTAGTTCCTGGGGCTGGGGCTGGGGCTGGTGTTCGTTGTTGACTATCTGGCAGGGGAATGTCGGGAGTGGAAGATGGTTGTTGAGTATCTTCGGGAGTTGTGGGTAATACAGGTTCTGTTGCAGGGGGATCGACATTCTCTGGGACTGGAGTAGTCTCAGGTGTTGGCGAAGGCGTTGGTTGCTGAATATCTGGGGGTGGAATGTCTGGAGCAGGAGATGGCTGTTGAGCAATATTGCCATTACTTAAGGTTTGTGCCGCTGTTGGTGTTGTGGAGGTTGGCACTATTACCTCTGGTGTGGCAATCACTTTTGTTTTTTTACCAGGGAAAACTGCTACAACGCGAGACTGGAGATGTTCCGCCTCTGCAACCTCTGTGGCATTGGGTCGAGATTCTAGACTATTACCAGAGTTAGCCTGACCAGTATCTTTTTCTGGCTGCTGATTTGTTTCTAGTGTCAAAACTTCTGTTGTCTGTTTTGAACTGTTGGCGGTTTGTGCATTTGCACTCGGTAAGCCGCCCAAAGGCACTGCAATTGCTACTGCTGTCAGCAATACTGGATATAAACGCATTTTACTTATGATTCCTCTTCACAACCACACACACACCATCACAAATTAGTCTTTGGGCATTGGGCATTGGGCATTGGGCACTTGTACTGAGCTAAGCCGTTGGCGCAGCCTCTGGTAGAGAAGTATTGGGCGTTGGTTCTTCACAAAGGACAAATGACAAATGACAATCCACACGAGTTTAATAGATTTTTCCCAATTTTTTAATTATTATTCTCTACTGCTTTTAGCACTCGCTGTAAAACCTCCTGGTAAGCACCCTCTACATTTCCTAAGTCCCGGCGAAAGCGGTCTTTGTCCATTACCCGACGGTTTGAGTCTTGTTCTGCGGTATCCCACAAACGGCAGGTGTCGGGGCTAATTTCATCTGCCAAGAGCAACTGCTGTTGTGAGTCCAAACCAAATTCTAGTTTGAAGTCTACTAGGGTAATGCCGCACCGCTGCCAAAAGCCACCGAGAAACTCGTTGATTTGCAATGCTAGATGTGTAATTGCATCCACTTGTTCCGGCGTAGCTAGTTCTAGCAGGTACAGGCGATCGCGTGTCAACAAAGGATCTCCTAATTCGTCGTTTTTGTAATAAAACTCAACCAAAGGCTGTTTCAGAATTGTACCCACTGGCAACCCTGTTTGCTGAGACAGGCTGCCAGCAGCAATATTTCTAATCACTACTTCTAAAGGCACAATCTTGACTGCTCTCACCCGCATCTGATTCGGGGCAGGGCTGTCGATAAAGTGAGTCTTTATACCATTTGCCTCCAACTGTTTAAAAAGCTGGCTGGAAATGCTACAATTGATTTCTCCTTTTCCTTGAATACTGCCACGCTTTTGGGCGTTAAACGCCGTGGCATCATCCTTGAAATCAGCTAACAAGACTTCCGGATCGTCCGTTGCATAGAGAATTTTAGCTTTGCCTTCGTATAGTTTGGAATTAACAGACATGGTGGCAGATAAATTTTTAGGCGATGGACAATTTTTGTCCTTTGAGGCTTCACCATTTTATCGAAAATTTGGGTTTAAAAACCCGTCCTTCTAAGATGTCAATTTTAGTTATTAGTCATTAGCCATTGGGGACTGGGTAATGGGGACTGGGGATTGGGGACTGGGGATTGGGGACTGGGAATTAGTACTGTGCCTTGGGAGCTTTGGGGAATTTAAAAGCACCAAAGATGCGCTTAGAGCGAAACTTAGATTTTGGATTGAACGAAAAATCTAAAATCTAAAATTGAATCACTCCCCACTCCCTGGACTGAATCCTGGTCTGTAAACGTGAAAATAGTTGTAAGAGTCTGGTTTTTGGGTCAATGGTTAGCAACCAGGAGCGGATTACTAAAGATTCAGAACTTGATCTCTAACTTTTAACAGAAGACAATTATATCTAGTAGATAGTAAGTTTTTGATGTGTAATTTATTGATTTAAAGTTTACTTGTAATTATTTTTGCAAAGAAAATTTTTAAAAAACAGTATATATTAATACTTACCGAATAAGGGTTTTTAGCGAAATTAATTACAATCCGAATTTCATAAATTAACATGATATAAATTGATAATTGGGAGGAAAATTAAATATTCTTAGGACTTACGTAAAAGTACACGCTGTAGGGGCAATTCATGAATTGCCCCTGCGTAAAAATAAGGGTTTCGGCTATTGTTTGCGTAAGTGCTGATTCTCTCTAGTCACTTTAGCAGGGACTTTGTTTGTAAAGTTTACGTTGAAAGTATTTCAAGCTTTATCCTCTAGCTTCAATATCTGAATAGATCAACTCCCGCATCAACGGTTGACAACGGAGTTAAATGATTCAATTGCCCTAGTTTGACAAAAGAAAGACCGGGGTAGCTAGTGATTCAGCTTCCAAGATTCAAACGAAAAGGGAATTTAATAAATGGAGAAAAAAATAGTGAATAAGGATGATTTTATCTATCCTCGTGGCCGCTACTACGGTCAAGTAAAGCCAGAAAACTTAGTTTTTAATGCGAATTTACAGGAATTTGCCCAAAAAGTAAGCTACATTTGCAACCTAGAAACAGGTGGAAAAATGGCTCCAGATGAAGCTTATGACCAAATAAAGGATTTATGGAAACAGTTGAAACGCTCAAAAAAAGAACTAAGAATCGGCGAAGATCCATTTCTGGATGACCAGGGAGAGGGTCAAGGTTGAAAAGTTAGTTCCGAGTCTAACCCAGAAAAAGCATTTATTGACCCTTTGCCCTTCGATTACTTAGTAAGCATTGTCCAAACACCATCCCAGGATTCTGGAGGCGGCGTTTGTTGGTAATTACAAGCACGTTCTAGGTGGATATTCACAGCTTGGTCTTTGGGTTTGATGCGTTTAGCGGCTTCAAAACAAGCGATCGCTTGTGAAAAATTACGCGATAAATAAGCTGAGCGTCCAGTATGATAGTGAAACAAAAACTCTTGAGTGTTGGCATCTATTGGAGTACTGCGATCGCCAACTAACTCGTAGATATTGACTGCTTGGTGTTTCCCTTTGACTCGAATTCTATCTAACTGGCGCACCCAAATGCGATCGCTGCAAAGTTGGTAAGTAAATTCACTTAAAAGAATATCACAACCGTATTCCTTAGTTACCCCTTCCAAGCGCGAACTCAAATTTACACCGTCGCCAATTACGGTGTAATCCATGCGCTTGCGAGAACCAATATTACCCGAAACCACTTCCCCAGAACTAATCCCAATGCCAATATGAATTTGTGGCTGCGCCTGGATAATTCGCCGCTGGTTAAATTCCTCTAAGCGGTGTCGCATATCCAATGCCGATTGTACAGCCCTCCAAGCATGATTTTCTGTAAGTGGTAATGGGGCACCAAATACGGCCATTAAAGCATCGCCAATAAATTTATCGAGAGTGCCTTCGTAGTTAAAAACTGCTTCTACCATTGTTTCAAAATACTGATTGAGCAGCAATACCACCTCAGCTGCACCGAGATTTTCCGTAAGTGTAGTGTAGCCTCGGATATCAGAAAACAAGATGGTTACTTCCTTGCGTTCACCCACCATTAAAGCATCTTCCCCCAAAGCCATAACTTGTTCGGCTACATGGGGCGTCAGGTAGCGGGACATGGTAGTTTTCATGCGTTTTTCCTGACTGATATCTTCCAACACCACCAAACCACCGCGGACACCACCTTCTGGGTTAGTTAAAGGATTAACAGTGAGATTGATACTGCGTTCTAATATTTGCACGCGATCGGCTGTGAGAAACTTAGATTTGGGGGTTAGAGGTTGATTCCAAGGAATAAAAATATCGGGATTATGGCGATCGCGCACTGCTAAACTTAAGTACTGAGTTTTGGATACCGATTCCTGAATAAAACTCAAAACTGGGCACTGGTTCAACGCCCCGCTATCGCTAACAGCGCTCATAACTTGATACAGTCCCACTATCAAACTTTGCTCTGGCACATAATGTTTAGCTCCAGTTTTTAAACTATCTTCTAGCCGCATTTGCAGATTTTCAATCGGTACAACTTCCCAAACTCGGCGACCAATCAAATTTTGTTCCCACAACAGTTTGTTGCTTTTGGTACTAGCATCTCCGATAGGACAACCCAATAATTCTAATGCTGCATCATTAATTGTGACGATTTTTCCTGCCATATCTGTAGAAATTACAGCATCAGAAAGACTTTGCAAAATGTCTTTCTGATACTGCTTTTCTAACAGCACATTTTCAAACAGCCGAGCATTTTCTAAAGCAATTCCTGCCTGGATATTAAAAGCCCGCATAAACTCTTCATCAGAGGCAGTAAAACTGCTTTGTTGCTTATTAATTAATTGTGTTACGCCAATCAATTCATTTGCCGAATTAAAGACTGGCAAACACAAAATATTGCGAGTTACATACCCAGTTTTTCTATCTGTAGTCGGGTCAAAACGGGGGTCTTTGTAAGCATCGGGAATATTTAGGGCTTCACCAGTAGAAGCTACATAGCCAACAATGCCACGGTTAGCAGGAATGCGAATTTCTATTAAATTTATGCCATCGGCCGCTGCTACTTTCGTCCAGAGTTCGCTCATTTCTTTACGATATAAAAACAGCGTACTGCGGTCTGCTTGCATTAAAATTCGAGCTTGCTCCATAACTATTTGCAAAGTTGCTTCTAAATCCAGACTTTGCCCTAGTGTTTGAGTTGCCCGCAGCAAAGCCGTTGCGCCTCTTTGATTGCGAGCAGCGACATAAAAAGATTGGCAGCTTTCCAGGATAATTCCAATAGAAGCAGCGAAATCTCGAAAACGTTCTTCATCATCATGATTAAATGGAATATTCCCAGTTTTATTAGCCAGTTGCACTACCGCCACAGTTTTGTTTTTGCTACTAATAACTGGCATACATAAAATATTCTGAATTTTGTAGCCCATTTGTTTTTCCAGTTCTGGGCTAAATAGAGGGTGAGTATAAGTTTCAGATATATTTAGATATTGACCTGTAGTAGCAACATGACCAGGGATGCCGACTGTGATGGGAGTACGAATTTCTAAGAACTTTTGAGTATTATCTTGGGGAACTTTTGACCAAAGTTGGCCTTTGTCATGGTCAACTAAAAAAATAGCTGTGTGTTCTGCTTGGAGAATTTGACCAATTTTGAGCGTAATCGCTTCTAGGACTTTCTCCAACATAGTTTCTAGAGCTTCATTATTAATTAGTTCAATGGCTCTGAGAAATTGCTGAAACTCAGCCGTTATAAAGTCAAGTAAGCAAACAAATTCATTAACAGATAAATCTTTAACGCGACGCAGTAAGGCGTGAGTACGATTAACTTGAGTCAGTTCAGTTAATGTAGCCAAGACGCTGCCAGGGTTAGGGAGTGTCATGGAAATTTTGGGTACTAGGGATTGGGGACTGGGGATTGGGGATTAGGGAGTAGGTATTGGAGATTAGGGAGTAGGGACTGAATTCTACCTTATACCCAATCCCCAATCCCCAATCCCCAGTCCCCAGCACCCTATTGTTGAGAAAATATCACCTTTTGATAGTAATTTTGTAACTGAGAAGTGGCAGCTGCCCAACCCCAACTTTCTGCTTCCTGGCGAGCATTTTGACGGATGATGTCTCGTTGTTGTTTCTGTTCTAATAGGCGGACAGTAGCGGACAATGCTCCTTGAACGTCTGCTGTTGGCTCAAAAAGATATCCATTTACCCCATCTGTCACAATATCAGGGATTCCTCCAGAACGGGCTGCTACCACCGGACAACCGGCTGCCATTGCTTCTAGTAGTACTAAGCCTAGTGTTTCTGTTCGGGAAGGAAAAATAAAGGCGTCAGCGCTAGCAAAGGCAGAACCTAGCTCTTGCCCCATGAGATACCCAACAAAATGGGTGTTTGTGCCAGAAAAATGTTTTTCCAATGCTTGGCGGTGCGGTCCGTCCCCAACCAATGCCAATCGCGCTTCGGGGATTGCTTCTAAAATTGGTTTGATGCGCTCAATTTCTTTTTCAGCAGAAAGACGCCCAACGTAAAGTAGCAAGGGACTTTCTGGATGATTTTGCGATAGACGCGATCGCATCTCTACACTAGCTAAATCGGGATGAAATAATTCCGTATCCACCCCACGCTGCCATAAATCTACCCGTTCAATACCGTGTGCTGACAGTTCCTCCATCATAGCTGTGGAGGTACACAGATTCAAAGCTGCTTGATTATGAGCGCCTTTGAGCAGTTCCCAAAGCAGCCCTTCTAGCATACCCAACCCGTAATGTTGGAGATACTGGGGTAAATGGGTATGATAAGACGCCACTAAGGGGATTTTCAGGAATTTGCTATAAAATATGCCAGATAAACCCAAAACTGCTGGATTCACGACATGAATAATATCTGGCTGAAACTCTTCTAAAGTGTAACCAATGGCTGGGCGAGGAAGTGCCATTTTTAATTCTGGATACAATGGCAGAGGAAAGCCAGTAACGCCGTAAACTTTAGCGCCTTTGTGTTCTGTTATGCCTCCATCAGGGGCAATCACCAGCACTTGATTACCATTGCGTTGTAGATGATCAACGGTGTGGCGCAGGCGCGTTACAATGCCGTCAACCTTGGGCAAAAAGGTTTCGGTGAATAGAGCAATTCTCATAAAAAACTATTCAGTCCAGGCAGATAATCTCAGCTTTTCTTGCGTTTCGCTATCAAACACAGAGTAAACTATCTCCCGTGGTGTAATCAATTGTTCACAGTCAGACTTAATGTTTTGGCGCTGTTTTTGTACAAAGTCTGAGATGTCCTCAATGTTTAAAATCCAATCTTTGGCGTAAGCAGTTAGCACTTGACCCCGTAACCCTAACTGAATAGCACGTCGTTCTAATTTTGTCCCAGATGGGTGATGGTCTGGGTCCCACTGCAAGCGAACTTGTGAGTGCTTCAGTGCTGTTTGCCACGCACTTATATTGGGATAAAGTTCTGGAACGTAGCTCGAATGAACAGCCGCTCTTAAAATTTCATCAAAAGCTGAACGCTTAATCCAAATAGCTAACACTACCTCTTGCCCAATTTTTGTACCCCATCCAGAACGATACATCATCCAGAGGAAGTTAGGTTTTATCCAACTCATGCGGTCAAAACTGAACTCACCACCAAAATAACCGTAGGTGGCGGCGAAGTTCCCAATAGCTGGACGATATGCCTGATAAACAACTATTGAATGGTCGTCATATTGTGCTAGGATATGACGACCAGTTTTTGGCCAGTTATTGACTTGAGTTAAATAAGGTTCCGTTATCAGCCGCACGTGGGGTAAACTCTAACTTCTGTGCCAAGAGACTTTGGGCAGAATTTGTTTTTTATCAACTCGTTTCTGATACTTGATTGCAAAGTTTAACAGAGAATCAAGTAAAGAATCAGAAAGAAAATGCGGCTGTAAACCTAAATCCAGCAATTTGGTGTTTTTAGCGTTGAAGTAATGTTCTTCTTTCTCGACTCTGGGATTATCTAGGTGATTGATTTCTACATTCAACCCCATTGCATTCCCAGCTTTTTTCACCAATAATGCCAAGTCGCCAACGCTGAATTGTTCGGTAAATTGGTTAAATACGCGGAATTCACCAGCTTCGGCAGGGTTAGCGATCGCTAATTCCACACATCTGACTGTATCCCGAATATCCAAAAATCCGCGAGTTTGTCCACCTTTGCCGTAAACGGTCAGGGGGTGTCCAATGGCTGCTTGAATACAAAAACGGTTCAGTGCGGTACCAAACACGCCATCATAATCCAGCCGATTAATCAATAATTCGTCCATCCCCGTTTCTTCGGTTAAGACGCCGTAAACCACACCCTGATTTAAATCCGTTGCCCGCAATCCCCAAATCCGGCAAGCAAAGTGAATGTTATGACTATCATGGACTTTGCTCAAATGGTACATCGAACCAGGTTGCTTGGGATAAGGTAGGGTATCCTTGCGTCCATTGTGTTCAATGGTGATGTACCCTTCTTCGATGTCAATGTTGGGTGTACCGTATTCACCCATCGTCCCCAGCTTCACCAAATGACAATCTGGGAAATCTTCCCGCATGGCATACAGTATGTTCAACGTACCAACTACGTTATTTACCTGGGTGACAACTGCATGTTCGCGGTCAATCATCGAAAATGGAGCCGAGCGCTGTTCGCCAAAATGCACTATGGCATTTGGCTGAAATTGATGTAATGCTTTGTTGAGAAACTCGTAATTAGTAATATCGCCAATGAACAGGTCGATAGATTTACCAGTTAAATCTTGCCAGCGCTGGAGGCGTTGCTGAATAAGTGCGATCGGGGTGAGAGTTTCAACACCCAGCTCATTATCCCAGTGCCGCCGCACCAAACTATCTAAAATTCCAACTTCATAACCTCGATTGGAAAGGTAAAGAGCAGTTGCCCAACCGCAATATCCATCGCCACCAATAACCAGGACTTTCATCTTCACCAGTTTTTACTCGCTGATAGCTAAATCTATCAGGTTTCTGTCCCCTCTCAATCATCATTCTGAGAGAGATGTAGATTTTAGGGGAATGGGGAGTGGGGAGTAGGGAGTAGGGGGGATGAGGGAGATGAGGGAGATGAGGGAGATGAGGGAGATGAGGGAGCAGGGGAAGCAAGGGATGCAGGGGAGAAATAACTCAGCACGCGGCTCACCGCCCCGGTATCGCTAACAGTACTCCCAATGCCCCATAACTTAAGACTTTGGAATCCGATACTGCTGGGCAATGTAATAAAACAAGGGGTAGTAATCTGGAAATTCTTGGCTGTTGCTTTGTCCCTGCCAGTAGTATTTCACTTGATTCTGAGTTAGTGTCAGTGTCATTGAAGCTGCTCGTTGGTCGGCTTCTACAACCAGTACCCCAGATATTCCTTGGGCAGTCTGAAAGTTGGATTTTATCTTTTTCCCAGGCTCCCGGTCTTTGACAATCGAATTTGGTAGCTGTTGACTTGCCCACCCGCGAATTTTCACTGAGTTGTCCTGTGGTGAAATAAACGTAATTCCATCATTGTTTTCTGGGGCTGCCAAAGAAGTCCAATTACTGGGATATGGAAACTCAAAACCATAACGGGAGTTGCTATAAGTTTTCCAGGCGATCGCTTCGACGTTAAAATCAGTCCCAGCACAACCCCACAGGATTATTAACAGGGCAGTGAAAGAGCTAACGCTGGCGGCAAACCGATAAATTATTCGCCCCAAACTACAGGTTTTATTAGCAGTAGCCATTTACATCACGCATTTTGCCAAAGTCACTGATTTTATAGAAATACCAGAAACTCAAATCAATACCTTCGCCAATTCTGGAAAGGTGTTCAACTTTAATCCGCTAAGGCTCCAAGTAATTAAAAAATAAGCCAAGTCAGTCAATCATTGCTTCATAACTAGTTCTCGTTGCCGGAAAAATCTCAGCATGGCTAGTTATCAACAGCATTTCAGCCGCAAATATAAATAAATGTAACGAAACTGCCGTCAAAACGTTTTACCGTCTTGACAACCAATAAAAGAACCGATAACTTGATATACATACCCGGGTAAGACCGTTAAAGAGTTATATGCAAACGCAAACTAAGCAAAAGGTCACTTTGTATTTATCGCCAGAGTTGCACAGAAAACTGAAGATTCGTTCAGCAGTTGACTGCCAACACATGTCAGAACTTGCCGAACGTGCCCTCGTTTTTTACCTGTCTAATTCAGAATTAGTTGATGAAGTGGAAGCTTCATCTTATGGGCGGACTCATAGAGTTTATTCATGCCCAACTTGTGATAGCTCACTAGTCTTACGTGATGGGGAACTGGTTAATTTGGGCAATCAACCAGGAGTAGTTGGTCAAGAGCATCTTTCCATTGATGAAATGGATGAAGATGAAACCCATCCCAAGGGTGAGGAAGAGTTGGTTCCTTGCTAGATAGGAATGATGAATGACTAAATTCATCATTCGGTTGCCTTTACCGAAAGCAATGTCTCTACTGTCTCTATAAGGTCTCGAGAAGGTCGATGTATGAAAGAAGAGCTCAATATCCTAATTCAAGCTCAATACCCTTTAATCTACCTTGTGACCTCCGAGGAGGAGCGGGCTGAGCAAGCAATTTCCACGATCGCCCAGTTGTTAAAGCCCCAGCGCCGAGTATTTGTTTGGACAGTAACACACGGCATTGTGGAGTACGGTCAACCCCGGAATGTCACCCAACACAATACCGTATCTCCAGAGGCGGCAATTGAGTGGATTATCCGGCAAAAAGAACCAAGTATATTTATTCTTAAAGATTTACATCCGTTTATTGATGCGCCTGCAACCACCAGATCGTTACGTGATGCGATCGCCAGCTTCAAAGGTACGCAGAAGAACATTATTTTGATGTCCCCGATGCAGCAAGTACCTATAGAACTGGAAAAGGAAGTTGTAGTTCTGGACTTTCGCCTGCCAGATATGGCTGAGTTGAATAAAGTACTGACTTATCACATAGACCAAAATCGTGGGCGGCGGTTGACAACAGAGGCTAGAGAAAAACTTCTCAGGGCAGCTTTGGGTTTAACCAAAGATGAAGCTGAAAAAGTCTACCGTAAGGCACAGGTAACTACAGGGCGTTTGACGGAAGATGAGGTAGATATCGTTCTATCTGAGAAAAAGCAACTAATTCGGCGCAATGGTATCTTAGAATACATTGAAGAAGATGAAACCATTGATGCAGTAGGTGGCTTAGAAGAGTTAAAGCGATGGCTCAAGCAACGCTCCAACGCTTTCACAGAGAGAGCGAGAGAGTATGGTTTGCCTCAACCAAAAGGGATGTTAATTCTAGGAGTTCCCGGTTGCGGTAAGTCATTAATTGCCAAAACTACTTCCCGACTGTGGGGTTTACCACTGTTGCGATTGGACATGGGGCGAGTTTACGACGGCTCAATGGTGGGACGAAGTGAAGCAAACTTGCGTAACGCCCTGAAAACAGCAGAATCTATTTCCCCAGCAATTTTGTTCATCGATGAATTGGATAAATCTTTTGCTGGTAGTGCAGGCTCCTCCGATTCTGATGGGGGGACTTCAAGTAGAATCTTCGGTTCTTTCCTGACATGGATGCAAGATAAGAAATCTCCAGTGTTTGTCATGGCAACCGCCAACCGAGTTGAACGGTTACCTGGGGAATTTCTGAGGAAAGGACGCTTTGATGAAATTTTCTTTGTGGACTTGCCAACTCCAGAAGAACGCCAAGATATTTTTAATATTCACCTAACGAAGCGCCGCGAAGACATCTCTAGATTTGACCTTGAGCAACTAGCTAAGATGTCTGATGGCTTCTCTGGTGCAGAAATTGAACAAGCGATCGTTGCGGCAATGTATGAAGCTTTTGCCCAAGATCGGGAGTTCACACAACTAGATATTATTGCTGCGCTGAAGGCAACATTGCCGCTGTCTCGAACGATGCAAGAACAAGTAACGGCTCTGAGAGATTGGGCCAGACAGCGAGCGCGTCCCGCAGCATCCTCCGTTGCTGAATATCAGCGAATGGAGTTTTAAAAGCTTTCCTCTGCCATCCCAGGGGGAAAGGCTAGCTTTAGTGCTAGCAGTTATGAAAAAAGCCGCCTCCTGCTAAGTGCGGCTTCGCCCAAAACAAACCGTTGTCGTATTTCTCAATCTTCTCATTGGAGGAAACCCAAATGTCTCACTTTAGCACCCTGCGTACCAAAATCACCGATGCCGAAATCCTCAAAGCTTCTTTGCGCGACCTCGGTATCAGCGTAAAGACTGAAGCTGATGTCCGTGGTTATAACGGTCAGCGCGTTCGTTCCGATATCGTTGCCGTATTGGAAGGCGAATATGACTTGGGCTGGTCTCGCAACAGCGATGGTTCTTTTGACCTAATTGCTGACCTGTGGGGCGTTGCTAAAAAGCACAACCAAACCGAGTTGATCAACTCCATTAACCAAAAATATGCTGTTAACAAGACCTTGGCTGAAGTAAAACAGCGCGGTCTACAAAACGCCAATGTGAAGTTGGTATTGCAATAACAATTTCTCTGCGCGTTCCCAAAGCTGCACGGGTTAACCAGGCATTAGCGGTTAGCCCGCTTTTTTTTAGGGACTGAGATTTATTTCTCAGTCCCAATTTTTTTGTCTCATGCATTCGCTTTAGGCGTTCCCCCAGGATAGGTGCAAAGCCCTTACAAATTTTCTATAAATTCTTCAGGTGTGACTTTTGCTTGCTTAAGAACACCACTGAGTGTGCCAACTTTTAACTCGCGGTGGAGTGGTACAACACAAACAATTTCTCCTTCGGGAGTTGGTTTCTTAAGTACAATATGACTACCAGTTTGCCTCGTTTGAATAAATCCTAAGCGCTCTAATGCACGAACCGCCTCATTGCCTGATATCCTTGGCAATTTAGGCATAGCTGACCTCTATACTCGTTACAAATCTAGGATTAGTATCAGTGTCGAGCAAAGGACATTCTTCTAGGTATAGCCTTGTAGCTTCTTTAAGATTAGCAAGAGCTTCTTCAATTGTTTCACCTTGGTCAACTGTGCCGATTTCAGGACATTCAGCAACATACATATCTTCTTCTTTGTGAAGAATGGCAGTGAAGGTTTTGGTCTTCATGGTGTTTTATTTTGATAGAGCAATGGCTACGCCTAATTATTTTAATAGTTTATGTCAGTCAAAAAACCAAATCATGTTAGCGAGAGTAAGTTGAAATCCCCAAGAGTTAATAATTCTTTGGCAAAGGGAGAACGCTCACAATTAGTAAATCCCAGTTTTAAATAGCTTCCTCTAAATTCCTGAAATCCCGGTCTATTATTGAGAATAATATAAGGATTGAGAAATATTTTGGAACTTCCCCCATATACAACATAATCGTAACCAAAGCAATTAGAATCTTCATATCCATAAGGGATGAAGCGACTTATAAGAAGATAAATTTTCTCATTTCTGTAGACAACCAGTTCAGACAAATTATCATAACCTGCTATTTCATAATCTTTGTAATAACCAGAGGCTATTAATAAAATAGGACGCTGTTCTTTGATAGCTCTAGTTAATAGAGGTAATCTACTAGTGTTGATTGTCAATTCGTCCCCATCTTGTGCGTCAAAATGTGAGCAGTAGCCAGCTTCTTTAGCTTTATGAATTTGAATATAAGTCGGACCATGTACTGTTGTAAATTTTGGTTGATTTGGTACGGTTGTATTGTTAAGAATTGGTTTATAGTAATCAATAGCTTGCTTCTCTAACTTTCTGAGAGTCCCTGTTAAGTCTACGATTGTAACTAATAAATCTTCTGTTACAACACGGTAGCGGATGTAAGCATTTTCAATAGCCTCAAACTGTTCTTGACGATGATGGTTTATATGACGGCTTTTCAAATTACGCGAAAGCCCAACATACATAACTGGGGAAGTACTATTACCAACGTAATAAATACCAGGTTTTGCTGGTAGTTTTTTACGTTGGATGTAGGGTAAAATTGGCATCTCCTTATAATTGAGATTCAACTTCATAATTTTTTGTTTCTCCTAGTGGTCATAGAATTTGACTACTAGGTTAGTTTGCCCATAATGTATGCTTCAAATTGTCATACTTTAAAATTTTTCCCTACCAAACTTGAATTAAATCCAAAACAAACTCAGTTAGCAAGGGTTTACCAGTCATTGTCTTAAATTACATTCTTCAGTTTTTATGGCGCTGAAACACATAATTACTAATTGCAAGTGAGAATAGAGAGAAGTATTTGCAAAAGCTATGAGTACCCAAATCATCATTACCCTGCCAGACGATATTTACCAACGTGCAGAACGCTTTGCCCGGTTGGCAAATCGTGATGTTGCCAGCATTTTAGTAGATACCATTCAACTTTCAATTCCGCCTGTCAGTGGCGAGATTACCGACCTTGAGCCTGTCTCTGTCCTTTCTGATGAACAAGTCTTGGTGCTGACCGAACTGCAAATGGAACCAGAACAGGATGCTCGGTTAAGCGAATTACTCGATCGCCAACAATCAGGGACTTTTACTGAAGGCGAATGCCCAGAGTTGCAAATCCTGATGCAGGTTTATCAAGAAGGACTTTTAAGAAAAGCTACTGCGTTGAGCGAAGCTGTCAAACGTGGGTTGATTGAACCCTTAAGCTAGTGAGCCAGATTCGTGAAGAAGTCCGAGTGCAGATACGAATACACGTAAATCATCAGTGTGATTATAATGATAAATTATGACAATATTCACAATTGGTCACTCAAATCATTCAATTGAAACTTTCATCGCACTTTTAAAGCAACACGGAATTACTGCTGTAGCTGATGTACGTTCCAGCCCTTATAGCCATAGATTTCCACACTTCAACCAAGCTTCTTTAAAAACTGCATTAAATACTGCAAATATAGCGTATGTTTTCCTTGGTAATAACCTTGGTGCCCGTCCTAATGATAGAAGCTGTTATGTAGAAGGTGTAGCTCGCTATGATTTGATTGCTGTAACAGAAGCTTTTGCTACGGGATTAAATCGTCTTGTTAAAGGTACTGAAGAACATCAAATTACTTTGATGTGTGCTGAACAAGATCCTATCGTTTGTCATAGATCTATTTTGGTGTGCCCACATTTGCAGAAGGCTGGGTTAGAAATTCAGCATATTCATAAAAATGGTGAACTAGAGTCTCATGAATTATTAGAAAGAAGATTACTAAAGATACACCATCTAGAGAAATTATTACCTGCTTCTCCAGATTCAAATTATGATAATCAGTCAGGGAAACAGCTTTCTCTGTTTGATATCAATCCTTACGATCGCAATTATCAAGAAATGGCTCCTATGGCTCAACCTCTCCTGCGTGAAGAATTAATTCAAAAAGCATATCAACTCCAAGGTGAGAAAATAGCGTATGTAGAAAACATAGAGCCAGAGCAATCTCATGAATCAGCTAGTTAATCTATTTACTATTGGGTTCACACAGAAAAAAGCAGAGCAGTTCTTTGAAACACTTCTCAATGCTGGTGTGAAACGAGTCATTGATACTCGACTTAACAATGCTTCACAACTTGCTGGATTTACAAAAAAGCAAGATTTAGAGTATTTTCTCCGTAAAATTGGGGGCATTGAATACATTCACATTCTTGATTTGGCTCCAACTAAAGATATTCTCGACCAATATAAAAAGAAGCAAATAAATTGGGCAATATATGAACAGAGGTTCAATCAACTCATCACAGAGAGAAAGATTGAGAAGAAGGTTTCTTTAGACCTTCTTAATGAAGGATGTCTGTTGTGTAGTGAGGCAAAGCCTCATAATTGCCATCGCCGATTAGTTGCTGAGTATCTGCAATGTAAGCTAGACAAAACTATCAACATCCATCACCTCTAAATATCATAGCGATCGCGGTGCAAAAAAGAGGTTAAAAATGCCTACTTTTGATATTATTTGCCTTGCCAAATCTACCAAGCATGGCGGAATGTGTATTGCTGGTATCAGAACCGATGGTTTAGGGTGGTTTCGTCCAATTGCCAATAAAAAAGATGGCACTTTATATCCAGAACATTATACTCTAGAAGATGGTAGAGAACCTCAAGTTTTTGACATTATCCGAATTCAATGTTCTAGACCTCAACGAAGATATCACCACCCAGAAAATTGGTTAATCGAACCGAATAAGTTATGGAAAATTGTCGGTACTCCAACTCTCTCTCAAGTTCAACAACTTCTGAATCCAGAGGTGATAAAACACTCTTCTTCTGCGGAACTTTTAGGAAATTCAGATAAACGAGTATGCTATAATGACTTGAAATTAGTGGCGGCTGAATCTTCATTAGCCTTGATAAAGCCCCGTGAACTTCAATGGGAAATTAATCCAGAACACAAAAAATATAGAGCTAATTTCTCATTGGGGGGAACAAGTTATAACTTTACGATTACCGATCCTCTCTGGAAATCTCAACTTAAATATTTGGAAGAGGGAATATATTCTTGTGAAGAAGTTATAGAAAAACTTGAACTAGAAAATTATGACTGTAATAATTTTCTCCTAACCATTAGCTTAGGTGAACCTTTTTCACCAACAGAAACAGAAGAAGAATTTTGTTATAAATTAGTTGCAGCAGTTATCAACGTTGCAGATATTAAGAAAAGTTTTGGATGGATATAGTAGTTCGCTTTGATTGTTGAACTCATTTACTTAGGCAGGGAGTAGGGAATCAGGCTTTTCGAGTTGAGGGCGAATTTCTTCACTGATATTAGTCCGCTTTTTCATGATTTCAAATCTTCACGCCATGTAAAAATAATTTGTTCCTCAGCTTGCCTAAATTCAATATTAAAACAGAACTCAGAATTCAGAATTCTGAATTCTGAATGCAATATTCTGCACCATAATTTACTAACATTATTGTGTTATAGGAATCATATTTGATTTTTGAAATTATTTGCGTAGTCGGGGAGTGGGGAGTAGAGAGTAGAGAATAGAGAATCAGGGTTTTCGAGTTGTACCGAATTTTTTCACAAATCAAATCATAGTCCTATATCTTCTATACTTCTGTGTTTTAAAATAACACTATAATTTAGTTGCTAATCATGGCGAACAACACTCTGAAAGCGAATTGGTAAAATTTCTATAGAAGCAGTACGACGAGGAACTAGGTAAATTAAAAAAGGCTGTTTTGCCGCATTAGCTAATGCTAAAACTTCACGTAAATTTTCGCTGTGAGCAATGATTCCATTTGCATTGTAAGCGATATATTGATTTTTATATAAATCCAATAGCATCTGGCGGTTACGATTCAACCATTTGAGCATTTCATCTCTTTCAGTTTTAGAGGGTGTTGTGTTCATATAATTAATGTTTGACAAAAGTCGTAAAATTGGTCATCGGTTAGAGCGATCGCGGGTTGCAATTGCAAGACAATTGGTACAATCTCTGTGAGTACAGGTAAGTTGGTGGTCATAATTGCTTTGTGGGTACTTCACCTGCCTTAACTATAGTCTCTTCACGCCCAACTGTAATTCGTTAACAATTCGTTCTAGTTCTTGTGTCATCCAATCATTACCTGTTTGATGATAAACTTCAATTAGTGACTGGTAAAACCACAAAGTCTTTTCTTTGCCATTATTAAACTCAACCCAAATGGCATCTCCCCGTTGTTGCCAATCTGCTAATAACGATCTTGCGTTATGCAATTTGTCTGCTAAAGATACCAGCCTTACAGATGGTGATGCATGGCGCAGGTTTTCTAAATAGCGCTGTTTCCGTTCTAGCCAGGGGGGTTTAGGAGGTGTGTCCCACTCTGTACAGCCATCAATTATTGCTATTACTACTTCACCAAAACGTTGACGGATGTCTTCACGAGTGACTTTACCGCCTTGGTCTTCGATACTATCATGTAATAGAGCTGCGATCGCTTCTTCTTCACTTCCACCAGCTTCTATTACCAAAGCTGCTACACTCAGTAAATGTGATATGTAAGGAACGCCGCTAATTTTGCGTGTTTGATTAGCATGGAGACGAGTTGCATAAACTAAAGCTGATTCAAATTTTTCTGTGAGTTTAACTGTGTTCATAACTCTATTAGTGTTGATGATAAAGTTGAAATTCTTCGGCTACATCAGTAGCGATACTTTCTCGTAAATCAAAAGGAAGCAAGACTTCGCATCTAGGACGCCACGCACGCAGGCGCATCATTATGCCATTATCTTGATGACGATAATAAACTTGGTAGTAAGCGTCTTGAGGAGAACGATTTACTAATACTTTTAATAACGCTTGTTGGTGTTGTACGTGAGTAATTTCACGACGAATCAAACGCTGTGCTTGTTGGTAAGTGATGGCTTTAAAAGTCTTGTGGCGGATGGTATTTTGAATGTAACGTTCATTATAATCGCCGTCAAATCTTAGCAACATCAGTCGTGAGGGAAAGTAGAAATCAAACCCCCAAGCATTAGCCATTTCCTGAGCAATATAATCTGGACTTAGCAAAGATGGTTGTTGATGACGCTCTTGCAAATGTTGGGGAATCTCGACATCATTCCATTCTAAAGATGTGATTTCTTGAATCCGATCAAGGCGAAAATTGTACCAGTCAGTTTTGCGATCGGGACTTTCGCCATAAGCACAGAGGTAAACTGCTCTTTGCATGTAATAAATGCAAACTGGATAAACGATACATGTAACAACATTTCGTGTCCTGGCGCTGTCATAAGTGATTTTAATTGACGGTACTGGGGTCTTTGTCCAAATCTGTCTTAACTCGTATTGCCAATCATCAACTAAATCGAGAGTAGTAGGAGGAATCACATAATCTAATCCGATAAAAAAGCGCTGAATACCGTTGATTTGTTGGGAATGATTTTGCGCGATCGCTACTAAATCTTCGTGCAGAAAGTTCAATTCATAAGCACTCAATTTGCTAGGATAAATTTCATCTCTAGACGTAATTGGGCGTAGCGGAAACTCGCTGATACGGTAATATTTTTCATTCTTGTATAGCACCCAACCCAACTTTGCTAAAATTTCTAAATCGCCTTGCAAAGAACGACGAGTTACACCAAACAATCTTTGGTTTAATATTTCGTTCAACTTAAATTCTGTGATACCAGTGTAAGCAAGCAATAATTCTTGCCATTGATGAGAAACAATTCCTGTTTTTTCATTGAACAACCAGTGGGCTGTTGTTTTGACACAAGGACAATGAGAGTCATGTATCTGAGGAATTTCTTCTCCTTTTGGATGTGTAGCACTGAAGAATGCATTCCGCCAGTCTACATAAGAGAAAGAATTTTCTGAAATTACACGCTCTTGATTGTCACCATAAAGCGATCGCAACCACACCCACAACCGAATCGCCCGCCCCAAATTTTGTTTGAGCGAACCGCGTGCTAACCACTGCAACAGTTCAACGTGTGGAACATCTTGAAAAACTAGTTCAGACACCAGCCAAATCTCGATAAATATAACTTTCTTTAAGATACAGCCTATTGGAAGAAGTATCTTCCAAGTACGTGTATGATGTACCCATGAAATAAGGACAAGGGTAATGAGTACTTACAAAATCGAGCTAAAAGACGGAATTCTCCGGATAAATTTTGGTGAACCTGCTCAAAATGACCAGATTGTGCGTGATGCAGCAGCCCGGTTGGAGGAAATGGCCGCATCAGATGAACTATCAGGGGGGCAATTACTTAAGATTAACGGGCCGATTTCTATCCCTGTAGCATTTGTTTTAGCACATAAACTTGCTCACATTTACGGAGCAGTCGGTTTTTACGATCCTAAGTTAGCTAAATATGTGATTTGTATCACACACAATCCATCGTATAAACTAGGAGACTTAATTGATTGATATTTGATGAAGAAGAATTCAGGAGTCAGAATAGGCTCTCTGTCTAACTTTGAAAGGTAGATATCTACTTGATTAACTTTAAATCTGCTGTATAAAAAGATGGGTGTAGATACCAAGAAATTATATGACAACGTATCACATCAGGCTAGAAGGCGACGTTTTGAGAGTTGGGTTTGGTGCGACACTTGCCACGGGCGATCGCATTGTGCGAGATGCAGCAGCGCAGTTGGATGCAATGATAGCTTTAGGTGAACTTCCTGGTGGTTCCCTGATTAAAATTAATGGACGCATATCGGTACTGGTTAGTCAAGTATTAGCTGATAAATTATCTCAATTGTATGAAGCGATCGCTGTTTTTGACCCCAAGATCGGGGATAAAGGGTTGGATAGGTATGTGATCACCATCAGCAAACACCCGAAATATGTAGTCGGGGATATTTTGGATATAATGCGATCGCCACAACAATCCAGTATCAAAGTTGTCCTGTGTGGGTTTGCGAATACCGGAAAGACTTGCTTGCGGGATGGTTTAAAACAGGCGCTATTGCAGATTTCCCATGCACCAGAGTCTTATTTTATCTCTGGTTGTCCAGATGGTGATGGTTCTTGGTATGGGGAAACTGCACGGCGTGATTTGGATTTGGCGAAAAAGTTAAAAGCTGAATATAAGGCTAAATTTACGCCAGAGTTTGCACAACTGAAAGCGCAGGAAGTCAGGGGTATTAATACACCAATATTTATATTTGATGTGGGTGGAAGAATATCTGACGAGAACCGCTTGATTATGTCCGAAGCGACTCATGCGGTGATTTTGGTAAAAGATGAAGCTGAGATTGCACCTTGGCAAGGATTTTGTCAGTCTCTGGGTTTGCAAGTGGTGGCAATTATTTACAGTGATTATGAAGGTGTAAGTGATGCGATTTCGGGGGAAACGCCGATTCTGAGAGGGAATGTTCATCGGTTGCAGCGTGGGGAGGATGTTTCTAGTCGTCCGATGGTGCAAGCATTGGCGCGGGTTTTGGTGGGTTTAAATTGAGGTAAAGTAAAAATGGATAAGATGAGTTCTGTTAGTGTAGCGATCGCTTGGTGTTTGGCTTGGGGTGATGAGCGAAAACCTAAATATGATTTGCCAGTCTTACAGCAAATGCGACAGGCTTTAAATAAGGGAGAAGAAGTTCCTGGGGAAGTTCAGTCGTTAGTCAAGCAGGTGCGGAAATTACAAGGTATTGATAAAAATTACTTTCCTAAAACTCTAGATGAATTAAAGAATAAGTATCCTGATTTATGGAATCAGACTACTCGTATTGGTTTAGTTTATGGTGGTGCGACTAAGATTAAACACTATGTATTTGAATCAGCTAAAATTCAAGATATTCGCGGTGCATCTAGGTTATTAGACAGAATAAATCAGGTGGATTTACCAGCATTTTTTAATCAAAATTATCAACCTGATAAAAATCACCCTAATCGTTATAATGCTCAGTGTAATCAAGTTAGACAATGGCTAGATGCTAATTTTTTTGTTGACTACAAACTCTCAGATGTATTAATTCCTGAACTTATTATTTATTCAACTGGTGGTAATATTCTCACTTTTTGTCCATCTGCATATATTAATGATTTAGCAAATGCTATTGAAAAGCGTTATACAGAAGAAACATTAACTGCTAACTCCTGCGCGGTTGGAGATAAATTTAGACTTCTAGAAATTCGTTTTGGCTTGCTACGAGAGCCGATTGAAAATACATTATGGTTAGATTGGTATCGTCAGCAATATAAAAAGCCATTAGTACAAGCTTACTTTGGGAATTTGGAAAAGAATCTAGAAAATTCTCAAACAGAAAGCTTTACGGAATCTGCTGTTTCTGTCGAAAATGCTTTTGCAGAGCGCAAAAATTTTAACGAATTAGCAACAAAATTAGCAATTTTATTTAATCAACGTCGCAGTGGTCATGATTTTTATGGTCGTCCCAGTCGCCGTTACCCTCCCATGTTTGAAACTCATCCTTATTTGATGCGTGATGAAGGAGAACGTAGATCGGCTGTGATGATTGTCCAACCACCAGAACTACCTAGAGAATCCCATTTTTCGGAAGCTTCAGCGCGTAAAAATTTAGTTGGTTATAGAGCCAAGAAAGGAAATCCAGATATACCTGGATGGTATCAAAACTCTCAATTGACTTGGGAAAGTATCAGAGTTGAAGGCTGGGTAGATAAATTTAATTCATTTCTCAAAGAGAATCCTAGTCTTCAAGAAAAATACTACACGGAATTTGAACATAATGAGGTTGAAATTGCCCAAAATCTCAGCCATATTGCCAATGCGAGTAATGGTTTCATTGCCTATATCTATGCTGATGGTAATAACATGGGTGGCTATATTCAGAAAAAAATTAAAACACCACAGGATTATAAAGATTTTAGTAGAGATGTAGAATTAGCGACAGAATACGCTGTTTACCAAGCATTAGCAGAGTATCTGCATCCGCACAAGTTGCAAAATCTCAATGATGAAGAATCTTTTCTCGATAATGGTGATTTAGTTCATCCTTTTGAAATTATTACCATTGGTGGTGATGACATTATCCTGATTGTACCTGCTAATAAAGCCTTGCAAATCGCTAAAATTATCGGCGAAAGATTTGAACAAATCCTGCTCAAACAAATGCCATTATTTGAACAGGAAACAGCAGAAGAGGAATTGAAATGTATTGTCGGTGATTATCAAATAAAACAACCCCATAAACCAGTAAATTTAAAAAAATGCCATCGCTACAAACCAACTGATGCTGAACCTTCTCAATGTCAACTCAGCACCTCTATTGGCGTACTGATTACGTCATATAACACCCCCATTTATTACGCCAAAGACCTGATGGAACAGTTGCTGAAATCGGCGAAAGACCGTGCCAAAAAATTAAAGAAAGCTGGATATTGTGGTGGGACAGTTGATTTTTTAACTATGAAATCAGTAACTATGATTTCATCCAACATTAAAGAGTTTCGTGAAGAGGGCTTGACAAAAAACCTCAGACCAAAATTAAAGCTTTATGCTGCTCCTTACACATTATATGAATTAGGTGGCTTAATCAATGCAATAGAAGCTTTGAAAAATGCGAAATTTCCTAAATCGCAACTTTACCAAATTCGGACTTTGCTAGAACGAGGTAAACACACTGCTATTCTCAACTACCGCTATTTTCGAGTGCGACTTAAACAAGGAAAACACGAATTAAAAGAACAGTTTGAAGAAGCTTGGTGTCAGCCAAAAGACGAAAATAATGGAGGTAATTTAGCCCCGTGGATGTATGACGACGGAAAGCTTGACCCTAAAAATCTAGAAGATCCATTCTACGAAACAATTTGGCGAGAAATAATAGATTTGTATGATTTTGTGGCTTCCTCCGATGATGATAATGATGCTATTGATACTCATTTGTTGACAACGGAGGCTGAGTTGTGATTAATCTGCAACAATTATCTAACCCCATCACTTCATACGAAATTACAGCTGTAATTGACACAGCTTTATGCATTGGTGCAGGTGGTTCTTCTGGTTCACTTGCAGATAAACCAATTGTCCGTAACTCAGAAGGAAACCTGTTAATTCCTGCTTCTCAACTCAAAGGACGCTTACGCCATGAATGCGAAAAAATTGCTAGAGGTTTGAATTGGGCAATTTGTGATTCTCCTAACCCGCAAACTATGTGTCCTCAAAGAGCAGGTTTAACTGGAAACTTTGAGCGTACAGAATATAAGATATCTGGTTATAAAAACCAGTATCATTGTCTGATTTGTCAAATATTTGGGAATCCAGTTTTGCCATCACGAGTGATATTTGATGATTTAATTTGCACAGAAGATCCAGATAATTTATCTGAAGTCCTGCGTCCAGGTGTCACAATTAATCGCCGTCGCCGCACTGCTGAAGAACAAAAACTCTACTTTCTAGAAACATCTCCAGCTAATGCAAAACTCAGGTTTACAGGACATATTCATTTATCTGGTGCGCCAGTTTATACAGGGGCGTTAATTTTAGCTGGACTGCGACATATTCATGCTTTGGGTGGTAGTAAATCAGCGGGTTTGGGTTGGTTGCATTGGGAATTTCCCAACCTACCATTAGAACAAGCAGCCTGGGATTTTTTGGCAAAAGGAGGTGTGCAATGAAACGGATTAATTTAGAAATTAAGGCATTATCTCCTTTAGCAATTGGGCGACAGAAACCAGGTGGCTCAGTTAGTGAAGCAGACAGTTATATTCCTGGTTCTGTGATTCGGGGAGCGATCGCTGCTCAAATCCTGAGACGTACTAATACATCTATTACTGACGGAGACGATTTCCACGCACTATTTTTAGGTGAAAATCCAGCAATTTTTCAAAATGCCTATCCTGCAAATTTTAAAGTTAAGTCAGATGTGAGAGTTGTACCTACTACTGCATTAAGTTCCAAAAATAAACCAGGATTCAGATCAAAACTCAATGACCCTAAACATAATGGTGTGTTTGATACTTTGATTGACCGCTTTTGTGCTAAAGCTTATGGTCATCTTTACGATCCAAATTGTCCTGTAGATGGTGGTAGAGTTGATACATTCACTGGCTTTTACCAAATTCAGAACAAATATTACAGCAATTCGGCAAATACTCGTTTGTTAACGCGGGTTGGGATAAATCGACGCAGAGCAACTTCAGAAGAAAGAGTTCTTTATAGCATTGAAGTTTTAAATGAATCTCAAGATAACCGAGAAAAACCTATCATCTATATAGGGGGTATTTTCGTATCAGATGAATTAGCACAATCTCTACAAAATGTCATTGATTCTCACCAAGACGACCTACGTTTAGGCGGTTCAACTTCACGGGGATTAGGAAGAGTAAAAATTACAGCACAGCCACCTGTAGAAATCAAGCCAAGAGTTACTAACCAAATAAAACTGTTTAATGATAAATTGCGCGATCGCTGGGATGAATGGAAGAATATCTTTGGCAATCCTACACAAGATTTGCCAAAAAATCGCACCTATTTTACCCTGGATTTACAAGCCGATGCCATCTTAACTGAAAAATGGCGACATACAACTGTGATTTCAGAAGAAATGCTTCAGGAATTCACCGGAGTTAATGATTCTTCCCTGCAACTTCACGCCGCTTATAGTAGTTATGACTATCGTTCTGGCTGGAATTCTGCTTGGGGATTAATGAAAGATATGGAGTTGATTACAAATAAGGGTTCTGTGTATTTATTCAGTACGGCTGAAGAAAACTTATGGATAAAAGCTTTGGAGGATTTAGAAGTAAATGGAGTAGGCGATCGCACTTCTGAAGGTTTTGGTCAAGTGCAAATTTGTAATGATTTTCATAATGTATTTAGGGAGAATGCAAAATGAGTGATTTATTAAAGCAGCAACAACTTAAAATTCAACGAGGAATTCGGAAACGAGAAGATGAATTAGTCCTCTTAATTCAAATAGCATTAGATAACCATGATTCTTACGGGAATCTAGAAGAGTCACAGTTTCGCAACATAGTAAGAGTTTCAGATACAACTGAAAGTACAGAAGTAATTAAAAATTTTCTTTTGTATCAAGTAGGACGTGATACAAAGTGGGGACGAGGAAAAAAATCATTAGCTTTTAAAATTATTCAAGATATTGATACAGAAATTAAAAAATTTGCAGAAAAAATTGCTCAAGAGGCAAATACAGATGATCCTGACGATTTGAAAAATATCCACTTAGAGCTAACCCGACGCTATTTAGGTTATGGTGCGCGTTATTTAGTGTATAAGCGTAAAGGCGAAATATAATTGTTTATTTGTTTTAGGAGTCTACTGTTATGCAAAAACTAGTAATTACAACTGTTGGTACTAGCTTATTAACTAACCAAATTGATAGAACATGTTATGAGGAAGATTCTTGGAATGAAAAGTTATTAGAAACAGCTAATTATAGTGATGAAAAAATGCTGAATTCGGAAGATATCATTTCTATAATAGAAGAGTTAAAAAGTAGGGCTGGAAATCAACTAGCAGGAGATATTGAAGACGTTAGACAAGCCAGTGCAGAGCTAAATGGTATTTATGGCTTGTATGATAAAAAATTAGAACAAGCAAAATTAGACCATCACTGCTTGATTTATACTGACACTGCACAAGGAAGGTACTGTGCGCTCATGTTAGAAAAATTTTTAAAATCTAAGGGAATAAACAATATTTTATTATTATATAGTGAAAATTTTTCTACTGATAGCGATGAACAATTTATGCAAGGTATTGCTAATTTAGTACCTATCCTCAAGAAAAAAATACTTGATCAGTATAAAGGATATAGAATTTGCTTTAATCTTGTAGGTGGCTTTAAAGCAATGCAAGGTTATTTTAATACAATAGGGATGTTATATGCAGATGAAATTATATATATTTTTGAAGGTTCTAATAAAATTATTAAAATTCCTAAATTGCCAATAATAATAGATCAGCCACAAGTGAAAGAATATGCAATTCAATTAGCAGTAATGGATGTTGGAAAAGTACCGATATCCTGGGAATCTGCGAATAAAGTACCAAAGAGTTGGCTCAAGTTTACAGGTCAAGAAGTAGAATTATCCGTTTGGGGAAAATTAATTTGGAATGAATGCAAAAATGAATTACTTTCTCAAGATTTACTCAATTTTCCCAAATTAATTACTAGGTTAGAATATTACAAAGACTATCTTAAAAATGATTATGATAATACATCTGATGTAAACAAAAGAATAATACTACAGGAAAAAATAGCAAAAGCAGCCAATTTTTTATTAAAATATCGTGATGGTATTAGTGCCTTAAAAAATGATGATATCCTCAGATTGCGTAGGTATGAAAATACAGACATAGAACACATTAATATTACAAAGCAGGAATTAAGACTTAGCTGTAAAGTCATAAACGGTAACCAATTATCTTTGAGATACTTTGGTACTCATGAACATATATATAAAAAAGAAGGAATTAAAAAATAAAGGATTTATTAAAAATGTTTTACATCTTCAAAAATCGCCTAGAAATCACAGGTAAACTCACCACAATCACAGCATTACGCATCAGCGCAGGTCGTTCAAGTGAACCAATTGGCTCAGATTTACCTGTCATTAAAGATGCATTAAATCGCCCATTAATACCAGGTTCTAGCTTTAAAGGTGCAATGCGATCGCGCCTCGAAAGTTTCCTTAGAGGTATTGTAGGAAATAATCGCAAACTCGTGGCAAATCCAGCCATTGAAGATGAATGGTCAATTACATCCCAGGAAATGAAGCAGTTAAAAGATGCTTACGATGATGACCAAGCTTTGACAAGGGAAATTATCAACCAAACTGATCTACCATCTCACCTCTTTGGTTCACCCTGGATAGCCAGCAAATTCCAAGTCAGAGATTTAACCGTAGTCCCTGATACCTGGTTTGGACAATACCAGGAAAGAGACGGTGTAGCCATTGATAGAGACACCGAAACAGCCGCAGATGGAAAACTCTATGATTTCCAAGTAGTTCCAGCGGCGACACAGTTTGAATTTAAAGCTGTGGTGGAGAATGCAGAACCTTGGGAACTGGGACTGTTGATGATTGGCTTACACCAATTTGAAACCGAACAAATACCTCTGGGTGGAGGGCGATCGCGTGGCTTGGGTGTCGTTAAACTAGAAATTGAGAAGATGTACTGGTTTGATGTCAACAACGACCCAGAAAAATTACTCACATACCTCCAAGAATTGGTAAATAGCAATCCAGGTGAGAAACTACCAAGCTATCAAGATGTTAAAGAGTTAAGTTTAAAGCAAGATTGGACGAACTCGCTGATCAATCATTTAAGAGAAAATAAAGCTAAGACTCATACAACCGAAGCAACACAAAATTCTTGAGGAGGTTAATATGGCTTTCAGCAGTTTCAAAACTATCGGTGAAGTCCTCAAAGCATTTCAAGTCACCTATACTGAAGCAAATTTTATCAGCGAACTTGCTTTTAGAGTTTCTGACTATTTCCGTGAAGATTTAGAACTAATGATGCGGGATGCAGTTGTTGATAATTCGGAATTTGCTATCTGCGAAAATCTGATTTATCCCGTCATCAAAGAAATTTGGAAAACCTATCGTCATCATTTTATTCTCTGGAGTCATCAATCATTAAATTATGATGAAAAATTATCAGGTTTTCCTGAATATATCTTAGCTAAACGCTCACCATTAGGAAAATTTGTCTTTGATAAGCCGTACTTCATTTTAGTAGAAGCAAAGCAAGATAACTTTGAAACAGGTTGGGCGCAATGTTTAGCAGAAATGATTGCAGCCCAAAGATTAAATGGAGAATATCAAATAATTATTTTCGGTATTGTTTCTAATGGGATAACATGGCAATTTGGTAGATTAGAAAATGATATATTTACCAGAAATAGCACTTACTATACAATTCAAGAAATCGATAAATTATTTGCTGCTGTAAATTTTATCTTTCAACAATGTGAATTACAACTGAATAATTTAGTTGCAGCCTAACAAATTACCTGAAATAAATACATCCATGCACAAAAGACTTGTAAACCATTGCACTATTGATTTAAGCATCATCCCAGATGGGCCAATTCTGATTAAATCCGGACGTGAAGGTGCAGACCCTACAAATCCTGATATGGAATTTGTCAGAACTTTTCATCGGGATGGTTGGTCAATTTATTTACCTGGAAGCAGCTTAAAAGGTGCGATTCGCGCCCATGCTGAAAGAATTGTCCGCACTGTTGGCGGTGATAATAATACCAAAAAACTCTGGGCTAGTGACCCGATGAAAGGTGATTACTTAGGTAAAAATTTAGAAAGTCATCAAATTTATCAACAATCTTCATTTACTGACCAAATTTTTGGTAATACCTCAATTGCAAGTCGCATTCGCATTGAAGATGCACATCCAGTTAATCTGACAGAATTGAAATTAGAAGAACGTAACGGTGTCGCCATTGACCGAGTATTTGGTTCTGTTGCAGTTGGCCCTTTCAATTATCAAGTTTGCACTGCGGGAGAATTTAGTACTAAAATTCACCTCAAAAATTTTACATTGGCGCAACTTGGTTTAATTGGTTTGGTACTGCGTGATTTAAATGATGGTTGGTTTGGGTTAGGTTTTGCAAAATCACGCGGTTTAGGTACGGTTCGAGTTCAATACAATAGCGCAGTTGTCCAGTATCCAGGATGTCAATTTGACTCTGAAACCAGAAAAATTCGCCAACTGGGACATTCACAGGAATGGGACTCAACTTTTCTACTGGGAGTAGGAGAGTTTTTATCCCAACAAGAAGCAGGAAAATATGGTTTTTCTAAACCAGATAATCAAGATTCTCCAATTCGTGCAGAGTCTATGGAATTAGATTTTGGTGTTCAACTTAAATGGGAAGGTGACACAGAATCTGGTGTAAAAGATTTATTTATGCGTTCAGTTCGTGCATGGAGTAAGGAGGTTTAAGCTGCATGAAAGAAGAATTTATTCTGGGGTATGTATATCATAAGCAATTGGTAGCACATGATGAACTAAGTACTTTAATTAGTCACCTCTCTAACTCTCAAAGTTATTATTTTTTACGTTATTCTCATGCTGTGAGTGGTATTTGTCGGGAATTACCTTCTCAAAGAGGAGAAATTGAAGGACAGCTATTTAATTCGATCTATGAAATTAGATGGAAAAAATACAAATCACGATATGAAGTTTTAATCCTCAGTAAACAAGAATTTCAGTTACAAGGCTTTGACCAATTAACTGGTGATTGGAAAATTTGCGATCGCAATGCTTATTGGCATAACCCAGAAGAAACAAGATTTCCTAAAGGTTTCACTTTTAAAGGTGAAAATAATCAACCTATCAAGCCTGAAAGTATATCAGTAAAACAAAGATATTTCCAAGATTCTGCTACTGCAACTATTCATTTTGTCGCCTTAACGGTTAACGAAAATGACTAACACGCCAAAACCTAAACCGCGAAAACCAGTACCTTCTCAGCCTCCATCCCCTGATGACTCTGGGGGAAGTAGCACACAAAAACCATATAAATTTGTTTCTTTTCCACAAGAACGCCCCCGCTTAGAACATCCTGCTGGACACGATAAATTTGATAAAAATCGCCTGCACGGAACTTTGTTTTTAACACTTAAAGTGCAAACATCACTTCATGTTTCTACTGGTGTTGTTGTCCTTGGTAGCGATATTGCAACTCGTGTACCTTTAATTAAAACAATGGTACAAGGGCTTGATAAACATCTTCTCATTCAAGGAAGTTCTCTTAAAGGTTGCGTTCGTTCTGTATATGAAGCCATTACAAATAGTACCCTTGCAGTAGTCACTTCAAGATATCGGGATAAAATACCAAGCGAAAGATTGCCATGTCGAAATAAGCAACAATTATGTCCTGCTAGTCAAGTATTTGGGGCTTTAGATTGGCAGGGATTAATTGAGTTTAATGATACGAAGTGTGAAAATATAGGTTTTAATACAGGGTTTATGCCTTCGTTATATCGTCCCCGTCCTGAACCTGGCAGTGCATATTTTGACACAAGAGGAAAAGTTTCCGGACGTAAATTTTATTATCATACAATTCGCGCCATTGAGAAAGGCCAAAATCAAGGAATTGCAGTTCAACAAGCTGCAAAAGAATACATTTTTACCACTCAATTACAGTTTAAAAACCTGAAACCTGAAGAATTAGGAACACTGTTTGTTGTGCTGGGACAAGATTCTAACTACCCCATAGCTTTAAAAGTTGGTGGTGGTAAACCGATTGGGATGGGAACCATGACTGTAGAAGTCACTCAAGCGAGGATATTGCAAAACTTTGAAGATTTGCGATCGCACTACTCCACTTACACCCCCGATAACAATCATCTTCTCACAGGAGAGGCACTACAAAAATTTATCGCCACCCAAATTAAAACAGCACATTCCCGACTGATTCAACTTCCCCAACTCCAACAACTCGCTGAAGTTCTACGCTACCCAACCAACCGCGAACCACCAGAAGGAATGTATTAATGTTGACTACAGAATCTTTAACAGAAGCCGAATCTCAACTTGCTCACAATTTAGCGATAACTTTGGTTAAAGAGGATACAGATGTTAATGAAGTAGGAAAAGTTATTGCATATCTGCGTAGCATTGTAGGGGAACCAGACGCAGGACGGCGATTTTTTACCTATCTTAAAACCTTAGTTACTAATGGTAGGCAAATTGGACACAGTGGCCGAACTACAGACTACTACCGCAGTATCGAACGTGCGTGTAATCAATATTTGCAAAGTGAACAAAAAAACGCTCAGACGATGTTAAAAATTTTAGGCTGGGCGATGCGTTTAATGCGGTATTACAAAGTTAGTCCCATTGAGGAAATGTCTATTTCTCAAAGTACAGAAGTTGAACAAATTTCTGAACGTCAAGCGGAAATTGCGGTAGTTTTTCAATCACAAAAGTTTGAAATTGACCAAATTTTAGACGCTACCGTACTTGGTGTTAAGGGCAATAAGGTAACCTATGAGATGCTGGGAGCTATTAAGCTAACTGAGAAAGAACCTAGAAAAGCAGCCTCTTTAAAGGAAGGACAGGTAGTAAAAGTGAAAATTAGCGCCCTGAAGGATGATGGAAGTATTAAAAATGTTAAGTGTATTTAGCTTGTAGTTTCCGTATAAAAATATTGCGAAATTTGATGATATTGCTGAAAAATTCCGTATAATTGAGGTGTAGTTTTGAGAGGTCAGATTTATGACTGAATTAAGGTCAAACTTCAAAACAGGATTTGACTCGTATTCTGCATGGACGCATTGTGAATCTTTTCAAAAAGAGTACAAAACTGTTACTCAGTTTCAAGTAACACCTCAGATTCTTACTTCTTCTATTTTCCAGGCTTCAAATCTACTTTCATCAACAAAGTAGCCTAGCAACAAGCCTGGTTGAACATGGTTTAGCTCTACTACCAGTGGAGCTATCATAAAATCAGTAGAGCGAAAACTTTTGTCAGTTGACGACAGAATGAGGATTTCAGCCGTCATTTTGGGGACTCGCAATCATGAACAGTTGTGATCGCCCTGACAGTCCACCCATAATAAAAGTTCTTGAAAAGCAGATTACAAGATTATTTGGGCAGATTGTATTCCTAAGCGGAAATGAAGGACTCTTCAGGCTTCTGGAAAACTTTTCGATCTACTGAAAATGTGAGAGGGAGCAAATCTAGTAGTAACTACAGCATTTTTGCTCTCTCGTTTTTATGTAAAGTAGAGGGTAAAAATAAATTATGAGTCAACAAGAACAAAATAAGGTGTTGTTTGTTACTGGTATGCGTGTTGCAATTGATGAGGAAAATCGGATACTGCTAGCAGGAATACTCTCAGAAAGCCCATTCGTGGAAGATGAACAAGGATCATCATCAGCTGCACATCCAATAAACTTTGCATTCACTCGACAGCACGCAGCATTTTTAAGAGACAGACTAGATGAATTTTTAAAGGGAGAAGCATGAGGTATAGCAGGAGTTCAACACAGCAAAATTTATTAGCAAAGTCTGACATAAAAGTTGAGACTAAAACTATTTGGAGCAAACCTAATTCATCTCATTTACGCTTAGTTCCTTCTAAGGCACCAAAAAGTTCTGTCTCAATTACTGCCCAGATCCAAAAATTAGTTGAAGAATTAGTTGAAAAAATAGAAGAGGTACAAAGAGTTAAAGCAATAGCCACACGTTTTCCAGATATTCATTGGATTGATTTTGAAATTGAGTTAGAGGGAGATATTGATCTATCTGATGAAACCTGGGATAAAATTCAGGATATGGTTATTGACTGTGAATGGAAATTAAGAGATGATTCCGGAGAAAAGTGGTATTTTCATCCTCAACTGGTAAATAGGTTTTGTTTACTTGAAGATGAGGTAATAGCCGATTCTGAGAATAAACAAAACACTGAAATTAGTAGATTCAAAATATCATCAAGTAATTCTCCTAAATACGTTGTACATAAGGATTCAGAAGTCAGGGATCAGAATTCAGAATGATTGGAAAAACAATGGTGCTATAGCTTTTTAGTTTTCTTCAAATTATTAAACTTTGGTATCAAAGTCTTCTTAATTCTGGATTATGAATTCTTCCCGTTGTACTTTAATTCTCTCTGCTTATTTGTCAATAAATCATGACATCTGAACACTACCTAGAGCAAGCTCGAAGCAATGAAGAAGCAGCACGTAGTATTGAAAAATTTTATCCTGATTGGGCAATTACTATGTGCTTTTATGCTGCATTGCACTGGGTAAAATATTATGCTTGCCAAAGAGGGGATGATCTAGAAAGCTTAGAATCCCATGACGCTCATCGGGGCTATCTTTATGACCTTGCTGATGAAAGACGTGAAAGGGAATTGCATAAACTTTACGATCATTTACATGGCGCTAGTGAAAAAGCTAGATATTTTAAAAGTACTAGTCATAGAAGACATGCTCAACCTATAAGAGACGACAGTGCAATAAATTATTTTAGAACTCACCAGCAAGAAGTTAATACAGCTTTTCAAAAATTACAGCAGATAAAAGATATTTTACAAATAAGTTAAAATAGTTGGTGTATAAAATTTCCCGCAAGGGAACGGAAACAAGCACTCGTCATATGCTGAATTGGAGTCCAATCCATTTAACAGGTTGATTCCACGCAACGGCGAAAATATTAATCCGTGAGATGCTGGATGATTAGATTAATTAATCTCCCATCTCTCTTCCCCGCAAGGGGACTAAAACTAACCAAATACATTGTATTAGGGAACTGCTTTCTACCCAGCAGTTACCCTTATTTTTTGGAGCGATCGCTTTTATATTTTAAAAACAAACTGGCTACGCCAATGCCAAAGGCGATCGCACTTTTGATGAAGCTAAATCTGGCTGTACTTACTGCTTAATCTTTGCTTCCTGCTCAAAAAACAAGTTGCCAATATCAAATAAAAGCTGCATAGTACCTTGGTAGCCAACCTTGGTAAGATGATTGCGATCTAAACGGTCAAAAATGGGAATTCCTTGACGATAGAGAGGAATTTTTAAGCGATGAGCGATCGCAACTGCGTGAGAATTGCTAATCAGCAAATCAGAACCAACCGCCAGTTGCTCAAAGTCTTCTAAATCACCAATGGTAACACTAGGAATCGGTAGTTTTTCTAGTACAGGAGAGCGTGTTGTCGTGACTGCGGCGTGAATCTGAACTCCTAGCGATCGCAAGAAATCAATGGTTGACCACAGTAAATCTGGTTCCAGCGCTACAGCAACTCGCTTGCAACCAAAGTAAAAGTGATTCTCCAACATTACATGCTGCAACTGACGGCGCTGATGGCGGTATTTGTCTGGTACACTAACACCACTGATATCCGCCAATGCTTGGAGAAATTTATCTACTGCTATTAGTCCCGTTAATTCCCCAAACACCTCGTAGGGTATATTAAACCTTTTTTCTAAAATTTGCGCTCCACCCCGCATACTTTCGCCTAACGCTAAAGTGAACGCAGAACTACTGATTGAGCGCAACTGTGACAAAGTGGTGCCATTGGCTGCCATGACACCAGAGGAATCTTCTATGTGACTATCTAGAACGCCGGAAAGGTCAGGGACGACAATCGGTATCAGTCCAAAAGAGGTGACAATCTCTTTAATTTCGTGTATGTCGCCTGGGGTAAAAGCAGAACTCGCCAAAATTGTAATTTGTGTGGGACAAGCCTTTTGATTTGAGCATTTTTGGGGAATTTCTCTAACTATGCTCTCGATTGCGCTAGCAAAGCCATCCTGTAATGTACCTTTAAAATCTGGTGTAGAAACAAGAGCGATGGGTAGATAATCCAGTTCTGGGTGACGGTGGCGAATCTCTTTAATAAAACGTTCCATGTCATCGCCTCTGGTTTCCACAAGTCCAGTGGTACAAAGACCGATAATTTCCGGTTTCGATGTCTGCACCAAAGTGAGAATTGCTTGCTCAACTCTCTCCTCACCGTCCAAAATCGTTGCAACTTCCGTCATCGCCGTAGTAGAAAGAGGAATCGTCTGATGAAAATGCTGTACTAGTACTGTCTTAGCCAAAGCTGTGCAGCCTAGAAAACCATGTAATAAAGGCATCATTCCCTTCAAGCCCAAAAAGGCTAAGGTTGCACCCACAGCTTGGCTTTGTTTGAGAGGATTAACTGCAACCGATGTACTTGTAACGCTAACAATTGCCATTAGATCTCCTCCAATGAAGTAGGGGATGAGGGAGTAATTTCTTCCCCTGGTTTTTGTACATCCCACGAAGCGGGTTGAGATACTTGTTCCCACACAGGATTGTAAAAAGTGGCATACAATTCTCGTGTCATTGCTAATATTCCTATATAGCCTGCATAGGCATGATTGCGTTCGATATTAATGTCTAAGAAAGGAATTTTGGCTATGAGAGCAGTGTTTAGATAACGACCATCAGCAATTAAAATATCAGCTTGATTATTGTTAATTAACTGTGATATTGCTTCAGGAGTTTCTGATTCTAAAATTCTGCCATCTTGAATAAATAAATTTTTTATTCTAGCTAATTCATCTTCAGTAGGATTCTTCGTACAGACAGCAATAACTTCCATGCCTAATTTTTGAGCTGCAAAGATAATCAACCAACTCTTGAAATTTTTAATAGAAAGAACTATGCGCTTACCTTGTAATCGGACACGATAAGGGGTGAGTTTTTCTTCTAAAACACTAGTTTCTTCTGCAATCAAATTTTCAGCACGTTCTACTAAATCAGGATTACCTAATTTTGCCGCAATGTTTCTTAAGCACTGACTTATTTGTTCTATCCCATAAATAGACTCTTCAATATAAGGAATACCATAGAGTTTCTCCATCTTTTTTGCTATATTGATTAACGCTTTTGAGGAGAGTATGACATTGAGCTTGGCACGATGAGCATAGCAAACTTCTTTATAGACAGCATCACCTGTAATTTTTGCCAAAACTCGGATACCTAATTTCTCCAATAACGGTAGAACATTCCATATTGCACCTGCGATGTTATATTCACCAATCAGATTAATATCATAGGGTGTGGTAATATCTGGCTGGGCAGTTCCAATAACATGTTCTAGCAACGCTTCACCAGCAACCCGGTTGCCTCCTTTTTGACTACCAATGAATCCAGGACAATGCACAGGAATAGTTGGTGTTCCTGTTTTATCAGTAACATCTTTGCATATTCCTTCTATGTCATCACCAATTAAAGCAGTGATGCAGGTGGAGTAAACAAATACCGCAGTGGGTTTGTAGCGTCTTTGTAATTCTAGAATGCCTTTGTATAGCTTTTTGGCTCCACCGAAAATAATATCACTCTCATCTATGTCAGTACTAAAGCGTATTTTATAGAGCATTGAATCAGAAGAGAGACTGGTGTAGTTTCCCCAAATACTAGCAGCACAACCACTCGGCCCGTGGACTACATGAGCAGCATCAGTGATTGGCACTAAAGTAATCATTGCATTATCAAAAGCGCAACTTCCTTGAGCAGTTCCAGGCTGGGGTAATTGTGTAGAAGACTTTGTTTTCTTCTGCTTTTGCTGTTGACTTTTGCCATTTGATTCACTGGGAGAATCATTGATTTTTCTAGGTTGAGGGTTCATTTTTTTAGTGAGAAGAGGTAGAAATTATTAGGTGTTAGCTGAATTCAAAACTTTGAAGAATAATTTTAGTTGCTTGGTGGTGTGTTTCCAGCATGGAATAAAAGGGAATGAGAAAGAGAATTCCTCATTCCCTAAATAATGACCAACCAATTAGTAGAAGGAGAAAACAAAAACCACAAGAGCGGTTTTGATCGCGTAGATATTAACAGATTAATGTCTCTAGATAATTCAGATTGATTAATCTGTTATTTGCACAGAATTAATGTTGAATTATTTCTTTAACCTCCATATCGTTTTAATGGTGGAAGAAAGAGGTACACCTGTAGGGGCACGGCACTGTTCCCTACATCTGGCGATATAATGTTGTACCGTATCTGAATGGGAAGCGCTATGATTGCCTACCTTGGTTCCGTTACTTTTTTTTAGCTACCAGAAACTATTTCCACATTGCCTTTTGCAAGTGCTTCTAGTGCTTCGCCTTGGGCGTCTTCTTGCTTTTTAGCAGCTTCTTCTTCTGCTTTAGTAGCGCCAGCTAGTTTTGCAGCGTTTTCTTCACTTTCGAGAATACCGAACTCAATCAACAACTCTTCTAGCTCATCCATCTCGATAGGTGTAGGAATGGCAAGATTTGTATTGTTGATAATCTTGTCTGCTAATGTACGGTATTCATTAGCTTGGTTACTATCAGGTGCATACTCGTTAACTGTCATCCGGCGCAATTCTGCGTGTTGCACGATGTTGTCACGGGGGACAAAGTGAATCATTTGGGTGCTTAATCGGGATGCCAATGTGGTAATCAGTTCGTCTTCCCGATCAGTTTTGCGGCTATTACAAATCAGACCACCCAAGCGCACACCACCTGTGTGAGCATACTTGAGAACGCCACGAGCAATGTTGTTGGCTGCAAACATCGCCATCATTTCCCCAGAGGTAACGATGTAGATTTCTTGTGCCTTACCTTCACGGATGGGCATAGCAAAACCACCGCACACAACGTCACCTAACACGTCGTAGGATACGAAATCTACCCCACTGTAAGCGCCGTTTTCTTCGAGGAAGTTGATGGCGGTGATGATACCCCGACCGGCGCAACCTACGCCAGGTTCTGGGCCACCAGATTCTACGCATCTGATACCTCGGAAGCCTTCTAGTACCACTTCATCAAGTTCTAAGTCTTCGACTGCACCTCTTTCAGCAGCCAAGTGCAGCACTGTAGTTTGAGCTTTAGTGTGCAAAATCAAGCGTGTAGAGTCAGCTTTGGGGTCACATCCGACAATCAAGATGCGTTGACCGACTTCTGCCATAGCGGCTAGGGTATTTTGGGAGGTGGTAGATTTACCGATACCGCCTTTACCATAGAAAGCTATTTGTCTAATTTTGTTGTCGGACATGATGATTTTTCCTGCAATTGTTTGTTTGGTGGGTCTTTTGATTGGGTTTTGCACACTGTAGAGTTACAGTAGTGACTGGTTATAGAACGTCGTTGGAGGCGATGCCTAGCTTGGGCTTCTCTGCGAGAGGCTACGCCAACGCCCACGCTCTACAACAAAACGATTTAGTATTGAATACAGATGATTAGCGATCGCATTTCTGGTTGTCATTTGTCCTGATTAATGACAAAACTGCATCAAATGTACGGTTTGAGGTGATGGTTTACCGTACCTTTGTTACTTCCACTAGATTGCTGCCAATGTATAGAACCAGATATGCTTCTTGTGGAATACTGCTCTAGGAATATTGCAAGTATTACCAGACTCTCAGTCATATCAAATCTGGTTGAAGACTTATTGCTTAGACTGAAGGGGAAACAAGGGGACGCGAAGAGATTTCAATTCACTTCTGATTAGCGGGACATGATACAGCGGATTTCAAGGAAAGTGAAGTACACAACTAAGTCTCAAAGCCTGCGGTAAAGGCCGTTTTACTTCTGAATTATGAATTATGAATTATGAATTCTGAATTCTGCTCTATCAGATAATTTCTTTGGAAATAGAGGCAATTTCCAATCCAAAATCTAAAATCCAAAATCCAAAATCCAAAATTCTCAAGGAGTGATTGCAACAGGAATTCAAATTTACGCAGAATTTTTCCCTAAACCACCAACCAACCCTAATTGCAATCTACTCTAGACGGTTGCTACAATTTCCCCGATTTTGCTGATGTCGTAGCCACCCAAAATTTCAAATTGTGAGTGAACCATCCGGTGTCCCAAAGTACTCAGCAACTGCTGTACTGGGGCTTCTTCGAGATATTCCTTAAGAATCACTAAGTCATATCGTGATTGATGTAGAGGGACAAATCCCAGCCCAAAGGCGGTAGCTACAGATGCTGTACTGATACCTGCATCCGCAACTCCTAATGCTACTGCTTGGGCAATATCTTGGTGGCTTTGAACAATATAGTCAAAACCTTGGACAGCATCAAACGGTATTCGTTGCTCTTCGAGTTTTTGTTCTAAAAGCAAACGAGTGCCAGCACCTATTTCGCGGTTAACAATAGTCGCTCCCCGTTCCACTAAATCACTAACTGTTCTGATTCCCATCGGGTTACCAGGTTTGACTAAAAGTCCTTCTTCCCAAACACCGAGGGTAATCAAAACTCCTTCCCTTCCTGCAAGAACATCTCGAACAAAGGGAGTATTATACTCACCTGTGTGGGAATCATAAAGGTGCATCCCAGCGATGTGTGCTTCACCTCGGCATAGACTGTGCAATGCAGACATGCTGTTGGCAAAGTTAAATTGGACTCGCAGTTGGGGATGCCAACGTTCGGTAGCTCTCGCCCATAGTGAAATCACGGGCGCACAGCCAGCAATCACAACGGTGTTGTGGAGTGTGTCCAAATTATCGTCTAAAAGACGGACTCGAACTTTATCAGTACCTGTACGAGTCTCGCCCTCTCCATCAGCCGGAATCATATCTTGGCGAAAAGCATCCTTGCCAATTAAGGGATAAGCTACCCATTGTCCCCCCACACGTGCCAGACTGACTCGCGTCTGCTGAGCGCCAGGAACAGGTTTGGCAAGCACTGCTTCAATTTCAGGTAAATCCCGCTCTAACCAGAATAGATCCTCTACTTGACAGCCAAGTGATTTTGCTAGGCGGAGTGTGATGGCCACTGAGGGAGCATATTGTCCCGACTCTACACCACTTATAGTTTGACGGGTAACACCAGCAAGGTTTGCCAAATCTTGTTGACTCATGCCTAAGCGGGTTCTAATTGACTTCAAGTTGTTACGGAGATCGTTATCCTGCTTCATTGGCTTGAGCTTGTCTGTGTTTCAAAAAGCCGTAGCGGATTTAACTAAATCTGCCAAGGCGAAAGCACGGTCTTTGAGTTCATATTATTCCTCTTGGACGATGTAACTGTGCTTTCGCTCTTTTGATTCCCTATATTTAAAGAATATCACACATTTTGCAAAATTACTTGCAAGGCGCAATTTTTTTTGCTGAAGGCAGTTTTTTAGCTGTCGATTATGACTCAAAACTCCCTAACCGTCGCCAACAAAGGATTTATTTCAGATTCTGAATTTACCAACTTTATTGGTAAAAAGTAACTCTGAATACAGTTTTAGAAATTGGTTTAGGATTTGATGCTTGATAGGCGAGTTATAGCAAAGTGATGAGTGCCCTCTTGCAATTAACACTGTCTTAACCTATGTGACTACAGCTATATATCAGCCGTAAAGAATATACCACCAACCAATTTTGCTCTTTGGGGTAAATTTTACCTCACTAAAAATTACCGTTTTCACTTCAAGAAATATGCAAATATCTATTGCACAATCGGCTATTTACCAAAACGTGCAATAGATGAGAGGCAATTTATAGTTGTTTGCTTTACAGCAATGGAGAGAATAATGATTACCGAAGAAGACTTAGCCCAACAATTTAGCGTAATTATTGAACACGCTCACCCACGAGTTTGGGAATTACTACATCAGTGTTATGTAAAGGTGATTAATCCTAAACCTTATTTAACAAGAGTGAATATCAGAACGTGTATGCGTCATGCAAAATACATTGCGATTTATTGTCCTGACAGAATCATGAATGCATTAGTAGCTGAGAAAAACCTACTTCGAGAGGTAGCAGAATACGTTGGTTTAGTTGAGGTTGTTTGTTTGAATGCTAACAACTTAATGCGCGATCCCCTGTCAAATCTGAAAGAAACTTATCCGCGCTTGTGGTTAGACTTACTCTGGCTGATCGCTCAAGAACAATAATGCTAACTATGAAGACTGATTTTTTTTACAATATTTGTGCAAAAAATCATTGTTGTACTTTGCTGCTGGCTAAATTTCTATGAATAAATCTTGTCTACCTCCAGATGATTTGCCTTCAGATCAAACAAGAAGAGTGAGTGAAATACTATTCAGGCAACTTGAAGAAGCAACTAAAAAAAGCTTTTTCTTGGCGTGCGACAATATGACACGCGTTTTGTTATCTAGTTGCCATTGGTATTTTCAAATCAATTGTGGCATTCTGACATTAATCATGATTTGTCACGATATGGAAAGTTATCGCAACATCATGAAAACTGTTCCCCATTTTGCTGAGAAGTTAAAACAGTTTACCAATAGAGCTAGAATTACTGTCAGTTCTCCAGTTGACAAAGGTATACCGTGGGTACTCAGTATAGATAATATTTTACCTGAAGGAGACTTGCCTAGTATCTGATGGATAGACCTTGTAGCGATCGCCTTTCATGTCAAAATTCAAGCAATACTATTCACTGGCCACTCGTATCCAGGTTTGGCATCGCTGCAAAAAATCGTGCTATCCCCCTCTAAGGGACTTCCAAATAAAAAAATAATCAATCCCTTGGGTGAGCAGGGGGAGCAGGGGAGGCAGGGGAGGCAGGGGGAGAAGAAATTGCATACTAGTGTTGGATGCAGGAATTGATTAATTTAATTCTTGGATGTCCCT
>NZ_JACJSJ010000031.1 GCF_014698115.1 Nostoc sp. FACHB-973
ATAGCAATCCTAAATGATTTATGAGAATATACGGAGATTACAACGTGATTTATAAAACTTAGTTTTAAGCTATATATTATGCAATATATATAATTCTAGCCTCCAAATTAAGTCATAAATGAGTGTTTAAAACTACGTTTGTAGGTTAAGTATTTTCTCACATATGATTCAGGATTGCTATAGACACCTGTGTAATGTCTGAGTTTGTTAAAAAAGCTCCCAACCCCCAAGTTAGTCAATGGTTTAATCAGCAACCGATTGAACAACTGTTTTTAAGTGGTATTACCATCGCTGAAATAAAAAAAGGGATTTATAAGATCCAAGACTCACAACCTGAACGATATCAAAAACTAAAAATATGGCTGCAAAAAGTAGAAATTGAATTTTATTCTCATATTTTACCGATAAACGATCATATTTTAGATAATTGGGCAAAATTTTCTGCTTCTTCAGAATTGAAAGGTAAAAAATTAGCCGTAATGGATAGTCTGATTGCCGCAACAGCACATCATCATAAATTAACTTTAGTTACCCGCAATGTTGATGATTTTAAACTGACACCAGTTAAAATTATGAATCCTTACAGTCTTGAGTGAATTATGACCACCCAACCCGAAGCCGAACTAGAAGAATCCTTAATCGCTCAACTGCAAGGCATGAAATATGCAAGGGTCAAGATTAAAGACCAAGCGGCAATGTTAGCAAACCTCAAAGGCATTGAGCCAGGATGTGTGTAAAAACCTGCAATATGACCTAAAAAGGCTTGATTTTACGTTGTAAATAACAGCTTTTTAAATTAAATGTAGCAAATTTTCAAACTCATACAGGATGCGAGTTTTAAGACCATCTTGCAGGTTTTTGGTCGAATCTCGGCTTAATACCTGGTAGAATGCGCCCTAGATAACTAGTTGATAAATGATTGCTAAAGATGGATTTAAACCAACCCAGATGCACAAAACAATCCAAAATCTAAAATCTAAAATCCAAAATCGTATCAGCCTGATTGTCGCCAATCGGTCGGTGTTTCTATATGATCGGGTAAGCGAGTAGTGCGATCGCCAACTGCTTTTTTAATCTGCTGCAACTCTAGGTTTTTCGCTCCCGTCAAAATTGTCCCTTCAAGTTTCACATCACTCAGATTAGCTTGGGAAAAGTTAGCTCCCATGAGATTTGCCTGAGTTAGGTTAGCTTGATGCAAAGTTGCTCTTTGCAGGTTGACTCCGATGAGGTTTGCTTGATACAAATCTGCTTCGGTTAAGCTGGCTTCTGAAAGGTTGGCGAAATAGACTTCTGTTTGATGGAGTTTGGCTGCATTCAAATTAGCCCCAGAAAGGTTAGCACCATTCAAGTTAGCCCCAGAAAGGTTAGCACCAATCAAACCAGTCATGTGCAGGTTAGCTTTACCGAGTTTTGCTCCTTGCAAGTTAGCTAAAAACAGCTTTGCTCCTGAGAGGTTGGCAATTTTCAAGGTTGCTTGTTGCAAGTTGGCTTTATAGAGGTTTGTTCCTTGCAGATTTGCTGCACGCAGACTTGCTCCATAGAGGTTGGCTGAACGCAGATTTGCACCACAGAGGTTGGCGCGGTTGAGGTTAGCCCAAGAAAGGTCGGCTCTACTCAAGCTGGTTTTGAGCAATTTAGTTTCATAGAGAATACACCGAACGAGTCTAGCGCCGTTCAAGTCAGCCTCAGATAAATCTGCTCCCCGCAAGTCAGCCCCACTCAAATCTGCTCCCCGTAAGTCAGCTTGTTGCAGATTAGCTCCCACTAAATCTGCTCGCCTGATGTCGGAATTACGTAAATCAAGTTTCTGATCTTTTGGGTCTTCGAGTAAATTCCGTCTGGCGATGACAGTTAAGGCTGCTTGAATATCGGTGCGTATTTTTGTTGTTTCTTCCTGGAGATTTGGCTGCAACTGCTGTGTCGAACGTGACCCACCTTTGCGCCTATTTGAGTAAATAGCCGATGAATATTCTGGCTTTTGAGGCTCTGGTTTTACTTGCTGGATTGGTGTATTTTCTCGCACAAAGGCAGTGAGGATTTCCATGATTGTCCAGTGTTCTTTGGGGAAATCCTGGGCAACTCTTTCTAATGCATAAATTGCGCCTGTGCGAGTTTCAATTTTTTCATGTCCCAGTTGAGAAATTGCTCCCATAAAGCGTTCTGCAACCAATCTGTCTTGATTGAGTTTTGCGTTTTGAATGTCAATTTCTAGATTTTTCTCAGCAGCGATCGCATTTTTCTGCATTGCTTGGACACGCTTGGCTGCATAATAAGCATTAAACATTGCTGCCGATGCCAGAAAAATGATTGCAGTGGTTGTTAATGCTTGGTTTCTATACTGTATTCTCTCCTGAATTGACAATTCTTTAATACTGGACAATGCGAAGAAAATTACAGTCAACGAGCAAGCAAATATAACTGTTATAGTTATCAACCAATTCAACAGAGTGTCTGTCTTTTTAGAAGACATGGTAAAAATTTTCCTTACAACCTAGAATTATTACTTAGTTATTTGGACAAAATAGTATAGCATTTAGCAAAAAAATTATAATATGGTCACAAGAGTCATTTAACTCAGGAATGACATCAGATATACTAGTATATTACGGTGTTAATAAACCACCCATTCTCAAACAGTGAAATCCTTGCAGTATCAGAATTACGAATTACAAATTACTGAGAAAATTTGGCTTCCCTGAAATTTGCCCCATCAAGTATGGCATCATCGAGAACTACCCCATGTAGATTAGCTAGATATAAACTGGCACGATGCAGGTTAGCTTTTTGGAGATTCGCCCTTTGGAGGTTGGTTGCGCTGAGGATTGCCCCTTTGAGGTTAGCTGAATATAGGTTAGCTCCTTCTAAATTAGCTGCACTGAGGATTGCTCCCTCTAAATTGGCTTCTGTTAGGTTAGCCCCAGCAAGATTAGCTTGATAAAGATTTGTCTGTTCTAAATTAGCTCCATTCAAGTTTGCTCCTCTGATGTCCGTATGACTCAAATCAAGCTGCTCATTTTCTGGATCTTTATTGACATCTCTTCTAGCGATAACAGTCAGAGCCGCTTGAATATCTCCACGAACTTTTGCACCAGGGTTGCTGATAACTTCCTTTTGCGGTGTGTAAGCAGCATTTTCGCGGATAAAACTAGTCAGAATGTCCATGATTATCCAGTGGTACTGCGGATGATTATGGGCAATTTGCTCTAAATCATTGATTATAGCTACACTAATTTCCATTGTGTTATTACCTAACTGTTTAATTGCTATTTTTAAACGCTGTTTTGGCGAGTGATGCTGAATTCGTTTAACCTGTTCCTGAAAATCATATATCTTGAGAAGTATTTGTGAGAACTGGTTGTGATTTATTGGTAAAATATTTTTCATGACATGAAAAGCATTAATAATTACTGTCAACATAGAAAAATACTCCCAGTGGTTTTACCAATTGACTTGTCTAGGATATTGTTTCATGCATGGTCAAGATTTGAATATGCTAATGCAATCAACAAAATAGATAATACAACCGTTCAGTAAGTGGTTAATAACATAGATACCGCCTGCCGTCATCAGTCATCAGTTGCACTCACAATTTTTCATTCTTCACTAACAATTGACCTAAATCATGATAATTTTGTAAGAATTCAGAAGTCAGAATTCACGAGTCAGAATAGTTATATAAAGTTCGATTTAATACTTGTAATTAAGAATGACGCTCAAAGGATGTTTGAAAAGTCCTCTTGTCAGTATCAAAAGTTTTAGATCCCTCTAAATCTCCCGATAAATTGGGAGACTTTGATTCCGATTCCCCCCTTTTTAAGGCTACGGTGTATACACAGTTTAACAAAGGGCTGAAAGCAATTTGCAGTTGAATAGACCACGGTAGCCTGGGCGAATGGAATTCGCGGCTACACAGGCAAAGTCCGCCTACCTTGTCCTAACAGAAAATTAAGGGTTTTGTTTGTGTAGACGCGGTTTCTAACCGCCCGTTTCGCGTTAAGTTGACACCAATGCACAGCTGTGCGCCCCTACAATGATGTAATTTTCAAAGGGTGTATTAGATTCAATTGAAAACCACCCTAGTGAGTTATTAATAAGTGCCTAAAATCACAAATAATTACTTTTAAAACAACTTCTTAAAAATTCTGACTTCTGAATTCTGACTTCTGACTATTCTTCTTGAAGTTGTTCAATTAGCTGAATAATTTGTTGATAATACTGGATATTTCCTTCTTGATAATACAAGTCTGCGGATTTCTGGAAATCGGTAATTGCTCGTTGCAAGTCACCCACATTTCGGTAGACATCTGCTCTGAGGATGTAAGCTGAAGCCCAATGAGGTTGACGCTGTAGGGCTTGGTTTAAGTCCGCTAAAGCTAAGTTGAAGTCTTCCAAAAGAGAATAGCTGCGCCCCCGATTGTACCAATCTTCAGCAAAGCTGGGATCGATCGCAATTGCCCGACTGTAATCTTTGATTGCACCCTGATAATCTTCTATGGCGTAGCGAGCGTTAGCCCGATCGCTGTAAAATGCAGCAGATTGGGGATTGATTTGCAAAGCTTGGGTGTAATCTGCGATCGCACTTTCATATTCTTCCAAAGCATAGCGGGTAGAAGCCCGGTTATAATATGCTTCAACTAAATCGGGATTGATTTCTAAAGCTTTGTCATAATCTGCAATTGCTCCATATTCATCCCCTAAAAGACGACGAGCATTGCCTCGATTGCAGTATGCTTGGGAAAAGTCAGGAATCAATTCTATGGCTTGGGTGTTATCATCAATTGCTCCTTGGAAATCTTGCAAAGCTTCACGGGCGATACCCCGGCCATAATAAGCTGCGGCTAAGTTATCATTAATCTGCAATGCCCGATCGTAATCTTTGATTGCTCCTTTATGATCTCCTATAGAACGACGAGCCGCGGCGCGATCGCAATATCCTTCAGCTAAGTTAGGATTGAGTTGTAATAAGCGATTACCATCTTCAATTGCACCTTGATAGTTTCCCAATCGCCGCAGAGCATTCGCCCGAAAGCCGTATACTAAAGCTAGTGTGGGATTTTCTTGCAATGCTCGGTCATAATCTGCGATTGCACCTTCATAGTCCTCAAGAGTGCTACGCACAAGACCCCTTTCGCAATAAGCTTGCACATCATCAGGATTGAGTTTCAGTGCTTGGTTAAAATCTTCAATTGCGGCTTGATAATCTTGGAGGTGAGACAGAACCAAACCGCGATTGTAATATGCGCCGGCAAAGTTGGGGTTAATTTTTAAAGCCTGGTTGTAAGAAGCGATCGCACTTTCATAATCTGCTAGAGCGTAGTAGGCATTACCTCGATTATGATAAGCTTCTGCCAAGTTAGGATCTAATTCTAATGCCCGATCGTGATCGGCGATCGCTTCGTGATAATTTCCTAAGAGTTGGTGAATATTACCGCGATTGCTGTAAGCTGCGGCAAAATGGGGATACCACTGTAAAGCTTCCTGAAAATCTGCGATCGCTCCTTGAGAATCGCTCTGATCGAGACGAGCTACACCGCGATTATGATAGGCATTGGCAATATCAATATTGATGTTATCAGCTAATTGGGTGCTGATTTCGATGGTTTGGATATAATCGGCGATCGCTTTGTCGTAATCTGCTAGGGCAAAGTAGGCATTACCGCGACTGTGGTAAGATTGGGCGAAGTTAGGGTCGATGGCTAATGCTTGGTTATGATCGGCGATCGCTTTTTCATAATCTCCTAAAAAGTAATGTGCATTGCCTCGGTGATAGTAGGCTGTGGTGAAATTGGGGTTGATTTGTATTGCGTGGTTGAAATTGGCGATCGCACCGTGATAATCTTTGAGTTGAGAACTTGAAATAATGCCTCGATTATGGTAAGCTGCGGCGTAATCAGGATTGAGGTTGATTGCTTGGGTGTAAGCTGCGATCGCTGCTTGATAATCCCCTTGCAAATTTTTATTGAATCCTTGGTTGAAAAAATCTTCAGCACTCATATAAATATTTTTTTTACATATGATAATCCCTGGCTTTCAAGCATGGGATTTTAAATTCAACTACTATTGTGCCTGGTGTTGGGATTTTTATTCCCAATGCCGCGATCGGGTTTTGTATATTTGAAAGTCACCAAAGTCCTAGCGCTGCTAGCCCAGAGATTGAAAAGAAACTGATTAATTGGTGGTTAACTGTCAATTATTTAAAGTGTATTTGGGTCAATTCCTTGCTGTTGTAATCTGGCTAACAGATTTTGTAATTGTTCTTCTGGCGTTGAGTATCTTTTACCATGCTCATCATACCAATATAACCATTCCCGCATCCTTCCTTGATAAATACCTTGTTCACGTCCAATACCTAAATCAATTTCTGGCATCCAAATTTTATCCCCTGGTTGTAAAATGTATTTATCTTCAACTAAGCGATAAACTTCTAAGCGTTGACGCTTACGCCGCAGCCGAGTTGGAGCATAAATGACATAATACAAAATGCCTAATTCGGCATAATCAATTTTTTTCTGTTCGTATTCGCCGTTGTAAGTTTGAGAAACAACTTCTAAAGCTAAAATTGGTGGAATGCCTTCTTCTTCCCACAAAACGTAACTAGAACGTCCATTTTCTCCAACAAAACGTTCTACACCTAAACTCAAGAAACCATCCGGAACAATGGCTTCTTTACTTGGTGTATGATAAATTCCCATGTTAATCCCGAAAAACCAGTCATCACGGTTTTGCCAAATCGACGCTAAGATAGCTAGCAATAAGTTGGGAATTAATATTTGCAGTTCGTTATCCACAGGGGTATTATCTGAATCTGGTAATTCTGCCGATGAAGGTAGGCAGTCTAACGGATTGTAGTTGAACATAAGCAGTCCTCAATCCTCAATCTCTAAATTTAAACTTGTATTTAAATTATCAACCTCGCCGCAAAGATGAAGCGATTATTTATAGTGCAATACGGTTCACTTAGAAATATGGGAAAAATTCTGAAAAAGGGAGTAGGGAATGTCTACAGACACGATTAATCGCGTCTGTAGGTGAGTAGGGGAGGAAACCTTTTTTAACGTGCGCCTCCGTTGGAAGTCCCTCAAGCAAATGTGAATCAGGCTTAATTTACCACTTGGCTACCATGACTGCGGGGGTCATCTTGACTAGCTGTTGGTGCTACTGGGGCTGAGAATTTGGAAACTTGGCCACTAGATTGACCATAGGGGAGAGACGAACCAGTAACTAAAGCCTCTAAGTTGCTAGCCATAATGCTGCGGGGTTGATCGCCGATCGCTTGGGCGATGGTTTCCCCACCCGACTTCAAGAACACAAAATGCGGAATCCCATCCACACGATATTTCAACATTTCTGGTAACCACTTGGTATTATCCACATTCAGCATCACAAAATTTAGCTTGTCGGCATATTCTGTTTCTAGTTGAGCGATATCTGGTGCCATTTTTTGGCAGACAGTACACCAATCAGCATAAAACTCCACCAGAGATGGTTTACCGTTAGTCATTGCTACTTCTAGCGGTGTGGATGCTTCACTTAATTTTGCCAGGGAAGCCGAAGTCGTTTCAGTTCGCAATCCTAAGACAAAGGCAACGCTAAGGGCGATCGCCACGATTGCAATTAAGAAGTTTCTCAAACGCTTCCCTAAGGTGGATTCAGATTTTTCAACAGAGTTCACAGGTGAATCCGTACTCATAACAGAATTATTACAACTTATTAAGTAGTGTCTTCTCCACTCTAACAATTTAGGTCAACTTGAAGTCAACTTACATATAGCTACTAGCTACGAACCTTGGTCAGGATTTTTTGAGAATAAAACGAAGCTGATTCTTCGTTTTTGGCACAATCTTGGGCAAACTTAATCAGATGATGCCCCACAAGCCCAACGTGAATCAGGTTTTCAATATTACCTGCTTTTAGTGCTGGTTTGGCCATTTTCCAAAAAGTTTGACGATAGTTACTAAATATGCCTATCCGCAGCAAAATATTGATTAAATAAGTTAAACCTTTGCGAATATTAGCCCCAGAAGTGCGAGCTGGGCTGTTAGGAACTTCGATCCGGTTTGGATAGGTGTGTTCTATGTTGTAGGCGAACCGCTGATATAAAAATTCCGGCTCATAAGCTGTGGTGATGCAGCGCCGCCACATTTCGACAACTTCCTCGTAAGGCATCAAAAACTCAACATTTGATTCCCGGTTTTCATCAAATACAAGTCGCCCCTCTGCTTCTAACCTCCGCCATAAAGGAGTTCTCGGTAATGCATGAAGTAGGTTAATTGTCAACATGGGAATTTGAGAGGCGCGAATAAATTCGAGAATGCGATCGCCTGTTTCTGGTGTATCTGTATCTAAGCCGATGATGATCCCCGATACAACTTCCATACCATAGCTATTTAAAACCTGAATCGCTTTTAAAATCGGCATACTCAGATTTTGGTCTTTAGAAATTGCATGGAGAGCTTCTGGTTCTGGTGTTTCAATGCCGCAAAAGATGGTGCAGAAATAGGCTTCGCGCATCATCTCCAGAAGTTTGGGGCTTTGAGCAAGGTTGAGGGTTGCTTCACAAGCAAACTGGATGGGATAACCATTGCGCTTTTGCCAGTCAATCAGGTGAGGAAGCAACTTCATGGCAGCGCGGCGATCGCCAACAAAGTTATCATCGACAAAATACACTGCTCCCAAATTGCCTGATTGTCGCATTGCATCTAACTCAGCGACAACTTGCTCTGGCGCTTTCATTCGGGGATTGCGTCCATAGAGTTCTGGAATATCACAAAACTCGCAACGATAAGGGCAACCACTGGAAAACTGCACGTTTGCCAGGAAATAATCATTGAGGTTCAATAAATGATAAGCTGGGGTGGGGAATTCAGTCAGAGGTAAACGTTCTTTGGTTTCAAAGCGAATTTGCCCTTGGGGACGTTCTGAATTTTGGTCTAGATACTCGATCAGGCGATCGGTTGCATCTCCCAATTCACCCAAATGTAAAATATCAAATTCTGGATAATATTCTGGGCAACCAGATACAGAAGGGCCACCAACAACTGTGATTTTGCCCGCTCGATGGGCAAGTTCATTAATTTGATTAATCTGTGGTTTTTGGATATGCATTCCACTGACAATTACCACATCAGCCCATTGATAATCAGCTTTAGTTGCTGATTTGACATTCTCATCAATAAACCGGACTTCCCATTCTTGAGGCAAATAAGCAGCCACAATTAAAATACCTTGGGGTGGCATAAAAGCCCGGACGTTACCTGTGAGTGGGTAGGCATAATGAAATGTGCCAAATGAGCGGCTGTACTTGGGAAAGATACAAAGGATACGTCGATGATGCAAGGGAATGTAGCGGTTTTTTGCAGCATTAGCAGCCGTTTTGGAATCGGCCCCCAGAGCAATTGGATTTTCTAAAGACTTGAGATTTACAGTCATTGCAAATTTCACCCCGAAAAACTGAGCAGCTAATTTAACAATCTACTGACATAATCAGCTTTAATTCCAACTAGCTTACCGCGATCTTTCAGGAGTTTTTACCTGTAAGTATAGAAAACTTACCTGAAAATAGAGCATGGAGAAGAGGACACCGGGACACGGGAAAAGACTTGTTGCAATATCTAACACTTTACCCTGAATAACTAGTCTTCATTGTCGGCGGCAATGGTAGCGGTAAATATGCTTCAGGAAAACTAATTACTGGTCTTCCAGCATACTTGGAAGATAGACAAATTTATTTATTCGATGAGTGGGTAGCCGCTCAATCATCTATATTTAAAGCAATATTTTATACTCCATTCTTAGAAGAAGTGCGATCGCGTGGTAAAACAGTCTTGGTGATTAGCTACGGCGATCGCTATTTTCATTTAGCAGGCCGAATTATCAGAAGAATGGGTTTAAAACCCCGCAAGGGAAAAACCAAGAAATCTAAGAAGTGATTCTTAGAAGCTCCGAGGCTTTAGCCTCGGAGTCATATCACCAAACTTGATTATGGACAAATAGAGTATGACAAAGCTTGACACTTTAACGCTTTAATGAATTGGTAGTTGAAAATGGTGCTGGCGTCCTGTAACACAACATCCTAAAGCACATTAGTGAACATACACTTTTGGCAACCCGTATAAGGATGAATTTATAATCTACCTTCAAACAGATTTTTAAAATTAACAACAGCAAATATCCTGGTAATACAATACTGCGTAGGTTTTGGAATTTCTTGGTTGAGGCAAGCAGGGGGAGCAGGGGGAGAAATGGGGGCTGGCGTTGAGTTTTGCCTCCCCTGCTTCCCCTGCTTCCCCTGCCTCCCCTGCTTATCCGAGCAGTATTGCCTGGTAATAGAAAATTAGTTGCTACCTATTGCTTTTCTTCAAAGGCTATCAGAGGTTGTTTGAAAAGTCTAATTTATTATTCACCGGGCGAGTGCAAGTCGCAGCTACACGAAACTTTACCCACCGACCTGGGTTAAAAACCCTTGATTTTGTATTAGTCTACGGAGGTGGACTTCTCTAACGGGAGGCTACGCGAACGCTTGTGTAGTAGCGAATTCTATTCGCTCAAGACTTTTCCAAGTTCTTTAATTATGAGTTTTGAGAGCTTCGCTTTGTAATCAAATAAGCTTCATAAAGTAAGGTTTTGATAATGAATAATTTGGTTCCTGAACGCAAAACATCCGAAGAAGAACGTTTTGAAAATGACTATTATTCTTACTTTGAATCACCTGAAAATTTGACACGTTATATACCTACATCTAGTTTTCTAGATAACATTTTTCCAGAAAAGCCTTTCTCTTTATTGGATTTAGGTTGCGGTAACGGCGCTTTAAGCAAATATCTACCTGTTCGATGTGACTATCTGGGAGTCGATCACAGTGAATTTGCTATTGAACAATGTTTAAAAGTCTACCCCAATAGAAAGTTTGTTACCAAAGATTTATCACTTTTCTTATCTCAATTAGCTGAAAAAAATCAAAAGTTTGATGCCGTCGTTCTAGCAGGTTTGCTATTTCATAGCATTGACAAAGAAACCCAAGAAAAAAAAGATGATCAAGAAATTATTCAATTCTGCTTGGATAAAATACTAAACTCCAAAGGATATCTGGCGATCGTTGTACCTTTTTGCTATGGAAACCATCCATCTCACAGTCTATTTGTTCGAGCAGAGTGGCTGCAAAATTCAGTAGAAAAAATGCTAGAAATTGCCAAAGCAAAAATTGTTCACGAAAATATATCCTTACAAGTCGGCTTAGAGGAGAGAGTCCGACAGCAGAAGGTAATCCCTGATTGGTTTATTTCTGATAGCAGTGCTGATTATTCGAGTATATTTGTTGGAACATATATGGCAACTTGGACATTTATTGCCTGCCCTAGTACGCAGGCCACGGAAGAAAAAAAGCACTATGACGTTTAAACTTGTTCAAGGAACACTTGCACATTTGCCAAATAAAATCAATGTCTGAACAAAAGCCCTTAAATCCTTGGAACTACAAACCTTGGTGGTGTCAACCCTGGTCTATACTGCTCACAGGTGTAACCCTGATTAGTGGTAGCTGGTTATTATTTAAAACTATCTGGCTAACAGTTCTTGTCTCCATCCCTGTAGCGACCTGGATGGGATTTTTTGTGTTAATTTGGCCACAACTAATTATTCGCAGTGGAATTTTAGAGTCGTATCAGAATTCTGAATCTTAACGTCAAACGTCGTCAGAATCACAATTTTCGTGTCTGGATATGTGCAACTGAAGAAACCAAACTGCCGACACAGCGACAGTTTTCAGTTAGGGACTTCCAAATAAAAAAATATCCAATTATTTATTGTGGGGTGGGCGTCTCGCCCGCCCTATGAACTGGGCGCTCATGTTGCCCACCCCACAAGATTGGATAATTTATTTCTTGGTAATCCCTTATGCCTGCAATGCGATCGCTCAAATGCCCAGCATATTCGGCGTTGTTTACAGCCTTTTTCATCTATTTAAACCACAATCCCTTGTAGGGTAGCACAGCTGTGCTACCCTACCCTATGGTTTACCTGAAAATTGCTGTAATCAGGGGATGATTGAGGCTGACGCAAAGAGGCTGGGATACCGAAACGCAGCGATGGTATTATTTGGTAAAATTTCCCCATTACTGAAGAATTTTGCCAGCCGAACCCCGAACTTTTTTCAGGGTCTAGACAAATTTATAGTATCAAAAATATCAAGCTTATACGAAGAACTTTCGCAATTTAATAAGTTTTGATAATTTTTAGCGGATTTTGATCTTTTTCAACCTGGCTTTGGGCACAAGACCTTGTAAGCATCTACATATTCAGGGAATTTGCACAGTGAAAGCTTAGAGTGAAATGAACAACAGAGCAGACCGAAGGCATGAAGAACATAATGCAATACATTATCTCTGTACAAGATTCAACCGAATTTTAATTTCCGTTGCAGAGATATTTGTATCGCGCAGGTTTGACGTTCGAGAGAGAATCCTGCGATTATTGCAAAATTTACAGCCTAGCGGACTTTGTTGCCTAAAGTTGAGACGCTCATCTGTGAAAACCCGACCTGCTCCTCTACCTGAAAATGAAGCAGAAAGGCTCAAAGCATTGGAGGATTACAATATTCTCGATACCCTACCGGAACAAGGATTTGATGACCTGACTATTCTTGCTGCCTACATTTGTAGTACTCCAATTGCTTTAATTAGCTTAATTGATAGCGATCGCCAATGGTTTAAATCCAAGGTGGGAATAAAAGCGCGGGAAATACCTAGAGAGTGGGCTTTTTGCTCCCATGCCATTCTGCAACCACAGGAGATATTAGTAGTTGCCAACACCATCAAAGACGAACGCTTTGCAAACAATCCTTTAGTTAAAAATAATCCCAAAATTCGTTTTTATGCTGGTGTACCGCTAGTTACAGCTAATGGTTTTCCCATAGGAACGTTGTGTGTCATCGATATCATTCCTCGTCAGTTAAGTGACCAGCAGTTAGATGCACTGTACCGCCTAAGTCGTCAGACCATCGCCCAGATGGAACTCATCCAAGAAATTCGCAACCGCAAACAAGCAGAAATCGAAGGCAGACAGTTATCACTAACCGATGAATTAACAGGTTTGCATAATCGGCGTGGTTTCTTCCTACTGGCTGAACAACAACTCAAAATTGCTTACCGGATGAAACTGTTATCCTGGGTAGTTTTCATTGATTTAGACGGATTAAAACAGATTAACGACACCCTTGGTCACGATATGGGAGACGCCTTAATTGTTGATGCTGGTCGATTACTGAAGCAAAGTTTTCGGAAGTCGGATATTGTTGCTCGGTTGGGTGGAGATGAATTCATTGTTTTCATCTCCAGCTACTTCAAAGATGCAGAAAACATCCAAGCACATCTGCAAGCAAATATTACCAACTTCAATCAAAAGCAAAACCGTAGCTATCAACTTTCCATGAGTATGGGAATACAGCGTTGCTCACCAGAGAGCAATATGTCACTAGAACAACTCGTTGCCAGATCTGACGAGTTAATGTATGCTCACAAACGTCTCAAGCGGCAATCTGGTCTGTGAAGGGGAGTGGGGAGTGGGGAGTGGGGAGGCAGGGGAGGCAGGGGAGGCAGGGGAGGCAGGGGGAGAAAAAGAAATTAAGTGTATTTATTAGGACTTACGCATTGACAATAAATACCAAATATGGATAAGTTTAAAAACCGCATCTTTTGTAAGGGCACAGCATTGCTGTGCCCCTACAGCATGGTCTATTTACGTAGTTTACCGCCGTAGGCATCGCACGATCATTAAGAAAAGGCTGAAACAACCTATGCATCCTTAATTCACACCACGATGCATTTGTACAGTGCGTAAGTCCTATTTATTATATTTTAGTAGTAAAAATTACTAGGATTTTATCTTGACTCCCCCTGCTTCTCCTGCTCCCCCTGCTCAAGAAAGCTCATTAGACGATGATCTCACTTTTTGGCGTTGCTTCCCCTGCACCCTACCCCCTGCCCCTGGAGCCTCTTTCCCACTCCCTACTCCCTTTTTCAACCTAGTGCTGAACCGAGTTTAAGGTAGGATAAATATATCTACCTTTTTCATGGTAATGACTGAGCCACACGATCCTGACTCTCAGCAATTGAGTGAACTCACCGATAGTGTAACGAACAAATCGGTGGATAACTCATGGAAAAATCGCATTGCTGATGTCTGGAACAAAGCAACAACAGGTTTGACGCAACTATTACCCGTAGAACAACTGGCACAGACTGTTGTTGATTGGTTTAGTGTCAGTGAGGCTCAAGTTGCGGAGATTTTAGAGAAAGTTCGAGCCGAACTGCCAACCACCGAAGCCCTGTTAATTGGTAAACCCCAAGCCGGGAAAAGCTCAATTGTGCGTGGGCTGACGGGAGTTTCTGCGGAAATTGTCGGTCAAGGATTTCGTCCCCACACCCAACACACCCAGCGCTATGCCTATCCTTCCAATGAACTGCCATTACTGATTTTTACTGATACGGTGGGATTAGGTGATGTTAATCAGGATACTCAAGCAATCATTCAAGAGTTACTTGGCGATTTGCAACAGGACACTCGTTCCGCCAGAATCTTAGTTTTGACTGTCAAAATCAATGATTTTGCAACTGAAACCCTACGACAAATTGCTCAACAGCTGCGCCAGAAGTATCCAGATATTCCCTGTTTGCTAGCGGTTACCTGCTTACACGAACTTTATCCGCCCGATACTGTCGATCATCCTGATTATCCGCCAGACTTTGAGGAAGTCAGCCGCGCATTGACTGGCATACAAGAAGCTTTTGCCGGACTAAGCGTTGGCGAAGCCTCTCCTAAGGAGATTCGCTGTGTACTTATTGACTTTACTTTAGAAGAAGATGGCTATACCCCGGTATTTTATGGCTTAGAAGCCCTGAGAGATACCCTCGCAGAACTACTCCCACAAGCAGAAGCCCAGGCGATTTATCAGCTATTGAATCGGGAAGAAGTTGGTAAGCAAATTGGCAACCTTTACCGTGATACAGCACGTCGTTATATTTTGCCTTTTGCGATTATGTCTGCAACTTTGGCCGCTGTGCCATTGCCATTTGCCACAATGCCTGTGCTAACTGCGCTGCAAGTTTCGATGGTGGGTATTTTAGGAAAATTATATGGGCAAACGTTGACGCCATCCCAAGCCGGGGGTGTTGTAAGTGCGATCGCTGGTGGTTTTCTCGCACAAGCCATCGGACGGGAATTAATCAAGTTTATACCAGTTTTTGGCAGTGCGATCGCCGCATCTTGGGCAGCCGCCTACACCTGGGCATTAGGTGAAGCAGCCTGCGTTTACTTTGGTGATTTAATGGGAGGTAAAAAACCCGATCCCCAGAGAATTCAGTCGGTGATGCAAGAAGCTTTTCAGGCGGCGCAAGAACGTTTTAAGGGAATTAAACGTTGAAGAAGAATACAGAATACAGAATTCAGAATTCAGAATAAATCAGTTCGGACTAGAACTCAACACCCAGAAGCACTACGAATTATTGATCCACCAGCCGCAGAAAATTCAATTGGAGAATCTCTTTGTTGTCAAGATTCAACAATTTGTTTCTCAAAACAAATACTCACTGGATTACCCACATAATGGCCATAGGGTGCTATGTGTTGATAACCCGCAGTTTCATATAACCGAATCGCTGTTGGTTGATAAATGCCTGTTTCTACCCATAACTTGCGATAACCAAAAATCTCAGCACGTCTTTCTAAATCAGCCAGAACAGCCTTAGCCACTCCTCGACCACGCCAAGGCGATTCCACAAACAGGCGTTTAATTTCCCCGATTTCCTGTGCAAGTGGAACAACTGCACCACAAGCGATCGCCTGCCTTTGAATCCAGCCAATAACAAACACAGATCCAGGTAGACTGAAGTCAAGCGGCGGAAACTTGCCATCTGCCGTACCACCATATAACAAGGTAAGCTCTTGATACATTCGATTAATTAATATATTTGCTTCCAAACTTTCGTAATCTTCTCGATAAATTACCAATTCATCAAGATGTTCGAGCATAATTTTAAGAGTAGATTAAAGCTGACGTTTCAAACATTACGAAAAAAAATGAAAAATGACAAATTGCTCTTATCTGTGTATGAAAAAGTCATAAAATCATGCAAAATCGAACTTGGCAGCCACCCAAATTTTTCAACTCAACGGTCAATTTGTCACACTTCGTACCCTAATTTTATATGCAGCTTCATACGGTAGTCCTGAAAAGTTAACCGTATGTAAATCATCTATTTTACGGACTATTTGATACCACTTTTACAGTGAATCATTACCTTTAAAAAAGCTGCATATCATTTCACCAGGGCTTTTTTTCTCAAAAGGCAAAACAGTTCCGTCTTGTTGAACCTTAACTCTTTGACGACAATTGTAGACCTCAATGGGTGTTTTTACTCCATCTACACTAACCGCTGCCCTGTATTCCCAATAATTTTTGGCACTTCGGTTAATACTGAGAATACAAATCTTCTGATCGTCGTAATTTCGGCACACAGATGCAAAAGCCGGAAGCGCCACTAAAAAAGACAGTATTAATAACAACACAAAAATTACATATTTTATCCTGTTCATAAATGATTATTGACACTACATTATGGGAAATATTATTAAATTTCAAACCCTTTGAATTGCAACCAAAAAAAAATTTTGAACAATGTTGGATTGTACGCTGTTTTGCAGCACTACTGCTATTTGGTCAGGTGTGGCTGCATTTACTCCAGGGAAAAACCTACTACCGCAAGATTTTGCAACACATGGTGACGGCTGGCCCAGCTTCTATCTCTCCAGTTTTGCTTGTGGGTGGTTTTGCAGGAATGATTTTTACTATTCAGACAGCGAGAGAATTAGTGCGATTTGGTGCTGTCAATGCTGTGGGAGGTGCTTTTGCATTGGCTTTTTGCAGAGAATTGGCTCCAATTTTGACCGCTAGCATTATGGCGGGACAAGTAGGTTCTGCTTTTGCAGCCGAAATAGGCGCAATGCGAGTCACAGAGCAAATTGATGCACTTTATATGCTCAAAACCGATCCAATTGATTATCTAGTACTTCCTAGAGTAATTGCTTGTTGCTTGATGATGCCTTTGATGACAGTTTTTGCTTTAGCTATGGGTATCGCCGGGGGAGTTGTTGCTGCATGGCAATTTTACCAAATTGTTCCAGAAACCTTTTTAGAATCAGTCAGAAATTTTTTAGAACCCTCAGATTTGTTGATTATTTTGCTCAAAGGATTTCTTTTTGGGGTGCTAGTTGCTGTCATTGGCTGTAGTTGGGGATTAACTACTAAGGGGGGAGCAAAGGAAGTAGGAGAATCAGCAACAAAAGCAGTTGTTACTAGTTGGGTGTCAATTTTTATCATGGATTTTTTTCTGTCTCTGGTGCTGTTTGAACAGGTTGGATTTTGAACAAGGGACTTCCAAAAAATAAATTATCCTAAATTATTTGTACATTTGTAGGGGCGCATAGCTATGCGCCCCTACGACTGGATATTTTTTTAACTGGAAGTCCCCAATCAAATTCCCAACTTTCCTCAGAAGTCGGGGATCTTATCTGTGATTCAGCTTGGGTATCAAAATCTTCTGTATTCTAGATTCTGAAACTTTATTAACTAATGATGATACTCTCTATTTCATAAGGTCAATAAAATTTCAGAATTTACTAACTTGTAGATGAGGGCACCGAAGATCAAACCTGTCAATGAAACAATAGACGCACTCCAAAAAGCTAGTTTTTTCTTCAGACCCGCTACTTGAAAGTCTATCCTGACTAGTATAGTTGCCGAAATAATCAGTAAGGTATCAAGAAATACCTTAAACCAGGCAAGCATAATAAAAAACAAGAAAGCTGCTAAAACGGCAACGCCAAAAGCTCTGACATTTGATTCAAACACAATAGTGTAGTAGTATGTCACTTTTGGCCAAGGAGTTGTCAAAGTTAGTATTAAAAGCAAGATAGCAACTACAATCAGCGACCACACAAACATAGGAGGATGTGTTTCAGATATTACCCAGCCCAAAGTACTGTAGCTAAGCAGTACTAGCGCCAGGGACACCCAAGGAACTCTTTTCAAAATTGACATGGGTTGATATTGCCAGTACAGGGCTAAAGCATTATTTGATCGCTACGTCGAGTAACTAAAAACTCGATTTAACTTATAGCCTGTCATACTTTTGCCTAACAAGGCAAATAAGTTTATACAGAATACATCATAAAGTAGTTAAATATGTTGATAAAGATTTGTAAACTGTTAGCAGCCGAGTAGCCGCGTGTCACATCTTATTTAAGGAATTATCATGAGACAACTTGTTATTGCTGAGCGCGTATGCCTCATCGCTCATATCTTGTCGAAGGCTTTTGGGCTAGTAGGGATGTTACTAGTCTTACCTCATGCCGAAATAATTTTAAACTTATCCCAGGTTGGAGAAACTGCCATACAGTTAAGTATGGCTGGCGGCGGTGTAGTTGATATCATCTTGGGAACAATAGCCGTTTCTATTTATGCCTACCGGACGCTGGGATTAGGAACTTGGCTGGCATTTATGCTCCCGGCTGTGTCTATCTCTTTGGGAAGTGAATTATTGGGAACTAGCACAGGTTTTCCATTTGGTGATTATAGCTACTTGAGTGGCTTGGGTTACAAGATTGGGGGGTTAGTTCCTTTTACAATTCCTTTATCTTGGTTTTATGTCGGGTTGTCGTCTTACTTAATTGCCAGAACTGGTTTGAAGGTAGCCGAAAAACCCAGTTGGGGACGCCATATTGCGGCTGTAGCCATTGGTGCTTTACTCTTCACTTGCTGGGACTTTGCCCTTGAGCCAGCAATGAGTCAATCTTCTCTACCCTTTTGGTATTGGGAGCAACCAGGGGCTTTCTTCGGAACACCTTACCAGAACTATGCAGGTTGGTTTGGCACTAGTGCGGTGTTTATGAGTGTGGCAGGATTATTGTGGGGAAAAACTTCGATAAAATTACAGCGATCGCAACTCAATCTCCCTTTAGTAGTTTATTTAACTAACTTTGCCTTCGCCGCCGGACTCAGCTTGGCGGGTGGGTTCTTCATCCCTGTGTTACTCGGCTCAGTATTGGGTGTAATTCCCGCCGTGGCGCTGTGGTTGAGGAGTTCAACCACACCTGCTCAAGTTGCTATTGAACCAGTAACTGAAGAAGTCTCAGTGCCGAGCGTTAAAGTTGTTTTGAAATAAGAAAATAGATGGGGAGTGGGGAGTGGGGAGTGGGGAGTGGGGAGATGAGGGAGATGAGGGAGATGAGGGAGCAGGGGAGGCAGGGGAGGCAGGGGAGGCAGGGGGAGAAGGGGGAGGGGGAGAAGGGGGAGCAGGGGGAGCAGAATTAATAACCCATGCCCCATGCCCGATGCCCCATGCCCAATGCCCCATGCCCAATGCCCAATGCCCCATGCCCAATGCCCAATGCCCAATGCCCCATGCCCAATGCCCAATTCCCCATGCCCAATAACAAATGACAAATGACAACGCCTTGATAGTAGAAAGTGCCATCTCCTTTTTATTGCTACTTATCCAAGTACCAGCAACGGCGATTCTGCTGTCGCGTCTGCTAAAGGGACCAGGACGATATCCGCCAATAGAACCGCAACAGCCCACGCCGGAACTGTTGGGTAGGGTTAGTGTTGTTGTTCCGACGCTGAATGAGGCGCTTCGTATTAGCCCTCTGTTGGCTGGTTTAAGTCAGCAAAGCTACGAAGTTCGGGAAATTCTTGTTGTCGATAGCAATTCCAGTGATGGTACTCCGGATTTGGTAAAGGCGATTCAGCAAAAAGATCCGCGCTTTCGCTTGATGACAGATGATCCCTTACCCTCTGGTTGGGTGGGGCGTCCTTGGGCGTTGCATAATGGTTTTCTATATAGTTCAGAAGCGAGTGAGTGGTTTTTGGGGCTGGATGCTGATATTCAACCGCATCCTGGTTTGGTTGCTAGTTTGGTGAAGACAGCCCAAGCACAAGGTTATGACCTAGTTTCCCTTTCACCCCAGTTCATCCTCAAATATCCGGGGGAATGCTGGCTACAACCGGCTTTGTTGATGACTTTGCTTTACCGATTTGATCCCGCTGGGATCAATACACAACAGCCAGAACGGGTAATGGCAAATGGACAGTGTTTTTTGTGTCGTCGCTCCGTTTTAGCGGCTGTGGGTGGCTACAGCAGTGCGAGTAGTTCTTTTTGTGATGATGTCACCTTGGCACGGAATATTGCTGTTCAAGGTTATAAAGTGGGATTTTTAGATGGCGCAAAAGTACTAAAAGTACGGATGTATGAAGGGGCGATGGAGACGTGGAAGGAATGGGGGCGGAGTCTTGATCTCAAAGATGCAACCTCTCGTTCTCAACTGTGGGGAGACTTATGGCTACTCTTTGCAGTGCAGGGTTTACCACTTTTAATAATCCTGACTTACTTCTTGATTTCTCTGTCACAACAGACGCGATTAATCCCGTCTCTACCGGTTTTCCCATTTTTACTACTGGGTTTGAATTTATTTCTGCTGGTGATTCGGTTTGGTATGCTAATGGCGATCGCACCTTCATACGATCGCCATACTGCCAAAAGTGGTTGGTTATTCTGGCTTTCCCCTTTAGCCGATCCCATAGCCGTACTACGAATCTTCTTATCTGCCTTCCGCACTCCACGCGAATGGCGGGGAAGAAAATACATGTAAGTGGGGCATTGGGCATTGAGCATTGGGCATGGGGCATGGGGCATTGGGCATTGGGCATTGGGCATGGAGCATTGGAAGAGGCAGAGGGGCAGAGGGGCAGAGGGGAAAGAACAAGGCACATTGAACTCTCCTCTGCTCCCCCTGCTCCCCCTGCTCCCCCTGCTCCCCCTGCTCCCCCTGCTCCCTCATCCCCTCCGCCCCTACTCCTCTTCCCCTCCCACTTGATCCCCGCGTTCTAGTTCCCAAAGAATTTGATTTCCTTCCCGGCGTACCCGTGAGACTATCCAATTTCGCCAGCGCCACTGATCCCCTCTACTGGTAACAGCACTGGCGTGGACATCCATTAAATCTGCTAACTCGGAACTGGTAATTAAGTAGCCTTTTTCGGAAATTTCGTCAGCTATACGCAGAGTTTCAACTAAGTTGCGGAGTTGCAAAACCCTCATTTCCTGCGGTTTTTCATCGGTTGTGGCCGCAGTTGGCCCAGTTGATAGTTCCATAACGGTTATTTCTGGTGCAGAAGTAGTGACTTGGTGTGTATTTTGGTTATTTATTCTAGAATTTTTGTCAGAATCAGCTACTTTTGCTACATTTGTTTCACTTGTGATAGGTAAAGTTTTATAACAATTTGTGGAAGATAATTGTTGTAGAGATGGGATTTTACCACTGGCATAGGTGCGAGCGATCGCATCACAACGTTCGTTACCTATGTTACCAGAATGTCCCTTGACATATTGCCATTTTACTTGTTGGCTATTGAGTTCGTCTAAGGTTTCTAAAAGGTCTTGGTTTTGGACGGGTTTACCATCGGTTTTTTTCCAGCCTTTGTTTTTCCAGCCTTTCACCCACTTGGTAACGCAGTTAATTAGATATTCGCTATCGGTATAGAGGGTGATGGGTTGGGCTTGTTGAGATGTTTGCAGAAATTCCAGGGCAGCGATCGCGGCTTGCATCTCCATTTTATTATTAGTGGTATGGGGGGAGGCATCGCCCATTTCGTGAATTGAGCCATCACTGAAGTAGACGACAACACCCCAACCGCCAGGGCCAGGGTTACCAGTGCAAGCACCGTCTGTGTATATGCTTTGAATTGTGGGTTGGGTGGACATGGTTAGGATATCGAAGTAGCAGAGGACGCTAAGGGAAGAGTTGTTAGCGGCGAAAGCCGAGGCTAATAAAGATTAGCACAGCAAAGAAAATACCGATGCCTACACTCCAGCTAAAAACTTCAGCCCCAAACCACAGATGTTGTTGATAATCATTCGGGTGGGCGAGAATGACGGCGGAGGGCTATTCAGAAATTATCTGTGCTTTTGCTGAAAGCTTGCTTCTTTTACTTACTGAATTTCCTAAAATGAATAGTGGATATATTGAAATGAGAAAGCAAACCCCAGTGAGGTACAGATAGTAGGGGCACAACATGTTGTGCCCCTACCCGTGTATTTAATTTACCTGAAATACGCTGTATTACTCCTGAATTCTGTTAGCGCAGCGGGGCGTAGCCCATTCTGAATTCTGCCCTCAATTGTCCAGTGCCATTTCTGCTGTTGTGTATTCCATTTTACAGCTACTATTTCAGATGGGGGATTCAGGCGATCGCCATTTTCTTGAAACTCAATATTTCCCGTAACTCCCTTCACTTGTTTTTTCTGTTCTTTGAAATATTTATTCATGTTTATCAGTAAAGATTGGCTATCTTTAACTTGATATAGTTCTAAAATTCTCAGAACTATTAACACTGAGTCAAAAGCCGTTGCACTACGCCAAGTTAAATTTTCTTCACCCCATAATTGAGTGCCTAATTGACAAAAACGTTGCCCTAGTTGATTTTCACTATTGCACCCATTTTTTTTGCTATGCCAATGCCAAGGAACACAAGCTATGATTTGACACTCATCTTGATTAACTACATTATATTGACTTTGTTCATGAATCCAATGTAAAACATTTTCATGGTAAAAAGTTGCAGAACCAACTATCAGACACTTATTCAGTTTTAATCGACTAATCAGCCCAGCATTATCCAGGGAATTTGGTTCAATTCCTCCATCGGGAATTATGATAATAATCTCGACACCATCTTTTTTAATCTCTTCAAGATAAGTTTGAATATGATAGTATTTATCGCTAATATAGTTACATTCTTTTAAGAAAACAAACTCTTCATTAGATTTTTCTAAAATATTTATAATACTGTTTCTATATGAAGTACTATAACTACTATTTTTGTTATAGACGATAGCTACTTTGATTCTACTTTTACCTGCAAATCTTTCTATCAAGCAATGAGCTAATTGTCTTGCACTAATATTATCTTGAGTCGTCAGCCTAAAAAACGATAAGCTTTCACCACCAGATAAATCAGAAAGTTCATTAGAAGTACTACTAGGGTTTATTAAGACGAGTCCATTTTGAGAATAAAAATGTAGTGCTTTTTTGGTCATTTCGCTTGAATAGTGACCGATAATAGCAATCAAGTTTAATTGTGGTGCTAAATCAGCTAAGTTTTCTGCGGTTTGGCTGTATGGGGCATATAAATTGTTAGGATCATTGACAATTAAAATCCTCAAGACTATGAGATTATCTGTATGATTTAAGTTGAAAAATGTATCTGGCTTAATATCTTTTAAATTTATCTCTTTTTCTAAAGCAATTTTGTCAAAACTTGGAAAATTTATTTGAAGTTGAATTTGAGCAACTCCTCGTAAAATTTCCGCAGCGACCTGACCCTGATTATGATAAAATGGGACAACCACAGCCAAAGTATAAGTTTTGATTTTTTTGTCTTGTAAAAGAGATTGCTTGTATTCAATTAAACAATTATTAATGTAAATCAAAACTTCAGGATTGCCTGTGTGATAAATTTCTTTCTCTTTTTTCCAAGCCCAGATAAAGCACTTTAATGCTTGATAATAAAGTCCTTGCTGATAAAATTTATTTCCTTGGATTTGCAACTCTACAATATCTTGATTTGGAGGATAAAGAAAAATTTGTCTACCAAAGCTTCCCTGAAAGTTATCATTATTTAGTTGAGGAGCAGGATTCAATTTATATCCATGATTAGGATGCAGTAATAAATTCAGAATTTTGACCCAGTTACCAGCTATCTGCTCTTGGTCAAGTTGCATTATTTCTGCTATTCTAGGATAAATATTATTACTGAGTCTATCTCTAATTTTTTGTTCAGGTAAATTTAAGTTTTTAGCGATATGTTGTCGAGATTGTCCCAATAGAGATTGACAAATAATTTCCTGTTCCAGTTCAGTGAGTTGCTTTTTATTTTCACCTGTTGCTAATTTTTCAAAAAACAGATCGATATTAATATTTAGCCCTTCTATAACCTGCTGACAACTTAGACACATAGGATATATCATCTCTTTTTGAAAATGATAATCTCATTCTAAGCTCAGGTAATGCTACGGGTGTGGAAACAATTTCTACATGTGTTGATAATTAGGTGGCTCTCTGGGTTAGGGGAATTATAATTACAAATTCCGTACCTTGTCCAACTGTAGAAATACATTGTAATTTTCCCTGGTGTTTTTGGGTGATAATCTGGTAACTAATAGATAAGCCTAATCCTGTACCTTTACCAACTGGTTTAGTAGTAAAGAATGGTTCAAATAAACGTTGTTGTACATCTTCTGGAATCCCTAAACCATTATCGGCGATGCGAATAACTACCTGTTTATCCTTATTGAGTTTAGTGTGAATGCGAATTTGTCCTCTGTTATTAGTCATTAGTCCTTTGTCGGTTGCAAATGATGAATGACTAATGACTAATGACTCTTCCAACGCATCGATCGCATTTGCCAAAATATTCATAAATACCTGATTTAATTGTCCGGCGTAACATTCTACTAATGGTAGTTCACCATATTCTTTAATCACCTCAATTCCTACAGAGTTAGGTTTAGCCTTCAGGCGATTTTCCAAAATCATGAGTGTACTATCTATACCTTCATGGATATTTACAGCTTTCATTTCTGCTTCATCTAAGCGAGAAAAGTTTCGGAGAGATACCACAATTTCTGTAATTCTTTCGGCGCCAACTTCCATAGAACTTAACAAATTGGGCAAGTCTGTAATGAGAAAATTTAAGTCGATCGCTTCTATTTTATTTTCAATTTCTGGGACTGGATTAGGATAATATTGCTGGTATAATTGCAGTAATTTTAGTAAATCTTCGATATATTGACTTGCAAAATTGATATTGCCATAAATAAAATTGACTGGGTTGTTGATTTCGTGCGCTACACCTGCAACCAACTGCCCCAAACTGGACATTTTTTCACTTTGCACGAGTTGAGATGCGAGGTGTTTTGCCTCTTGACGCAATTGTGCTTCTGAGTTTCGCAATATCTCCTCTGCTTGTTTGCGCTCGGTGATATCGTGGAGAATGACAACATATTCCTGAAAATCCTGATGTGGTCGGTCTGAAATGGAAACATCCAGGGTTCTATTTTTCCCTTTGCAGAGTAGGGTTTGTTCGCTACGCTTTGTCCACTCGTCTGGATAGGGAGTTAATTCCGGTAGCCATTTGCTGAGGTGATTTCCCTGTAACTGGGATGGGTGGATACCAAAGAAAAATTCAGTTGCTGGGTTAGCCTGACGGATAATGCCTCGATGGTCTAGCACTAAAATACCATCTTGGGCAACAGTAAACAGATGTTCGGCGGATTCTCGTGCTTCTGCGATCGCCACCACTTGAGGTAAACTTGTCCAACAGGCGATCGCTACTCCCACAAATGCCACACTCATCAGCAATACCACAAATATATTCTCACCCCCGGCACTTGTGACTTTGTGAAGTTTCACGCCAAATAACCAGCCAATTCCCACTGCACTGCACAACAAAAAAATCAGAATCGTCACTTGAAGAATTACTGAGTCCTTGATGACTACCAAAGGACGTGTGCGATATCGCCGTATCCACCAACTCAGATGAAATGGAGGGAAAGGAACACGGCGAATTACCGCATCAATTCCCATAACACCAAGGGGAAATAGTAGGCCAATGAGTAAATTGAGCCAACCCCAAGCCAGCCCACCCACCAACAGCACCACAACTTCTAACAAGAAAATTCCTAAAGATATGCGGGGGAATAAAACTTCTGAGCGATCGCGCCGCAACCAAAGCCCCAAATGGAATAACATAAAGGAGGCAAACCAACCAATGTTACCAACCGCCACAATTCGCGCCACATCTCCCCAAAACAAATAAATCAAGCAAAACACCAGAGTCAAAGTCAACGCTGGAAAAAATACACCCCGACGTGACACAGCAGAAAATACCGGTGAGATATGGTTGTCTAAAGCAAGTTGATATAAAATTCGCGGGCAATTAGAAACCACTGTTGCCGAACCTAGTAAACATGCAGCCACTAGCAAAAAAGTAACACTCACAGCCGCAGATTTTCCCCAGAAAGGTTGGGAAGCCGCCACAAGATTCAGAAAAGCATTGTCTTTGAGGTTTGGATCTGTTGCCAATCGTATAATTACCCAAGACCCTCCTAAAAAGATTGGTGGCATCGTCCAAGCAGCGATGTCTAGAAAGCGCAGCGTTTGGACGGGGTGGCGGCTATCGGCGACAAAAGAAGAAGCCGTTTCACAACTGTAGGTTGCATAGGTGACGAAAAAAAACCACTTTGCCCAATCCACAAAACTCAAAGATGACCAATTGTTAGGAAAAAACCCAGGACTAACATCAGAAAACGCTAACCAGCCAAGGCCTTGTACACAAAAAGCGATTAGCAATCCAAACGCCGGAATTACAAAAAACAAATGTAAAATACTCAGAGCGCGAGTACCGCTAAACGCCACTATAAACGGCAACAATGTAAAGCCAATATCTGTGAATATTTCTGGACAGGCAATATCTAGCGCTGCCAAATTCACTTTCACTAAATCTCTAAGTACAATCGTATTAACTGACAGATAGGAAACCCAGTTTAGCAAGTACCCAATGGCTGCATAGCAGGCTAGTCGTGGATAGTTTTCCAGCAGCTTAGTAGTATAGTTAGGTGTTCCTCCAGCCACATTAATAAAATGTATACCCAAGCGTTTTACCTGATAATTGAGCAGCATTCCAAAAATTACCGCAGGTATCCAGACAAAAATCGCTTGTGAACCAAGGGCAGCGTGAATTGCCGGAACCAATGCTGTCCAGGAAATATGAGCTGTTAAACCGAAACCCCAACTTTCAAAAGCACTCAGGCTTCTAGTCAAACGAGGGTAAGAAGATTGGCTCAAAGCGGCATGACCAGAATGGGACATGATTAATAATATGCAGTGGGATACGGGAATTTAAGCTCATTAGCTAGAGTTCCCATCTCTGAAATCTTATCAACAGAGACTTTTAGCCCAAAGCGATCGTTAGATTTGAGTAAATTAAGTTTTGAACTTCTAAATCAAGTTTTCAACTCGAAAATCAGATTTTAAAGCCAAAAATCTGGATTACAGCAGTTTTCATGTAGTTAGACCGCAGTCTTGTTTCTTGCTTTCTTCCTTTGCGCGATTGCGTGAGATAAAATCATGTGGTTCATTTACCTGAAAATAGCTGTAAACGGACAGGGAGCGACGTAAGACTAGCAACGGTTAGCTAGTTACTGTGAACTGTCAAGTCTTTCCCCGCACCTTCAGGTCGGTGAGTATAAGCTAAACCACATCTAGTTTGCATAATTTGAAATTGTACATTTCTTGTGGGGTGGGCGTCTCGCCCGCCCAGTATATGCAAGTTAAATGTGGAACAGCTTATCAAGTCCTCAATTGGTTCTAACTCATGTCATCACCAAGTAATCCAGGAGAAGACCGATACAATTTAACAGTTCCAGAAGTACTGGCCAATCCCTATCCTACTTATCGGCGTATTTTGTTAGAAGATCCTGTTTACTGGAGTGATTTTTTTGGGGGCTGGTATCTGATGCGCTATAAAGATGTTGCAGATGCTATGCAAGATAAACGAATTTCGGCCAAGCGTCCGCCGATTAGTAAATTACCTGAATCAGAGCAACAAAACATACTTCCCCTAATTGAAACTCTATCAAAATGGATTCTGTTTTGCGACCCCCCAGAACACACACGTCTGCGTGTACTGTTTAACAAAGCATTCACTCCTCGCATCATTGACAGCATGGCAGAGCGAATTCAGACGCTAGTAGACGAACTAATAGATGGTGTCTATGAGCAGGGTCATCTAGATATTATTCATAATTTAGCTTACCCAATGCCGGCAATCGTCATTGCCCAAATGCTTGGCGCCAATTCTGAAGACCGCGAACAGTTTAAGAAATGGTCATCAGATTTGGCAAGATTTTTTGGTATGTTCCGCATACAGCCAGAAATTTTGACCAGTGCTAAGCAAAGTATTCTCGAAATGAAAGAATACTTCCGCTACATCCTTGAACAACGTCGTCATACACCCCAAGATGATCTCATGAGTAGCCTCATCTTCGCACAAGAAAAAGGAAATTCCCTTGATGACGACGAACTCTTATCAAATTGCGTTTTCTTAACTTTTGCAGGCCACGAAACTACGACTAACTTGATTGCTAACGGCTTACTTGCTTTACTCGAAAATCCCGATCAGATGCAAAAGTTAAAGGATGACCCCTCGCTAATCACAACTACTGTAGAGGAGTTTTTACGCTATGATAGCCCAATACAACGGCAAGCCCGCATAGCAGTTACCGATCTCGAAATCGATGGCAAACAAATTAGCCAAGGACAACGCCTATTTCTGGTGATTGGTGCAGCTAACCGCGATCCGGAGCAATTCTTAAATCCCGACAAATTAGACATTACACGCCCTGAAAACCCACACTTGGCATTTGGAAAAGGAACCCATTTTTGCTTGGGTGCAGCCCTTGGTAGGCTTGAGGCACAAATTGCGATAAATACTATTGTGCGCCGCTTTAGTGATCTCCGCCTGGATACAGATCAGATTGAATGGCATGAAAACCCGTCCTTGCGAGGTATGAAATCAATGCCTGTAGCTTTCAATCCCTAAAATGCTCCCCTAATTGAAGTGAAACATCGCTCAGAGCGATCGCCATTGCAGGTTAGGATTTTACAGTCGGCGATTGTTGCAGCAAAAAGCATGGGTGGGAAATTAATTGTATTTGAAGGGGTAGAAGGCTGCGGTAAAACCAGCCAAATACAGCTTTGTTGTCAGTGGTTGGAAAGTCTAGGTATTTCTGTGGTGGTAACTCGTGAACCAGGGGGAACAGAGTTAGGCTTAGACCTCCGGCGCTTGCTACTAGAAAAGGCAGAGGATAAACCAGTTGCCGAAGTGACGGAACTTTTGTTGTATGCTGCCGATAGATCCCAACACGTTGAACAAGAACTTAAACCAAATCTTGCAGCTGGGAAATATATTTTATGCGATCGCTACACTGACTCTACCATTGCCTACCAAGGATATGGTCGAGGTTTGAACATGAGTTTAATCAATCAGCTCAACTATATTGCCACCGGTGGTTTAGAAAGTGACTTAACCATTTGGCTGGATATCGATGTCGAGATAGGACTGTCACGCAAACGAGGAAGTGAAGTAGGGCTAGACCGCATTGAACAAGAGACAATTGCTTTTCATCGCCGCGTTCAGCAAGGATACGCAGAGTTAGCAGCATCACATCCCTCACGAATTCTGCGGGTAGATGGTAGCTTGAGTAAACAAGCTGTACAAGAGATAATTCAAGGAATTTTGCGCGCACATCTTCAGATGATATGAGTGTATCAAAAAATGAGAAGATTGTAGTTGCTGTTCAATGCTAAGGAATAAGTGACAGCTATGTATACTTGGAAAATCTATGGAATAACTGTTGTTGCTCTATTTCTGAAAATGTTGGCTATTATCCTGATCCAAGTTAACACTCGGCGGAAGTCCAATAATTTTTCTACCCCAGAAGATGCTGCGACTTTTGGCAAAGGGGGAACTGGAGTTGTACAAGAGTCTCAATTACTGCAACGCGCCACTAAAACCCTCAACAATGATGGCGAAAATATTCCGATCTTCCTGTTTCTAGCTACTGCTTACGTTAACTTGGGCTGTTGGGAACAAGGCACCTTAATTTATTTTCCACTTTTTGTTTTGTCGCGCTTTGCCCATTCTATAGCTTTTCTGCGCGCCATGCAGCCGCTGAGGACTCGTGCTTATCAGCTAGGTCTTTCCGTGATGGTTGTGTTGTCTGGGCATATTCTGTGGACTGCCCTTTCAAAGTAAATCGTGATTTGTGATTATGCTCTGGGGAATGCTGGCAGTCTATCTTGGCGAGAGATGCGTCTGCCCATCTGATTTTTCAGATCGTGTGGAAAAACCAACGCGAAACCTAAACACCGAGCAAGCTTTCCTAGTAGGGAAGAGGAAAATTCAAAACCTCTCCCGCTGTAGGCTACGGTGTAATACCGTTTCACTTTAATTATGATACAAATACGTTGGTAGGGGCACGGCAATGCCGTGCCCCTACGCGAAATCTATATTTATCAGGGTTTTAGTCAAATGGTGTAAACACTAGTCTCTTGACCTGCACCTTTGATGCATCGCCCTGCACCTTTGATGCATCGACCTGCACCTTAGTTGCATCGCCCTGCACCTTTGATGCATCGACCTGCACCTTAGTTGCATCGCCCTGCACCTTAGTTGCATCGACCTGCACCTTAGTTGCATCGCCCTGCACCTTTGATGCATCGACCTGCACCTTTGTTGCATCGACCTGCACCTTTGTTGCATCGAAGAGCAAAAATTAACCTTCTCTACGTTACACAACAACTCTAAATGACTTGTGTCTACACGGTAGTGTTGTAGGAGAAGATTTTCCAGATCCTATGAAAAGTTAGGTCAATAGCTCATAACCTGAGCGATCGCTGGTGTAACTTTTCCTCGCTTTTAAAAGGGCGATCGCATTGTTTGAGCCTATATTACCCAACACTATAGGAATCATATTTGATTTTTAGGAAGCTAGGTACACCTTTATTCCTTCTTCCCAGTCCCCAATCCCCAGTCCCTTACCTCTACGAGTGATTCTCCAAATAAAATCGGATTGCTATATTACTTATACTTCCCCCAATTTGTTTATGTTTGATTTCTAAATTCCTCTTCTTTGTGGTTCAAACACATCTGTCTTCAGTAGGGTAAAACTCCAGATGTATATTTGATAAGGTTGCAAATGACACCGACTTAATTGCAATTGGAGTTAACGATGACATACACGCAAACTGGCGATCCAACTATTCGGCAACATGTGCAAGCTTGGCAAAAATTAGATGTAGATCAACAGTTGGCTTTGTTTTGGTTTATCTATGAAGAAATAGGTAACTCAATTACTCCAGCCGCCCCCGGCGCTAGCACTGCTTCTTCAGAAATTGCTGAGGGTTTGTTTAATCAAGTTAAGGAATTATCTCACGAACAACAATTAAAAATTCAGCGTGACTTGATTAACAAAGTCGATACCCAAATTTCTCGTCAATATGGTTCTTTGGGTGATACCACAAAGCTACTTTTTTGGTATCTATTAGCTGAAGGTATGGAAAATGATACTATCATTCCTCTACCTGATGATTATCAGCTTTCCTCAGAATCTCAAGCGCTGTTTAGCAGAATTCAAGGATTATCTTTTGAGCAACAGATTACTCTCTTCCGTGATTACGTTGCACCAATGGGTGCTGAAGCAAAAGCAGGCGCAGGAATTTAGTAATTTGTAACTGACATTTGGGATTTTTTGCGCCTGGTATAAACAAACAAACACAGAGTAAAAACTAAAACTCTTACTCTGTGATTATCTATCTCTTTGCCTTAGTTGCACCCTAAAGTCGTAACGCCCTTTGTTTTGTATTCAATATATTAAAAGTAATTATAGCTAATTTAATCTGCCTTTTGGTTGGTTTAAATATGTTGATTGTAGATTAATCTTCTGTTTTTTATAACTTTTTATCTACAATTAAAGTATCTGAACATTAATAGACACACGAGTGGAATAGTCAAAGTTTTTACGTTGATAATTAAATCAATTTTTTAAAATTTAACACCAAATTACATTTACAATCAAGACAAAAATGTAAATAATTTACTAGAGTTTAGTATGCTTCATAAAAGTGTTCAAGCGTGGAAGCAATCTGGGTCAGCTTTTAAGGGATTTAGTACCAGCGATCGCTACACATTCTTAGGCTTATTTTCTACCTCACATCTGATACAATGACCAATACTTTAATCAATACATTACTAACAGAATTTCCCGCACATTACAGCAGTTTTCATGTATTTGAAACACATATGTTGTAGGGGCACACCAATGCTGTGCCCCCAATACGGTTTGGTTAAGGTTTTTTGATTAAAATTCTAAATTCTAAAGACGCGATAAATCGCCGTCTCTACAAAGGAATGATTATTGTAGAGACAGCGATTTATCGCGTCTGGTGACTTAACCGAACAGTATTGGCTGTGCCCCTACCACGTGGTCTATTTACCTGAAAATTGCTGTAAATTAAAGAATTATAAGTGATGAACGCTGGCTGTTGACTATTGACTGTTGACGGTTAAGACTCATCAGTCAACGATTAATCTTTTGTAATCACTGCTTGATAGCGACCTAGCGCAATTAAAGGAAAGTATTGTTGATACATGTGATACTTGAGATAAAAATGACAAGGAAAGCCGGTACCTGTAAAGTCTGCTTCAAACCAAGTACCATCCGACTGTTGAGTTGTCACAAGATAGCTAATTCCGCGTTCAATGGCCTCAAGCGCTAATTTACCAGTTGCTTCACCTGCTGCCAACAGACCAATTAAAGCCCAAGCAGTTTGAGATGCAGTACTGTTTCCTTTTCCTTTAAGACTGGGATCGTCGTAGCTGCGACAAGTTTCGCCCCAACCGCCATCTGGGTTTTGACATCCCAATAACCAAGTTGCTCCCCGTTCTATATTGATTTTATGCTTTTGAGGGTCAATCAACGCTAAGGCTGAGAGGACGCCACTAGTACCGTAGATGTAATTTACACCCCAACGACCAAACCAACAGCCTTCTGTTTCCTGTTCGCCCAAAAGATAACTCAGCGCCCGCTCTAAGTTGTGCGGTTCAATTGACAAATTACAACCACCCAGCATTTCTATTACCCTAGCGGTAACATCTGCTGTGTTTGGGTCAATCATGGCTTTCAAGTCTCCATAGGGGATGGAGTTTAGCCAATCTTGGTCATTGTCCAAATCAAAAGCAGCCCAACCGCCTGGTTTACACTGCATAGATGCAATCCATTTTAAGGCACGGGCGATCGCACCTTGCTTGATTTTTTCATTAGGTAGTTTGGCTTGATGTAGTGCCATCACTACCACAGCCGAATCATCGACATCAGGATAAAAGCGATTGTCAAACTCAAACGCCCAAGCCCCTGGTTTTCCCTGGCGATTTTTAACAGCCCAATCTCCATAGTCTAAAATTTGCTTTTCCAGCAACCATTCACCAGCTCGCACCACAGCCGGATCATCTGGTGCAAAACCAGAATCTACCAAAGCACGCATCGCCCAAGCTGTATCCCACACCGGTGAAACACAGGGTTGTACCCGGTAGCTGTCCTCTGTTTCAATTACAAAGTTGTCAATTGCTCGCAACCCTCTTTCTACAATGGGGTCGTTTTGGTCATAACCTAGACACCGCAAAGCCAGCATGGAATTCAGCATCGCTGGAATAATGCCGCCCCAGTCGCCTGTAACTTCTTGCCGTTCTAAAATCCATTTTTCGGCGGCTTTAATGCCTTCTGCCCGGAAAGGTACTAAATTCAGGTGTTCTGCCAACTTGAACCCATCATCGAGGGTGAGGAATAAATCTGTCCAATCGTTATTTCGGGGTAATCCCCACTGGACTCGATCCACACCTTCAACGTATAGTTCATCTAAGTTGATAGCTCCGTCAGTGAGAAAAATCGGTTTGCGATCGCATACAATCAACAGCGGTACTGTGCTGGAACGCGCCCAACTAGACATCTCGTAAATATTAACTGGAAAAGCTTTGGGCAATAGCATGATCCAAGGTGGTAGCGAGGGAATACCACGCCAGTTGTAACAGCCAATCAAGGCTAGGTGCAACTTGGTAAAAATCCGAGTTTTGCTGATACCACCGCGTTGGAGAATAAACTTTCGCGCCCGAACCAGCGCCGGATCGTTTGCTGGCACACCTAGCAGTCTCAGCGCCATGTAGGCTTCTACTGAAGTACTAAGTTCTCCGCCATCACCGTAGAAAAGCTCCCAGCCGCCATGCTCCCGTTGCTCTTGACGCAGGTAGTCTGCAACTTTGTGCAAAGGTCTGGTTTGGTCTGTTTCCCAAATCTTATGCAAAAGCACCACTTCAGCAGTGATGGTGACATTGGATTCCAACTCTGCCCACCAGTAACCTGCCGGATTTTGAATTGAAAGCAGATATTCTTGGCTAGCTGCGATCGCTTCTGCGACTTGCTTGACTTTTACCCTGTCTTGTGTTTGCATCAAAAACCGTTCAACCTCAACACTCAACACTAGTTATCAACACGGTACTACAGGTGAAAAAAATTATTATCCTTTATCAGTAGACATAGTATTCTGTCTGAGTCACTGAAAATTTGCAATAGGTCATGGGTCTAATTGTATTAGGATTGATGCTTTTATCCTTGACAATTTGGTTGGGATTACTGTGTTTTTGGGGGCAGTTTTGGCGGTTAGACCAGCAATTAGAGGTAGAGACGTTGTATACAACGTCTCTACAATCTGCAACGTCTCTACAATCTGTGGTTTGTGCGGTGGTTCCTGCGCGTAACGAAGCTGAATTAATACCAATCAGCTTGCGATCGCTCTTACTTCAAGATTACCCTGGTTCTTTGGACGTGTTTTTAGTAGACGATCGCAGCACAGACCGTACAGCAAATTTTGCTGAAGGAGTCGCCCACGCTGTCGGTAAACCCCAGCAATTACATATTATCTCTGGGGAACCACTACCTCCCGGTTGGTCAGGTAAACTTTGGGCAGTTGAGCAAGGTATAAAGAATGCGAGTTTATTCGCACCCGACTATTTTTTGCTCACCGACGCAGATATCGAACATGACGTGAGTAATCTCCGGCGACTCGTTGCTAAAGCTGAGCAGGAAAATTTAGACCTGGTTTCTGTGATGGTGCGACTCAGGTGTGAAAGCTTTTGGGAAAAACTATTGATTCCGGCTTTCGTCTTTTTCTTCCAAAAACTCTATCCCTTCCGCTGGGTGAATAATCCCAAAAATCCCACAGCCGCTGCTGCTGGAGGTTCGATCCTAATACGCCGAGAAGCTTTAGAGCGAATCGGAGGTATTCAAGCGATTCGCCAAGCTTTAATTGATGATTGCGCCTTGGCTGGGGCGGTTAAGAGGAGTGGGGGAGCAGGGGGAGCAGGGGAGGCAGGGGGAGAAAGAATAACCGATGCCCCATACCCAATGCCTAAAGGTCGTATCTGGCTTGGATTGAGTACTTTAACTCGCAGTTTGCGTCCGTACAATTCCCTAGCGACGATTTGGGATACGATTGCCCGTACTGCCTATACGCAACTGAATTATTCTCCATTATTATTATTGGGAACTTTGGTAGGGATGAGCTTAATTTATCTAGTTCCACCTGTGGGTGTGATTTTGGGTGTAGTTTGGAGAAATTGGGCGATCGCATTTACAGGTTTATGCGGTTGGTTATTAATGACCTTGGCTTACTACCCGACAATCCGCTTCTATAAATGTTCTTTTTGGTTAGCCTTTAGTTTACCCGCGATCGCTTTTCTCTATACCCTGATGACTCTAGATTCTGCACTCCGTCACTGGCAAGGACGCGGCGGCAGCTGGAAAGGAAGAGTTTATCCCAACCCAGATAATTTATAGTTGGGATTAAATTGAATTTCAAAATTGGTAATGCTAATCTAAAGTAAGTCTAAAGTGGTTGATTAAAAGAGTTATGACAACCGCAACAGTAACAAATAATACCCTCTTAGTCCCCAACAAGCTGCCTTTTCTGGAATCGATTTGTTGGCAGACCGCTGATGTATATAGGTTTACTCAAGAACAAATGCTGAGCCGCTACGAGCGTGGTTGGCAATACCGTAACCTATTCAATAATCTTGAGGGTGAAGAACTGAATTTTCTCCAGAAACTCGCCAGACAGCATAAATCCTGGTTGCAAGTTTGTTTATGACCTTCAGGTTAGAACACCATAATCAAATTCTCACAGTTCTTGAATGCTTAGATTCTGACATACTTAGAAAGGGTTCTGCTTACTTCGGTGGCGGAACCCTTTTGGCATTTGAGTTTGAAGAATATCGCTGGAGTAAGGATGTTGATTTTATCGCTTCTGTTGGTACAGAAGGCTACAAATACCTGCGTACAGTAGTATTTGAGGGTGGGCATGAAGCATTATTTCGGGATTTAAGTAAAATCCAAGTCGGACGTAGTACAACTGACCAATATGGAATTCGGATGATAGTTGTTGTAGATGATGTGCCTATAAAAACGGAAATTATTGCTGAAACTCGTTTTCAACTAGACCCACCAAAATATCCAAAATGGTCACCTGTTCCTTGCTTAAGTTTCAATGACCGCTTTACCTCTAAGCTGCTGTCAAATTCTGACCGTTACATGGATGACAGCGTTGAGGCAAGAGATTTAATAGACCTAGCAATTCTCAGACTGCAATCTCCAATCCCTCAAGCATCAATTCAGAAGGCTGAAAAAGCCTATGAGGTTATGCGCCCTTTAAAAAAATCGGTCGAACGCTTTCAGGAAAGACCAGATTACAGGGAGAAATGCTTTGTTAGCCTGCAAGTTGATCGAGTTCAGATACCCAAAATTATCGACGGTATTGATTTACTGTCTATAGATTTAGGTTTATCTCACACTCCAAGGGTTTTTCGAGAACAACATGATATCTTTGCTGATTTAGAAACACAAAAAGAAAAACGAGAAGATTCTTAAACAGATAACGATTGACCCTCGCATCCTTACCATCACCAGCCTTGCCCCCTACCTCTAGTTGAGGCTGCTTGTTTACTACTGGCGGGGTCAAGAGATAATGGTTGAGCCGCTTTCAACACCGCATCCAGCAAACCTGGAAACAGCATCTCTAAATCTTCACGTCGCAGTATATTAATGTGCTGTGTACCCTCTTTACGTGTAAATACTATCCCCGATTCGCGTAAAATTTTAAAGTGATTGGACATAGTAGACTTGGCGATCGCAAAATCAAACCTCGCACAGCATTGTTCCCCCTCACTAGCCAACAGCCGCACAATCTCTAAACGCACTGGGTCGCCCAATGCATACAACACTCCCGGCAAAGAAATATTTTTTCTATCTGGATGATAAAGGAATCTCATAGTTGCATTATCTCATCTAGTAGCATATATTTTTATTATTCGATATTATCGAATTATAGAATTAAATCAGGAAGGCAATTTATGTCATCCATTACAAATGTCACAGAAGCCACATTCAAGCAAGAAGTCTTGGAAAGTGCAATTCCAGTATTAGTGGACTTTTGGGCACCGTGGTGCGGCCCTTGTCGGATGGTGGCTCCGGTTGTAGACGAGGTTGCTACTGAATACGAAGGACAGGTGAAAGTAGTGAAGCTGAATACGGATCAAAATCCTACTGTGGCCAGTCATTACGGAATTCGCAGCATTCCGACGCTGATGGTTTTTAAAGAAGGTCGGCAAGTCGATACTGTGGTAGGGGCAGTGCCGAAGACCACATTAAATAAGACCTTAGCACAGCATCTTTAATCTAGGTGACTGAGGAGTGGGGAGTGGGGAGTGGGGAGATGAGGGAGATGAGGGAGATGAGGGAGATGAGGAGACGACTTGTAGTCTTTTCCCTTTTTCCCTATCGTCTTCTTTCTCAGTGTCTCCGTGTCCTCTTGTTCATACCCAGTCCCCAGTCCCCAGTCCCCGAACAAATTAACGGGGAAAGAGCGAAATGGACTTGAAATTGCATGGTAAATCCGCACTGGTAACCGGCTCAACGGCAGGCATTGGTTTTGCTATAGCCCAAGGGTTAGCTCAAGAGGGTGTATCAGTGATTGTTAATGGTCGGTCTGACCAAAGAGTAGCACAGGCGATCGCTAAAATTCAGCAAAGTGTACCCGAAGCGAAAGTTTCTGGTGTTGTTGCTGACGCAGGTACAAAAGCAGGAGTAGAGCAACTTTTTCAAGAAGTTCCTCACGTTGACATCCTAATTAACAATCTAGGTATTTATGAGCCAAAAAGCTTCTTTGAGATTACTGATGAAGACTGGTTAAAGATATTTGAGGTGAACGTACTCAGTGGAGTTCGTTTGAGTCGGCAATATCTGCAAAAGCAGCTAGAGCAAAACTGGGGGCGGATCATTTTTATTTCCAGTGAATCTGCCATTCAAATTCCTGTGGAAATGATTCACTACGGCACAACTAAGACAGCCCAGCTTGCCATTGCGCGGGGTTTAGCAGAAATAACTGTTGGTACTGGAGTCACAGTAAACTCCGTCCTACCAGGGCCAACCCGTTCAGAAGGCGTTGAAGATTTTATTTCCAACCTAGCGCAAGAACGCGGTGTTAGTCCAGCCCAAGTTGAGGCGGAATTTTTCCAAAATGTCCGTCCAAGTTCCCTAATTAAACGCTTTGAAACCAATGAAGAAGTAGCAGCGATGGTAGTTTACCTGTCGAGTCCCCTGGCTTCAGCAACCAATGGTGCAGCTTTGCGGGTGGATGGTGGTGTTATTCGGTCAATTGTTTAGTGTGGGGGAGTGGGGAGTGGGGAGTGGGGAGATGGGGAGATGAGGGGGATGGGGGAGTGTGGGGAGAGAGGGGGGAAAGATTTCTTCCTCATCCTCGCACACTTCCAATGCCCCATGCCCCATGCCCAATGCCCAATGCCTAATGACTAATGACTAATAACTAATAACAATTTGGAGACACAACCAATGAGTACTGACATCAACTTATTTTCACCTTATCAATTAGGGAATCTGGAACTACCGAACCGAATAGTGATGGCGCCGTTAACCCGAAATCGGGCGGGTGAGGGAAACGTACCACACCAACTTAATGCTATTTACTACACCCAACGTGCTTCTGCTGGACTGATTATTTCTGAAGCAACACAGGTAACTCCCGAAGGGCAAGGCTATCCCGGTACACCAGGAATTCATTCATCAGAACAGGTGGAGGGCTGGAAGTTAGTAACTGATGCTGTGCATCAACAGGGAGGGAGAATTTTTCTGCAACTATGGCACGTAGGCAGGATTTCTCACCCTGACTTACAACCGGATGGAGCTTTACCTGTGGCACCTTCAGCCATTGCTGCTAAAGGTGAAGCCTCAACTTTTGAGGGGCCTAAGCCCTTTGTGACTCCCCGTGCTTTAGAAACTTCAGAAATACCACAGATAGTAGAACAGTACCGTCAAGCAGCGGCAAATGCTTTGGCGGCTGGGTTTGATGGGGTGGAAATTCACGCGGCTAATGGTTATTTAATAGATCAGTTTTTGCGGGATGGTACGAATCAGCGTACAGATAAATATGGGGGTTCCATTGAAAATCGCACTCGATTTTTGTTGGAGGTGACAGAGGCGGTAACTAGTGTGTGGGATTCTAATCGGGTAGGAGTACGTTTTTCTCCCAGTGGGACTTTTAACGATATGCGTGACTCTAATCCGCTGGAGACATTTGGTTATGCCACTCAGGCGTTGAACCAGTTTAATTTGGCGTATCTGCATATTTTTGAAGCAATAGACGCAGATATCAGACATGGCGGGGTTGTTGTGCCTACTAGTCATATACGCGATCGCTTTACAAATACACTCATCGTCAATGGCGGTTACACTCGTGAAAAAGGCGATGCTGTACTAGCAAACAAAGCAGCAGATTTAGTTGCCTTTGGTACATTATTCATATCAAACCCAGATTTACCTCGACGTTTCGCTTTGAATGCACCACTAAATCAACCCAATCAAGCTACATTTTATGGTGGCGGTGAAAAGGGATATACAGACTATCCATTTTGGTCAACTGCTAGCGAAGCAGTAGCCAACTCATAATTTTAGATTTTAAATTTTGGATTTTGGATTTAGATTTCTTGGATTCAAAGTTTAAAAAGGTCTGAGAGTAAGTGAATTTATACTCGCTCTCCTCCAAGTTAGATGGAAAAAATCTAAAATCTAAAATCTAAAATCCAAAATTGTTTAACTCAACTATCAGGAGAATCTCATGAGTCCAATCACCCAAATCCAACCTTTAGATGTACCAAGTGCGATCGCTCAACGTCGTTCAATCAAAACTTTTAAATCAGACCCCATCGCTCCAGAACTGCTCAAACAATTGGTAGAGTTAACTGTGGCGGCGCCTAGCAGTTTTAATATTCAGGACTGGCAAATTATTCTTGTACAAGATGAGGCACAAAAGGCGGCGCTAGCAGCAGCATCTTGGAATCAACAGCAAATTATTCAAGCACCTGTGACCTTTGTTTTTGCTGCCAATCCTAACGCAGGCGAACAAGACTTGACCCCAATTCTTGAGCAGGGACTCCAAACTGGGGCATGGAATGAAAAAACCGTAGACTACTTTAAAAACGCTATTCCCCAATTCCAAGCTGGTTTAGGCGACAAGCGGCGCGAATATGCCATTAAAGATGCGATCATTGCTTCTACCCATTTAGTGTTAGCAGCAGAAAGCCTGGGATTGTCTACTTGTTTTATGAACGGTTGGGTTGAGGAAAAAGTCAAAGAAGTGATTGGTGCTGCGGATAATCCAGATTTAGCGATCGCTGTTTTAGTTCCTGTCGGCTATGCAGCAGAACCACGCTTGAATCCTGGTCGTTTACCATTTTCCTACAACGTCTCTGTAGACACAATCGGTAATCCATATCAGGGTTAGTTTTCTCTAAATGGGGAGTGGGGAGTGGAGAATGGGGAGTTAGGAGTTTGGAGTTAAAAGTTATTCTTCCCCACACTCCCCACACTCCCCACTCTCCCCACTCTCCCACTCCCCAACCATGTCCCTAGCCTCATTCCTCGCGCGTCGATCGCTTCACTATGGCTGGCTCGTCGCGGGTTTAACATTTCTTGCTTTGTTGGTGGGAGCCGGAATTCGGTCTGCTCCCGGAGTTTTTATCGTCCCTCTTGAACAGGAATTCGGCTGGAGTAGAGCTACTATATCTTTGGCAATCTCGCTGAACTTGGTACTTTACGGACTAATCGGCCCTTTTGCTGCCACAGTCATGGAACGGATCGGCATTCGTCGGATGATGGTGTGTTCGCTGGCTGTGATTGCGATGGGTGTCGGTTTAACTACTTTGATGTCAGCGCCCTGGCAGTTAGTTTTGCTGTGGGGCATAGTTGTCGGTTCTGGTAGCGGAGTTATCGCCCTGGTTTTGGGTGCGATTGTTGTCAATCGCTGGTTCTTTGAAAGGCGGGGTTTGGTTTTAGGCGTCCTAACTGCGAGTACGGCTACTGGACAATTAGTGTTTTTACCTATACTGGCTTCAATCGCCGATCGCTTTGGCTGGCGAACTGCGGCTTTGATTCTCACTGGTGCAGCACTTTTAATTATTCCAGCGATCGCTATTTTTATGCGCGATCGACCGGCAGAAGTTGGTTTGCGACCCTTTGGCGACAACAGCGAAACTTCAGAAGTATTACAGCCAAAAGCAAATTCCATCGCCTCCACCCTCAACGCCCTTTGGCTGGGAATGCATAACCGCGACTTTTGGCTATTATTTGGTAGCTTTTTTATCTGCGGTGCTAGCACAAATGGGTTAATTGGTACTCATCTGATTCCCGCTTGTATCGATCATGGTATCCCGGAAGTCAAGGCCGCTGGTCTTTTGGCAATCATGGGTCTATTTGATTTTTTTGGGACAACTATTTCCGGCTGGCTATCCGATCGCTGGAATAATCGCTACTTATTGTGTTGGTACTACGGACTGCGGGGTTTGTCTTTGATTTTCTTACCCTTCAGTTTCAATTTTTCCTTTTATGGACTTTCCGTGTTCGCCATCTTCTATGGACTTGATTGGATTGCTACAGTACCGCCTACGGTACGTCTTGTTGCCAATGTCTTCGGTAAAGAAAATGTCGGCGTGATGTTCGGCTGGATTGTCGCAGGACATCAAATCGGTGCAGCCACAGCAGCATTTGGAGCCGGGGTGTTAAGAACTTGGATGGGTAGTTATTTGCAGGCGTTTATTTTATCGGGCGTTCTATGCCTGATTGCCGCAGTTTGTGTACTGCGGATTGGTCAAAGTCCTACTAGGGGCAATTCACAATTATTACAACAGGAAAATTAAAATCATGGCAACAACAGCATTGATAGTGGGAGCAGGTAGTGGACTAAGTGCCTCTTTAGCCCGCACCTTTGCCAAAGAAGGAATAAGTGTCGCTTTAGCTGCTCGACAAATTGAAAAACTCACCCAGCTAACTAGTGAAATTGGAGCGGTGAGTTTCGCCGCTGATGCCTCAAAACCAGATGAAGTGGAACAGTTATTTATTGATGTTGAAAATCAGCTAGGTTCCCCAAATATCGTGATTTATAACCCTAGTTTCCGCGTGCGGGGACCTTTGGTTGAGCTAGATCCCGCTGGGGTGGCAAAAACTCTAGAAGTGACTGCCTATGGTGGCTTTCTGGTTGCCCAAGCTGCTGCCAAACGGATGTTGCAGCATGGAGGTGGTGCGATCTTCTTTACAGGAGCCTCAGCAAGTGTTAAGGGTTTTCCTCAGTCTGCTCCTTTTGCAATGGGTAAATTTGCACTGCGCGGTTTAGCTCAGAGTATTGCTAGGGAATTAGCGCCAAAAAATATCCATGTGGCGCATTTTATAATTGATGGTGTAATTCGTTCAGCAGTTCGCCCAGATCCAGTGGATAATACTGATAGTACTCTCGATCCGGATGCGATCGCTCAAACTTATCTCAATATCCTCCGCCAACCCCGCAGTGCTTGGACATGGGAAGTAGAACTACGTCCGTGGGTAGAGAACTTCTAGCCAAGATAATTGTTACAAGAATATTTTTGAACGTATGAAAATTGATTTTGGTGCAACTGCTGTTGACTATGCAAAACACCGCGCTGGTTTTCCCAGTTCATTATTTAATAAACTGTCCGAATATGGTATCGGTTTACCAGGACAAAACATTGTTGACCTGGGCACAGGAACGGGAACACTAGCGCGGGGTTTTGCAGATAGGGGTGCTTATGTGATTGGTATCGACCCATCAGTGTCACTTCTAGAACAAGCCAGACAGTTAAGTGAATCTGCCCAAATCAAAGTAGATTATCGAGTTGCAACTGCCGAAAATACTGAGTTACCAGATGCCAGTGCTGATGTGGTCACTGCTGGACAGTGTTGGCATTGGTTTGACCGTGGGCGTGCTGTCAAAGAAATTACTCGGATATTGAGAGCGAATGGCACAATTGCGATCGCTCATTTTGATTGGATACCTTTAAAAGGTAATGTCGTTGAAGCAACAGAACAACTGATCAAGGCTCATAATCCAGCGTGGAATCTGGCCGGCGGTAATGGATTGTATCCTCTGTGGTTACAAGATATTGGAGAAGGAGGATTTCGGGATATCCGCACATTTTCTTACGATGTATTTGTATCTTATACACATGAAGATTGGCGGGGACGAATTCGTGCTAGTGCGGGTGTGGGAGCCAGCTTAACACCAGAAAAGGTGGAAGTATTTGACCGAGAATTGGCGGTGTTACTGGAAGCAAAATATCCCACACCAATCCTGCAAGTTCACCATCGAGTGTGGGCGGCGATCGCTAAATCACCACAGCCATAGTAATAATCGCAACTTACATAGTCAAATATGGTCAGAATTCACGGTAAAACATAAATATCCTCATTCAAGAAGTAACCGTGACTGTCCAGCTATCCCAACCTGACTTCCAGCGCCTTACCCGCATCGTACAGAATTTACCTGATTTTGCTAATGTGCGCGATCGCCGTCGTTTAGTCGCAGGCGCATTAGAAGGTGTCCCCCAAGCAGATACCATCCTGGCGCGTTTAGATTTAGATGGTTCACCAATGGGTGTTTCTGTAGAAGTTGTGCGCTTTTTAGCCCAATTTGGCCGGGTTGCTTATGATAAGGAAGCCCTTGCTGTCTTCCTCAACATCATTCAGGGTTTCACTGGGGATGAAGATCGAGATTTTATCTTTGAGTTATTTCAAAAATATCCCCTGAACGTTCCAGCCAGCCCCAACCGTGGAATCGATAATTGGAAGGGGATGGATAGTGTAGCTGATGTCAAAGAAAGAATTATTGGTGAGAATACATTACGCGATATTTACATATTAAGCTTGGCTTTGGAAGCATCAAAAGCCGTCGTTCATATAGCAACTCAAACTGATTTGGGTACAGGTTTTATGATTGCACCTGATTTACTAATGACGAATAATCATGTCATTGATAGTCGGGAAGTAGCAGAAAAAAGTAATTTTAGCTTCAACTACCAATTGGATATTAACGGTAAAGAATGTCCAAAACAAACTATTGGAGCTTTAAAAGGAGGTACTTTTTACACTAACGAAGAACTCGACTATACAGTAGTAAATCTGAAAGACTTACCTGATTTTGGCAAACCCTTAATCTTACAAAAAAAGTTGATGCGACGAGATGATCGCGTAGCAATAATTCAACATCCTAGCGGTCGTGTGAAGAAAATTTCCATCCAAAATAACTTTGTTGCTTACGCCGACAATCAAGTATTACAATACACTACAAGTACAGAACCCGGTTCATCGGGATCGCCTGTTTTGGATGATGATTTCCAAGTAGTTGGTATTCACCATAGTGGAGGAACGTTAATCGAACCAAATACGCAACGAAGGTATTTACGCAATGGGGGAACAAGTGCGATCGCTATATTAAATGACTTAAAAAATAACGCACCAGAAATTTACGCACGATTATAAGATTAATTTAGATGGCACAAATCAGTGGGGAAATTATCCAAGAATTATCGCGTGTGTTGCAACCATGTATGTGGGATAAACAACAACGTCGGTCTTATCTGATTATGGCTTTTGGGACTAATCCAAATGTATTGAATCGTTTAGTGTGGGATACGTCTTTTGATATTTTTATTCCCCAAATGATCAACGAACTAGTAGCATTTGGAGAAATTACACCCGGCAAACCTGCACTTTGTAGTTTATTGGAAGTCATACGTGAAACTGTAGGACTAGATAATCAGCAAAAAATTGATAATTTGCTGCGAAAGATTACAGAAGAACTGACAAAAAAAGAAAATCAGGCAATAAATAGCGAATTAATCCAAAAAATATTAGCCTTACTTAGACCATTGATGGAAAATGAAAGCCACCGTCGGGGGTATTTATTCAGAGCATTGGGGACAAATACGCCTGTGCAGTATCGTCTAAATTTCAACACGCCCACGAATGAGTTTATTCCTAATTTGGTAAATGAATTAGTCAGCTTTGGAGAAATTGCCCCTGGTCAACCTGCACTTTGCGCGTTGCTTGAGGTGATTCGTCAGGATGTAGGCGAAGATAATCAGATCAAAATAGATAATTTACTTCAACAAATTAAAAGAGAATATACTGAATCCAAAAGACCACTAGATAATAGCTACAGAAATACAAAAATTCTCAGCGAACATTCAGATTTTGTTTTGTGTGTTGCTATTAGCCCAGATGGAAAAATGCTTGCTAGTGGCGATCGCCATCGCACAATCAAATTATGGAACTTGACCACTGGAGAATTGGTAACTACTTTAACTGGACATTCCAGCGAAGTTTTCGGTGTTGACTTTAGTCCAGATGGACAAACTCTAGCAAGTGCCAGCAATATGGAATTTCAGGATGGAAATATCAAGTTGTGGGATATACGCACAGGTAGAGTTAAACAAACTTTAGGCAGTTCTTTAGTTTCCTTGCGGACTAGTTGCGTCGCCTTTAGCCCCGATGGAGAAACTCTAGCTACTGGACATTTTGACGCTGCTATTAGACTTTGGCATCCCATTAGCGGAAAAGAGATACGCACTTTAAGAGGGCATGGATGGGATGTCAATTCTCTTACCTTTAGTCCAGATGGACGGTTTTTAGTCAGCGGTGGAATTGATGGCGCAATTATGATTTGGAATTGGCGCAATGGAGAGAGAATACGTACACTAAATCGCCCTTCCGACTTTTTTGGTTCGATGGTGTCTTGGTTCGATCGCTCCGTAGGATCAATTCGCTCAGTTGCTATTAGTCCTGATGGACAAACCATTGCCAGTGGAGGTAGTAGTGCCGGTGATAATGGTGTTTCTAATCCACCAATAAAGCTGTGGAATATAAGTACTGGAAGAGAAGAGCGTATTTTTACTGGTCACACAGATTCGGTGAATGCGATCGCATTTAGTCCGACAGAAAAAATTATTGCCAGCGGAGGTGAAGATAATACAATCCAAATTTGGAATTATCAAACAGGAGAACTCATACAGACTCTTGAGCTTAAAAGTCCTGTAAATTGTCTTGCTTTCAGTCCCCGCGACAAAATTCTAGTTAGTGGTGGTGGTGATTCCAAAATTAGGATTTGGACTCTATCTTCCTAAAAAAGTACGAACTAGAGAGCTAGTCCAGCTTGTGTAGCTTCGGGAATTTCAATCAATTCCCCAGTTTTGACATCGTAGAGGTAGCCATAAATCGGAATTTCTGGGGGTACTAATGGGTGAGAGCGAATCCGTTTCACATCTGCATAGACACTTTGTGCTTGTTCGCCGATAGTCAACCAATCAATGAACTCAGCTTCGCTCGATCCTCCTCCAGAATCAACATCATGCCAACCCGTCTCGTCTATCTTCGCGGTTTTGAGACTTCATATCTCTATGAAGATGTTTTAAAAGTCAAAATATATACTTGAAATCTCTTTCTTCGTAGGAGAGAGGCTTTGAAACCCCTATTCCAGCAACAAAAGTTTTTCCCTAACCCTCTTCTAAAAGGAGAGGGTTAGAGAGAGGGACTAATTTAACCGTTGGAGAATAAAACGGGAGAATCGAGAATCTTCAACTGGATCAATACCAAAATCAACAAGGTATAAACTGTTGAAGTAATTAGACCCGTAAATAACTCTTTTTTGAGGTTATGCTCTTTGGGTTCTTTTTGAAATATCTCCTGAGAACCAAATTGCATCAAAAGAATTCCCACAATATTAGAGAGCCAGTACCCTATAATAGAACAAGGTAAAAGTAATTTCGGGAAAAACAAGCTGCATCCATAGCCAAAACCATAAGCTATTGGCAGATTAAAAAGTAAGTCATTCCACCAACATAGTGGTGACAATAAATATCCCAGTACTAGAAAAAAACCGCCTCTGAGCTTTTTGAAAATGTCTTTTTTGAACTCCTTTGAAATAGTTGGCTCTAACTGCTCAGTCATTGTCTGGTTTTCGAGGCTTAACTCTTGACTTACTTTCTCGACGCTTTGCATAAAAACCCACTATTCCTATCTACTTAGTGTAGTTTAAACTAAAAGCTAGACCAAAGTCTAGTACACAAGTGATACTATTTTGGGTTGTTGACACTAAAACTTCTACTAATTGTCATTAGTCATTAGTCATTGATCACTTGTACTGGGCGGAGCCGAAGTATTAGTCATTAGTCATTGGCTATTTCTCCCTCATCTCCCTCATCTCCCTCATCTCCCTCATCTCCCTCATCTCCCCATCTCGTCATCTCCTCCATAGATATAGCCGTTGCAGAAATGTAAAATAATAATAGCTACAATAAAACTACTGAACTATCTGAATAGGAAAATGACAGATTTAACTGCAAATAATACATTTGTCATAGCAGGAATTGTGTTTATAACAATTGCTGTCATCGGGCAATCTAAATTAGGTTTTATTGAAATTAATCCAGGTTGCTTTGGCAGATTTTTGGCTTTAATTATTGGGATTTCAAGTCTTTTATATGCTGTGGGATTATTAAATTTCTCAGTGGTAAATCTTGATTCCCTAAGAACTTATCTACTAGAACTAATTCAACAGAGTCTAAGCTCAATTAATGAACTTTTACAAGGTTCATAATGATTGGTAGGCATTGAAATTGGGGTAAATTTTAATATTTTGCGGTTAAGGGTAAAAGCGTTAATTTACCCTTTAACCTTTGAAAGTAAAATTAATAATACGCTCCTAGAAGGCTGTAACTGAGACTAACTAGGACTAATAAGGTAACAATCACATAAATAAATTCTCGCTTTAGCAGAAAAGCTAATAGAGAAATGACTACCCGTAAAATTGGAGTAGCAATTAGTAGTAATAGTCCCAGTTGAATAATACCGCGTAGGCGTAGCCCGCCGTAGGCATCGCTACCTGAGAAAACTGCTTGCACTACACCTGCTGGTGAGCGAAATTGCAATGGTTCTCCCCGAAAAAAGTGATATTCAGCAGGTTCAGCACCATGATGAATCAAGTAGAGGATACCGCCCAATAAAACTACAGCACTAGCTATCAAAACGCCATATTTAAGCAGGTTACTTAGCAAATATTCTAATTGTTGTTCACTTGATGTTTTCGTTACGTTCTTGTTAGCATCAACTTCCGAGCGATTCGGCAATTGTGGCACTGTGCTAACCTGGTGTTCTTCCAACTTCTCAAGATCAGAGTGTGAATTTTCCGGCGGTAAGCTTAGTGCAATGACTTTACTCTCTGCCTGTGCCGATGATGCCCAGCGAAAACCAGTATTTAATTTATACATTTTACAGCCCCCCTATTAAATTGTTGTAAACCATCTTTAAAGCCATTACCACCAACACAACGCTGAAAATAATTCTTAAAATCTGCGTATTAGCCCCTGCAAGAACTCGTGCGCCCAAAAAAGCACCAGGTAATACTCCCAACATTACCGGCATAGATAGTCCTGGATCGATGTAACCTCGTGCTAAATAAACTCCGGCTGAGGCTGCTGCTGTGACGCCGATCATAAAATTGCTAGTGGTAGTAGAAACTTTGAAGGGTAGGCGCATAGCTTGATCCATCGCTAATACCTTAAATCCGCCGGAACCAATACCAAGCAATCCAGAAAGCACCCCAGCTAGAATCATCATCCCAAACCCCATTGGTACTGAATGGACTTGATAAGACATCAGTCCATCAGGAGTTGGATAACTGTTATTGAGTTTTAGATAGTTTGCTAAGGCGTCTGCTGGTTCATCTTCAGTATTTTCTACTCTCGGTCGTTGTGAAAGGTATGCTGAATAAATCAGGACGATCGCTAATACAATAGTTAGGGCTTTCACAGACACAAAAGTAGCAATCATAGCGCCGGCGATCGCGCCGATAGTTGTCCCTACTTCTAAAAACATCCCCAATCGTAAATTGGTATAGCCTTTTTTGATGTAAGTAGATGCTGCACCCAAAGAAGTAGCAATTACAGATACTAAGGAAGCACCAACGGCATATCGAAGATCGACACCAAATACTGAAGTTAATAAAGGAACAATTACTACTCCACCCCCTAACCCAGTTAACGCGCCTAAAAAGCCAGCGCTAAATGAACCAATCCAAACTAGTAAAGAAAATTCTAAAATTGACAAATTTCATACCTCTTTTTTTTACATGTATATCAAGATGCCAAAATAATTTTTGTATTCTTTAAAACTTAAATGCCAAGTTGCTTACTGTTGACAGGTTTAGTGGTTCATATTTTTGGGGAGTTGGGACGCGGGGACACGAAGACGGGGGGATACGGGGACGCAGGGACGCGGGGACACGGAGACGCTCTGACGCGGGGAATAACAAATAACCAATGATTAATAACCAATGATTAATGACCAATGATTAATGACCAATGATTAATGACCAATGACTAATGACTAATGACTAATGACTATTTATTTAATAAGTTCAGCAGAGTCAAGCTACCACTATCCACAATGATAAAAGCGCCTAATCCTATTAAGACAAAAGGCATAAAATCGTTACCGTAACGAGTCAAAAGATTAGCGATCGCTGCATTATGAGTTAATTTGTATGCTACAAAGCATAGAAATCCTACTAACATAAAAAACACTCCCAGAATTATTAGCAGACTCTCCCAATTACTGCTAGCAAATAAAGGAACGTAGATACTGATATTGTCAGTGCCATTGGCAAAGGTCACCGCTGCTACGCTGTAAGTTTGAAAATTGAGAAATTTACTTAAATACGAACTCTCAGACTGCTCTATTTCTGTTTCATCTTCCTCTGATGCATCATCTTCTCGATTTAGTAAGCATTTGATACCAATTGCTATGGGTACTAAACCAAATAGTCCAATCCAAGGTTTTGGTAACATTAAGCCACCAAAGAAAGCAGGAAGACTAGCCATTACCAACGCTGTGAAACCTAGATACTGACCAGTGACTATATGCCAACGCCGAAACTTAGCATTCACCTGGGAAAAAAACAGCGTCAAAATAACAATATCATCGATATTTGTAGCACTAAAGGCAGCTGCACCTGTGCTAATAGCAGTAAGTAACCCGCTCATATGAATTTTGGATTTTGGATTTTGGATTTTGGATTTTGGATTTTGAATTAGTCGTTTGTTATAGCAACAGCCAAGGTCATCAGGACATTAACAGATGATAAAACTGAGATACAAAAGGATTTTTCACCCAATCCCCAGTCCCCAGTCCCCAGTCCCTTGCTATATTAGTTATTCCCCGTGTCTTTGCATTCCTATCAGTCCAGATATCATAATTAAGGAATTTTCCTGGTATCGCTGAATTTAGTGTGAATCTCTTCAATTCCTTGGCGCATTTTCACAACCAGGTTGGGAGAACGTAGTCTTTTAATGATGAACCACCCACAAGTGACAAGTATGTATAACAAGAACAAGTAGGGAAAGGCATTGTAAGGAGCTTCGGGAACTGGGAAAAGTGTACTACCAGGAATTCCTACACTACCTAAAACTGGAATCATCATGAACCCAACTCCGACAACCGAAAATACCACATCTCGCCGCCGGAGTTTTCTAATTTTGTATAGGTAAACTGGAGCTGCGACAGAAATCAGAATGTACACCGTTAAGAATCCGTAGCTACAAATTGCCCCCAAATAACCCATACTCTCGAACAACTTGATATTAAATAGGGACATGACAGCAGGTACGAAAAATGTTATCAACGAACACATCGTGACTGCAACGTGGGGCGTTTTGTTGGATGAGTGTGCTGTTCCCAATGAGGAATGGAATAAACCATGACGTGCCATCAAGAAAAACACTCTAGCGGCTGGGTTGATGCTGCCAAGGATGCAAGCGAAGAAGCTAAATAAGGCACCCAAAGCCACAAATTCTCCCAAAAAACCAACTCCTGCTTGTCGGGATAAAAAACCCAGAGGTTCTTCAGTTTGAGTAATGGAGACGCCAGTACCACTAAAGCCCAAGACTTCTATATAGGTTGTTGATATATAAAACAGACCGGCGAGGATGACGCTACCCATCACAGATTTAGGGATTGTTTGTAATGGTTTTTTTGCTTCATCACCTAGCGATGTAGCACTTTCAAAGCCAGAGAAAGCAAACATTACCAACACAAGTCCTGTGGCTACGCTGCCTGGAGTTGTACCAGAGAGGGTTAGTTGCGACATATCCAACGCAAAACCTTTGTGTGCCCAAATGATGATGCACAAGATGGCAATCAATAGGACTGAAGCTGCTTCCATCCAGAGCATCGCTACAGCTGAAAGTTGGATATCTTTATAAGCTGCATACCAAGAAATTCCTGCACCGATCGCCAGCAATGTAATACTGGAGGGATGAATGCCCAAATGACCAATTAAGACACTGCTGAAGTTGGCAAAACCGCACAAAACAGACATCCCAGTAAATAAATAGGCCAGCACCAAACTCCAACCGCAAATAACACCCGCTGTAGAACCAAGACCTTTGGAAATATAAGAGTACAGTGAACCTGGAGAAGCCGAGCGACTGGCAAACTGGTTGATGTTGATACTGACAAATAATAGCCCCATCAAACCAATCAGAAAACTCAGCCAAGTACCGTTTCCTGAAAGTGCAACGATTAAGCCAATATTAGATGCTGGTATTGTCGTCGGTGCAATTACAGCAAAAGATTGCGCCAATACTTCCGAGAAAGAAAGACAATCTGGTTTTAAACCATGAATACTTTGATGGGATGGTTTTTCTGTTTTCATTGAGCAAATTTTAATGTGTGAAAAGACGCATATATCGATAGAGATACAGGTAATTAAAGGTTAGTTTTTGAGTAAAATCTCCCCTTGACCAGTCGCCGATTTCTACTTACACATATCGATATATCTCTCACTTACATACCTATGTCTTTAGTCGTATTTCTCTAGATAGATTTAATACTACCCGATGTATTTACCACAATCAAGTATTAGTAAAAATCTCAACTTGATTTTTATTTGCAGAATATTTCAAATTAATTTTTTTTCATGAGTATGATAACTATAAACTTATAGAGTTAAAAATAATACCCGGTTAGTCGCTAGGAATTTTTGAGATTTAATTCTAATAAACCATGAAAGGCTTACACAGCTTGGTCAATATAATTTATTATTATATTAGTACTTAAGTTATGCTTGTATTAAATTAATTTGTGAGATGGTATTTGCAAAAACCAGTTTAAATGATATGAGAAACTGAAATTAATACTTGTAATCTCCCCAAAAATTCAGGTGTTAGGGGTGATTGTTGAGAGAAATTTCAAATTGAATATTAGTTATAATGTTGACAATTGTGTTTAAAATGTCATCAAATACAATTTTTAAAACTTGGAACAAAAACATGAAAAGCTTTAAATATATTTTGATGCTGGTCTTATTCCTGGCAAGTCTAGTATTTGCTGAACCTTCCCTAGCCGATCGCCCGAAATATTCCGAAAATCCTGATTATATAAATTTGACTGAAGAATTAAATAGTTTGCAAACAGCCAAAGAAACCCAAGCTCAATTAGAGGGTTCAACATCAGAGCAAATCGACCAAAAAATCAATGAATTAGAGTTGCAAAAATATGCCTTCGAGTCAGGAATCGACTGGGGTCAGTGCAGTAATCAAACAGGAAAAACTTTAGCTATCTACGGTTCTGAACCAAATCTTGATGATGATGAATACTCCGAAGGGGCTGCATTGTATTTTCTGGGGAATGGTGAGACAACTAAAGATAGATGGAATTGTAAGGGAGTTTATCTACCAAATGATGTTAAAGCGATCGCTTTGGGTGTAAGCGGACAAGAGGAAGAATTGCCAGGTGGTATTGCGATCAAGGTTCCCAATGGGACTAACTTAGTTTTGAAGATAAATCCCGATACTGGGGCGATCGAATTTAATCAAGCTGGTACTAAAATCTTGAAACCTAGTGACGTAAATTGGTTTATACCGAATGTATCGCAAGATATTGTAGATGGACGAGTGACTAATGCACCTACAAAGAAGGCTTAAACCTAATACAGCAATCATATTTGATTTCTGAAAAAATCTCAGTAGTTTTGTAGGTTGTGTTAGCAAAAAGTACGACACCATTCCAAGCTTGTGATGCCGTACTTTCTGCGCTAACACAACGCCAGTCGCCTCAACGGTGGGAACCCCCACACAGAGATGGTTCCCCTACGTATATTTCAAAAATCAAATCGCATTGCTATCTTCAGTTATCAATTTTTTTTCTTCGGGTAGTAATGTCGTTTCATCTTTTGCAACTTCTTCATCTACAGATTTAGCTGTAGTCAAATAGGGCTTGATAATTAGGCTAACACCAATTGCCCAAGCTAATGCAACCATCCAACCGGCGAGAATGTCACTGGGAAAGTGAACCCCCAAATAGAGACGACACCATGCAATAGCTATTATATATAAGCTGCCAAAGATGAAGACCAAGCGACGCCAGGGGGTAGCCCAACTTAAGATGAGCAAAATTGCAACCATTGTCAAACTAGTCATTGCATGATTGCTGGGAAATGCAAAACTAGATTCAGGTGCAATGGACTTCCACAATTGCGGACGGATTCGATGCATGAATCCTTTCGCTATGAGGTTGATAATGAAACTTCCCACTGAAGTAGTGAGTACATAAGCTAGCGATCGCCAGCGTTTTTGAAGTAATAATATTAGTGCGATCGCAACTACAATTGGTATCCCCGTCCAAGGCGATCCAATGATAGCCAGCATCACAGCTAAAACATCAAGCTGGGGGTTTGCTATGGAGTGAACTGCTAACAGAATTGGCACATCCCAGGGGAAACCAGCTTCATTTTCCCGTAACTTCACTGCCAAGATTTCAAATACCTGCAAAGGTAAATATACTCCTATGAAGAGCAGTAAGAGCGATCGCCAACGGGCAATCAATAAATTTTTCAGAAACGAAAGGGGCGATCGACTTTCTTGATTGGGTTTTTTGACACTTTGCATATTCTGGATTCTGATTCCTGACTTCTGAATAGTTTATTTCAATTAAGTATTAAATGCCATCTATCACTAGGTAATACTTTTACTAGAATCTTGAAATGAACCACAATGTTTACAGTAAGGCAAATGTTTATAAGTCAGATGATTACAGTTTTCGCATTCCAAATATTGATAATAACCACAGTGGGGACAGTAGGAATCGCTACGCCGAATTTTTTTTGTGCAATTGACGCAGAGTGATTTTTGAACTCTGTTAGCAGCTTGGACTTTAGCATTAAATACAAATTTTTGAAAAAACTTGATAATTCCAAAACCAACAAATGGAATCAGCAAGATATAAAGATAATTTATTAAGAAAAGTAATCCACCAAAAAGATAGCTAACTATATTAAATAGAAATTGAAATATTGCTCCGATTTGCAGAAATTCAAAGACTTTAACTAACAGTGGTATCAAAAATATAACTAGCAAATGCCAGCTAATGAGTGAAACTAGTCCATATCCTCTTCCTTGGGCAAATCTATGAACTGATAAGGCGATGAGAATCAGTGGTAAAAGAAAGAGAGACTGAAAACCAAGCTGAATACTTGGATACCAAAACGACGCTTTTTGATAGCCTTTTTCAACTTCCGTAAATTCATTTTCATTCTTAACAAAATTGAGAAAACTAGTGCTTTCTGGTTTCCCTAACAGTTGATTTTGAAGATTAGAATTTTCCTGTTTCAGAGTAGAAATTTGGCGGCTATTTTGGTCTAACTCCTGTTTAGCTTTTTCTGCACTGACTTGATTAATTGATTGCTCACGAGGCTGACCGGCAATTTTTTCTAACAGAGTCGAATCATATTTAGCACGAATATTACTATTGGTTTGTTGTAGGTTACTTATTTTTACTTGTTTCTGCTCAATAGTTTTGATAATTTGCTGATTTTGCGGATTATTAATCTTATCCTTATACTCGCCATACTTTAAGCATATTTGTTCGACTTTACCGAGATGCCCTGTTTCGCCTTGTTGATAGTTTTGCTGAAAACTGAATTTATTGTTCGGGCTATAGGGAAATGAAAGCTTGACAATTTCGTAATCTTTCTCTTTAGTATTTTTTGCTCGATAATTTTGCCACTCTGAATAACATGGATAAGCCTCAGTCGGACTGATATGCCATCTACTAATATCATCTAGTCCCGTAAAAACATTAATTAAGATAAAAATATCAATTAAAATAATAACAATCAAACTCACTTTATTTAGTGGTTCGTTGTTGATGGTTCTTGATTTCTTAAAAAATTGATTTAAAAAACGGCGGATTCTGGCAAACATATTATTTAATTGATTGCAGCAATGTGGGGATTAGTTTATCTGATGATCGTTTCTGCGTCAGAGGCTATTTATAAAGTGAAAATAAAATTCTTGTAGTGGCGTGACAAGGCTAAAATGTTGCAATAAATTTTCTTGTGGGGCGGGCATCTTGCCCGCCAATTAGGACGAGCGAGACGCCCATCCCACAAGAGTCAAGCTAATGCATCATTACTACTTTTTCACCGCTGGATACTGCTGCAAAACATGCTGCAAATATTGCCCAGTATAAGACTTGGGATTTGCTGCAACTTCCTCCGGTGTCCCCGCAGCAATCAATTCTCCGCCTTTATCGCCACCTTCTGGTCCCAAATCTATCACCCAATCTGCACAACGAATCACATCTAAGTTGTGTTCAATTACTAAAATTGAATTGCCTTTATCCACCAATCTTTGCAATACATCTAACAATTTGTGGACATCGTAAAAAGATAAGCCTGTTGTTGGTTCATCTATTAAATACAGTGTCTTACCTGTGGCGCGTCGAGATAATTCTGTTGCCAATTTTACCCGCTGCGCTTCACCACCTGATAAAGTTGTCGCAGGTTGTCCCAATTGAATATAACCCAAGCCGACATCAAATAAAGTTTGCAAGCGGGCGATCGCTTTGGGAATATTTTGGAAAAAATCTAAACTTTCCTCAACTGTCATGTTGAGAACATCAGAAATAGATTTGTCTTTATACTTCACTTGCAATGTTTCCCGGTTGTATCTTGCACCTTTACAAATTTCGCATTGCACGTAAACATCAGGGAGAAAGTTCATTTCAATAACATTCACACCTTGTCCGCTACAAGCTTCACAACGTCCACCTTTAACATTGAAAGAAAATTGTCCAGGTTTGTAACCCCTAGCTTTGGCTTCTACTGTTTGGGAAAACACATCCCGAATGGCATCGAAAATTCCTGTGTAAGTTGCAGGATTAGAACGTGGTGTGCGTCCAATGGGCGATTGATCTATTACAATCGCCTTATCAACTGCATTTAATCCCTGAATTTTCTCTAAGTCTTTCGGTAAGGGAACTTTCTTCGTTAAATGATGTTGTAATGATGGATAAAGTAACTCGTTAATTAAGGTAGATTTTCCAGAACCAGACACACCAGTAACAGCAACAAGTTTCCCTAATGGAATTTCTACATCTATATTTCTTAAATTGTTGCGATGGGCATTTTTAATGATTAAGCTGCGTCCATTTCCGTCTCGGCGTTCTGCTGGCGTATTAATTACTCGCCTTCCTGATAAATAAGCACCTGTCAACGAATCTTCTGCTGCTAATAATGCTTCTAAATCACCTTGGGCGATAATATTTCCGCCGTGAATTCCTGCACCAGGACCAATATCAACTATATAGTTGGCTGCACGAATTGTTTCTTCGTCATGTTCAACGACAATTAAGGTATTACCTAAATCGCGCAATTTCGTTAAAGTTTTCAGTAATCTGCCATTATCTCGTTGATGCAAACCAATACTTGGTTCATCTAAAACGTAGAGAACTCCTGTTAAACCAGAACCAATTTGTGTTGCTAAACGAATGCGTTGGGCTTCGCCACCAGAAAGGGTCATTGCTGGACGGTCAAGGGTGAGGTAATCTAAACCGACATCTAACAAAAATTGCAATCTGGCTTTAATTTCTCTGAGGACTAAATCAGCAATTTGCAACTGGCGATCGCTCAACTTGAATTGCTCAATTCTCTCTCGACAATCCCGAATCGATACACTAGTTAAATCTAAAATTCCATATTGTCCCAACTTCACCGCCAAAGCTTCGGGTTTTAACCGTTTTCCCCCACAAACATCACAGGGCTGATCGATTAAATACTGCTCTAATTTTTGCTTAACTAACTCCGAACCACCTTCATATTGCCGTTGTAAAATTGGAACAATACCTTTAAAAATTTGTTTTTTATCTGTTTTTGTAGTTTCTTCTTTTTCTCCATACAAAAGAGTCTGCTGCTGTTCTGCTGTCAGCTTGCTCCAATTTGTTTGTAATTCAAATCCATAAGCTTGCCCTACACTGTAGAGCAATTCCAAATAATAAGAATTATCTTTTTCCGACCAAGGAGCGATCGCAGCATACACTGGTGCTTCCGGGTCTGGTACGATTAAATCCGGCGCAAATTTTCTTAAAGTACCAATTCCATGACAATGGGGACAAGCACCGTAAGGTGAATTAAACGAGAACAATCGCGGCGATAATTCCTCCATCACCGCCCCATGTTCTGGACAAGCAAAATTTTCGGAAAATACTAATTCTTCCTCAGACCCCCCGCCTTCGGTACTAGACGGGGTTTCCTTAGATGACTCATGACCAATGACTATGGTCGCAATGCCACCGGATTGTTTTAAGCACGTAGATAAAGAATCAACCAAACGCTCTTGGATACCATCTTTTTTCACCAAGCGGTCAATGACTACTTCGATGGTGTGAGTTAAATTTTTATCCAATTCAATGGAATCTGATAGTTCGCGCACCTCGCCATCAACACGCACACGGACAAAACCTTGGGAAGCTAGACTTGACAAAAGCTTACGCTGTGTGCCTTTTTTCCCCCGAACCACAGGTGCAAGAATTTGGAAACGAGTGCGGTCTGGTAATTCCAGAATGCGATCGCACATCTCATCGATTGTTTGGGGTGCAATACAGCGATCGCAAATCGGACAATGGGGTTCGCCAGCGCGACCAAACAACAGCCGCAAATAGTCATAAATCTCCGTCACCGTACCCACAGTGGAACGGGGGTTATGAGACGTTGACTTTTGGTCAATGGAAATGGCTGGACTTAAGCCTTCAATCGCCTCCACATCCGGCTTATCCAATTGTCCTAAAAATTGCCTTGCGTAGGCGCTGAGGGATTCCACATAGCGACGTTGACCTTCAGCGAAAATCGTATCAAACGCCAAAGAAGACTTACCAGAACCAGAAACGCCAGTGAACACAATCAAGCGATCGCGTGGCAATTCCAAGTCAATATTTTTCAGATTATGCTGCCTAGCACCCCGAATCCGAATGGTATTCTGGCTATTGTGCGAGGGGAGATGTCCATTCAACAGAGAAGCCTGAGCATTGGCTTGCTCTGAAAGGGACTTCGGGGATACTGTGAGCTGTGGGTCTGACATATTGGGCGGCAAAAAAGGAGTTTCTTATGAAACAGTCCTTAATAATACTATCTTTAATCAGTTTATAGTAGAACAATAGTACTGTTTTAGATACTTATTGGGCATAGGGCATGGGGCACTTGTACTGAGCGAAGCCGTAAAGCCTGCGGCATAGCTACGCTTAGGGCGCAGCCTCTCGTAGAGAAGTATGGGGCATTGGGCATTGGACAGATAACTGATAACTGTCAACTCCTCATCTCCCTCATCTCCCTCATCTCTTCTTCCCTCTGCGCCTCTGCGCCTCTGCGTGCAAAAAATTCATTTCCCAACTGTCCAACCACTTTCTGGACTAAATTCCTACAAACTGCTCCATGCAGCCTGAAAAAAGTCATACTCACACAACATCGCATAACGGTAGGTTGAATGCACAACAGCATTAACCGTGGCATAATTGTCAACCAAATTTTCTAATTGCTGTGCCAATGGCTGAAAATCCGCGCTACTGTAAGTCCGAATCCAGTCTGCATATTGATGATTCGGGATGCCATTACTAGCCAACTGTTCTGCCAAAAAAGCATATAAACGCATACAGGGAGACATCGCCGCAGCAGTTAAACCGACATCTTGACCCCAAGCAGTTGCTAACAAAAAATCAGTATAGTGACGGGTAGCGGTTCCAGGTTCCACAGAATGCAAATTAACTCCCCACTGAGAAGCATAGCCGCTATGCAATTGCAGTTCTGCTAACACACCTCCAGCTAAGTGATGAAATGTCGTAAAACCTACCCAATCTGGTGCTTTAGCTGCGGCGATACTATACGCACGGGCAAAAGCTTCTAAGAAAAAAGCATCTTGCCCTACGTAGTAAGCAAACTTCGCTCGTTCAAGAGTACCATCGCCAATGCCTTGAACAAAAGGATGCTCTAGACAAGCTTTGGCTAAATCTTGATTTGCCGTCCATAATTCATTGGATAACGTCATTAGTCATTAGTCATTTGTCATTTGTCATTGGGCATTGGGCATTGGGCATTGATTATTAATTCTGATCCCCCACTCTCCACTCCCTACTCCCCACTCCCTAAAAAGGCAAAAACTGAAGCAAGATTGAGCCAACACTGCCGAAAAAGTCAACGAAACTAGGGCTACCAGAGCTTACTTTTTCAGTATAAGGGGTTTGCAGTTCTTTAATAAAAGCTTGGGCTGTTTGGGTTCCAGAGGTATTTTTTTGGGATGTAAACAATTTGTCAGCAACTTGGGCATCTACCAATGCACCTTGTCTATCTAATATTTGGTAGCGGGCGATACCACGAGCTAGATAAGCACCTGCATATTCTGGTTTAATGGCGATCGCTTGACTAAAATAACTAATTGCTTGCTGGTGGTTGCCTTTTTCTGCTTGTGCTACACCCAAAGCATAAAAATCCTCTGGCGAAGCAATTTGTGATGGTATACCGACTGCACCTTGGAAGTTAGTACCATTCAGGTAAGCACCATTTAATTCTGCATTTGTTAAATAGCTGTTTCTCAAATCAGCACCCGCCAAATTTGCGCCGCTAAATCTAGCCTCGCTCAGGTTAACACCAAATAAACTAGCACCACTCAAGTTTGCACCCCGCAAATCAGCACCACTCAAGTTTGCACGGCTGAGGTTTGCACCTGCAAGATTAGCACCGCTTAAATTGGCTCCAGATAAATCAGCCATTACTAAACCTGCATGAGTCAAATCACAGTTTTGACATTGTTTAGTTGCCAATAATTGTTTCACGTGTTCCGAATTCGCCGCTTGTACGGTTGTCGTGAGGCTAACGAAAGTTAAAAATGTGGCTGTGGCGAGAATTTGGCTTTTCATATGTGCGTAATATTTCTTACTCAAGACTCAATATTAACCGAGATAGATTTATACCTCAGCCCATAATATTAGCAATGTGAACAGTTTGCCCTCTGTAGTTGTTCATATCACTTGTAACGAACAGGCCGTTGGATCATTGGTCACTGTGCGGCAAAGTTAGGGTGAACGCTGTTTGAGCAACAGATGTTGTTGAGTCAAGGGTGAGATCGCCACCATGTGCCCGAACAATTTCACGGGCTAGGCTCAGTCCGAGTCCAATTCCTTCGACTTTGCGGGTGCGGGCACGATCGCCGCGATAAAAGCGGTCAAACAGGCGTGAGCGATCGCTGGCTGGAATATCTTTTGATGCGTTGGTAATTGTGACGTGGAGCGTTGTTTGAGTTTGATGAGCGTGAATTTCTATCCAACCGTTGGGGAGATTATATTTGATGGCGTTACTCAAGAGGTTTTGCAGAACTTGAATCAGGAGATCGCGATCGCCCTGTACCTTTAAACCATCAGGAATGTCGCTGTGCAAGCTCAAATGGGGAGCCAGCAGTTCTACATCCTCTAGCATCTCCATCAACAACTCAGACATATCCACTTCAACCAAATACAAGCTCATTTGTCCTGCATCTGCCAAAGACAGCAGCAAAAGTTTCCGCATAATGCCACTCAAGCGGCGCACCTCATCCAAGAGGTTGCTTAAGCGCTGTTGCACTTCCGATCCAGGATCAACTTGTTGCAGTGTTCGTTCTAGTTCACCTTGGAGAATGGTTAGTGGGGTTTTCAGTTCGTGAGCAGCATCAGCACTGAAGCGAGAAGCTTGGGTAAAACTGCGTTCCAGGCGTTCCAGCATTTGGTTAAACACGCGAATCAGTTCCACAAATTCGCCATCCGTTGTGCCAATGGGAATCCGCTGATCTAGGCCTGTGACGGTTACCTGTTGAATGACGCCTGTTAATTGATCGATGGGACGCAAGGCACTACCAGCAACTACCCATGCCCCGACGGCAACCAGCAAAAGCGCTCCGGGAATTGATACAAGAAAGATATTGCGAATGCTAGCCATCTCTTGGTTAACGGCTTCTAGGCTAACGGCAATGGCAACCTGAGCATTGGGAAATCTCGCGGCCCCAATCCGCCAAGTTGCTGTCGCTGTTTGCTGGGAGACAAATTGAGGTGGGCGTGGGGGAGGAAAAGGTGGATTTGTATTCTGAGGTTTTGGAGGTCGTTCTCTATTCAGGGACGGTGGCTGAGGTGTCAACCCAATCCGCCCAAGCAACAGACGATTCAAGTCGAAGTCGGCTTGCACTTCATCGGATTGATAAATTCTGTTGCTGTTTGCGTCAAGCACTAACAGTGCAACGGGAGTTTTTGTATTTGTTCCTAAGGTATAGCTTAATGAGTCTTCGTAGCGCTGCCATCGTTCTGCTTCGGGTGGACGTTCGGGTGGACGGCTTGCCCGCATTAATTGATTTAACAGTTCTGCGTCAAGGCGGCTGATTTTAGCTTCGTAAATCTGAAACCAAGAGACTGCACCAAATCCAAGTAATGCGCTTCCAGCTAAACCCGCAGACAATAGGGCAATTCGGAGTCGAAACGAACGGCGTTTCATAGTTTATCGTCTGGCTTGCGAAACCGATATCCAACACCGCGAATGCTTTCAATGGGGTCTGCTTCATCAATGGGGTCAATTTTTTTGCGAATTCGCTGGATACAAACATCGACGACGTTGGTGTTGGGGTTAAAGTCGTAGCCCCAAACGTGTTCTAGGATTTGAGTACGGGTGAAAACTCGTCCGGGAGAGCGTATGAGATATTCCAAGAGATTAAACTCGCGGCTGGTAAGTTCGATCGCTCGTTGATTGTAGGTGACTTCCCGCGTGATGCGATCGAGCTTGAGCGACCCCACCACAAGCAAATTTTGGCGCTCGCCCACACTCCGGCGCACAACTGCATGAATTCGAGCTGCTAGTTCTTCCACAAAAAACGGTTTGGCTATATAGTCATCGGCTCCCAAATTCAAACCGGACAGGCGATCGTCCAGTTCATTACGAGCCGTTAATAAAATCACTGGTGTATTCCGCCCTGAGTGCCGCAGTTGTTTGAGAATCGATAGCCCATCCTTACCTGGCACCATAATATCAAGTACGATCGCATCATATTCGTTATCTAATGCCCGCAGATATCCGTCATCACCGTTGTCGCAGTAGTCTACGACAAATCCCTGCTCCTTCAATCCAGCCCGGACGAAGTTAGCAATTTTGGCTTCATCTTCGACAAACAGAATATTCACAAATAATATTGATTACTTGACAAACATTCTTCCATTGTAAATTCATTACCTTTTAGTTGAAATTACAAAAATGTAATTTATAAACCAAGCAAGTTGTAATTTTGAGGTGGCTTAATCAGAAATGTAAGCAACAGTTTCGAGATTAACAATCATGAATATTCGTAGAGTTGTAGCTGTGGTAGCGATTCCTTTTGTAGTTGGTGCATTTGGTTTTGTTGCACCCAATCAAGCAAATGCCCAATCTCCAGCCAATGGCAAGGTAGAGATTTCACAACAACGCCCAAGCCCGCAAAATGAGTTGCAAAAACCTGACAAAAAACCACAAATCAAGCATCAGCAACGACGCCCACAGCAGAAAAAACGCCCTCCCCAACCTCAGAGCGTCAATCAAAATCAGATACCACACAATAACCGTTAACAACAAAGAATTCAGGAGTCTCTCACGAACAGTGATTCTGAGTCCTGAATTCTGTTAGCGCAGCGGGGCGTAGCCCATTCTGAATTCTGAATTCTTCTTCAAAGTATGGTGATGAAAAATAACAATCGCCAATTAGCTCGGATTTTCAGCCGCAGAGATGTACTTGTTTTATTTAGGGCAGTTGGGACGGCAATACTTGTGGTTGGATGTATACCGAGAAAGTCGAGTGTAGCCGTTTCTGCTACATCGCCTGGGTGTGTTGTGAGTCCAGAACAAACCGAAGGTCCCTATTTCGTGGATGAAAAGCTCAATCGCTCAGACATCCGTTCCGATCCTGGGAATGGTTCGGTGAAAGCAGGGACACCACTGCATTTGACACTGCACATTTCTCAAGTTGGCAGTACTGGCTGTACACCACTTGTAGGTGCGATCGTTGATGTTTGGCACTGTGATGCAGTGGGTGTTTATTCGGATGTGACAGACTCAAGTTTTAGTACCGTCGGTCAAAAGTTCTTGCGCGGCTATCAAGTCAGCAATGCCAATGGAACTGTCGAGTTTACAACCATTTATCCCGGTTGGTATCAAGGCAGAACTGTTCATATCCACTTCAAGGTTCGCACTGATGGAACATCAGAAAAGCGTTATGAGTTTACCTCACAGCTATACTTTGATGACTCAATTACCGATGAGGTGCATAGCCAGACGCCTTACGCCAGCAAGGGACAGCGCACGCAAAAGAATGCTGATGACGGAATTTTTATCGATGGTGGCGAACAAATGTTGCTCAAACTCACCAAGAATGCACAAGGTTACGCAGCAACTTTTGATGTGGGGCTGAAGATTACGTAGTTTGAGTACAGTAGTTATGCTTAACATGACAAAAATTACAAAATTGTAATTTACAAGCAGGGCGAACTGTAATTTTCGATTAGTTCAATTAGAAATGTAAACAATCTATCTTTTAGGTGTCGATTATGAATATTCGTCAAGTATTAGTTTTAACAGCGATTCCTGTTTGGTTTGGTACATTTGGTTTTATGTCAGTTAATCAAGCAAATGCTGCTAATCAATCCCAGCAAATTGCACAGGCAACAGATGTTCCCAACCAACCACCGTCAGAAAGGCAGCGTCCGCCTCGTCCTGATTTTAAAGCGGCTGCGGCGAAGTTGGGTGTCACAGAACAACAATTAAAGGATGCGTTGGGAGTCCCTGCTAATCCTCCAAGTCAAGGCGATCGCAATCAGCGTCCACCTCGTCCTGATTTTAAAGCCGCGGCGGCAAAGCTGGGTGTCACAGAACAACAATTAAAGGATGCACTGGGAGTACCTGCTCATCCTCCTGGCCAAGGCGATCGCAATCACCGTCCACATCGTCCTGATTTTAAAGCTGCTGCGACAAAGTTGGGTGTGACCGAAGCTCAGTTAAAAGCGGCGCTGGGAGTCCCTGCTAATCCTCCTAGTGAAGGCGATCAGCGTCCACCTCGTCCTGATTTTAAAGCCGCTGCGGCAAAGTTGGGTGTCACAGAACAACAGTTGATAGACGCTTTGGGTATTCCGCCTCGTCCTCAAGGCGATCGCCAAGCACCTCCTCCTGCGGATAGGTAGCGATTGTCATTTGAATGAGGTATGCGGGTAAACCATCACAGTTGTGCATAGGTGTCAAATTAAGCCCAAACCTTTTGAAAATATGGTTTCAAGCCAGAGGCTTGAAATCCATATATTTTTGAAAAAATCTAAGTATATGTAGGGTGTGTTACGGCTTCCGTAACACACCGTCCGAAGGGTTTGCGCTAGCCTACGGCATAACACAACCCCAGTCCGCTCAAGTCGGGAAACCCCCCCACACGGCTGGCTCCCCTACATGTATTTCAAAAATCAAATATGAGTTCTATATACAAGTAAGTCAGCACAATAAAACCAAGATCAACTTAAAGGTTTTTTATGCCAAGATATTGAGCCGTTAATTGCCATAAACAGCAAAATTACATAAAGTAAAGCAACGAATTTAACCTCTTTTACGTAATATAACCAAATGCCAATAATATCAACTACTATCCAGTAATACCAACTTTCAATCCGCTTTTGCACCATTAACCACATTGCGGTAAAACTCATAATTGTTGTGAGTGCATCCAAGTAAGGAAAAGAAGCTTTTTCTGGAAATAGTGTCGGCAGTATTAGATGAATTTGACTTATCAACGTTCCCGTTACAATGGAAATGGCTATTGTTACCGAAGCAGCCAAAACAATTGCGCGTGGAGAACTATATCTCACACTTAAAATTTTGCCACTAGCTGATTCTGGTTTACTCCATCGCCACCAACCATAAAAACTAACACCTAAATAATAAATTTGCTCGATGGTGTCCGAATATAAGCGGATTTGATAGAAAAGCATCATGTACAGCAATACGCTGACTATTCCAACAGGCCAAGTCAGAATTTTCCTTTTGGAAATTAGCCATACTGACCATAAGGAGAAAATAGTTCCCAAAAGTTCCACATAACTCATGGGATAACCTAGGACTGTGAAGGCAATATTATTAACACTCCAAAACTCAAGCATATTAATTTATAGCAGATAGGACTTACGCGCTGTACAAACGCATCGTAATGTGAATTAACGATGTATAGGTTGTTTCAGGCTTTTCTTAATTATCCTGCGATGCCTACGGCGGTAAACTACGTAAATAGACCATGCTGTAGGGGCACAGCAATGCTGTGCCCCTACGAAAGATGTGGTTTTTAAACTTATTCATATTTGGCATTTCTTGTCAATGCGTAAGTCCTAGCAGATTCCAACAGGCGTGAGGTACAGATTCTTGTCAGGGCGAACGACCGTAGTGTGAGGGCGAACTGTTGTTTGCCCCTACTATAATCTCAAAAATAAATCTAATAAGTTATGATATTTTTGATAATGGGATAATACATTTTTCACAAAATTAATGCGTGTATTTAAATCACCATGCAGACTAAAAAAAGGAATTTTTCTCAAAATTAAATCGTTCTTAATCTGTTTTTGAAATATATTACGGTTTGCTTCTCCAGAGCGATCGCTAGTATTATCATAGGGTATATCTGCTTCACAAAGGAATACTAAATCGTAGCGCGATACAGCTTTGTGTGCAAATTTTACTAACTCTGGAGCAACGGTTTGATGATAATATAAAGAAAATTGATAGGTTGTTAGTGCATTAGTATCTGTAAACAAATATTGGTTTGCTTGCAATAATAAACTTTCTTCGCGTTCTAAATGCCCTTTGGCAATTTCCACAAGTTGAGAGAGCGAAAGTCGTCTTTCTATTTGATGTTTTTCCCAATATTCGCGTCCATATTCTGGCATCCATACAGTGCTGTACTCTTTTGCAAGTTGGGATGCTATTGTGGTTTTACCAGTTGAAGGAGCGCCCAGAAAAACAACGTTAGTAATTAGGTCACGATAAATGTCAGGATGTAAATAATCTTTAAAAGCATAAGGGTTTTGTCTGACTTGGGTTCCGGAAATTGGAAAAGTTTGGCGATCGCTATCTACAAGTCGATTAACTGCTCCCAATGCTAGGCTTACGTGTTCACCATAAAACTCACTACAGTAAAAATGCGTAATCCTTTTTGATTCTAATGCTTTGAGAATATATTCTTCGTGCTTTTTCTTAATTTCAGGCGTATCGCCAATTTCTGTTGGCCCATCCCACGCCTCAATCACCTGAATCGTGGGATAAAGTTTTCTTAGCCAGTTAGCCCGAACTGTTAAAGGAATGGCAGTCACCTCTGGGCAATCATAAATTATCACTAGCAGTTGATCCATCTCTGCTAAGGCAGTCTCAATCACAAATTGGTGTCCTTTGTGGAGAGGAGCATATTTACCTAGCGTCAGTCCGCATTTGGTAGCCATAATTCATATAGAAAAAATCCGCTAATTCCACCCTATCAAAGGTGTCGTATCTCCCTGGCATATCCATGCTCCCCAATAAAAGAGATGCTCAAAGCGTGTGTCTTCCTCTTGACAATCAATTCTAGTGTTTGGCGATTGGCTCAAAACTACCACTTTTTCATCAACTTCCCCTCACGGGGATGGAAACTTTTCCAGAGTCTCAATTGCAATCGGCATTGCACCTTGAATTGTTGACGGTGCGTTAGCCTACTGGCGTGGCAAGACTAAAATAGTGCATTAGATTTATAGTTAATTCAGCGCTAAAGCGCAACTACGAACCTTTTTTATTGCAACATTTTAGCCTTGCACGCCACTACATTTGTTGTCATTAGCCAGGTAAAGGTAACCCTGTAACTGCGATCGCACCAGCAATTGCACTAGCCGCAAGGGAAGTCAATGCTGTACCAAATATCCACCACGCTGCATTTGCAACGGTTTTTTTGGTTTCTTCGACTTGCTTTTTAGCTTCTTGTTGAATCGCTTTTAGGCGTTTTTGTGTTTCTTGCTGAATGCGTTCGGCTCGTTGCAATACGCTATCCCGCGCTGTTTCTATTTGGTCGATGATGCGGTTGGCGTCTGCTTCGGAAATATCCTCACGAGAACTCAAGACAGCAACTAGGGTATCACGATCGAATTGACTGAGGCGATCGCGCAAGGCTTCAAATCCTGCTTGGGGATCGTCAAAAACTTTGCCAAAGTCTTGCTTAATCCCTTCGTAGTTGAGTTCTGGACGCTCCAAGGAGTTAAGATAGTTGCGAATTCTGGCAAAAATCCCATCCAACACTGATTGCACTTTTTGTTGAATCTGTTGGAATTGTTCGACAATGGAACTACGAACAGATTCGATTTGATCGACAATTCGATTAGCTTCTTCTTCTGAGATATCCTCGCGTTGGGATAGCAACGCCACGATTGTTGAACGGTCGAATTTAGAGGCGCGATCGCTTAGATTCCCAATTCCAGCGCGGGGAGAAGACAACAGCAATTGCAAATCGCGTTTGATACTTTCGGGATTGAGTTCTTCTTTGTTAGTATTCCGCAGGTAGTTTTCCAGATTACCTTCAAAATCTACAATCCTTTGAGTGGTACGCTTTGCTAAACGTCGCGGCGCTTTCAAAATATCACGAATCGCATCTTGTGCGCGATCGATTATTTGATTAACTTGTTCTTGACTCAAGTCTCCCCCTTGACTCACGAGTTTAACCAAGGTTTCTCGATCTACGTGAGAAAGGCGATCGCGTAATGCTAATGCACCTGCTTTGGGATCGTCGAGTAATGTTTCCAAATCGCGCCTAATACCATCTGGATCGAGTTCTTCCAAATTGGTATTGCGGAGATACTCTGCGATCGCTTTTGTAGTTTTTTCGTACTGTTCTCTCGCTTGCTGCGGTACTTGGAGAATATTATCTCGGACGGCTTCAAGTTGATCGAGGACTTGGTTAATCTGTTCTTCGCTCAAATCTTGACGCTGGCTGAGCAATTGTACCAAGGTATCGCGGTCAAATTGCGATAAACGTGAGCGCAAAAGGCTAATTCCGGCTTGCGGATCTTCTAGTAAAACTCTAAACTCCCGTTTGATACTTTCGGGATTGAGTTCTTCTTTGTTAGTATTGTGCAAATAATCTTCAACTCTTTGCCGTAATTCATCGGCTTTAGCTTTTGCTTGTTCTTGCAATTCTCTAGCACGATTCAAGATATTATCGCGGTTGCGTTCGAGTTGACTAACAATATTATTAGCTTCTTCTTCGCTGATATCTTGACGTTGCTGGAGCAATTGTACAAAAGTATCGCGGTCAAATTGCCCGAAGCGGCTACTTAAATCTTCAAAGCCAGCTTGTGGATCTTCTAGCAACTTGCCAAAGTCCCGTTCAATACCTTCAGGATTAAGTTCTTCTTTGCCAGTTGAACGTAGATAATTTTCGATGCGGCTGCGGAAATCTTGACCTTTTTCTCGCACTTCGGCTTGTTTGACAGTTTCTAAAACTTCCTGGCGATCGCTTTCCATTTGTTCGGCGATTTCTGTTACCCTTGTTTCGCTGATATCATCCCGCTGCTTTAGCAAGTTGACGAAATATTCTTGGTTGATTTCTTCTAACTCCCGTCTGACAGTTGTCGGGTTTGCATTCGCATCATAGATGACTTCTTTGAATTCTTCTTTTAGGGTAATCCGGTTAAAGTGCCAAGGAAAGGAATTCAAAATATAGTCTTCTACATCTGCTTTGATTGTATTTTCCAGTGATATCGGCAATCTTGCAGTTGCTTGTTCTCTAAATTTTTGTAATTGTTCTGTAATTTCTTCAACATCGACATCTTGAACTTTCTCTTTCAGTTTTTGTAACTGAGTTGTAATTTTGTTCACGTCAATATCAGAAAGATTTACCCTATCCAACACAGCTGGTACAGCAGCACTCAAGCCATAGCGAACAGCTTGCTTGATTACACCATTACTTTGCTTACCATTACCACCTCCAACTGTAACTAATTCCTGAAGTTTTTCACCTAACTTTTCTGAATTGAGTTCTTCAGGACTAGCAGATTTGAGCAAATTAATTACTTGCTGTGTTGGATTTTTGCGATTCAAAGCTTGTTGCCAAGCACTTTCTAATTGGTCAACAATCCGATTGAGGTCTTCTTTAGATAAATCGGTGCGATCGCTAATTAAATCAACGAAGGTTTGGCGGTTAACATTTTGCAACAAATCGCTATTAGCAACAGATTGCAAATCTGTATCTTGAATTAACCGATCAAATTGATTGCGAATTTCTTTGAGATCCAACTTTGGTAATTGCACAGCAGCCAAAGAACTTTGTAGCGTATTTCTGATACTTTCAGGATCAAAACCTGATGTTAATTCTCGTCGAACTGCCGCTGTAACTTCTTCTGCTGTAGAAACCAATTGTTGTTTGGCTGTATTAGCACTGATACCAGTGGTTGCAGTACCGAACAACGCTTGAAAACCAGAGGTAACAGTACTAGCAATAGAACCAATTAAAGAACCTACTGCTGATGAACCAAACCAAATCATCAGTGAAAAATAAATCGACCAGATGACTACACCGATAACTGCTCCGAGAAATGCATTTTGAACTAAGCTTAGTTTTACTGCTAGAAAACAAGCAATAAATAATGCAATACTAGCGGTTATCAATGCCCAAAAACCGATTTTAGCTTGGACTTTACGAATCTTTTTACCCACACTTTCTGACTGCTCATCATCATCTGAATCAATTTCCCAAGATGAAATTCCCACAGCGACTGAAAAGTTGGTGAATAACAATTGTAAGGCAAAAGCGATTGAAACCCCAGCCAGCAAAGCTACCCAGAATTTAGGCCCAGAAAACAGAACTGATCCTTCTTCTGGAGTTAGTACTTGTTGACCTAAAGTCATAGGTGCTAATCCAAAAGGTAGCAAATCCCATCTTAATATGGCTAAAACACTTTGAAACATACTATTTTCTCACTTCCATTCAATTAAATAGCCATCTTTTTCAAAAAATGGTCTATTTATCAGTCTAGATATTGAGTTGGCTAGGCTTACACTTTCCCAGGTAAGAAAGAATTTCGTCAAAAGTCGTACTTTTATAAATATTCGTTGTTTGAATTACTAAGTATATTATTAATTCAAAAAATGTAATGATGTATTCATGTGACAAGTGTTCAATTATTAAATAAATTAATTATTTTTTGGCAACAAGGATATCTTGTAAAAATATAATTAAGTAACTTTGTATTAGTGAAATATACATGTATTAATATACCACATAGTTATCTGAATTTTTAAAATATACATAATATCTAATTTAATTAAGATTATTTTTATTTATTTATAGAAAAATCATAACTTTTTGTTGAACTTATCTATTTAATTATATTTTATACTGATATTTTTTTACTTACTTTCTTTAGATAAAACCGCCTATGTCTGTTGATAGAGAAAAAAATTCTTCCAACCGATTGAGGAAAAATAAATATAAACATGTATTAATAGGGATTATTACGAGCTATAACCGAGCTATAAATTTTTGAATAATTGATTTTACTGTTTGAGGAGAAAAAATAATGGTTGTAGGTGTACATAAACGTGCTGTAGGCGTATTTTCTAATCGTAGAGATGTTGAACATGCGCTACATGAATTGAAAAATGCCGGCTTTGATATGAACAGAGTATCTGTCATTACGCGGGACGGAGAGGGTGATGATATTGCTGGCGCCGAAGTCCGCGATCGCGTTGGCGATAAATCTGATGAAGGCGCTACAGTTGGAGCGGTTTCTGGCGGTGCTTTGGGGGGATTAACAGGCTTATTAGTTGGTCTTGGTACCTTGGCAATTCCCGGAATTGGGCCAATTATGCTGGCTGGAGCCGCAGCAACCACCCTAGCCACCACTCTCGCGGGAGCAGGTATTGGTGCAGTAGCTGGTAGTTTGCTTGGTGCATTAATTGGTTTAGGAATTCCTGAAGAACGAGCCAAAGTATACGATGAACGCGTCAAACGGGGACAGTATTTAGTCATCCTTGATGGTACAGATGCAGAAATTGCCAAAGCAGAAGCAATTTTACGTAACCGGGGTATCGAAGAGTTTGGCATTTACGACCACCCAGATAGCACACATCCCACTACAGGTGTTGCTCATCAGGATGTAGTTAGCGGCAAATATGCAGTAGGATACTTTTCTCATCGCCGAGATGCGGAAGCCGCAATTAATGATTTGCGAAAAGCGGGTTTTCCTTTGAGTCAAATTTCCTTAATTCACAGAGACTCTTTGGGACGGGAACCTTTTGCAGGCGTTGATGTGAGCGATCGCTGGGACTCCACACGCTGGAGACTACCAGATAACCGCACTCATTTCTATAACGAGCGCATCAATCAAGGCGATTACATCATCCTCGTGAGTGGTACAGAAGCTGAAATTCAACGTGCGGCTGCTATTATCAGTCAACACGGAATTCAACAGTGGCAAATTTTCGATCCAACTGGATATACCCCTGCAACTAGACCTCAACAAGTAAGCAAACGCGCGATCGGTGTGTTTTCTCATCGTCGAGATGCAGAAACAGCACTGACAGAATTGCGAGATGCTGGTTTCTCAATGAATAGAGTCTCAATCATTGCCAAAGATACAAACGTTCATGGTATCGCCGGTGTAGAGAACAGAAACGTCGATGCAGGTAACAAAGCAGACGAAGGTGCAAAAGCTGGTGCAGCTACAGGCGGTGTCTTAGGCGGCTTGACAGGCTTATTAGTTGGTCTTGGGACTTTAGCCATTCCCGGAGTCGGACCGGTAATCGCAGGTGGTGCAGTAGCTACCGCCATAGCAACAACACTTGCTGGTGGTGCTATCGGTGCCGCCGCTGGGGGAATTGTTGGCGCACTGGTTGGTTTAGGAATTCCCGAAGACAGAGCTAGAGTTTATGGCGATCGCTTCCAAAGAGGTGATTACTTGGTAATTGTCGATGGTACAGAAGCTGAAATCCAACAAGCCGGAGCCATTCTCAAACATCGAGGTATTGAAGAATTCGCCATCTATGATGCCACCGATTTAGGCGAACACCGCCCAGGTGTCGACCGAGGAACCCATCACAACACAGGAATTTTTGGGAGCGATCGTACCAACTACTCAACAGAAGCTCATAGAGACGATCCTGCTGTAGTGATTGTTGACCGTCGTGAAGAAACAATCTAACTCAAATAAGAATTCAGAATCTAGAATCTATAAGGCTTAGATACACAAGCTTGATAATTCTAACAGAATTTAAAATCCTGTACATCTACAGACAAGATTCATCGAATCTCTACTCCTGAATTCTGAATTCTAACTCTTGACTCCTTGCTCCTACCTTGTGCCGTGAATTTCAACAAATTTGACTTTCTGATTCAGAATTAAACATATGCAAAAGCTAACTCCTTTCGTAATTAGTTGTCTTTTAGTTTTTGGTGTGGCTGCTTGCGATAACGTTTCTAAAACAAGTGAATCTGCACCTGGTAATGTTAACGAAGCTCCACAAACACCGAGTGCTCAAACAACAGAAGCTTCTCAAAAAGATGCACAAAGTGAACTCCGCAGAAGACAACTAAATGAAGATATTCGCGCCCGCGAACAACGCAATAATGCCACTGGTGGCGATGCAAATAGAGCCGAAGCTGACATAGCAAGTGAAGTTCGCTCCAAATTAGAAGCTAACATCCCTGGTGGTCAACTAACAGTCGCAGCAAAAGATGGGACTGTCACTGTAGGAGGAACCGTACCCAATCAAGATCAAATTGCTAAGATTGAACCTTTGTCCAAGGAAATTAAAGGTGTCAAAACTGTAGTTGTGAAAGCTGCTGTTGCCAAACCACAACGCTGACACAGTTAACAAAAATCCAAGTGAGTAGGCAGCCATAAATAGACTTACAGCAGATTTAAACTTAGTGAATTTGCTAAATTCAACAAACTCAACTAGGTCTATTAGCAATTCTGCTGTAAAGGCTCCTACTCAGTCTTAGTTCTCAGCTATAGAACTCCTATTTGATTGCGTGAAAAAACTCGCTCTCAACTCCAAAAGGCTGATTCCCTATTCGCTACTCCCTACTTCCTACTCCCTCCCTACATAGATTGATAATTTCAAAAACCAAAGCGGATTGGCAATTCACAAATCCACGAGGAGTGGTATACTTAGGTACTGACCGTAAATAATTGACAACTGACAACTTTAATAATTATATTTATTGACGCTCAGTCAGTTATAAAAACTCCTGTAATTGCTGAAAGCCAAAACTATGGAAACCCAACAACAGCAACTCGAATCCATCAATCCCTCTTCATTACAAGCTACCCTAGCACTTGAAGGGACAAACACGACAAAATTCCCAAAGCTACCACCAGCATCCGAACCCGAATGGCAACGAATTAGTAGACAAGTTTCCCAATTTTTCGAGCAATTGCCAGAATACCTAAGTAGTTTTTTTAAGGACTACAAGCAGGCTCTAATAACTCTGAGTTTAATTTTTGCCGCGATCGTCACAGTCAAAATAGCACTAGCAGTTCTGGATGCAATCCATGATATTCCGCTACTGTCACCAACTTTTGAATTAATTGGAATTGCTTACGCCACCTGGTTTATTTTCCGTTATCTAATTAAGGCTTCAAATCGGCAAGAATTAGCCCAGGAAATTCGATTCCTGAAAAACGAAATTGTGGGCGAATAATTTTTTGAAGAAGAATTCAGAAGTCAGAATTCAGGAGTCAGAATAAAGACGCGACGCTCGCGAACTCGCTAACGCTGCGCTATCGAGGACTCGCTTTCCGCGTCGCTATCAGTCGGGGATTCAGACCCGCGACTGATTGTACTCCTTCTCTACGAGACGCACTCGCGTTCGGAGAACCCCAGGGTAGACCACCAAATTTTCAATTTGGTGGTCTACAATTAGTGGCGGGTCTAAATCCCCCACTAAAAAGATTGCTGAATTCTGAATTCTGAATTCTCTTTTATTACTAGTCTTTTGGATACATCTCAAGATAGAGAAAAGCATATATTTTGAAACTTAAATCACTTCTCAAGATAGTAGATTGTAAATGAAAAACAGCCTAATCTAGTTATCGAAGTTATTCAAAAGATTCTTTAACGAGGACATAATTTATGGCTAATGAAGCAGTTAAAAAAGGTATAGATTCATCCGATCGCGCAGAAGTAGATACATACGATCGCGGAATTATCCCCGCTGAAACAGCGGCTCGGAAAGAAAGAGAAGGAGATAAGTTCAAAACACTCCCCACAGAAGAAGGCGAAGCAAATTCCCCAACCGACGATCAAACTGATAGTGAAAGTCTACGCACCACTGACGGTTACACTGTAGACAAAGAAGGTTTGTTGAATAACTATGCAGTTGAACCGGAAATGTACTACGAACAACCGGGTGATGCACGCAAACAAGCAGCAGAAGATACGGCAGAACGTGTTGAAGAACTTGGGGAAATTAACCAAGACGAAGAAGGTAAGTTGACAGAAAAGGGCGACAAGCGCGGTAGAGGCCCAGGAATCATTTAATGAATTTTAGATTTTAAATTTTGGATTTTGGATTGAGGATTCAAAATCCAAAATTTCTGAAAGTAAACGACTTTATTTGTGGAATCTCACATTCAAAATTGTTTTAGTTTTTCCTGGGGTACAATTCACGTCAAAGGCTAATGAGGAAGTTTTTAGAGACGCAATTATTGCGTCTCTGCTTTTATATTTAGTAAATAGTTCGACAAAATATTTACATACAGCAAAACTTGTTGTCATTGTGGACACATTCTAGAAAGTTTAGATTTGTCAGTTAGAGAATGGCGTTGTCCATCCTGTCAGTCAGTGAACGGAAGGGACGACAACGCATCTAAGATAATTTGTGCAGTCGGGGCATAGACTGTTGGTTTAGGCGATGTCAGACAGGCTATGCCTGCAATTGCTGTTTGAAGCTAGAATTCCCCGAATTGAATTCGGGGGAGTATGTCAAGGATTTCTTCGCTTTTGATACATTGGGTTTGGAAGAATTTGTGGCGATCGATGTCAGAACAAAAGCCCTTAGTTATCACCAAAGAAGATGAAATCTTACCACTATTTCCACGTCTACCAATTCTCACGAGTCTTCAAGCAGGTTGGCATGGAATTTCACTGGCATACATGTGTCAACCTGCTTCCGCATTTCCAGAAGTTTCCACTCCCCAGTGGCACTCTCTACTGATTTTCACTCATGGAGCGCGGGTGATTCATGCTGAACGAAAAATGGATGGACGCAGACATCGTGACGCTGTACTTGGAGGCGATATTCTCATTACTCCCGTCAATGTTGGGCATCAGGCGGCTTGGGACGCTGAAGGGGACTTTATTCTACTTGCAATTCAACCAGAGATTTTTGCTCGTGCAGTTGACGAAACAGCAGATACCGAACAGATTGAACTGATACCGCGCTTCGCCACACCCGATCCTCTGGTTTATCAAATAGGGCTAGCACTCAAAGGCATTCTGGAAAGTAATCCTTTGGGGAGTCGTCTTTATGCAGAGACGATGGCAAATGCCTTATCAGTACATCTTATGGAACATTATTCTACGCGTAAACCGATATTAAAAGCATATAAAAATGGTTTATCACGGCGTCAATTACAGCAAGTTATAGACTACATTCAAGAACATCTTGACCAAAATTTAGGTTTAACAGAATTGGCGGCGTTGATACCAATGAGTCCCCATTATTTTTCCCAGCTTTTCAAACAATCTACAGGAATGACTCTTCATAAATATGTTATTCACTGTCGGGTGCAACGTGCCTATGAATTATTGCTCAAAAGAGAAATGCCAATAAGCGAAATTGCTCACTTGGTTGGTTTTGCCAGCCAAAGCCATCTCAATTTTCACTGTAAACGGCTAATGGGTGTAACTCCGAAAGCTATTCAGCAAAGATAGGAAAAATCTGCAAAAAATCGGACGAATTTGCAAGACTCCAGCCCCTAAACCCTCTAAAATTTTCAAAAATAGCATCTTATTCAGAAATATTAAGGATTAGGGAAACTTTTGATTTATGGTCAGAATTGAAACCAAGACTGAGCCAATGGTGATTAACTTTGGCCCTCATCACCCGTCCATGCATGGGTGCTTTCGGATTCTTGTCACCTTGGATGGCGAAGATGTCGTTGATTGTGAACCTGTCATTGGCTACCTACATCGGGGTATGGAAAAAATTGCCGAAAACCGTACCAATATTATGTACGTACCATATGTGAGTCGATGGGACTACTATGGGGGGATGTTTAATGAAGCCGTGACGGTGAATGCTGTCGAGAAACTGGCAAATATCACGATCCCCAAACGTGCCAGTTATATTCGAGTAATCATGCTGGAGTTAGCTCGAATTGTCAACCATTTGCTGTGGTTGGGGCCTTTTGTGGGAGATACTGGCGCACAAACTCCGATATTTTACACTTTGCGCGATCGCGAAATGATTCTCGATTTGTTTGAAGCTGCTACAGGCTACCGGATGGTCAACAATAATTATTTTCGCATCGGTGGAGTTGCTGCTGATTTACCTTACGGCTGGGTGGATAAGTGCGAAGACTTCTGTAATTATTTTGTACCAAAGATTGATGAGTATGAAAGACTAATTACCAATAACCCGATTTTTCGCCGCCGAGTTGAGGGTGTGGGAGTTTTAAGTCGGGAAGAAGCGATTAATTGGGGAATTTCTGGCCCGATGTTACGGGCTTCTGGCGTGAAGTGGGATTTACGAAAAGTTGACCATTACGAATGCTACGACGATTTTAATTGGGAAGTACAGTGGGATACAGCAGGAGATTGTTTTGCTAGGTATGTCGTCAGAATTGGAGAAATGCGTGAGTCAGTCAAGATTATTCAGCAAGCACTTAAGGGATTACCTGGTGGTGCATACGAAAATTTAGAAGCTCAACGCATGGTAGCAGGTGTTAAATCTGAGTGGAATGGGTTTGATTACCAGTTCATTGCCAAAAAAGTTGCCCCCACATTTAAGATTCCCCAGGGTGAAAACTATGTCCGTGTAGAGTCAGGGAGAGGAGAATTAGGAATCTATATTATTGGAGATGATCGCATTTTCCCCTGGCGTTGGAAAATTCGCCCAGCCGATTTCAATAATTTACAAGTTTTACCTCAGTTAATCCGAGGTCAAAAAGTAGCAGATATTTTCGTCATCCTGGGAAGTATTGATGTTGTGATGGGATCGGTAGATCGGTGAATGGGGGAGGTGGGGAGTGGGGAGTGGGGAGTAGGGAGTGGGGGAAATGAGGGAGCAGGGGAGCAGAGGAGAAGTTCCTGGACTCTTTCCTCTCTGCCCCTCCCCACCTTTGCACCTCTGCCTCTTACCCATGCCCCATGCCCCATTCCCCACTCCCCACTCCCCACTCCCCATTCCCTAAATTACCAACGGTTCAAGTTCCCGTTTATGCCATTGTCGTTGATACCATTCGGCAACTAAGGGACGAACAATAAATTTGGGATGACCTTCGCCTTTGACATCTATGCGTAAACTGGAGTAAGGGCGTCGCTTATGAGAACCGTGACCATTACGACCAATGAAGAGATGCGATCGCGCGACTAATTTATTCTCCTCCATCAAATCTGCTCCCTCAATCCGCTGGCGTCGCAGACTAAACCCGCTCCCGCCACAAACAAGCCAGGGAATATGAGAATCACCGTGTCCTGTATCCATTGTTTGCAGATATTCTAGACAATGGGCGTGTCCATTCAATACCAAATCGACCAAAGGACGCCCCTGATTTAGAGAACCTATTTGTTGAGCGACTCGATCCAGAACATCACGTAGGTGGTTGCGAATTGCCAAAGTTTGTGCTTGTTCCCACTTTGTCGCCTCAGTCACATAAGGAGGATGGTGGAAATAAATCACTCGTCCCCGAACTTCCTTAGTATTCCAAGATTCAATTAATCTGTTCTTGAGCCACTCAAGTTGTTCAATGTCAGTCTGGGTTGGTCGGTCTGTGACTAGTTGCTTATCGATATCAACAATAATTTCTTCAATTTGCGACAGCTTGGCTTGGAAGTCCTCTAACTTATCGTCTTCCCTGGGGTTTTTGGGATTTAGCTTCGCTGAGGTTTCCATGATTTGCAGCTTTTCTTGCTCTAAATCCTGACGACGTTTTTCCAAGACTTTGCGATCTGCTTGACCTTGCCTCGTCTTCGGCAGTGGTGGTGGATCGTTAAATGTATTAGAATCCAACGCAAAGAAGTCAATACCGCCATAGCGAAAAGTGTAGTAGCGATTAGGCAAGCGGGTAAAGTGCCCTGGTTGATAACGAAGACAATGACCTGTGTCTGTCTTGGCAGTGTAGTAACGATTTAAATGATCTTCTAACTCTGTTGGCAGATCGAACAGCTGGAGATAGTCTAAAAATGCCCGTGCGTAAGCGTCACCTGTTCTTGAACCATGCAAACCTACATCTAAATCTAACCGCGATCGCAACAGCTTACGAATCGGTAATGTTGTCAGGGACGCTAAGCCTAAGAAAATCGGCAAGTCATAATAATCATGATTTCCCGGCACAGGTAAAATTGGCAGCTTAAAAACCATCTCGTCATAAGTAATTTTCCTGGGATGCTCTCCACCCAAGATAAACTCTCGGTAAGGGTGAATGAAGTTCTGCTGGTAGTACTCACTCGACCCTACTAAATAGATCACATCCCCGGTGTGTAGCATGAAACGACATTCATTGTGATGGGGCAGCATGAGTTCAGCCACCTGTCGCTGGGGATTTTGCCCCTGATGGTTTCCAGAACCACTATCACCTACAACTAAAAACGAAAACTCGGAATCGTCTGCATGACCATCATCTAGCACTAATCGAGTTTGGTCGATGTTACGTTTCACAATCAACGGGTCTTGCCATCGTACCCGCTGATTCATTTTGCGAATTTTTTTAGCAATAGCTGGATCGGATACTAGTTTCAATGCAAGCTAACTCCTGAATCTTCAATTGGAGGGGAGTGGGGAGTGGGGAGTGGGGAGTGGGGAGTGGGGAGCAGGGGGAGCAGGGGGAGCAGGGGGAGCAGGGGAAGAATAACTCTT
>NZ_JACJSJ010000032.1 GCF_014698115.1 Nostoc sp. FACHB-973
AGTAGAATTCGTTGCGCCAGTCTTTGAAAACAAGGACAAAGTTATATTTGATGATTCTCATACTAGAGAAGTGCTTCAACTTCAATGGAAGTATAAAGTCGCTGATGAGGTGAAAGGTTGGGTAGAGAGAATAAAAGAGTTAAAAACTTATTTTTTACAGTAAATACAGCAGTTCCCGCTATCGTGAGGTACGTTCTCAGTCCTGAAAGGATACAGAAGATAGCGGAGAGTGGAGAAAGTGTACTTCATAACAGCAGGAAACGCTGTATTACGAATTACCAATTAGGGACTTCCAAGGAAAAAAATATTCCATCCCTGCGGGATGCTCCCGTAGCACAGCTGTGCTACGCAGGTGGTTTCATACAAAGAAAGAAAAAACTTTGTGCAGTTGATTAGAGAGGGCGCGTTGTGCTTGAGGAATAGTTCGGAAACCGATTTGGCGAGCGTTCGTAATAAAAAAGTTGTGTAAGATAGACCAATTTACAGGAGCATTGCCACCACGGCGGAGTGGAAAATCTTCTTTGAAGGTGACATCTCTAACCCAATGCAGCCGATTTTCGATACCCCAAGACAAGTGAATATCAGCAAGTAACTGTTGAGCTTCAAGACATTGACTACAAATATAGAATTGACGCTCATAGAATGGTTGACCATCGCGCTTAAAGAGACGCTCGACAACAACAAAAGTTTTGAGTCCAGACCATTTTTTTTGCATTTGTTCGGGGGCAGTAAAAACCTTACACTCACGTTGGACTTTTCGTGAATGTCAATTCTCAAAATCTTTGTACCACACAAATTGTTTGTAGGAGCGTATAGCTGTACACTCCTACCTATGTATCTCTATCAAGTATTTCGTAAAATGCTACAAGTCTTGTGATAATTGAAATCAAATCCACACGGCAAAGTTTCTAAATGTAGTTAACTATGACTTATGCAATTTAATACTTAGTTAACACTTGAAACACTTGTAGTTTCTTTGACAAGTTCATCTTTTTTAGCAGTAACTGAAAGATGCACAATATGTACTGAACAAGGAGCATGGTGAAGGACGTAGTTACTCACACTACCGAGAAATAATTCCGTCAGCCCAGAACGACCGCGACGCCCCATAACAATTAAGTCAGCGCCATAACTACGCGCTAAATCACAAACAATGCGTCCAGGATTACCAAGATTTTGGGTAAATTCTGTAGTAATACCTGCTGTATTAGCTTGGGCGCAGAAAGATTGTAACATCTGGATGCCTTGATTCTTAAAGGTATCCCACTGCTTTTGGTATAACTCGAAGCTTTGACTGTTCAATCCCGGATAATAGTCAAAATTAGACACCATAGGTACATAAGGGCTACCCTCTTCTTCTGGCGATAGGACATGCACTAGCATTAAGCTGGCTTGTGTTAACTTTGCTAAACCCAACGCTTGGTCAAAAACCTTTTGCCCTACTTCCGAGCGATCTAATGCAACTAAAATCTTTTTAAACATATAGACCTCCAGTTCTATTGGTAATTGGTCTTTACGATTTTGGATTTGCAGATGCTGGGTTGTCAAAAATGAGCAATCCCTCTGCTATGTTTGGTCAGACTTTTCACTATTCTCAATAACCTTGCAGTGCTGACACTACAAGAATTGTAATCAAGCAACTGATGTGAGATGTCAGTTTAGCAACTTTTGAATTTTAAATTCCTCAAATGTCTTAGTCTGATATTTATATATATAGCAAAAGAATTTGAGGTACTTGTGAAGAAAGCAAATGTATCTACAGCAGAATTCAGAATTCATATCGTTTCTTTATGAAGCTGAAATATATTTACCCCCCAGCTAACGCCGTCCCCCCAAAGCATCGGGGGTTCATAAGGCGCATCTTCATACAGAATTGGTATCAGAAGTAAAACAAGGTTGATACCTGACTTTGAGACGAATCGTTGTGTACTTCACTTTCCTTGAAATCTGCTGCAAACCCAGGTTTGCACGGTTGATGATGTCAGCCCAAGTGTTGACGTAAAACCTGTCCCTCTCCGACTCGGAGAAGGACGACTTGAACTTTAGTTCAAGGCAGGGAGAGGTTTGTCGAACTCACGTTCATTTAGGATTGCTATATACGTCAAAAATTGATCTATTTCAGGGTATTAGCTGTGATATCATATCCGGCTAATCACTTATTATTAAAATCTCTCAGTGTCCCCGCGTCAGCCTTAACATGATCTAATTTAACATTAGACTCCAGATAATTTTATAATAAAAGACTAATTTAAAGGAAGTAAAAGCGAAAAATTTGCCCCTTTTCCTAGTTCTGATATTACACTTAGTCGTCCACGATGTTTTTCCATAATAGAATAGCTAATCGATAATCCTAAACCCGTTCCTCCACCAACAGGTTTTGTTGTAAAGAATGGGTCAAATAAGCGCTGCTTCACCTCCTCAGACATCCCAATTCCATTATCTACAATTTGAATGCTGACTGTATTAGGATTAATCATTTTAGTACAAATTTGAATGGTGGGAATTTTTGTTTGTTTGTCTTCATTAGTAATTACTCCTTCATTTTGGGTAAATGACAAATCCAAAGCATCAATAGCATTGCTCAAAATATTCATAAACACCTGATTTATCTGACTGGCGTAGCAATTGAGTTCTGGTAAATTTGCATATTCCTTAATCACATCGATCGCGGGGCGATATGGTTTTTGTTCTAGACGATGATGCAAAATTAGTAAAGTGCTGTCGATTCCTTCGTGAATGTTGACAGGTTTCATTTCAGCCTCATCCAACCGTGCAAAATTTCGCAGAGAAAGGACAATCTGACGAATGCGAACTGCCCCTATTTTCATTGATTCCAGCAATTTTTGGAGGTCTAATTTGAGGAAGTTTAAATCTATTAGTTCTAGTTCTTCTTCTATCTCAGGAAACGGTTGAGGATAGTAGTGATGATACAGTTCAACTATGTGTAACATCTGTTTAAAATACTCATTGGCATGGGTGAGGTTGCCATAGATAAAATTAATTGGGTTGTTAATTTCATGGGCAACACCTGCCACCATTTGCCCCAGGGAAGACATTTTTTCAGTTTGAATCAGTTGGGTTTGCGTGTGTTGAAGTTTCTCTAAAGTTTCCGATAGATGTTGATTTTTCTCATTCAACTCTTGAGTTCTCTGCTGTACCTTATACTCTAAGCTATGGCTATAGTCTTCTAGTTGAGTTTTTGCCAAAGCTAGATTGTTATACAGTATGGCATTTTGCAGCGAGATGGCAGCTTGGGCTGTGAGCAGATGCAAAACCTCAAGACGTTTTTGGGTAAAGGCTCCAGTTGTTAAACTGTTTTCTAGGTATAAGATGCCAATAAGCTTGCCGCGATCGTGAATAGGTGTACATAGCAAGCTTTTTGGTTGCCGTTGAATGATGTAGGGATCGTTGGCGAAGGTGATTTCTGTACGAGCATCATCTAGTACAAGGGTTTGGCAGGTACGTGAGACATAGTTGACAACCGCTTTGGGAATATCTTGACTGGCCGAAAGAGGAAGGGAGTGCAGGTTAATTACACCAAGGTTTTTACCCAATTGCTCCTCTCGATGGAGACTTTGATGTGCAATACCTGTTTCTGTGGTTGCTTTGCTGCTTTTTTGAGCCGCAACTACCCAATTATCTTCTTGAAGCAGCAAGAGTACGGATTTTTCTGCCCCGGCATTTTCGATTACGACCTGCATCAGGGTTGTCAACAGTTTTTCTAATTGAATTTCTCCAGCCAGTACATGAGAGGCTTTGATGACTGTTGCTAAATCTAAAGCTTCAGTCACACTAGAACTGCTTTGTCCTAATCCAATTGTCGTAGTTCGGTTGGGGGTTGAAGAACTAGTTTCCTGTTGCTGAAGGATCGCAGCCAACAATTGAGGATATTGCTGTTCCAAATGCTTGACTTTAGCTACCGCTCCCCAGTTGAGGTAACAGTAATAGGCATTTGCTAGATACACTTGAGCAATCGCCTCTTTGTTCCATTCTAGATAAAATCGAGCAGCCAGTTCATTGGCTAGGGCTTCTTCCTGAATGTAGCCATTTATTTTTGCTCCAGTAATTGCGCGATCGTACAGATCCACAGCCTGCCCCATTTGTCTCAAAACACGACACCGTTCGGCTTCTACTAGTTCAAATTTGTGCAAATAATTCATGGGTGCATGGTGCGCCCAAGTCTGCATTTTGCTCTGGTTTTCTGTGACTCGTTCCAGCAGTTTTTCTTGGTGAGAAACTGTAGCTTGGGAATACTCGAAAAGAGCTGTCAGTGAATCATAGAAATAAAATATCGGCACAGTGGCATAACCCGTGCCTGCAACTAGATATTCTCTGGCTTGAGCGGCTGTTTCCACTGCTTGAGGGAGGTTTTCAAATAGATAACAGAGAATCAACTGGTGCAGTGAGAAATAGTGAAGCCCGGTAAACTCTTTGGCATTAATTAATTGAGTCACAAATTCTGCTTCTTTGAGTGCCTCACCTTGAAGATTACAGAGGTTTTCAGCCTTGCCAAGCAAATTCAAAACTGTTTGCCAGAAGATCCGACAGTAGTTGAAGGTTGTGCCTTGCTTAAAATTTTCCAAAACATGAGTGTAAGCCCGCATCTCTTGCTCTAACGAGTTCAACTCTCGACCTTGGAAATAGGAATACTGGCAGATGTCTTTCGTATTGAAACCCACATAGTATAAGTTTCCGGTTTCCAAGGCAATTTTGTAGCCCTCCAGCATCAACTGTAAGGATTTTTGCAGGGGAGACTTCAAATAGGTGATAAAAGCACCCACGACATAAAATACTGTGGGTTTGATATCGCTAATATTAAATTTATTCGTTAGTGCCAAAGCCAGGTTGCCAACTTGATCGGCTGTTTCAATATCCTGAAGAATTCCATTTAACAGAATGCCATAACAGGCATAACAAAAGGCAGAAAATGGGGCATTGCCATACTGAATTGATGCTTTGATTTGGGACAGGATGAGTAGAGGAAACAGATTTGGCTCGGCAATGTAAACGGCTGGAGCAACGTTGGCTACAATTTGGGTAACTGCTAGCTTGTCTTTTGCTGTCATGAGGGGTAAGTCAACCAATTGGGCAATTTCATGTCCGGCAATCAAGGTAGCGATTTCCTCAAGAGCTTGCCCAATATCTTGGGGGGTGGGTATCTCTGGAAAAACCAAGCCGAACTGACTCATTCCTTGCCGAGCGATCGCAATTGCTCCCAATACATCATTTTGGGCTGTATATGCCTGGATTTTGGTTTCGTAAATGCTAACTTGATCCACTGGAGTTTTGGCTTGCTGCATCACTGTTTGAGCCAATTGTTCCATCTGGGCATAGGCACCACAAAGGTAAGCAGCATCAGCGGCGGATTTGTGCAATGCCAAAGCTAAATCATACTGGCTTTGCCAACAGTCGGCTCTCAATAAATTAATCCCAGTGGTCAAATACTCAATTGCTACCCAGTAAGCTGTAGAAGACTTGGCTTTTTGTCCTGCCAGCAGGTTGAGTTGTGCTAAGCGATCGCGATCGCCCTGGGCTGTGATTAGTTCTACCCCGATATTGAGTTGGTTGACAATTTCAAAAATGACTTCTTCTAAGTTCGTTTCTGGGGTATTGCTCAACAGCCGTTGCCCAACTTTGAGGTGCGTTGCTGGTTTCTGATTTGCCGGAATTAATGAATAAGCAGCTTGTTGGACGCGATCGTGGAGAAATTTGTAATTGATAGTTATCGATCCTGTAGCATTTGTAATTTGCGGATTGCTTTCACAAGATAAGGAACTAGTCTTGATCGCCGACTCATTCTGAAAAAATATACACCCTTCGCCGTTAGGTAAGATTAATTCATCCTTCAGGGCTGGCCAAAGAGCCAATGCCGTCTCTGTTGCAGATTTTTCATACACCACCGACAGGGTTTCTAAATCAAATTGATTGCCGATACACGCAGCCAATTTAAGAACATTCTGAGTCTGCGGTGGTAATTTCTGGAGTTGCAGCATCACAAACTCCACAACATCTTGTGTAAAAGAAAGTGTCCGGATATGAGCAATATTACACTGCCAATCTCCTGTTTTAGTAACAAACGTTATCAACCCATCTTCATGCAGCGATTTGAGAAATTGGTTAGTAAAAAATGGGTTGCCTTTGGTCTTTTCATACACTAGATTGGTAATCGCCAGTGCTTCTTCTGGTGAATATTTGAGTGTATCCGCAATCATTTCATTGAGTTCAGTTTGAATCAGGGGATAAAGCACAATGTTATTAACTGTAATTGCCTGTTGACGCATCTCCTCAATGGTCAATATTAGGGGATGTGCTGCACTGACCTCATTATCTCGATATGCTCCAATCACTAGCAAATAAGAATTGCTTGCTTCAGTCATCAACAACTGCATCAGCTTTAAAGAAGCCGAGTCTGCCCACTGTAAGTCATCCAGGAAAATGACGAGGGGATGCTCTTGAGTTGTAAATACTTGAATAAATTTCTGAAACAGCAAATTGAAGCGGCTTTGAACAGCACTACCGGATAATTCAGGAACAGCAGGCTGTTTACCAATAATGCGTTCGAGTTCTGGAATCACCTCAATAATTACCTGGCCACTCTCACCCAATGTGGCTAAAATTTTGGTCTTCCACTGTTCAACTTGAGCATCACTTTCTGTCAGCAATTGTGTCATTAAGTCTCGAAAGGCTTGCACCAAAGCTAAAAAAGGAATATTACGATTAAGTTGATCAAATTTGCCCTTAATAAAATATCCCCGCTGACGGGTAATGGGTTTGTGAACTTCGTTGACAATTGCCGTTTTCCCAATGCCAGAGGAACCTGCTATCAGCATCAATTCAGAAGTTCCCAGGCGCACCCGCTCAAAACTTGCTAGCAGCTTTGCGACTTCTACTTCACGACCATAAAGTTTTTCTGGAATTACAAAGCGATCGCAAACATCTTTTTGCCCTAGTTTGAACTGGAGAATATTGCCGCTTTCTTTTAATTGACACAAACAAGTTTCTAGATCGTGCTTTAGCCCTAATGCACTTTGATAGCGGTCTTCAGCATTCTTCGCCATCAATTTATTGATAATTTCTGATAGTTGGGGAGCAATAGCAGGATTGAGATGATGAACAGCCGTTGGTTGTTTTGCGATGTGGCAATGCACTAATTCCATCAAATCATGAGATTGAAATGGTAATTGCCCCGTTAATATTTCATAGAAGGTGATTCCCAGGGAATAGAAGTCAGTGCGGTAATCAATTCCTCGGTTCATTCGCCCGGTTTGTTCGGGGGAGAGATAGGCGAGAGTTCCTTCTAAAACAGTCGGGCTGGTTGAAAGTTGGGTTTCTCTGGTTAGTAGCGAAGCAATGCTAAAGTCGATGAGTTTGACTTGCTTTGTAGTGGGATGAATTAGGATATTAGCAGGCTTGATATCTTTGTGGATGATTTGATGATGGTAGAGATCGGCCAGGATATCAGCAAGGGCGATCGCAATCTCTAAAAACTCAGTTAAGAAATTTTCCTGATTATCTATTTGATTGAGTGCTTTGCTTCTAAAACCAGTGTACTCCTTCAAAGAAATTCCACCAAAGTCCTCCAAAATCAGGGCCAGCCGATTTTGAAAAGTTTCTAGGCTATATATGCGAACAACACCGGGGACATTTAAAATATTTGTAATTGCGTACTGATTCCTGAATTGAGCCAATTCAATAGGGCTGGGATAAGTATTTTTAAGGAGTTTAATCACAATTGGGGTTTGATCCGATTCTCGCCAACCTCGGTAAACCAAGGTGCGAGTACTAGTATAAATAATTTCACCAATCCGATATCCAGGAATATTAACTCGATTCTCTACCATAAAAATTGTTACTAGATAAATAATCTGAGTGTAGTTTTCCCTAATCCACTAGCTTGATTACAATTTATCCAAAATTTCTGGCAAAAACAGGACTTACGCAACTGGCACAGTTAAGATAAAAGGACAACACAAAAGTATTACAAAGCGGGAATTAGCACTGAAAAACAGAACTTAGAAGTTAATGAAAGTGAATTAAGAGCATTAAAGCCCAATACGCTTGGGTTAAGCTAGAAAAATAAATTTGCGTAGGTTGGATTGACGAACGAAATCCAACATTTTTGGGCATTTGTTGGGTTATCACACGGTAAGCCCAACCTACAATTATCCTTAACCCAAGCGTATTGTATTAAAACCAGGATGATAGAGGATGAGAAAATCAACTTGGGAAGTGGCTTAATCAAGAATCATATTGAAAGATGAAATTTATAAAGCTGGACTATTGCTAATACTTATTATTTAGTCAAATCACATGAATCGACTGTAGGGGCGTACAGCTATACGCCCCTACCTATGTATCTGTATCAGGTATTTCGTGAAATGGTATTAGACCGGTTCTAGCGATCGCTGTGATTGATAAACTTTAGCAAAGGGTACTTGATAAGAATGGGTCATAATATAAGCATGAAACTCATTGATCAAGTCTGTAAAATACTCAAATGCCACATCAATAAATTCCAGTATTGTTTGATGAATCTCCTCTGGCACTTCAATCTCTTTCATTACTTGCAGAGAAGTAGGAGTATGAAGAGTGTGAGTATTTTCTATGTGGTTATGCCGCATTCCAAAATAACGGAACTCTGTATTAGTCATGTCTTGTAGTTGGAGTGCCGCAGACATCGTTGAACGGAAAAAGACATTGGCTGTCACTTCAGATACTTCAATAGCAACTAATTTTATAATCGGATGCGCTCCACGAGTATACCGCTCGAACAGAGGTAACATGGAACGGGAAATCAAGGTATGCTCACTCCATAGAAATCGAACCGCATCACTGAACCGCATAGGATAGTCAATTCCCATCTTCTCCATGTCTTCCAGTAACCATTGCCAGTGGAAATGTTCTTCATGGGTATGTACATTGACCATGTTTTGAATGTAATTAGTGGTTGGCTCATCTCTGAGAATTCTTTTGCACAACTCACTGAACTCCATTGCGAGTGGAGCAATCACAGGGGCAAATGCCAACCGCTGCCGTGGGTCAATTGTCTCGTCTTCCATATACTTAAAGAACGGCAACTGTGCATATTCCTGATTCTTTTTTTCGATCAACTCAAGAATTGACTTCATTTTGATGCTCCTAAAGATAGACAATGGATAAATAACCAGCTTACTTATTTAGTTGGTATGCTACTCTTAGAGTGTGTTTGAAAAGTCAGAAATATAGTAAAAAAATCTCTCAGTACACCCTCTGAATAGATAGTAGACAGCACTGACAGAGCTACATCAGCAAAGCATACTCAGGCGATCGCTAATGAGCAGGGGCGGAAGCTTGTGACACCGCCTAATGTTGCTGTGGAGAGGGATCAAACGCCCCACCCACAAGGATCTGTCACATAGGGGGAAAAAGACTGTAAGAAAGCCTCTCCGATACAGCCAAACTGTTTGTAGAGAAAAGAATCTTAGTCTATTCCAAAGACTGTGGATATGGACTAAACCACTTTTTCTTGTTCTGCAACATACGCACGTTGCAGTCAGTAAATGTCATGCCTGGTAATAGCAATCTTATTATACTAGAAATATTTACAACATGGATTATTTACTGAGTTCTTGATATTGCCTTAAACAAGGATTTACCTAAATATTATCACTTAAGTATTCTAAATTAGATTGATACCTATTTGATAACACGCCCTAAGGAAGCCTTAGCTCTGACTTTTCGCTGCGGCAAGCTATCCGGAGGGTGTCTACGCGGGAAATCTCCGCTCAACGCCAGTACATACAAGTCGGGAAAACTGCTTTGAAGAATGGCTCAACTTTTCCCAAAATTCAAAATTGATTGACTAATTTGACTGCCCTGGATAATTGTACCAATTGTGTATGAGGATTAGCTCAGAACTATTAATCTACCAAAACTATATTAAGTCGATATATCTAGAGAGTGATTTTTTTTTATAACTGTAGATAACAACAACTTCATTCTACAGGTTGATGTATGCCTTATAGTCTTCCAAGTAAAAATAAATGAGTTGGACATTGAATGAAGAACTCGTCAAGAGTACTTGCTCATTAACCATTACTAGGTTAATGCACAAATACCGAGAAAGACAATTTCTTCAGGTTGATTTTTCAATAACTTCCAGATTTGAGCATAGCTTGCTAGTTTTATCGGTAAAGTTTACCAGATAAAAGCATAAGCCTTGTGTTGTTAACGCTGTTATCGAGGATTTCAAATGAAAATTATTGCTTCTGTTTTATCTGTTTTGCGTCCAGTACGTTTTCTAGTTGTGGCTTTTACTTGCGCCTTACTGTTGCTATCTAATGCTTTTCCTGCTTTTGCGATCGATAGCTACCAAAGCAAGTCTACCGAAGGGGAAACACAACTGCTTGATATTCAGCGCAAAACTGACGAAGCTGCTAGAAAACCACCAGCCGGACTTGAAGAAGTTCAAAGGAAGTCCAACGAAGGACTCAATGAAGTTCAAGGAGCTGCTGACTTTGACAAACAAAAGCGTCCTGAAAATTCACAGAGTGCAACCTCGGTGGAAGAAAGTATCAAAAATGTGTTAGACAAAGTTACAGGTAAGTAATACCATTTCACTTTAAAGTTGATACAAATACCTTGGTAGGGTAGCACGGCCGTGCTACCCTACGGTAAATCTATATGTATCAAGATTTTCGTGAAATGATATCAGATAATTAATACTTGACTTTGGTAATAATTTAGTAGTAGTAAGTGGTTGCTTTTAAGTAATCACTTATTACTATTTATTATCCTAAAGAAAAAATTAAATTTTATGTAGGCGATTGATAATTATAATGATTTGAAAATTTTTCTTGTCAATGCTGACCAAAAAACAATAACCCTAACTAATTACTAGTCCATCATCATCATAATACTACCTACTAAGACATAGGCATAATTCTCAATATGGTAATTAATCTAAACTGACAATGCGCCCTTTGGTTGATGTAGATGATACCGCAAATCTGTGATGTTAATAAATGATAAGTTTGTCTAGGGATGAAAAACAATGCGTGCGATCAACATTGGTTTGACACAAGAACAGCGTCAAGGTGTGATTAATCTGTTGAATCAAGATTTAGCAGATGCCTATTTACTGTTAGTAAAAACCAAAAAGTACCATTGGGATGTTGTTGGCCCTCAATTCCGCTCTTTGCACCAACTTTGGGAAGAACATTACGAAAAGCTGACTGTTAATATTGATGCGTTAGCAGAGCGGATTCGTGCTTTGGGTGGTTATCCAGTTGGCACGATGGAAGGATTTCTCAAAATTGCTACCCTCAAGGAACATGCTGGTAGTGTGCCCACTGCAACCGGAATGGTAGCTAATCTAGTGCAAGATCACGAGCAAGTGATTCGCAATCTCAGAGATCATGTAGATCAGTCTGGTGAAAAGTTCCACGATCAAGGAACCGCTGATTTTCTGACTGGATTGATGGAACAACATGAGGAAATCGCTTGGATGTTGCGCTCATTTATTGAAGGGCAAGCACTAGAGGGAGACGGTACACAACCAGCAACACAAGCTAAAACTCCTGTAGGCGTGTAAGCAATAGGGAATTTTAGATTTTAGATTTTAGATTTTGGATTGTTGATTTAAAACCTAAAATCTAGAAAATTCTGTTCGCCTAGCGTCTGGTAGAATTGCTCCCAAATTTATTTGTGGAACAAATCCAAAATCTACAATTCTTTACTCAGCCCCATACCTGAAGGTATGGGGCTAATCCAAAATTTTTTGACTATATCTAGAGCAAAAAAACATAATCACAGGAGTATTTAAATGCCAGAAGTATACAAAGCAGAACGTACTATTTCTGCTGTCTTCAAAGAACAAAAGCAAATTGATGATGTGATTAGACGTTTATTAGATAGAGGTGTGCCCAAAGATCACATTTCCGTCATGGGCAGAAACTTCCAGTCGGAAACTCGAATTTCTGGCTTTATTAGTAAAAAGGATGTGATTCTGGGAGGTTTAAGAACAGGGGCAGTTTTTGGTTCCTTGTTTGGTTCCTTTCTCAGCTTGCTCACGGGTGTAGGCGTACTATTTATTCCTTTTGTTGGCTCAGTTGTGGCAGGAGGTCCGATTGGTGCAGTGTTGTTAGGGGCTGCCAGTGGAGCGATCGCAGGTAGTGCAGGTGCCGGTCTAGTATCGGTTCTGACTACTTTGGGAATGCCAGAAGATAAAGCCGCTATTTACCAAACCCGCTTACAAGCTGGTGAGTTTTTATTGATGGCAGAAGTTCCAAGCGATCGCACCGGCGAATTTCAATTGCTCCTCGAAAGCGCTGGTGGCGAAGAAATTCAGGTAATTGAAAAAACCTTGGCTCGCCCTTGTCCAGGACTATGCAACAGCCCAGAGGACTTGTCACCTGAGGTTCGCGCTCATCTTTCTGATGAAGCTCAGCATACATTCATTGAGCGCTATAACACTGTATTCAATGAAAAAAGTGACGAGTTTAACGCTGAGCAAGCTGCTTGGGAAGCTGTTCACTCCTCATATGATGAAGATCAAAATGGTGTCTGGTCAAAAGCTAAAGTGAAAGCTTAATACCAATTCACGAAAATCCTATACACATAGACTTTTTGTGGGGGTACAGCATTGCTGTGCCCCCTACCCATGTAATGACAAGACGACGCCACAATTGAAATAAATCTTCATCAAAATTCTATTCCGATATATCGTGATATATTCCGATATATCGTATAGTAGAGAAAGTTGATTAGAAATTTAGTTATGTTTAGACACTTTCGGTCACGGTTTGGAGTACCTGCATGGGCAGGAGTTAGCGAAGATGATTTTGTGTTTGTCAAGTCTCGGTTTGAGCATCGCAAGCACCATAGTGGACATCATGGCAAACACTTGGGCGATGAAATGTTTGGTCGTGGTTGGGGAGATGAACATCGGACTCGTCGGGGTGACATCAAGTTCATCTTGCTGGAATTGTTATCCGAGCATCCTAGTCATGGTTACGACCTGATTAAAGAGATGGAAACTCGTTATGGTGGTTTCCGTCGCCTCAGTCCTGGCTCAGTGTATCCAACACTGCAATTGCTGGAGGAAGGTGGTTATTTAACCAGCTCACAGGAAGGCGGTAAGCGGATTTATAGCATTACAGATGAGGGTAGACAACTTTTGGCAGAACGTACCCAAAAAGAAACTTCAGACTCTCCTTGGGATACCTTCAAAAGTTTGATCGCAGGTAAGCCCCAAGAGTTTATTGAGTTGCGGAATGCTGCAACAGAATTAGCTGGTGTGGTAGTGCAGGTTGCCCGCAGTGGTAATGTAGAGCGAATAAATCGAGTGCGTGAGCTTCTAGAGCAAGTTAAACGGGAAATTTACGCCATTTTGGCTGAAAAATAAATAGAGACGCAAAATTAGGCGTCTCTAGTATCAAAATTATCAGCTTTGGGTTCAAAAATTAGAAGCGATCGCGCTTAAATCTGGTTCGATAAGCGAGTTGAGCAATGTCCACAACTGCAAATCAGTAAAATCTGGAATCGCCATAAATGCACCAACTTCCTGTAAGAGTTGGGGATTGTGGGTGGACGCTATACCGATGGTGCGGATATCTGCGCCCACCGCAGCCCGAATTCCAGAGGGAGAATCTTCTAGAGCGATCGCTTCCTCTGCTTGAATCCCTAAGTTGTTTAAGGCAACTTGATAGGGTGCCGGGTCAGGTTTACCTGCTATACAATCATCCGCTAAAACAATTGTATGGAAAGCTTCTTTTATCCCCAAAACTTCTAGCATATATTCTGCATTTAATCTTGGGGCATTAGTTACTAATGCACGTTTTAATTGATGCGTATCTGTCCATGCTAGCAGTTCATAAAATCCACCCAGCGGTTGTAGATCGGAGGCAACTTTGCGGAAAAGTGCCTCTTTTTCGTCTGCAAAATTTTCCCTTTCTGCTAGTGATAACTGTGGCAGAATATCTTGAACAATTTCTGGATTTAGCCGCCCACTAATTCGGGATTTATAAAATGTTTCGTCAATTTCTATGCTGAAATCGAGCAGCATTTCTTTCCAAGCTCGGTAGTGTATTGGATCGCTATTGACAATAGTGCCGTCTAGGTCAAAGAGAATTGCAGCCAGCATGATTTTTGGGTAATATGTAAATAATTGTTAACTTTATTTAGATAGTTTACATTGTTTTCGTTCTTAGTGATTATTCTTTTGTGAATACAAGGGGCTGGGGAAGAAATTCGCCCGGCAAAAGCGAGGTTTTAACCAAATCTTAAGGTCACAAATGAAAATTGATATTGAAAAAACAGCAGAAATGCTGGAGCAAGTTCACCAATTAGAATCCACACAGGGTCTCAAGAACGAAGCCTGTCGTTCCAAATTTTTGATTCACCCTGAATTCACATCAAAAGTTTTCTTGTTTTTGCATGGTTTTACAGCAGGCCCTTACCAGTTTGAGCCGCTTGGTAAAGCCTTATTTAACAAGGGATATAACGTTTTGATTCCTTTACAACCTGGTCATGGACGTTCAGGCAACTGGAGCGGTCAAAATCCTCCACCACTACCAACAGATATTCAGATATATCAACAATTTGTGCTTGAATGGTTGCAGTTTGCAAAAACGCTAGGTCAAGAAGTTGTAATTGGTGGATTATCAACAGGTGGAACTTTAGCTGCTTGGTTAGGTTTAGAGCATCCCCAGGAGATTGACCGCGCTTTATTGTTCACGCCTTATTTGGGTAGCCGTTACTCACTATTCGATCAACTGCTCAAAATCCTGCCAATTTACTTTGAATGGTTCAACAAAGATGCACCTGGCAATTTTGGTTATAAAGGTTTTTGTCTTAAGGCATTACGGATATTTCTTCAATTGGCAGAGGAGGTTTTAAAAAAGGCTCAAGGCTCTGTTTGTGCCCCTAGTTTAATGGTATGTAGTGAGGCCGATCATGCTGTTAGTCGCTCCAAACAGCAGGATTTTTTCCGAAGGGTAGTTAACCAGCAACCAAAATCCTGGTACTACTGTTTCGATGATTCGCTTCACATTGAACACCGGATGATGACAAAACTAGAAGACAATGATTATGAGGAACTGGTAATTACCCTCGCTAAAGCATTTGTTGAGAGTGACTTGACTTGGGTAGAGTTTGAGCAAATGGCAAAGCTGATAGCCCAAGGACAAGCCGAGGACAAAATCATGCAAGAATTCAACCTCAATGGTCAAGTTTTTCAACAGCTATCTGCAATGATGACTCAAGGTTTTGGTTGCGACGATCTTAAATGCATCAATCCATATTCCTGATGCATAATACTCTTTGATTAAGAACTTATATCAAGTCCGGATAATTAGTTATGATTCCTACAGTCATTGCACCCCACCCCCAGCCCCTCCCCGCTCGCGGGGAGGGGAGACAAAGCGCAGCTTTGGCGGGGTGGGGTTCTTGGGTTTTACAGCAATTTTCAGGTAAATATACCACATTCTAGGGGCGCATAGCTGTGCTACCCTACTGGGGATTGTGGTTCAAATAGATGAAAAACGTTGTAATAAGTAATCAAGCGGACATGATATTAGCCATATTACCCAGAGATTGCTCAAAGGATTATGATAGCTGACTGGAATGGAATTTTATTAAGAAACTTCTGTGTAAGCAAATGGTAGCTGCTACAAACTTTTTTCGCATTGACGATTTATTAGTGCAGATTTACAACTCTGAAGTCGAAATGGCGCTCTCAGTTGCAGAAATCACCCAACAGTATTTACAGCAGGTTCTCAACGAACAGGATACCGCAGCTGTATTGTTAGCAACAGGTAACTCCCAACTGAAATTTCTTGATGCTTTGATTACATTGGGTGGTGTAGATTGGTCAAGGATTACTCTGTTCCATTTAGATGAATATTTGGGAATTAGTGCGTATCATTCTGCTAGTTTCCGGCGTTATATGCGAGAACGTGTAGAAAAACGGGTTGCTCCTAAAGAATTTCACTATATAGAAGGTGATACATCGCAACCAGTGGCAGAATGCGATCGCTACACCAAATTATTGCAAGCACAACCAATTGACTTGTGCTGTCTTGGTGTTGGCGAAAATGGACATTTAGCTTTTAACGATCCATCTGTAGCAAATTTTCAAGATTCCTACAGTGTAAAGCTAGTAAAACTAGATAAAATCAACCGTCAGCAACAAGTTAACACAGGTCACTTTCCGAATCTTGAAACTGTCCCACAATACGCTTTTACTGTTACTATTCCAACCATTTGTTCAGCAAAAAAAATTATTTGTCTTGCTCCAGAAATACGTAAAGCAAATGTGGTAAAACAAATATTACAAGGAGCTATAAGTGCAGAATGTCCGGCTTCTGTTCTCCGTCAACAATCGCAAGCAACGTTATTTTTGGATGTAAACTCTGCTAGTTTGCTTTAAGTTGTAAAATGAGGTACACGGGTAGGGGCACAACATCTTGTGCCCCTACAATTATCTGTACCTCACGCCTGTTGCAATCTGCTGTAACTTTAGGGACGATGAGCCGATTAGCTTATCTAAAGCGAGAACCTGTTACTTCGTTAGGATCGCTATAAGTTCGGGGTTTTTCCCGATTACGAGCCAGACCTGCTAAACCAGCTAGACCAAACAAACCTAGCCAACCCCAATTGAAACCGCGATCGCTAGTTTGTTGGTAAGTTGTGACACCTGTGTTCCTGTTAGTACCTGTGCTATCAGTGCCAGTACCATCACTACCTGTAATACCAGTACCTGTGCCATCTGTAGTTGTGCCAGTACCCGTTGTGCCTGTTCCAGTTGTGCCAGTGCCGGTTGTGCCGGTGCCGGTTGCGCCTGTTCCAGTTGTGCCTGTTCCAGTTGTGCCAGTGCCGGTTGTGTCAGTGCCGGTTGCGCCTGTTCCAGTTGTGCCAGTGCCGGTTGTGCCAGTGCCGGTTGTGCCTGTGCCACTTGTGCCTGTTCCAGTTGTGCCTGTTCCAGAAGTACTTCCTGAGCTAGTACCACCACCAGAGCTTCCGGTTTGGGCAGAGACAGAAACAGGTAAGGATGCAGAAGCAAAACTGATGGCAAAGAGACTAGCTACAACAGCTTTAGATAAATCAAAATGTCTCATGATTATGGTTCCTTGTATGTTGTTATATTCCTGTGGTTTATTGATTTTCCAAACCGATATTTCCTAATCAATCTACTACTTCATGAAGTAAATTTAGAGAATACAGATTGATGAAAATTTCACCTAAGTTAAAATGTTAAAAAACATTTGATCGGTATAGATGAAATCCAAAAATAAACTTGAAAAAGTTTTAGTGCCATTTTATAAAAAATTTATAGCTCTGTTTTTCAGTATGTTATTTTCTCCAGAAAAATCATACTTTTTCCATGAACCTAAATTATTTAGATAATGGCATCAGCATAAGAAATCATTGTCTTGAGACTGCCGTGGCTTCAAATTTATACAAAAATTGCTGATCCGTTGAATTCACTATCACTTAGAATACATACTATTCTTTTGCAAAACTTCTATCATAAGAATAAAATCAGTTATGTCGAAGGAGTTAGTTTATTATTAAGCTTGTTTGTATTTTTACTATTAATGAAAAATAAAAATATTATTCTCGCTTAAAATTAGATAAGCAAGCCTCAAGATAGATACAATCTTCACATTGGATATTTTGCCCTGGATTGTTACATCCACAAGGCGGATCTATGTAACATTCAGAAACATTTTTAGGTATTGAAGACTTGTTAAATATGAAGTCTAAAGCAGCTTCTTCAAGACAAAAAATTAAATCTTTTACCATAATTTTTTGTAATTATTGTAGTTAGTATAACTAATTGACAAATTTGGGGATACTTTTGATCAATAATTAGAAAATCGAAACAGCCAGATACTGGCAACTATTGAAAGTCTGTTAATATCACTTCTATATCTTCTTTCATTTGAGAACTTATAACTTCATACTCTAGGGGTGTCTGAGTTGAGACTCAAGGAATACTTTTATTGTCGATTAAGTAAATCGATACAATAAAACCAAACTGTGTGAAGAAAAGTAAACAAGGCTCACACCCTTTTTCCCACTGCCCCCTGCCTTATCCCAATAATAATTATTTACGCAGACTTACTTAGGTTGTAACTAAAGATATATGACAATCTACTTAGATACCGATTTTTGAAATAAATTGGGAATATTATTGTTTAATTCTCTTGGATTTGGGCTATTGGGAAATTTCTTTGACCAGATGACCATCTTCCATATGAATTATGCGATCGGCAACATCTAAAATTCTGTTGTCGTGAGTAACCATTAAGATGGCACAATTCTGTTCCTTAGCTAATTCCTGCATCAGGGTGACAACATCTCGGCCAGTCTTACTGTCTAAAGCAGCCGTAGGTTCATCAGCTAAAACTAATTTAGGATGACTTACTAAAGCACGTGCAATGGCTACGCGTTGTTTTTGTCCTCCTGAGAGATCGGATGGATAGTAATTAACTCTATTTTCTAATTTAACAGCATTAAGCATAGCTTCTGATTTGCTACGAGCCTCGTGTTCGGAAATATTTTTGTGTAATTCAAGCGACATTTGAACATTTTGTCTAGCTGTTAGGAAATCTAATAAATTGTGAGCTTGGAAAATATAGCCAATATGACGACGTACTTTGACTAATTGCTCATTACTAGCTCCAGAAAGCTCATGACCTAGAAATTTAAGACTTCCCTCTTGAACAGAGCGTAATCCACCAATTAAAGTGAGTAAAGTTGTTTTTCCTGAGCCTGATGGCCCAGTCATAATCACAATTTCGCCAAATTTGATATGAAAATTAATATCAAATAATGTTTGGGTGCGAATTTTTTTTTCGCCAAAATAGTGATTGAGTTCTGTGATATTAACAATATATTTTGTTTTCATATTACTTGTATGATGTATGCATTATTTAAAAAATATCTGCTGGATCTACTTTTCTTAGTTTGTTTGTAGATAAAAATGCAGAAGTTAAACACATTAAAATTGCTGAAATTAATACTATTGTCGCTTTATCAGTACTCATGATAACTGGTAATTTAGTAGCATTTTTGGAGATATCATAGAGACCTATAGATATAATAAAACCTGGAACATAACCTAGAGATGCTAAAATTAAAGCTTGTTTAAAAACCACACTTAATAAATATTTGTTTTTGAATCCCATTGCTTTTAAGGTTGCATATTCAGTTAAATGACTTGAAATATTACTATAAAGAATTTGATAGACAACGATTACACCAACAACAAACCCCATTAAGACCATCAAGTTAAACACAAATCCAATGGGTGTTCTCAGAGACCAATAGCTTTTTTCAAGAGCAATAAAGTCTTTGCTAGTAATCAGTCTTACGTCTTGGGGTAAGTTAACTGATAAATCTGCCAAAACTTTTTCGGGATTAGCATTAGATTTGAGTTTGATTAAGCCTATATCTATCTTTTGTACTGGACGATCTTGAAATATTCTCAGAAATGTTGAAGAACTAACGATTAAATTTCCATCAACTCCAAATGAAGGTCCAAGATTAAATAAACCACCAATTTTAACTTTGTAACCAACTATTCCAGAATAACTGTAGATTTCAACTTTTACAGTTTTTCCTTGCTCAAAATCTTTAGCGATCGCTCCAAATTCTGGTCGAGAATCACGGTCAAATAAAACAATGTTAGGAATTCTCACTACATTGAGTTTATCTTCAATATTTTTAAATTTAAAAATTGATTTAACTGGATCAAAACCAAGCACATATAGTGGATATTTTAACCCATTATCTGGATTTTTAAATTTGGCAAATTGCACATATAAAGGGCTAACTGATTTGACACTTTCATAACCTAATAGTTGGTATAAATACGAACGATCAAAACTTTGATTAGATGTCAGAGATTTATATTGAGCGCTAATTAAAAACAAGTCTCCTTCTAGATTATTATGTAGCTGTGTAGCACTGTCATAGAGAGCATCTTGGAAACCAATTTGCATAAACATGAGAACAGCGACAAAAGCAATCCCAGCCAAAGCTACAACAAATCGAATTCTTTGTCGGGCTAGTTGTAGCCAAGCCAGAGGTATATTGAGAATCATTTAGTAAACCTCAACGATACAAATTGGGCATTCGGCATGGGGCATTCGGCATCCCTTCGGCTTACCTCGGCTCCGCTCGGCACGAGTCGCTCAGGGCAAGTGGGCATTGGGCATTTGTTATTTATTACCTTACTCTCTCATCTAGTTAATAGTCAGAATCCAGCTTGAAATTGGAAAATAAAGCGTACTATGATTTATTGATTTTATTGGTTATTATTAAACTAGGTTATCAAAGTCTTCTGAATTCTGAATTCTGAGTTCTGAATATTTACGTCAAATATAAATCATCACCTCTACTTGTAAGTCAGTAAAACCAGTGACTTGTTGATTATCTGCCAGGCGATCAATACGAATTTTTACATCAACTATTTTGTTATCGGTGTCTGCTTGGAGAGCATTATTAAAAATATTTTGTTTGCCAACTTGTAGACCAATATCTGCGACTTTTCCTCGTAATTTTCCTGGAAAAGCATCGCTAGTAATAATGGCCGATTGACCTAGACGCACTTTTTGAATATCAGTTTCATAGACTTCTGCAACAACATACATCTGTTGTGTGCGACCTAAATCAGCTATTCCTGTAGTGCCGATAATTTCTCCAGGCCAAGTATTAATTTTCATGATTTGCCCAGTTATGGGCGATCGCACCACGCTTAAATCCCATTCTGCCTGAGCCTGTTTAACTGAGGCGATCGCACTGTCAACATCGGCTTCTGCTGCTGCTACATCGGTGGGACGAACTTCGGCAATACTCTTGAGTCTGGCTTTGGCCTCGATTAACTGTTTTTGCAGAGTTTCGATAGTGCGCTTGAGAGAGGCTTTAGCTTCATTAAGCTGCTGCCCAACAGTATCGACTCGCAAACGTTTAGTATCTGCATCGGAAGCAGAAATCGCACCGTCTTTGTATAACTGCTGATATCGCTGGTTTTCGCTTTCAGCATTACGCCACTCTGCCTCTAAGCGAGCGATGGTTGCTTGTTGTGCAGAAGTTTCTCCCTCCAACTCAGCTTCTAAACGAGCGATGGTTGCTTGTTGTGCAGAGATATCTCCGGCTTTTGCTCCCGCTTTTACCTGGTTGAGACTAGCTTGGGCAACTAAGACTTGTCGTTGGGCTTTTTCTAGAGCTGCAAGACGAGGAAAGTAAGTGTCAAGAATTGCAACTATTTGCCCCTCCCGCACCATATTTCCCTTATTTACCAGCAGTTTTGTGACTCGAACACCCGCTTGGGAGTCAGGGGCCGACAGACGAATAACTTCTCCTTGGGGTTCTAAACGTCCCAAAGCAGAAACAGCAGTCATTCTAGGAGAACTACTTGGAGTCGCTACAGGCTCTACTTTAGAAGACAATTGAAATTGTGAAAAGGTATAAAATGAAACTGTACCAGTAGCTACAGCCATAACAGTTGCAAATATGACTGACGACCAACCTACAGGTTTGATGAATGGTTTTGTAAATGACTGTTTTTGTTTTGGTACCATAACTATCTTTTAAAGTTACCCAATAAGGTAAAAGAAAGAAGAATTCAGAATTCAGAATTCAGAATCCAGAATTCAGAATTCAGAATTCTCATATTTTTACTTTTATGCATTGTAAGAATTCAGAATCCAGAATCAGTGAATTCTGAGTCCTGAATTCTGAGTCCTGAATTCTGAATTCCGACTATGCATTTACCCGGAGCTATTTCTATTTGTTTAGCACTGCCTCTTTTTTACTTTTCATAATCGCTAAGTATTCGCTGCGAGTTCCATCTATTCGATAGTGGTCGCAAATTTGGCAGAGTTTCAATATATCCAATCTGCTGAATACTTTTTGATGTTCAATTCCGTTGTCATTTCTCCACCGCCAAAAAGTTGTTCGGTCAATGCGGCGATTGCTTTCAGGCCATCTTCGTCGTGATAAGAAATCTACCAGTTCTTCTTCATAAAACGAGTAGCCTTTTGGCAACTTTAGGAGTTCTTCTCTTAACTCAGTTAGCGGTATGAGTGGATCTAGCTCAGATAGTCTCATGCCAGCAAGCCCTTATAATTTCATGACAGTTTAATTATGCAGAACGCTTCATACAACACGGGTCATCGCATAAATTAGATTGTAATACTGTGCATTTAGGAATATATGGAATGATCGAGTAATCAGAGGAATTTTTATTTTGATTCTTTCTAATTTTAGATATTTCCACTTTCCTCAACAAACAGTATTGAATTTCACTATTTAATTACATACGATAAACTGAGTGATACTCAATTGCAATCCATATGCAACATTTTTGTTAATAAACAACTAGCAAGATGTTGCATAAATTTAAACAAAATATTTCCAAATATTGATGATTTTTCAATATGGTGATGTCCTCACTGTTACTCAGCATTTGAAAATATGTATTTAATTTGTTATTGGTCTGTTGTTGAGCAGGATTTTTCATTCTTTAGATATAGCTGCTAGTGGCTAATTTTACTTGCCGAGACAACTCATTGTTTGGGAGCAAGAATTTATTCAGAAAATTCACTGATTGATTAAGACATAAAAATTTTTCAAATAAATCAACTTTGGGATAGATGTAAAAGCTGTTGAAGGTAGCAAGAAAATTAATTAATTTAGATAAAAAATTAGCTCTAGCATAGAGTTAACGTTTTGACTTGATAATTTTTCACCCATTAGTAAAGAGCTTGATAACTGATAACTATTTACTGTTAAATTCGCAGATGTGCAATTTGTATGCAATTTTGGCAATGTATTTTTGCGGTATGAGATACTAATTGAAAAGAGTTTTAATAGTTATGTGAATGATAGCGATCGCCCCCGAAAGACCCTGAACAAAATGAAACTACAGCGATTCATGCTCTCATTGCCAAGCTTTGATAACCAGCGACTGATTTTTCATGCAGCTCGCCAGACCCTTCGCAAAGCTGAGATGGCCCGCGTTGCGGTGCGTGAATGGCTCAACGAACATGATTGTGAGCTAGAAGAGTGGAAACGCAAAACAGCTTCTGAGCTTGGAATTAGTATTAGTAGACTTGAGCAAAAGCTCTTAGCATCTGCTCAGCATCAGGTGATAACTAGTCAAGGAGATGATGATGCTCATTCAGAAGACAATTCTGTATAAGTTAAGATGTGGGTTCTAATTAATTTACACATTTTGATCCGTAAATTTACAACCCAACATACAGTATTGTTAATTGGAAATTACCTAAGAACTATGATCGAGGAACATTTCGTCTAGCCACACGCATCTAATTGTATCTAAGTTGCATATCAATTGTAATGAAGAAACAATGAGTTTAATATTAACTGTAAGCCCCACTTTAATAGAAATTCTGACTCTGACAATTATCACCTAAATCTGATTAAAAATTTATGTTGCAACATTGAGGCTAACTAATGTACATAAATATTGTACTATTTTCGGTGAAAATTGTCATTCATCTGAAGTTACACGGTGAAAATGTACTAGAAAACCTTGCAAAGATTGCTGTGCAGTCAATCCAACAATTGATGCTTCATGTACTGCACCCACGTAAACTTTAGAACTAAAGGCAGATGTCATTTATCATTTGCAAATAACTAATGACCAATGACTAATGACTAATAATCAATGACCAATGACCAATGACTAATAGTGAAGATAAAGTCATGGCTGCTTCTAGAATTGAAGCTGTTTTGACACAGTTGCAAGAGGAAGTGAGCAATTGTGAACAGGCTGTACTCAAACTCATACAGGGAAAAAAAATTATGGTTGAGAATGCACCATTAAATAGCAAAATCAACACACAGCGGCAACAAGTTGATATCGCTATCATCGGCATGGCTTCTATATTCCCGCAATCCAAAAATCTACAGGAATACTGGGAAAAAATCATTCATAAAGTTGATTGTATTACTGATGTTCCTCCTTCACGTTGGAACATAGATGATTATTACGATCCTAACCCTAGAACACCTGATAAAACCTACTGTAAAAGAGGCGGATTTATCCCGGATGTTAATTTCAATCCGATGGAATTCGGGCTACCACCCAATATTTTGGAAGTTACAGATATTTCCCAGTTGCTAGGTTTGATTGTTGCTAAAGCAGCGATGGAAGATGCGGGTTACGGCGAATCTCGACAGTTTAATCACGAGGGCACCGGCGTAATCTTAGGTGTAGCACTAGGTAGACAGTTGGGGGTGCCACTGACTTCGAGAATGCAGTATCCAGTTTGGGAAAAAGCCCTTAAAAGCAGTGGTTTATCCGATGAGGATACACAAAAAATTATCGAGAAAATCAAAAGTGCATATGTGCAGTGGGAGGAAAACGCCTTCCCTGGTATGCTTGCAAATGTTGTTTCTGGACGCATTGCTAATCGCCTAGATTTTGGAGGGACTAACTGTGTTGTCGATGCCGCCTGTGCTAGTTCATTAGGTGCCTTAAAAATGGCAATTAGTGAGCTAGCTGAACATCGCGCCGATATGATGCTGACTGGCGGAGTTGACACCGACAACTCAATTTTGGCGTATATGTGTTTCAGTAAAACTCCTGCTGTTTCGCCTGGTGAAAATGTCAAACCTTTCGATGCAGAATCCGATGGGATGATGTTGGGTGAAGGCGTGGGGATGTTAGTACTGAAACGCCTTGAGGATGCCGAACGAGATGGCGATCGCATTTATGCAGTCATCAAAGGTATTGGTACTTCTAGCGATGGCCGTTATAAAAGCATTTACGCGCCGCGTCCAGAAGGCCAAGTCAGAGCATTACGCCGTGCTTACGCAGATGCGGGATTTTCCCCTGCTAGTGTCGGTTTGATTGAAGCACACGGCACCGGTACGATGGCTGGAGATCCAGCAGAATTTAGTTCAATCAAAGAAGTTTTTGGCGAAAATAATCCCAAAAAACAATATATTGCCCTGGGAACTGTCAAATCACAAATTGGACATACAAAAGCGGCTGCGGGTGCGGCAAGTCTGATCAAAACAGCCTTAGCTTTGCACCACAAAGTATTACCAGCCACAATTAACGTCACCAAACCCCATCCTAAATTAGATATTGATAATTCCCCATTTTATTTAAATACCGAAACCAGACCTTGGGTTACTAGCGATGACGAGCCAAGACGTGCAGGGGTGAGTTCTTTTGGCTTTGGTGGCACAAATTATCACGTCATTTTAGAAGAATACAAAACCCAAAGCGATCGCCCTTATCGTTTACACAAATCTGCTCAATCAGTGTTGCTATTTGCGTCAACACCCGAAGAATTGTTATCCCGTTGTCAAGCAACTAAAGACCAATTGCAATCTGATACGGGAGAGCGGCATTATGCAGAATTGATTGCCGCCTCTCAATCTTTAGATATTCCCGTCACAAATGCCAGACTTGGGTTTGTTGCCGATTCTCTCACTCAAGCTTGCAACTTATTGCAAACAAGTATTGATTTGCTGAAAAACAAACTGCAAGCAAAATCTTGGGAGCATCCCCAAGGAATTTACTACCGCAAAACTGGCATAGTCACAGAAGGAAAAGTAGTTGCTCTATTTTCTGGACAAGGCTCACAATATTTAGAGATGGGTCGGGAACTCGCAATCAATTTTCCTTCCTTGGGACAGACTTATACTCAAATTGACAGCCTTTTACGCCAAGACGGTTTACAGGGTGTTTCAGAGGTTGTTTTCCCAGCGCCTGTGTTCGATTTAGATCAAAAAACTGCCCAGATGAAACTGTTGCAGCAAACAGAATATGCACAGCCAGCGATCGCGGCTTTTAGCGTTGGTTTGTACAAGATATTGCAACAAGCTGGATTCAAAGCGGATTTTGTCGCAGGTCATAGCTTTGGAGAACTTACCGCTTTATGGGCTGCGGGGGTTTTGAGTGAGGAAGATTACTTTTTCCTGGTGAAAGCTAGGGGTCAAGCGATGGCTACGCCAACAGATCCCCAGTTTGATGCAGGAGCCATGTTAGCGGTGAAAGGGGATGTCAGTCAGGTTACAGAACTAATTGAGAGTTTCCCCGAAATCAGCATTGCTAACTTGAATTCCCAAAATCAAATGGTGTTAGCTGGGACAAAAGCTGAAATTGCTAATGTGGAGGAAGCTCTAAAAACTCAAGGATTCTCTACAATTTTGTTGGGAGTTTCCGCAGCTTTTCACACTTCACTAGTGGCTTATGCACAGCAACCTTTTGCTAAAGCAATTGAGAAAGTTAATTTCAAAGAGCCACAAATCCCGGTTTACACCAATGTAACCGGAAAACGTTACCCAGATGAAGCGCAAGTTATTCAAAAAGTCCTCAAAGAACACTTGAGAAATCAAGTATTATTCAAACAGGAAATTGAAAATATTTATGCTGAAGGCGGTTACTACTTTGTTGAATTTGGCCCCCGAAGCGTTCTCACCAACTTAGTAAAAGATATTTTGGGCGATCGCCCTCATTTAGCTGTAGCCTTAAATCCCAGTCACCTCAAAGATAGCGATCGCTCTTTAAGAGAAGCTGTTGTCCAGTTGCGCGTTGCTGGATTATCTTTACAAAACTTAGACCCCTATCAACTTGAGCAGAAAATCCCAGAAGTTTCTCCCAATAAGGTTTTGAATGTCCGCTTAAATAGCACTAACTATGTGTCAGAAAAAACCAAGCAGTCCTTTGAAAAAGCTATGCAAAATGGGCATCAAGTGAAATTTACTGCTACTAACGGCAATACACCGCACTCGCCAACACCCTCTCAAATAACAGAGAAAGTAGCAGTTAATGGTCAATCTACTGTTACTAATGGCAATAACCATAACTCAGTAACATATAACCCTCCTCTACCAACAGAGAAAGTAACACTTAATGGTGGAGCGAAATCTGTGCAGAACGGGCAATCAGACCTCAAATCTTTACAAACTAGCCCAGAACTTCCTCTAAATTACCTCACAGCTATAGACAACTTAGAGTACACATTAATAGAATTCAATCGCCATCAACATGACATCTTGCAGGTTCATGAACAATCTTTAAAACATCAGACAGAATATACCAAAACCTTCTTCCAACTCATGGAACAACAACATGGGTTGTGGGGAAATAGTAAGTTTAACGAGTCACCAACACCAACAAAGGAACTGATCGTCTCGAGTTCAGAACGTAGCATCATACGGTTTCATGACCATCAAGGTGAAAGCCTCCGCATCCATGAGCAATATCTGAACTATCAGCAAGAATACACTAACAACTTTTTCCAATTGCTCCAGCGGCATTATCAACTACCGTCTTCTAGCAATACTACTCAGCAAAGTCTAATAGCACCAGTCAACTATCAAGATAGTCCTAAAGTTCCATCATCCCCACAAGACAATCTTGTTCTGAAAAATGCATCAGTTAGTCTACCTAGCAACGGATTCGCCAGCAAATCTGAGTCAGTTTTAACTAATGGTAACGGCACAAGTAACGGCGCAAATCATCAAGCAATAGCAGTTCTAGATATTACTCCACCACAAGAGAATCAAACCGTAACTGCAACGCAAATATCTGCTCCAGCAACTCTGGATATTACTCCACCACAAGAGAATCAAACCGTAACGGTAGCACCCCCAGCACCAGTAGTCATTGACCAAGTTACCCTGAGTCAAACTCTGCTGAACGTCGTTAGTGATAAAACAGGCTACCCAACCGAGATGTTAGACCTAACGATGGATATCGAAGCAGATTTGGGGATTGATTCCATCAAACGCGTAGAAATTCTGGGAGCATTGTTAGAACTATACCCCGATTTGCCCAGACCAAATCCCGAAGAAGTGGGACAGCTACGCACTCTGGCTCAAATAACTGAGTACATGGTGAAAATCGCATCAGACATCTCAGCTGGTCTTGCACCGGCGATCGCAGTAGGGAGAGATGAGGGAGCAGGGGGAGATGAGGGAGATGGGGGGGTAGGAGTAATATCGCCCTCATCTCCCTCATCCCCCTCATCTCCCTCATCCCCAGAACTTACTAACAATTTCCTCAAGGTCGTTAGCGATAAAATGGGCTATCCAACCACGATGTTGGATCTGTCAATGGATATTGAGACAGATTTGGGAATTGATGGTGTCAAACTTGTGGAAATTCAGGGAGCATTGTCAGAACTATACCCCGATCTACCCAAGCTGAGTGCAGAAAGACTGGCTCAAGTGCATACTCTTGGACAACTTGTTGAATATCTACAAGAGGGACTAGGGACTGGGGACTGGGGACTAGGGACTGGGAAAGAGTTTTCTCAATTTCCAATCCCCAGTACCCAATCCCCAGTACCCAATACCCAATCCCGAATTCTTCGCAGTCCCGTCAGACTGAAATATCTTCCCGAACCTGATGTTTTAGATTTCGCCTTACCCAATGAGCATATCGCCTTGCTTACCGATGATGGTTCTCTCACCACGGCGGAACTTGCTCAGAGTTTGTGCAAGCGTGGTTGGAAAATTGTTGTCTTAACTTTTCCCCAAAGTTTGATTCCTCAACGATCGCCTTTACCTGAAGAAATTAATCGCGTGGTGCTTGCAGATTTGAGCGAGGAACATTTGCAAGAACAGTTAGGAGCGATCGCTACTAACTATGGTAAAGTCGCTGCGTTTATCCATCTCAATCCTTCAAGTCACGAAGCCACCAGCAATGAAGTCCGCTATTTGGAATCAGAAAAAGCTATCCTTCGCCACGTCTTTCTGATTGCCAAATATCTTAAAGAACCACTCAATCAAGCAGCGAGTCAAGGACGCAGTTGTTTTGTAACTGTAGCTCGTCTTGATGGTCAGTTCGGACTGGGACAAAAAACCAACTTCGGTGCAATTGGCGCTGGATTATTTGGACTGACCAAAACTTTGAACCAGGAATGGGAAAGTGTATTTTGTCGAGCGATCGACCTCAGTCCTGATTTAGATCCTCAAACATCAGCACAGCATATCTTCGCCGAACTTCACGACCCGAATTTATTGGTCGTCGAAGCCGGATATACCTTACAAGGACGAGCAACCCTAGTTTGCGAACAGGGATTAGGGACTAGGGACTGGGGACTAGGGACTGGGGAAGAGTTTTCCCAATCCCCAGTACCCAATCCCCAATCCCAAGTTTTTCTCGTAAGTGGCGGTGCGAAGGGAATAACGGCTCAATGTGCGATCGAGCTAGCGCAGCGTTATCAATGCAAATTTATTCTGCTAGGTCGTTCTGCTCCCGATCCTCAACCGGTGTGGGCAGAAAAGTACTTGAGTCAAGCAGATTTGAAAAAGCAGATTATGGAGGATTTCCTAGCTAGAGGTGAAAAGCCGACACCTGCAATGGTGCAGAAAAAGTTTAACGCTATTTCATCTAGTCGGGAAATTGCCGCAACCTTACAAGCTATTGAGCAGGCGGGTGGACAAGCTGAATATTTGAGCGTTGATGTGACGGATGGATTGGCTCTTTGTGAACAAGTTGCTGATGTAGTTGAGCGTTTTGGTGCGGTAACAGGAATTATTCACGGGGCTGGTAACCTAGCCGATAAGCGGATTGAGAAAAAATCAATCCAAGATTTTGAAACAGTTTACACTGCTAAAGTTAAAGGTTTAGAAAACCTGCTGCGCTGCGTCTCACCGAATCAATTGAATTACTTAGTTCTGTTTTCTTCCGTAGTTGGCTTCTACGGAAATGTGGGACAATCCGATTATGCGATCGCTAATGAAATTCTCAACAAATCAGCCCACCTTTTCAAACTCAATTATCCCAATTCTCATGTCGTAGCAATTAATTGGGGTCCTTGGGATAGTGGTATGGTTTCTCCGGAATTAAAGCAAGCTTTTGCTGAACGGAATATCGAGACTATTCCCATTGAAATTGGCACAAAAATGTTAGCTGATGAACTAGCTAGCGCTAATCAAGAAACCGTGCAAGTTGTGATTGGTAGTCCCTTGGTATATATTCCAGATAAATTACCAAGCGATTTGAGAACATTTCGTATCCACAGGCATCTAACATTAGCAGCAAATCCCTTTTTACAAGACCACGTAATTGCTGGTTATCCAGTTTTACCAGCGACTTGTGGACTCTTATGGATTGCTAATGCCTGCGAACAACTCTATCCTGGTTTCAAAGCCTTCAGTTGTACAAACTATAAAGTTTTAAAGGGACTGATTTTCGATGAAAATTTACCAAATGAATACACTTTAGATTTGCAAGAAATTGCTAAAAATGGTATCTCTGAAATAGACTTTGATGCGAAAATCTGGAGTAAAAATTCAGAGGGTAAAATACGTTATCATTTCAGTAGTCAAATGAAACTAAAGCGGGAAGTTCCTGGTGCCCCAGTACACGAATTTATCAACTTAAGCCAGGATCATAAAATCACCGCCACCGCTTCATCACTTTATCAAAATGGGGCAACTACTTTATTTCACGGAGCTACTTTTCAAGGTGTCAAATCCGTTTTAAATGCCAATCTCGACAAGATCACCATAGAATGCTATCTGCCAAAGCCTGGAGAAAGGCAACAAGGACAATTCCCAGTCCAAACATTTAATCCCTATATTGCAGATGTGGAGATTCATGCATTTTGGATTTGGGCACAACATTTTCATCAGGTAGCTTGCTTACCTTCAGAAATCACAACCTTTGAACAGTTTGTACCTGTCCCATTTGATGAAACATTTTACGTTTCATGTCAAATCCAATCTAAGACAGAATCGAGTTTAGTTGTTGATGTCATCGCCCATAATCAGCAAGGACAAATATATACCCGAATGCTAGGAGCCAAAGGAACTATTTTGCCCAAGCAATTAGATGAAATCTAAATAGAACCAGTTAAGAAACGGTCGTTGCTGAATCCTTCTCCCTCCGCGCCTCTGCGCCTCTGCGCGACCCTTTCCCCGATTCAGCAACACCAAAAAATCCATAAATCAGGAGTCAGAATACAGAATTCAGAATTCAGAATACTCTACTTATAAAGGGATAGAGTTTTAAGGCGAGAATATTTAATACTAGTTTAGCCCACCATTCCACTCGCTTTTAACCAATATTCATTCAGAATTCATACTGAATTCTGACTCCTGAGTTCTGAATTCTTCTTATAAATTAGCTTGAGGAGATAGGTGATGGAAGAATTTGCAAAAAATAAAACTCCTAAAATAGCAATTGTGGGAATGGATTGCTATTTAGGTGGCGGTTGCAAGGGTTTAGATACCTTTGAACGCAGTATTTATGAAGGAACTCAGCATTTTATTCCCATACCTCCTCAGCGATGGCAAGGAATAGAAACACAAAAAGAGTTTCTGAAAAACTATGATTTTCCTGACGGTGCAGCACCATTAGGCGCATACATTAAAGATTTTGAAATTGATACTTTACGTTTAGAAATCCCACCAGAAGATGTAGATAATTTTAATCCTCAAGAATTGTTGATGCTTGAAGTAGCCGATCGCACTTTAAAAGATGCGGCACTTACTCAAGGAAAAAGAATAGCAATTATTATTGTTACTGCTACAGAATTGACTCTAAATCAACTTCCGAAAACAGATATTGACAAAGACAGTGAATCTCCAAGTTACATCGAAAACAACCTGGCTAATTATATTTCCAAAATATGGAATTTTGCTGGACCTGCCTTCACATTAACTGCCGAAGAAAATTCTGTTTTTAAAGCCTTGGAACTTGCACAAAAACTACTCGCTATTAGAGAAGTAGATGCTGTTTTAGTTGGTGCAGTCGAGCTTGCTGGAGATGGCGCTAGTGTTTTATTAAGAAATAAAATTACAAAAGTCAACACAGGCGTAAATACTCTCAGTTACGATGAAAATGTCAATGGCTGGATAGTAGGCGAAGGTGCAGCGGCTGTAGTATTGAAGCTCCACGAAACAGCGAAACAAGAAAACAATCGCATCTATGCAACGATTGATGCTCTCAGTCTCCTAGAGAATTCAAAATTTGAAATTGATGCTTTGAATGTGCCAATTTCTGAAGCAGTAACACAAGCTTGTCAGGTAGCTTTTGAGCTTGCAAATATCAAACCAACAGATATCAATTATTTAGAAGTTGTTGCTAGTGGAATTCCACACCAAGATGAATCAGAAATTCAAGGTTTGCTTCAGGCATATCGTACATCTGAAGTAAATTTAACTTGTGCGATCGGTAGTGTCAAAGCGAATATTGGTCATACCTATGCTGTATCGGGAATAGTTAGTTTAATTAAAACAGCATTGTGTTTATATCACCGCTATATTCCCGCAGTTCCCCAGTGGTCTAAACCTAAAATGCCAGAGGTTTGGCAAGATAGTCCTTTTTATATTGCTGTTGAATCAAAACCTTGGTTTTTAGAAAAAGGAGGTATTAGAAGAATAGCTGCGATTAATGGGATGGAGGTAGATGGAAGTTACGCACATTTAATTTTGTCAGAGGAACTATATCAAAAAAATCACAGCAGCAAATATTTAGAGCAAATGCCTTATTATTTATTTGCGATCGCTGCTGACGATCGATCGACTTTATTAGAAGAAATCGGCAATCTTCAAGAAAGTATTAAAAATTCTTCTTCTCTATCTACTGCTGCTAGCCAGACTTTTGCAACTTTTCAACAGCGTCAACAAGCGACTTATGCTGTAGCAATTCTCGGACACAATCAAGATGAATTACAGCGGGAAATTCAGTATTCCCTCAAAGGTATTACTAATGCTTTCGAGACAGGGAAAGACTGGCAAAGTCCTTTAGGCAGCTATTTTACAGCAAAACCACTGGGACAAAAAAGTAAAATCGCTTTCGTTTACCCAGGTGCCTTTAGTGCTTATCTCGGACTAGGCCGAAATCTGTTTCGTTTGTTTCCTCAACTTTATAACGATCCGTTCATCGGTAGTATTTATCAGCGTGTCGCCAACGTAGAAAAACTTATTTATCCCCGAAGCTTAGAAAAATTATCAAACAGACAATTAGAAGCTCTTGAAAAGCAATTGCTCAATGATTCAGTAGCAGTACTCGAATCAGAAATGGCCTGTGCTGGACTGATGACAGCAATTTTGAAAAATTATTTTCAAGTCAAGGCTGAATGTGCTTTTGGTTATAGTCTGGGCGAAATTAGCATGATATTGGCTCAGGGTATCTGGACTCAGTTTCAAGAAGGTAGCGAGGGCTTTAACTCATCATCTCTGCTGAAGACAAGACTATCTGGCCCGAAAAATGCTGTGCAGGAGTATTGGGGATTATCTCAAAGAGAGGATGAGAAAAACGAAGATTTCTGGCGCAACTATATTCTGATGTGTCCAGTATCTCGGGTTAAAGAAGCGATTAAGCATGAAAAGCGGGTTTATTTGCCTTTAATTAATACTACAGAAGAAGTGGCGATCGCTGGTGATATCCAAGCCTGTCAGCGGGTAATTGCTAATCTCAATTGTGATGCTTTTTCTGCTCCCTTCACCCATGTTATACATTGCGAGCCAATGTGTTCTGAGTACGATGAACTTGTGAGATTGAATACATTCCCTACTCAAAACGTACCAGAAACTATCTTTTATTCCGCAGCCGAGTATAAACCAATTAAACTAGACAGCCATTCTATTGCTCACAATATTGCTAAAAACCTCTGTCAGCAGCTTAATTTTCCTCAATTAATTAACCGTGTTTATCAAGATGGCTTCAACATATTCATTGAAGTAGGTGCTGGTAGCAACTGTTCTCGATGGATTGATAAAGTCCTCAATCAAAAAGAACACATCACAGTAACTCTTAATAAAAGAGGTATAGATGATCATACTTCTTTCATTAAAGCTTTGGCAAAATTGCTTAGTTATAGAGTTAATCTAGATTTATCGCCACTATATTCTCAGGTAAAAAAAATTTCGCAAAACAGCCAGTCTAGAGCTAAAAATATAACTCTAGACAGCAACAAAATTAATTACACATCTTTGAGTAAGCACAATCAAAAAATTGCTCAAGATATATCTTTACATACCATCAAAAATGTGAATCAACACGAATATACACTACCAGCATTAAAGGAATTTGCACCCATGAATCCTTCTTTTACAGAAAGTCCTATCAAAAATCCTGAAAACGTCTCTCACAAACTAGAGAATATTCCGGAGCAAGTCCATCTTAAAAATAACAATGAATCGGCTAGATTGTTGGTACAAGAACGAAATTTACAAACTGTAGAAAATTTACCAACAGAAGAAGAAAACAATCAATACGATTTGACTACTTACAGTGTTGCTGAAGAACCCCATTTACTTAACTTGCATAGTCCTTTTTATCAAAAGCTGAGTGAGAATGCTTCCCGCATGACCAAAGCTCATACTGTTTTTTTACAAGCGCGACAAGAGTCGCTAAAGCAAATCAGCAACATGATTCAGTTACAAATAGCTTATTACCAAAAGTTATTTGAATCATAAAATTTTCATACTTTGATTCAGCTACATCATCTGACCAGAGGGCTAAAAACATGATTGGCACAAACAATATACTAAATAAAAGTAGTAATTATCTGATATTTTCAGATAATTACCATCACAATCAAATTTGGCAAGGTGTTTTAGATTCTGTATCCTTTAACGAAACAGGCATAAAATCTAAGTTGCTAAATTTAGATAAACCTTGTTATATTATTAGAGTCGAAGGAAAAATTGGCGCAATTAACGAAGGTTCTCTACATCATTACAACCAAGAAAAAACCGAACAAGCAGAAATAATAATAGCTGTTCCACCAATATCAACTCAACAGTTAGGCGATCCAAATTTTCTCAAATTTCATGGTGTAAAATATGCTTATGCCACAGGAGCAATGGCTCAAGGTATTGCTTCCGAAGAACTGGTAATTGCTCTTGGAAAAGAAAGAATATTAAGTTCATTTGGGGCTGGTGGCTTGTCTCCTGCTCGCGTCGAAGCAGCCATTAACCGTATTCAACAAGCTTTACCCCAAGGGCCTTATGCTTTTAACTTACTCCACAGTCCCAGCGAACCTGCAATTGAACGCGGTGTAGTTGATTTATATCTTAAATATCAGGTAAGAACAATAGAAGCTTCTGCCTTCTTAGATTTGACTGATAACATCATCTATTACCGAGCTGCTGGACTTAGTTTGAATGCAGCTAATCAAATCGAAATCAAAAATAAAATCATTGCCAAAATTTCTCGCAGAGAAGTTGCAATTAAATTTCTGCAACCGGCTCCCACAAAAATTTTAAAACAATTAGTTGACCAAGGTCTAATCAGTGAATTACAAGCAAGTCTAGCTGAAAAAATTCCTGTAGCTGATGATATTACCGTAGAAGCCGATTCTGGTGGTCATACAGATAATCGTCCTCTAGTTTGTTTGTTACCTTCTATCTTGGAATTGAGAGATGAAATTCAAAAGAAATATTCTTATGAAAAACCAGTTAGAGTTGGAGTAGCAGGAGGAATTGCTACACCACAATCAGCCTTAGCTGCTTTTATGATGGGGGCTGCTTATGTTGTGACTGGCTCAATTAATCAGTCTTGTATTGAAGCTGGAACTTCTGAACATACTAAACATTTGCTAGCTCAAGCCGAGATGGCTGATGTGATGATGGCTCCAGCAGCAGATATGTTTGAAATGGGGGTAAAACTCCAAGTTCTTAAAAGAGGAACTCTCTTCCCTTTACGAGCGCAAAAATTGTTTGAACTATACAAAAATTATGACTCAATTGAAGATATTCCATTAGCAGAAAGAGACAAATTAGAAAAACAAATTTTGAGAAAAAGCTTAGAAGCAGTTTGGGAAGAGACAGTTACTTATTTGTCTCAACGTAATCCTGATAAATTAACCAAGGCTGTTAACAATCCCAAATTGAAGATGGCTCTAATTTTCCGCTGGTATCTAGGATTATCATCTCGTTGGTCTAACTTTGGTGAAAAAGGAAGAGAAATGGATTATCAAATCTGGTGTGGCCCAGCTATGGGTAGCTTCAATGACTGGGTTAGAGGTTCTTATTTATCTGATTCAAAAAATCGCCATGTAGTTGATGTTGCTAACCACATTATGACTGGAGCGGCATTTTTATACCGGATTCAAAATTTGAAAATCCAGGGTTTACAAATGCCAGCTTCCTATAGTGAATATCGCCCAGCTAATTTTCAATAAAGGAGAAAAATCATGAATGCTGTCAAAATTGATAACCGAATTCCTAAAATTCAAAACAAGCTTTTTGAGCAGGCACATAGCCATTCCTTAGAATTAAAACCTGTCGCTATAGCTATGAGCAAACAGGGAATTAAAGGAGAAAAGCTCTACTCTCATCCTGGAATGCTTCCTTTACCTGTACCCATTTGTGAGTATTTACTTTCCTTCAATGCTCGTCAAATGTCAATTTTATCTGCGACATTCTTTGCTAACTTCTATAAGTATGTTGCCAATAGCGAATATCAGTCTCTGATATCCAATATGAGCATTGCTGAAAAAGTTTTTGCTCAATACTCAGATGAATTTATGATTCTTCATCAGGAAACTAATGAAGAGATGGATCATATTTGGTCTTTTAGAACCGTATATAGTATGGTCTGTCGAGAAATAGGAATTCAAAGCTCGTTTGACGAACCCGGTTTTTTCTATGGAACTGTTGGTGTAATACCCCAGTCAGATTTTGAAAAGTTCGATACCCGTTTTAGTTTTGATGAAAATTTCCATACAATTCTGTCTCATCTCCAGAAAGGGAAAAGCTTTCTGAAAAATATAGTGGAAGAGACGCAGCAGCAAGATCAAAATTCCACATATCGAACTTTACGGTTTATGATTGGGGATGCCATGAGAATGCTACCCGCCGAAAAAGTTCAAGAAAGTGGCTTGGGTAGTTTGACTCTGCTGTATCGGTACATGGCTAATATAGAGCTAAAAAAAAGCGAAGCATATTTATTTGATTCTCCGGAGAATTTTGATTATGAACCACTAGCTTTTGAATTGAATCAGGGTCATTTAACAGATGAAGCACGTCACTATACAACGTCTTTTGAGTTAGGGGTAGAACTGTATAAAGCAGCTCCTCCAGAGGGTCAAGATTTCGTTAAACATTTCCTACAGATAATTGTGGAAGACTACATTAGTGCTAGTTTCACCACTTATTTGGAGAAGTTAGATCTCACCGCCCAAGGAATGCTATTAACTGATACTAGAATTGGGCTGAATTCACTACGCATGTCTCTGCATCATCCTGAATTAGCTGATAAGCAGGTAGATATAAATCAACTAGTTCATTCTTGGAGACAGGTAAGTTCAAAGTGGCGAAATATAATTGGTTACATCGAACAAAAGAGTTGGCAATATAAATCTCAGCAACTAGAACGTTTGATAAAAGAACTGGGATTAGAGTTAAATACAACTAGATTAGGTAATCGCTATGAGCGTTATAAAGATGCTCTGGCAATTAAAGAGATTCAAAAACTTGTTGAAGTTGCCTAATAGTTGTCAGAATTCAGGAGTCAGAATGGGCTACGCCCCGCTGCGCTAGCAGAAGTTAGAATTATGGAAGCATCAAAATAATATTTGATGAATGAATATCCAATAATACTAGATTCCTGAAAATTTCTGACTTCTGATTTTCTAGTGGTAAACGCTTGGAATATTAGCTACATTTGTTAACTTTGTTTCAGAATCAGGGTGAATCTAGAAATGGTAGTGTCTATTCATTTTGAAGATGATGATAAAACAGTTCAAGTCGAAGCAAACCAACGTTTAACTAAAATTTGTGACGATCATCCTAGTTCAATTTTTTTTGGTTGTCGTAGTGTAGCTTGTGGAACCTGTCTCATAGAAATTGTGAGTGGGATAGAAAATTTAGCTCCTGTCATGGATGAAGAGCAGATTTTACTTGATGTGTTGGCTCCAGATAATCCGAATATTCGCCTAGCTTGTCAATGCGTAGTGGAAGGTGATATTCGGATTCGGGTAGCTAATTAATTGATAGTTCTCACATAGCCCGATAAAAATAGATGTAATTTGGACACTGCTACAAACATGAAAATAGAGGTTTTAGCATCGGTATATAGTGCCCAAACTACAAAAATATAGAGACAAAACACTAGCGAAAGCTAAATCTATTATCTAATGAATTTAAAGGTGTGAAAATGAGCCAGTCTATTCCTGAAACAATCAAAAAACAGTCTTATAGCGCAGAAGAAATTCAAGCTTGGTTAGTCTCTCATATTGCAGAGCAGCTAGGAGTTGAACCTAAAGATATAGATGTACGACAGCCTTTAGATAGTTACGGTTTAGAGTCAGCACAGGCAATGTTTCTTGTTAGCAAAGCGGAGAAGTTATTTGGTTTTGAGCTATCTCCAATTTTATTGTGGCATTACCCCACTATTGAAACATTGTCTGTGCGTTTAGCGGAAGAATCTAAAGCTTCACAGTCTGAAATTTTTGAGATTTAAACTTCAAAGCTGCTCTTGAACAGACATCAAAAGTAAAAATGATTTACAACAGAAAGCTGGGACGCCTTGAACAGGCTATGGAAATTTTAAATAGCCGTGCTAAAACCTGGAACATAGTTACTATTAGTCGTATCAATGGCTGTATCTATGAAGAAACTATGAGAGAGGCTTTAGACATGATTCAGTGTCGCCATCCTCGTCTTAATTCTCGAATTGTGCGTTCTAAGAATAGTCTCAGCTTTCAAACTCAAGAAACAGCAAACATTCCTTTACGCCTTGTCAAAGTGTTAGAGAATAACCAGTGGCAAGAAGTTGTTTATGAAGAGATGAACAAGGGAATTGATAGTAGTAAAAGCCTACTTAGAGTGGTTATTGTCCATGTTTTGGATGATGTTCATATAAACTATTTGATAACAACAGTACATCATGCGATCGCAGATGGTTTATCATCAATCCGACTTCACTCAGAAATCTTAACTTTTTGTCAAAAAATTGTGTCGGGCGAACCAATTAATTCAGTTAGTAGCTTAACTCCACTTCCACCCATCGAAGAACTAATGCCTGAATGGACTAAGGGGTTCAGAGGTAAGATAAACAGCACAATATTTTTGTTGCAGCTTGGGTTACAAGAAATCTGGAATCGACCAAAAACATTAGGTTTTGAAAAGTATGTGTCTATTGGAAAGCGTAGTTCCAATATTATCCACAGACAACTTGACCAAGAATTAACCCAAAAGCTTGTAAATTGTTGTAGGCAAGAAAATACAACAGTACACAATGCTTTATGTGCTGCACTGATGTTGACAGTAGCTAGAACAATCACTAAAGATCATAGAAAAGATATAAGATTAAATTGCCTATCGTATCTTGATTTGAGAAGACATTTAGAACCTGCAATTAGTGATGAGCATCTCGCTGTATTAGCTTCATCTATTATGGGATTTCACCTCATAAAATCAAACAGTTCCTTCTGGGAGTTAGCTAGAGAAGTGAAATATAAGCTGGAAGCGAGTAAAAATCACGGTGATCTCTTTAGAATGATTTTAATCGCCAAGCATCTGATTGATATTTGTTGTATTTATCCCAAAAAAATAGCTGCCACAGTGTCTGTTTCTAATGTTGGCAAAATTAATATACCCAAAAATTACGGGAAATTTGAACTCGAAGAAATCAGTTTCATCAGTTCTAATGCTTTTTTCGCAGGTATTTTTGCTATCCATGTTTCCACATTCCAAGAAAAAATGCTGTTGAATTTTGCATTTTCTCAACCTTCAATTAGCCCCAATACTATGGAGGATCTTGTAAATAATCTCATGTCCTATATTTCTCGTATTTGCGACTTAAATTGTGATTCTTCTTAAAGTTATTAAATCATGAATATTTAATAATTAAAATATAGCTTATTTTGCTTCTATTAGTACGGTAGTGGGTAGCTAATTCTGATTACTAAATTAATCAATCCTGGTGGAATAAGCTGAGAAATTAAAAGTTTAAAACAATTAGGAGATTATGAAACTATGAACGTATCAGAACTTGTAGAAAACCTGATAAAACAGGGTGTTCATTTGTGGGTTGATAACGAAAAATTAAAGATTCGCTCACCAAAAGGAGTAATTACGTCAGAAATTCAGGAAAAAATAGTTGCTTATAAATCAGAAATTTTGGCATTTCTGCACGATCTAGACGTAGCTAAAGATTTAGAGTCTGTCTCTTTAAGCCAGGGATTAAATCTACAAACTATAGGTCGTTTAATTGGTGGATTTGGTGAGCAATTATCTGTGGAGTATAAGCCACCAATTATTGATCCTAAAATTATGGCTCAAAAGCTAATAGTTACATTTAAACCTTTACCTAGTAGTTACAATAATCAAGAAATTCTCAACTTTCGCCAAGAACTAAAAGAGAAACTGAGAGATTATGGTGTCAAAATATTATCTTGGGAGGAAGCGATCGCAGAATTTAATTATGACCTGATGCTGCCAATAATTAACAAAAAGAAAAATTTTAAATTTAAGGGAGTTAAATCAGAAGTCAATGCAATTATTGATGTAGAAATACCTCCTTCTTTCATCAGGAGATTGGGCATCATTGTAGCAGAATTTGTCTACCAAATTTATTCTAGCTTAATCTTAAATGAGCGAAAACTTCCTGTAATAAAAATAGCTAGATTGAGCAGTTGGGCTGAGGATTATGCAGCTAAATATGTTGATAATCCTAGCAAAACACAAGTAATTGTAATTACGAAGATAGACCATGATTTTATCAATCCTGTCATTCCATATAAACAAAAGATAAATATTGGTTTAAATACTTTAATTAGAACATTCTCAGAAATTGTCATTGGAGTATCATCAGACAAAATTTCCATACTAAATATGAATCTTTCAGATTCTATTTTTACAAGAAATGAGATTAGTAATTTTGTTTTAAAATCACTAATTCCTAAAGTATTTGTACCAATTGCTCCACTTTTACTAAGTAGATTTGAAGTAGAGCAGTATAATCCTCAAGAATCTATCTATGCTGCAAAATTAGTCAAATTAGGTCAAGATTTGGCATCAACGGGTTTATTTCCTCCTGGTTTTAAGCTGGATAAAATTATTAAAAGAAAGTCCCATAGAGATATAGTCAGTATTATTATAAATGGTAGGACGGGAGTTTCTTATGGTTTTGTCGCTTATGCTGAACCACCACAATATTTTGGGGAACCACAAATAAGCAAAAATGATTGGGAAAATCTATTACCTATTAAAGGATTTAATAATAATGAAATTCGTCAAAATGACAAGGGAAGACGTTATGTCAAAATCAAAAAAGCAGAAGAATATGTATTTAGACAAATACCAGATATTTGGCTTGTAAGTTCTCGGTCAGGTTCAAACAAAACAGATTTGAATATCGCTGACGATGTTATCAGAATTGGTTTGAAAGAAAAACTATATCTCCAACTACCTAAAGTCATTCGTTCGGAGCTAGTAGACATGAAACCTTCTTATGATATCTATGTCATGCTTGCCATCAGTCTTTCTGCTGCTTTATATACACCAGAATTAATCAAAAATGGTGCGCCAATTGTTCATTTCCACGGCTATCCAGCATTCGATTGGTTTCAAGCAAATGAATACTGCGTTGGAGTAGATAATCCTTCTGTACCCTGTGGAACTTATGAATCTGGGGTATTCAATTTTCTAGGTATTTCTAGCTTAGCTAATCAACAAGCAAGCAACATATCTTTAGTTAGTTTGATAGAACCAGATCATGGCGCAAATTTTATAGCTCATGATTTAGAATATTTAGTTCAAAGATTGAAAGATGGGTGTACACAGGGACAAATTGAACTAGGTGGAAAACATTTTACTTCTCTGAAATCTAAGATAGAAGAATGCAGAATTTAAAATTACGCAACAACCTATAGGATTAGTAATAGCAATTCTATATGAATTGTGAGAATTAAAAGTCACAAAACCCCGACTTCTCAAAGAAGTCGGGGTTTTGTTTACAGATTTATCCCCATTTTTAAAATCTCTATATGATGAGTTGCATATGAGTTGCAATTGAGTATCTCCCTGAGATAATATCCTTATAAATCAAAACTAGATGGGTTAATTAAGCAATTTAAACACCGTCTTGACAGCAGTAATATTCAAGGAAATTTTTTACACTCAACTCCTCCCACAGCTAAAAAGTAGAGGAAAAACTGTACTGCTTATTAGTCACGACGACCAATATTTTTATCTAGCAGATCGAATTATCAAACTGGAATACGGGCAAGTTAAAACTGAACATTTCAATATTGGAAAGGAGCAAATTAATGTTTTTGAATAATTTATTCAAAACATCTGAGCAGTCAAACAAATTTTTAGGAGAGGAAAAAATTACATTACGAGAAAAACAAAACAGAACTTTAAACGCAGATGTAAAATCTGTTCTGTATTATAGAACGTGGATTCAGACTACAACTAATAATACTTTCGATAGCACCCGAATATTAGGAATAGTTGCAACTACTAAAGGAGCCGAAAATTATTTACCTTATACTATCCCTAAAATCATTAAACAAATCTCGGAAATAGGGATGGCGGCTGATATAGTCATTGGTTTAAATAATGGCTTTGAATGTCCAGCTGTTATAGATAGTTTTATTTTGCTGCCAAATGTCCAAATCATTCATCTATATACTGAGGAAAAGTTAGCAAACAATATTCCAGCACCAATATTTGACAATTTGATGTGCCAAGGCAAACCATATTGTTTAACTAATATTCAGCCTCACCAATACAAACATAGAATATTTGTTGTCCATCAAAAACAGGGGCAACACTCAGCAGGCAAAATTCGAGTTCTGGGAGATATTTATGCTTCATTACTGCTTAAAAGTATCGAACATGGATGGATACCGCCTGCTATTTTGATGACTTTTGATGCTGAATCTCAGTTTTTAGTGGCGCACAATTATTCAGATATAGATATAGAGTCCAATGGCTTAAAATTCATGGTAAGTCAACTGCAAAATCACCCTCAAATCGATATTTTAGGTACAAGGAATAAGTTCGCTGTTTATCAAAAAGCAATGGTAAATGGAATTGAAGTTTTACTGCCTGATTTTAGTGAACAACTGCCTCCTATCCAATGGTTTATAGATATCGTTCATGGTAGATTCAGCGGCTTTCAGTGTAAATGGGGAGGAGGCACATTTGGTAAAACTGATGTGATAGTTAGCTTGTTAGTAGTGATTTCTAGAAATTATCCAGGTGTTAGAACTGAAGATACTCAACTCACTATCTTAGCTAAATATGCAGGCTTTATAGGTGACATATTTTTAGATGTGATTTCTACGAACAGAACTCCTAGTATAACGGATATGACAATAGAACAGCCACAAAAAAAAGCTTGGATAGAACAAATATATAGATGGTTAGCTTCTGTTCAGGGATTAAAATTACTTTATGGAGAACATAATATGAAAATGTTTGTAAATGACGGTTTTCCTTGGTTTACGTTGACTAATCCAACTAAGTTTTTGAAATTGTTAATAGCTAGTAGAAATAGCAATAATTTTTCAAAAATTTATCAAACTAAATTTATAATTAATGCGTTTTTTGATTATCAGAAAATCAAAACTTATAGTAAAGAAAAGCCTGATATATTACAAGGCAGTGAAGCAAAAGCTTTTTGGTAAAGATTCCAAATTCAGTGGGAAATATGACGTGGAGTCTTAGTTTCTTTGATTTGAATTATCAAATTGTGTCAAGAGAGCATAAAATTCTCCAAAAACAGATAGCAAATAACTTCTAAAAAAACTATTATGTAGAGCTTAAAAATCTGAAATAATCTGACAGCAACAGAATAAAAATTAAGGCGTTTATCATGACAAATTTAGCAGCTAAAACAGTACTTTTGACGGGTGCATCACGCGGTTTAGGAGTATACATTGCTCGCGCTTTAGCTAGAGAGCAAGCAACTGTGGTTTGCGTTTCTCGTTTTAAGCCAGGACTAGATACAACGTGCGCTCAAATCAAAGCTTTGGGTGGGAAAGGGATAAGTATTCCCTTTGATATTAAAAACGTCACAGAATTATCAACCCTCAAACAACAGATTAATAAAGTTGTTGATCCAGTAGATATTATAATTAATAATGCTGGCATAGAAATTTACCGAGATTTTGTTGATTATTCTTTGGAGGATCTCCAGTCAATATTAACAATTAATCTACTGGCTGCTGTTGAATTAACCCGTTTGTTTCTGCCAAGCATGTTGGAGCGGCGTACTGGTCATATTGTTAATATTGCTTCTCTAGCTGGTAAAAAGGGAGTCCCTTACAACAGCATTTATTCTGCTAGTAAAGCTGGTTTGATTATGTGGACTGATGCTATGCGACAAGAACTAGCTGCTACTGATACTAATATTTCGGTAATCTGTCCAGGATATATCTCTGAAACTGGTATGACTGTTAATAGTCGTATATCTGCTCCTTTGTTAGCAGGTACATCTACACCAACAGATGTAGCAAACGCAGTAATTAGAGCTATTAAAGAAAACAAAGCAGAGATAATTGTTAATCAAAATCTGGTAACAGCAAATATGGCGAAATTAATGTTTGCTATCGGGCAATTTTTTCCTCAATTTGTAGATGTCATTTATCATTTGCTGGACGTAGTTAAGCTCAACCGCAGGCGGGCAAATGCGAAAAATTATGCTAATCGTTTGTGGCACTAGATAAATCCGTATCATATCTACTTCATCTAGAGAAGGAGAAATAGAATTTTTCCAAGCTTCTTCTCCTGAATATTCTAGTACTATCCCGAAACAAGAGTATAAGGAACGAAACAATATTTTATTCAAAAATACTGTACGAGTTCCCTCCTTGAATCTTGAGACTATCTTGGAAAAATATAAAATTGGTGTCATTGACATTTTAGATATAGATGTTGAAGGAACCGAATTAGAAGTATGGACAACTTTTAATTATGAAAAACATAAACCAAAAGTTGTTGTAGTTTAATGCTACACGTTTGGTCTGGCTGATAATTCAGAAAAAATAAAAAACTTTTTCTCAAAACTACCATACCAACTCGTTCATACCACCCCAACAAATTTTATATTTGTGAATTTTTCAACCTAATTTATTTTAAATGTGAGGGTGAGACCAAATTGAATCAATTTCCTATGGAAAAAGTAAGAACCAATGTAAGTCAACTCTTAGATGAGTTCAAGAGTGAATTCAAACAAAACTACAATCAACTGGTGGCAGAGAAAAGTGTTTAAGTTCATCACCGACTCGTTAAAGAGAAACAATTAAGTAGGTCAAGCAATTTTCTTAATCAGGATTGTATGAATATGAACTTTACTTTCAACACATGGAGTTTCGTCTTCGCTGCTAGCATTAATACTTGCATTGGAAATCTGCTATTGAAGCGATCGCGCCTTGAAGCCCCCGACCCTGGTTTAGTATCATTGCTATTGTCCCCTTGGTTTATCAGCGGACTGGTTTTCTACAGCATAAATGTAGTGCTATTTGGCAAAGCATTAGATAAATTGCCAGTTTCAACGGCTTACCCTGTCTTCGCTGGGTTGGGATTTGGCTTGATTGCCATTACTGGAAGTTGGTTTTTTGGAGAACGCCTTGGTCTCAACCAATACGTTGGACTAGGAATAATTTTGATTGGAATCATTATCATGTCGCGTTCCTAATTCTATCGATCTCTATTTGCGATCTTTACAAGCCCCACATCCCCGACTTTTAGCAGAACTCGGGGATCTTGTTTCTCACCATCGGTGAGAGGTTGAGGTAATTGCATTTTTGTCAAGAGTGTGCAGGCAAAGGCGATAAATCCAGCTTGTACACTGGCTTTCAGAGATATTTAACCGCGCTTAAGTCTTGATTCTGTGGGGCAGCAGGTTAAAAGTACTGTACTACGAAGTCTGCGGCTGTAAGAGTAGATAGATTATTCAGATTCGCAAACTGGGCACCTGTTCCCAAGCCATCTGTAGCACCGTTTTGGTTATAGAACAATCCACCTGTTATGCTGTTATAAACAATCAAAGCACTACTTTTAGCTGCGTCTCCATCATTGACAACAGTGGCAAACATTTGCTCAGATAAAGGTCCACTAGCCAATCCAAAAGTCATAGGGTTTAGAGCAATTTTGTCAGTACCAGACTCAAAATCTTCAATAGTATCTACTCCTAACCATTGAGTATTAAAAGCTGCATTGAACCCGAAACCAAAACGATCTGCACCAGTACCACCTATTAACAGGTCGTTGCCATCTTGACCTACTAATAAATCATTGCCACTAGACCCAGTAATGGAGTCTTTACCGACACCACCCAGGATAGTATCATTGCCTTCGCCGCCATCCAATAAATCATCCCCACCGTAACTATTAATAGAATCATTACCACTATTACCAGCTATTTGATCGTTAAAGTTACCAGTTCGGATCAAGTCAGCTGCGTTAGTACCCTTGATATCAAACCGCTCAATGTTTGAGTAAACCACTTGATCGGAAGTTGAACTACTGTTGCGGGCATATAATGAGCCAGAGTAAGTGGCTGTATTTACATCTAAAAAAAGACCAGCGTTTGATCCAGTGTAAGTATTGGCAGAATAGTCTACTTTTAATACATCGATACCAGTACCACCGTCTACTACGTCATATCCAATCCCAGCTGTAACTGTGTCGTTTCCCGCACCTGTTTTAATTATTTGGTTTCGACTAGATGTGTAGGTGATAGTGTCGTCACCACTACCGATAATAAGTTCGTCTACATATTCAACATCAACAAGTTTGGCTCCATTAGATAAGCTAACCTCTGTCTGAGTGACACCTAAGTCGTTGAATACAAGCCCAGTGGTAGCAGCAGAGAGATCAATTCCTTTGACGACATCAATCCCAGATCCACCATCAATTACATCAATACCTCCACCTGCAATAATAGTGTCATTGCCGCTACCAGCATAAACTTGATCGTTTCCAGCACCGGTTACACCTAGCCAATCTGCTTTTATGAGATCATCACCATCGCCGCCATAAATAGTATCATTGCCATTGCCATAATTATTGCCTGCGGTGATTGTATCATTGCCATTGCCACCATCTAGGAAGTTGTTGCCACTGCGACCATCAATAGTGTCATTGCCTGCATTGCCATAGATTTTATCGTCATAATTTAGACCGAAGAGAAAGTCATTTGCGAAAGTGCCCGTAATCTGAAGTTTTTCAATATTGGTAAAGTGAACTGAATCGGCGTATGCACCACTGGGATCTGGGGTTCGCCATGCATGTATCTGAAATTGGCTCCCATAGTCGTACATCTTAATGCCAGATTCATACACTCCTTGGTAGTTATTAGCGGAGTAATCCACTATTAATGTGTCAATCCCATCGCCACCATTAACTGTGTCTCCTCCATGTCCAGTTGTTGCATAAAAAGTATCATCGCCTTCCTGCCCATAGTACCGTTGAATCTTTCCGACTTCATCCGGCACTAAAAACATTACATCGTTACCTGTAGTTCCATAAAAATCAACGTATGACATTTGTATTTCTCCTTTGTAGGGTCTGTTAGGATGGTTGCGAAGTGTTCTTCATGTCTATAGCTTCCTAAATCAACCCTTCATAGTCGATAGATAAAGTTCGTATACTCAGCCTACTAATATCTAGATAAACTTCGTATTCCTTGTTATTCAGCTTGAAACCCATTGATTTGGGGGCATTACAAGCTATTAACCAATAGCAAGCTCAAACCCTTACTCAATATAAATCAGCAACGACGTAGGGAGGTAAGATCACTTTCTTCGAGGACAGAAGTAATATCAGAATAGCTAGTTTTACCAACTTTGATCTCAATTAAACGTAAAGTCAGTACTGGTGCGCCACAACGAATAGTACCAAGTTGAATCAATCGGTCTTTAACTCAATGGTCATAGCTGAAAATTTTAATGAAATAGTTGATTTCAGAATATCTACGGTAACGATAACCAAAGCGATCGCGGTATTTTAATCTCAATCAATCTTAAATTATCAGGTTAAAAATCTCACAAAGTATGACAATTCGAGAATGTATAAGCCCTCGCCAATGTCCAGCCGCACTCAAACCTAGCCTACAGCTTGTGCTTTATAGTACAGCAAAACTCTGACGAACGCCGAACCTCTTCTCTTCTAGAATGTGAGAAGCCACACTCTAGGCGTCTTGGCGTTTATGAAGCCAGGTAGAAAACCTCTTTTTTCACGCTCTGGCTTCGATGAAGACTTGTGCTGTGTATGGGTTTTGATCGTGGAATTTTTAAATAATTTTTTCTCTACTAACCAGTTTATTCCCCACGGACATTGCTACCTCTGGAAACCAGGATTGGTATGGTTGCATCTGCTTTCAGATGTACTAACTGGACTTGCTTATTATTCAATTCCAGTCATGCTAGTTTATTTTGTTCGCAAACGGCGAGATGTGCCTTTTGGCTGGATGTTCCTGATGTTTAGCACATTCATTGTTGCTTGTGGCACAACCCATTTAATGGATGTGTGGACGCTTTGGTATCCTACCTATTGGCTATCGGGCTTCATCAAAGCTATCACCGCTTTTGTCTCCGTAGTTACGGCGTTAGAACTTGTGCCATTAATACCCCAGGCATTAGCTTTACCGAGTCCTGCCCAACTTGAGGGGGCTAACAGCCAACTTGCAAACGAAATTGCTGAGCGCAAACGAACTGAGGAAATTTTAAGAGAAAGTGAACAACGTTGGCAATTAGCTTTACGTGGCAATAATGATGGAATTTGGGATTGGAATGTTAAAACTAATGAAGTTTTCTTTTCGATTCGTTGGAAGGAAATGCTCGGTTACCAAGACCACGAAATTTCTAACCATTTAGATGAAATGTTGACACGAGTGCATCCTGACGATCTCGATTGGGTAATACAAGCAGTTCAAGATCACTTTGCGAGGAAAACACCTTTTTACATTACCGAGCATCGAGTTTTATGTAAAGATGGCAGCTACAAATGGATTTTAAATCGAGGTCAAGGACTGTGGGATGAAAACGGTAACGTAGTGCGGATGACAGGCTCACACACGGATATCACTGAGCGCAAGCAAGCAGAGGAAGCACTCAGTAGTCTACTTAACCAATTAGAAAGCATCGTTGACGAACGGACAGCAGAATTAACAAGAATTAATCAATCACTACAAGCAGAAATTACTCAGCGCCAACGAATGGAAGCAGCATTGCGGGAAAGCGAACAGCGATTCCGGGCTACATTTGATCGAGCTGCTGTTGGCATTGCTCATGTAGCAATAGATGGAAGATGGTTGTTAGTTAACCAGAGGCTTTGTGATATTCTTGGTTACACGCTCCAAGAGCTACAGTTGTTAACTTTCCAAGATATTACCCACCCAGACGATCTTGAAACTGACCTGAAATACGTTAACGAGATTCTAGCAGATCGGATTCAAACTTTCTCAACAGAAAAGCGCTATTTCCGCAAAGATACTTCCATAGTTTGGGTTAACCTCACGGTAGCTTTAATGCGTGAATCTAGCACAGAGCCAAAGTATTTTATTTCTGCGATTGAAGATATTAGCGATCGCAAGCATTCACAAGAACAAATCAAAGCATCACTCTTAGAAAAAGAGGTATTATTAAAAGAAATTTACCATCGTGTCAAAAACAATTTACAGGTGATTTCTAGTTTGCTAAATTTGCAATCTGCGTATATCAAAGACAAAGACGATTTAGTAATATTCCAACAAAGCCAGCAGCGAATTGCATCAATAGCTCTGATTCACGAAAAATTGTATCAATCTCAAGATTTAGCGAGGATTAATTTTGGTGAATATACTCGAGATTTAGTAGCGAGTTTATTTACTACATACGAAGTCAATGAAGATGCCATCACCGCCCGAATAAATATTGATGAGGATGTTTCACTAGGCTTGGATACAGCGATTCCTTGTAGCTTAATTATCCATGAGCTTGTATCCAATTCCTTAAAATATGCATTTCCTCAAGGTAGAAATGGTTCAATTTATATTGAACTTCATCAAAGTCATGACAATAATTTGATCCTGAGAGTTAGTGATGATGGTATTGGGTTACCTTCAGATTTTGATTTTAAAAAAATAGGCTCATTAGGTTTACAATTAGTAGATGCTCTCACTTCTCAATTAGCAGGAAGTATCATTATAAAAGGCGACAGTGGAGTACAATGTCAGCTGATATTTCCATTTATGTAAATATAAATAAAAAACCTCAATTATGACAAATGCCAGAATATTAGTTGTAGAAGATGAAGCTATTGTTGCCAAGGATTTACAGTATCGACTAAACAAATTTGGTTATACGGTTCCTGCCATAGCTTCTTCCGGGGAAGAAGCTATTAATAAAGCAATGGAAATTTTGCCAGATTTGGTGCTAATGGATATTAGACTCAAAGGTAAAATTGACGGGATAGAAGCTGCTCAAGAAATCTATAAACGCTTGGATATTCCCATAATTTATTTGACCGCTTATGCAGATGATAAAACATTAGAACGAGCCAAGATAACTGAACCATTCGGCTATCTACTCAAACCTTTTAAAGAAAAGGAATTACAAACTAATATTGAGATAACTTTGGTTAAACATGGTCTAGAAAAGCAATTAAAAGCAAATAAAAAATGGCTGGATGCACTTTTAAAAAGTATCAGCGATGGTGTGATTGCTAGCGACCTGCAAGAATTGATCACTTTTATGAATCCTGTGGCTGAAAATCTGACCGGATGGAAACAGGAAGAAGCTTGTGGCAGAAATTCATCAGAAGTATTTAATATTGCCAATGCAGAAACTCATCACCCTCTTGAAAATCCGATTATCAAAGTTCTTCAAGATGGTACTATTGTAAATCTACCAGCAGAAACTATTTTGATTGCTAAAGACGGCGCAGAAATACCGATTGATGATAGTGTTGCACCAATTAAAGATGACAAAGATAAAATTACGGGTGCTGTGTTGATATTTCGGGATATTACTGAGCGCAAACGAGCCATTGAAGCACGTCAAAAGCAAATCGAGCAAGAGCAACTTGTGAGCCAATTAGAGCAGATAAATGAACTCAAAAATGACTTCTTGAGCTTAGTTTCTCATGAATTGCGATCGCCTCTGAGCAATATCAAGGTAATGATTCAAATGTTACAAACTTCTACTGGTACTGAGGAAACTCAGCACTATCTAGAATTGATGGACGGTGAGTGCGATCGCGAGCTAGAACTCATCAACGATTTACTAGACTTACAACGCCTAGAAAGCTCATCCTACTCAATAATTACACCTGATGCGTTGTTCTTACAACAGTGGCTACCTTGGGTGATTGAGCCATTTCAAACCCGTATTCAAGAACATCAGCAAACTTTACAGATAAATCTAAGAGCAGATCTGCCGCCACTTTCCTCAGACAGCACTAGCTTAGAACGAATCTTAGTAGAATTGCTCAATAATGCCTGTAAATACACACCTGCGGGTGGTGAAATTCTGCTCAGTGTACTTCACAATTCTTCAGAAACACCCCCAAATACTATTATTAGTATTAGTAATTCAGCAGAAATTCCGGCAACAGAATTACCGCGAATCTTTGAGAAATTCTATCGCCTCCCTCATGCAGACATCTGGAATCAAGGTGGTTCAGGATTAGGTCTACCTATAGTACAGAAATTAATCGAACAACTGCAAGGAAAGATTCAAGTAGAAAGCAACAATGGATGGACGACATTCACCTTGACGTTACATGATTTATAGTTTGTCAGCTTCTATTAGTTCCAAAAACTGAGATAATTAGAAGGAAGAATTCAGAATTCAGAATTCAGGAATCAGAATAAAAAAGTTAGGTATTTAATGTCATTAACTACATCTTCCACACCTCAAGGATTTAGCGCATTTATTACTAACTTGGGAATCCGAGATACAACAGATGATTTTGTCTTGATTAAATCAGAAGTTCCTTGTGTAGCTGATGGAGTTTTTACTCAAAGTCTTTTCGCCGGGCCGAGTGTTACTATTAGCCGCGATAACTTAAAAGATTCACAAGCACAAGCAATTGTCGTTATATCTAAGAATGCAAATGTCGCTAATGGTTCTGTTGGTATCGCTGACGCCCAAGAGGTTTTGCAATTAGTTGCAACTGAAACTGGAATTGCTGCACATAATATTGTGATAGCTTCTACAGGTGTAATTGGTAGACGTTACCCCATTGAAAAAATCCGCGCCGGTTTATTAGGATTGGGGAAAAAATTGACTGCTGCTGATTTTCATGCCGCAGCCCGTGGTATTATGACCACCGATACAGTAGCGAAACTAGCTACACGGCAAATCGGAAATGCCAAGCTGGTGGGAATTGCCAAAGGTGTCGGTATGATTGAGCCGAATATGGCTACCCTCCTAACTTTCTTTTTTACTGATGCTGCTATTGAAGCAAACAGCCTACGTTCTATTTTTCGTTCTACTATCGATAAAACATTTAATTGCCTGAGTGTAGACACTGACACTTCTACTAGTGACTCCGCCGTAATTTTAGCAAATGGTTTAGCAGGTGAAGTTCCAGAAGCAGATTTTGCTAATGCATTGCAAGAAGTTGCACATGAATTAGTCCTGAAAATTGCCAGAGATGCAGAAGGCGCTACTAAGATTATTCAGGTAACTGTCGATTCAGCTATTAACTATGTACAAGCTAAAAAAGTAGCTAAAGCAATTGTCAATTCACCATTAGTAAAAACTGCGGTTTATGGAGCAGATCCGAACTGGGGACGAGTTGCTATGGCTATAGGAAAATGTGAAAATGAACAACAAATCAATCCAGAAAAAGTGGTTATCAGGTTTGACAATGTGAAAGTTTATCCTGATAGTTTAACCGAGGAAAATCTGGAACAATTACGGCAAATTATGTCCAAAGACAAAGTAGATATTCATGTTAGTCTTAATATTGGGGAAACTTCTGCAACTGTGTGGGGTTGCGATCTTTCAGAAGGTTACATAGAAATTAATGGCAAATATTCAACTTGATTATACTGGCTCCCGCACCGATAAGCTAAGGAAAAAATAATTAACCACAGATTAACATACAGCATAATTCTGAATTAGTATAGCTTCTGTGCCTAGCTACCAGTCCCAGATGGTGTACTTCACGCTTCTTGAAATCTGCTGTAGATCCTCGTAGGGTGGCACATCTGTGCTACCCATATACCAATACATTTCAGATAAACCCAAAACCCTCATGTAGAGACGCGATTTATCGCGTCTTGGATTTATCGCGTCTTCAAATACCAATTGCTTGGTAAATTAATTTGACACAGACATTCATTATGTATTATAGTGTAATACATAAAAGATGAGTTAGATTAAGAAGACTTGCTAGCCAGTACAGCACGGTGAAAATAAACTTAACATTTGTACGCAATTAGTTGATATTACGAGAGAAGTTTTTCAAAATCTCCTAGTTCAGCACAAAATAACTCAATAACGCTAGATAACTAGATAAATATGGATTTTGACTATTATAGAAGTAATGATGGCACTCCTGCGAATAATACTCGTCAAAGCTTACTTGCTAGCGGTTGGCGGCCGTTTCACCGAGAATTAGACTTGGGCTTTTTCTGGCATTTATTATCTCATGATTCACGGGAATTAACTCAAAAAAGCTTGAATTTAGCGAGTAATGTCGCTGATATTTTGGGGCGAAATAATTATGCTTGGTGGGCAAATTTATTAAGTGTTGTATCGGATAATACGCGTTACGAAATTGAAAAATTTTGGAATTATATTACACCAGATCCTCAATCACCAGATCATCGCTACAAAGATGTTTTGAGTAGCGAAACGCCCATCGTCCAATTTGTCAGTCGCAGCAGTATTCCCATTGATTACGTTCTCAACCGATTGCAAGAAATTACTATACTAAGAGTTTTACATTTGTTGGCTCGTCCTGATATTATTACCCAATATTATTCAGAAAGAGATTTTTACTTTCCTGTAGAAAAGTTTTTTAGCTGGGAAAGGTTAGATGTAATCAATACTGTTTATGCGTACTGGTCTCAATATGACGTTTGGTTGCAAATTGATCCTTACGATCGCGGGCGACGACAATATACTTTAATGGCGAGAAATTTAGCGCCATTAATTAACAAAGCAACTTACGACTTAGCAGTTATGCTGAGTGGATATCAAAGTCGTGTAGGCAAAGTTCACAGTCAATTTCCCATTCGCACATTTCCAGCAGATATCCAAAACTTTACTGATTCTGTACAGCAAGCAATTCTCAATCAAAATCAGTTAGCAGTTGTTGTACATGGAGAACCGGGGACGGGTAAAACAGCTTGGACACAAGCAGTAGCAAAAGAAATTCTCATACCTTTAGGTTTTGTAATTTTCATTTTAGATCATGATGCGATCGCCAACTTTGTCCCACCCACTTACTTAGAGCGAATTTGTATCGTAATTAACGAGGCTGATAATTTAGCCCAAAATCGTGCATCTGAAGTAGCGCAATACAATAACAAAACCGAACACATTCTGAGTTTGCTAGATGGCACTTTGTATCAGAGTGTAATTGATGACTCTGGTATTCAAATGCAGCAACGGTTAGTTGTCTTAATGACTTGCAACACTACTGAAAGATTAGATCCAGCCATGTTGCGTAAAGGCAGGGTGGATTTAATGTATGAGTTTACGCAATTATTTGTGTAACTATAGGACTACTATTTGATTTTTGAAAAGATACGTAGGGTGCGTTAGCGACAGCGTAACGCACCATTATTAAGGCTTTGGTGCGTTACGGCTTACGCCTAACACACCCTACAAATACTTAGATTTTTCAGAAATCAAATATGATTCCTATATCAACCATTCAAAGGGAACAGGTAACAGAAACCCACGTTTCGACATTTTTAGATGTGGGTTATATTCTGAATTCTGAATTCTGACTCCTGAATTCTGCTTTATTTATCTGGAATTAATCCGAGATGTCTTGTAGCTAAACTTCAATGTGAAGATTCAAGACCATAACATATCAGCGAAAAAATAACTGTGAAAATTCAACAATTGATTACAGAAGCACTCAGTCTACCGAATAATGCGATCGCCTACCACATCAGTCAGGAATTAGCAGCAATTTATCCCCATAAAGGACTGGTAGAGGGAAACGATTCGACATTTAATTTAGAGAAGTATGCCAAGGTAAACCTCTGTACTCTTCAACAGAATATCTTTATCCACAACCAGATAATTACTAGCTGGGATGGGATGGAGCAAGAAATTTACAATTATACCGAAAATGCCAGTTTTGAAGTTACATGGCAAGGGCAAAAACTTGATATCCTCTTAATGAGTTGGCAGGAAGGTTATTGTAAAAATCGATATTACTGGATTTTAGCTGAGAGCAAAAAAATAGCTGAAGAATTTTTTGTTGCAGTTTGTGATTGGAATTCTGAAATTCGTGACGAGGTTTTAGTCTTTGAAGATGGTTATTGGGACAAAAATCAAGACTTATTTCAATCCATTAAAGGTGCTACTTTTAATAACTTGATTTTGCAGGGTAATCTCAAGGAAGATATTCAAGATGACCTGAATACATTCTTTGCATCCCGCGAAACCTACGCAGCTTATGGTGTACCTTGGAAGCGGGGTATTTTGTTCATTGGTTCACCGGGAAATGGCAAAACCCATACAGTAAAAGCATTGATTAATCAAATGCAACAACCTTGCTTATACGTGAAAAGCTTCAAGTCTGAGTATGATACTGATAACGAAAATATTCGCAAAGTATTCAAACAAGCTAGGCAATCAGCACCTTGTATTTTGGTACTAGAAGATATAGATTCTCTGTTGAATGAAGAAAATCGCTCTTTCTTTTTAAATGAATTGGATGGCTTCGCCTTGAACGAAGGAATTATCACCATTGCAACTACAAATCATCCAGAACGTTTAGATTCAGCAATTAGCGATCGCCCCAGCCGCTTTGACCGCAAATATCACTTTGAATTGCCCGATATTGTAGCTAGAGAAGCTTATATAACGTTGTGGAATCATAAATTAAAAACTGCAATGCAGTTGTCTGACGAAGCTATAAATCAGATAATTGCATTAACAGATGGCTTTTCTTTTGCATATCTCAAAGAACTATTTCTTTCATCGATGATTCGCTGGATGGTAACTTTAGAAACTGGGGCGATGGAGAAAATTATGCTTTCTCAAGTTGCAGTTTTGCGAGAACAAATGAGCAGCACAACTATTGGTAGTGAAAGCTGAGGGAACTAGAATGAAAGTCTATCGATTTCAAAATGCTACTGAATTTTATGCCAGAGTGAAAGACTACTTGCTGAATCAGGAAGCAATGCATAACTTACTGTTGGGAATTAGCCATACCTTAATTGAAAATCCCGAACGCTTTGAGGAAAAGCCTTATTTGTCAACAGTGGAGGTAAATGGAGATATTGTGGCTGTAGCCATGAGAACATCACCTAGACCATTGCTACTCTCCGAGATTAAAGATTTCCAAGCAGTGGAGTTACTTGCTCAAGATTTATCTATCTCCTACCCATCACTACCAGGAGTAAATGCTCCCACAGATGAGGCGCAAGCTTTTACTCTGGCGTGGCATTCGCTGACTGGTCAATCCTATCAGTTGAAAGTAGCTTTGCGTACCTTTAAATTAGAAAAGGTAAAGCCAATTTCTCAAGTCACAGGTTATTTACGTCTAGCCACAGAGGATGACCGAGAACTTCTGAAAAATTGGCATGAAGCCTTTTCTCTAGAAGCTTTGGGCGAGATTGAATTAGATGCAGAACGCTGGGTTCAAGGAGTTTTACGCCAAGGTACTGCTTACCTTTGGCAGGACGAAGTAGCAGTTTCAATAGCTTGTCATGGTGGAACCACGCCCAATGGTGCGCGGGTTGGTATGGTGTACACACCGCCTGAACATCGCCGTAGAGGCTACGCCAGCGCTTCTGTTGCAGCTTTGAGTCAGACTTTATTAGATCGAGGAAATCGATTCTGTTTTTTATTCACAGATTTGGCAAACCCAACATCCAATCATATATATCAGGAAATTGGTTACCAACCAGTGGGCGATTGGCATAATTACTCGTTCATCTGACAATAAAGAGCAACAATCTTTAATACTGCCGTCGATGCTGAAGCATAACTTAGTTACCATAACTGATGTCCAAGCAGCACAAGGGCGACTTTTGGGAATTGCCCACCGTACACCCGTGCTGACTTCTAGAATTGTTAACGATCGCACTAATAGCCAAGTATTTTTTAAGTGCGAAAATTTTCAACGCACCGGTTCATTTAAATTTCGAGGTGCATACAACGCCTTAGCGCAACTATCGCAAGCACAAAAACAAACAGGCGTTATCGCTTATTCATCGGGAAATCATGCCCAAGCGATCGCCTTAGCTGGACAATTACTCAATATTCCCACCACCATTGTCATGCCTGACGATGCACCGGCTGTCAAACAAACTGCCACTCGCAGTTATGGTGCAGAGGTAATTTTGTACAATCGTCAGACAACAAATCGGGAAGAATTAGCCCAAAATTTAGCAAGCGATCGCCATCTGACACTGATTCCGCCATACGATCATCCCCATGTAGTCGCAGGACAAGGTACAGCAGCTTTAGAACTGATTCAAGAAGTTGGTGAATTGGACTTGCTGTTAGTTTGTTGTGGTGGTGGTGGATTACTTTCTGGTAGTGCGATCGCCACCAAAGCACTTCTACCTGATTGTAAAGTAATCGGCGCAGAACCAACACTTGCCGACGATGCCACCCGTTCCTTTCACAGCAAAACCCTGCAAACCGTCAAAAATCCCCATACCATAGCAGACGGCGCCCGGACTCCTAGCCTTGGTGAAATTACTTTCCCCCTAGTGCTGCATTACGTCGATGATATGGTAACGGTATCTGAAGAAGCGATTGTTCGCACCATGTTTTTCTTGTGGGAACGCTTGAAAATCGTAGTCGAACCCACCGGAGTACTCGCCGCCGCCGCCTTACTCGAAGCTGTGGTAACAGCACCACAAGCAAAGATTGGTATCATCATCAGCGGTGGAAACGTAGATTTAACCCAAGTTGGTAAATTGTTTTATGGGTGTTAATGAAATTCAATTGGTCACATCTTGTAGAGACGGCGATTTATCGCGTCTTGTAGAGACGGCGATTTATCGCGTCTCTTGGTGAAAAATTTGCCCAAAAAATAGTAAATTAGGGGTTTTTGCTAAAATTATTTACATATGTTAACATTCTCTCCTTAATTTAGGTGCAATTACTCAATATGACCCTCATGAAGCCTGTTCTCAAGGATTCAGAGCAAGTAACTCGGTTGTTTTCTCACGTGCAATTTGATGGAAATAAACTCAATCATCAACCAGGTAGTGTATTAGGTAGTACAGCAATGATTGCGGGAACCACGGTTGGGGCTGGGATTCTCGCCCTACCAGCGGTCACCCTCCCGTCAGGAATTTTGCCATCGACATTTGGGTTGATTGCAGTTTGGCTCTACGCTTTAGTTTCAGGTTTGTTGATTGCAGAGGTGACTTTAAACACCATGCGTTTAGAAGGGCGTCCGAGTATAGGTCTGTTGGGAATTGTTGAAAAGAACCTGGGGAAGGTGGGAGCGCTAGTTGCTAGCGGTGCATATTTATTTATGCACTACGCTCTGTTGGTAGCATACATCACCCAAGGTGGAGAGATTTTAGGAACTGCGATCGCCAAACTCTGGAATGTACACAACTCATTACCTACGTGGGTGGGTACAACGACTTTCACGCTGATCTTTGGCGGTGTGATGTATCTTGGGCGAGAAAAGTTTATTGAGAAATTAAACACCGCCTTTGTGGCAATTGTCATTGTTTCCTTCTTGGGACTCTTATTGCTAGCAGGAGGACAAGTTAAGAGTAGCCAACTCTTAATTCAGAACTGGAGTGCCCTTGGTAGCGCAATTTCAGTTATGTGTGTAGCAATGTTTTTTCAAAACATAGTACCGGTGGTTGTGACGCAACTTGAAGGAGATGTCCGCAAAATTCGTCAGTCCATCTTGATTGGTTCCTTGATTCCCCTAATCATGTTCTTGGCGTGGAATGCTGTAATTTTGGCAAGCGTCAGTCCTGATATGGTACACAGCACATCTGGCGGCAAAACTGTTTTTGATCCACTGCAAATTTTACGAGCCGGTGGTGCAGGAGAATGGTTAGGAGTGCTAGTATCAGTTTTTTCCGAGTTTGCGATCGTCACATCATTCATTGGATTTGTATACGGATTATTGGATTTGTTCAAAGATATTTTTCTCATTACACAGGGCGATATTTCTAGTCGCCTACCCCTCTATTCGCTGGTTCTTTTCCCTCCGATGACTCTCGGTACACTCAATCCCAGCATCTTTTTTACTGCCCTAGATTACACAGGAACATTCAGCATCTCAGTTCTAGGTGGAATCATCCCGGCGTTAATGACTTGGAAGCAACGTCAAGAACAAAAAAACTCTAATAGCATCAATCAACCACTCATTCCTGGTGGTAAACTGACACTCATGGCGATGATTGTAGTAGCATTAGTCCTGATGCTCAAATAAATTCTATCAATTCACACAAATTAAAACTAGCAATCAAATTTATCATGTATTATATTTTATATATAAATGTAGTATAAAATTTCAACCCAATCAAATGAGTGATTCTCGGCTCATCAAAATCAGCAAATATCTCAGCAAATATCTGCGACACACACCAGATGCAATTGGAATTGAACTTGCTCCCGGTGGTTGGGTTGCTGTTGATCAACTACTTACAGCTTGTGCTAAAAACAAGTTTCCAATTAGCCGTCAGGAATTAGAGTTAGTAGTAGAATCTAGCGATAAACAACGCTTTTCTTTTGACTCTACAGGTACTCTGATTCGTGCTAATCAAGGACATAGTGTAGAAATTGATTTACAATTGGAACCTGTTGTTCCTCCAGATCAGCTTTATCACGGTACGGGACACAAATCTGTAAAGTCAATTCTAGAAACAGGACTTTGCAAAATGTCGCGTCACCACGTTCATTTATCGAGGGATATTGCCACAGCCCAGAACGTGGGAGCAAGACATGGGAAACCAGTAGTTTTTATTGTAGATGCTGCCGCAATGCATCAGGCTGGTTACATCTTTTATTGTTCTGATAACGGTGTGTGGTTAGTGGATAATGTGCCACCTGAATATCTCCAAAAAATTTGAAGAAGAATACAGAATTCTGAATTCTAAATCAATATAGCGTTGACATTCTAGCGACATTTCGATGATTTCTTTTTTATAGCAGTTTGCAATTGCGTGGAGTACAGGCAATTCGTAGAGTAGCACAGCTGTGCTACCCCACCCAGTACCCATTCAAATGAAAATCATTACAAGTAGTTCAACTTGGCGATCGCTCAAAATACCAGCGTCAATCATCCGGTGATATTAGTCACTCGTCCATTTGATAATGATAACAGTCATGACGATTGATTCTTCCCTATGATTTTTTTATATTTTCCCATCTTAATAGGAAATTTTGGAGTTTCCTGGTCAGAAAGTGTAATCACATTGGCACAAAACTACAATCTCACAAATTTAATACCTATATCCTACGGTAGAAGGAAAACAATATTGTAATTTCTAAGCTAGTTATTACCTTTTCTGATGGATTAAATTATGCTGAACATTATTGCTTGGATAATTCTGGGTTTAATTGCTGGTGCCATAGCAAAAGCTATTTATCCCGGTCGTCAAGGTGGTGGAATCGTTGCAACTATGGTATTGGGTATCGTAGGTGCTGTACTTGGCGGAATTTTAGTTACTCTTTTAGAGACGGGTAGATTTCAATTAGCTGCCGCATCTCTCAGCATACCTGGTATAATTGTTGCCGTCATTGGTGCAATTATCGCTATATTTATATGGAATTTAGTAGCTGGACGTACCAGTTATTAGTTGAATCGAATTGGTAGAAAAATTATGGTTAGAGGTAAGTTGTTAGCAGATTTTTCCCCAATACAAAAACTCCACTAAGTTTTAGTAAGTGGAGTAGTTAATGTTAGACTATGAGTAATGAACCATCATTAAAATTACTTACGATTTACATTGCACAAGCTAAACTAGCTTAAAGCTTTCTTGATTTCATCTTTGATGTTTTCTACAACGTGAATACCTTGGGCTTGGGCTTGCTTGGCTTGTCCTTCAGCTTTATCTTGGGGATTACCTGTTAATTCACCCACAACCTCTTGAATTTTTCCTTCAATATTTTTTGCAGTAGCTTCGATTCTTTTTTCGGCACTCATGGTTTTATCTCCGGCTTGTCTTGTAGTTGGTTAACCTATTACTAAATTTAGTAGTGATGTATTGTTTTTTACCTCCATCAGGGGAGAGAAAAATTACATAAGTTATAGTATCTTAAGATAGATGTGGAATGGCATAGCAGCATGTAGTGTAAAGTCTGAAAGTTTTATAAATAAAATTTACATATTTTGAACAAGAAGTCATAATGCAATCAGCAGATGGATATGTAGGGGCGTACAGCTATACGCCCCTACATCAGCTTGCTATGTGGCAAAGATATTGAAAGTACCTCAAGCTGGACTTTACTTAACTCTCTTAACGAGAGGAGAAGAGTGGCTTACTGAACCTAGAATATATGTATGCAGGAATCATTTTTTAAATTGATATTATCTCAATAAAAGGAAAGTCAAGGAGTGGCAACAAAACGTCAGAAAAACGTCTGGAGAAGTGAGATTAATGACATCATTCGGGGTGCTTGCGGAGGTTTTTTATTTGGTATACCTTTGCTGTATACAATGGAAGTTTGGTGGATTGGATCGCTTGCCAAACCACAAATGATGATGATGGCGATCGCACTGATGTTTATTGTAGTTTTCTTCCTCAATCAAACAGAAGGTTTTCGCAAACGCAGATATAACTGGCAAGCTCATCAAGCTGCAATGGATACCATAGAAGCAATGGCGATCGGCATAGCTTGCTCTGCGTTTATCCTGCTACTATTACGAGAATTAACGCCAGAAACTTCCCTCAAGGAATCTTTGGGTAAAATCATCTTTGAAAGTGTACCTTTCACTCTCGGTGTAGCATTAGCCAACCAGTTTTTGGGAGATAGTAGAAACGGCAATGGGGACGGGCAAACATATGATGCAGCTAACAAAAACGAGAGTGAAATAGACGCCACTTTAGCAGATATAGGTGCAACTTTAATTGGTGCGATCGTCATTGCATTTAACATCGCCCCAACAGATGAAATTACCATGTTAGCAGCCGCAGCTTCACCACTTTGGGAATTGGCAATCATCGCCGCATCTTTGCTAATTTCTTATGGCATTGTATTTCAGGCAGGCTTTTCTGACCAGCGAAAGCGAAGACAACAAAAAGGAATTTTCCAACGGCCATCTAGCGAAACGATCATGTCTTACCTAGTGTCACTACTAGCAGGCGCTTTTATGCTGTGGTTTTTTCAAAAGTTGACTTTTAGCGACCCTTGGACAATGTGGTTAGATCACACCTTAATGTTAGGTTTACCTGCAACTATTGGCGGTGCAGCTGGTAGGTTAGCGATATGACTAAAACAGAACAACAACCAAAGCGTTCCCTTGCTGAGTGGGTGACATTCAGTATCGCCTCGTTTATCTTAGCCATCATTGTGAGTTTGGTGGGCTACACTTGGCTAAACGAAAAAAATCAACCTCCTATTATTTCTGTCGCCAAAAAAGAAACAATTCGGGAAATTGATGGACAATTTTATGTAGCCTTTGAAGTCGTCAACACCGGAGGAGACACAGCCGAGTCAGTTCAAATTATGGCTGAGTTACTAATTGATGGCAAAGTTGCAGAATCAGGAGAACAACAAATTGACTTTTTATCTAGTGGTGAAAGAGAAGAAGGCGCATTTGTATTCAGCCAAAACCCCCGCCAAGGTAAGTTAAATCTGCGTATTGCTAGCTATAAATTGCCATAATGGAGCAGAATTCAGAAGTCAGAATGGGCTACGCTCCGCTGCGCTAACAGAATTCAGAATCTGAATAATAAGTGGTATTAAGTCCGGTTAATTGCTTGTAATTATATGGATTTACCGTAGGGTAGCACAGCTGTGCTACCCTACCAAGGTATTTATATCAACCTTAATCCAAAATCTAAAATTGTATTAGAAGTTATGATTTATCGATTGTCAAGACTTGCTCAACAAAAGACTCTATCCATTGCAAATATTGTGAACCGGCAACTAGTGCGGTATTATTATGCTCTGCTGCTGGAATTAACAATAGTTGCTTCGGTTCGGGAGCAGCAGCATAAAGTTTTTGGCTCATGAAAGAAGGTACAACCAAATCGTCAACGCCATGAATGAATAAAACGGGCATTTTTAAGTTTGGCAATTTTCTAATCGATTCAAACTGCTGTGTCAAGATTAAATCCACAGGAAACATCCAAAACATGTTTCGATAAGCGATCAAATCACGGACAGAAGTAAAAGAACTTTCCACAATTAAACCAGCGGCTTGTGAGTGTTTCACTGCCAAATCGATGGCGATGGCACCCCCCAATGAATGACCATAAATAAAAATTTGCCTGGGTGAAATCTCTTGTTGCTGTACTAAGTAATTCCAAGCTGTGGCTGCATCCTCATAAACCCGCTTTTCATTGGGAAAAGAACCTTCACTGCGACCATAACCCCGATAATCAATTAGCAATACTGAAAATCCTAACTGATAAAATCGATTTGCATGACCTATATTTGCACCAATATTAATACCGTTACCATGCAGGTATAGCAACACCTTGGCATTAGGTTGTTTAGCTTTTATCCACCAACCATGAATGTGTTCTACCTTGCCTGTTTTAACAGCTACAGGTAACCAAACCTCTTCGTAAGGGAGATTAAAAAACTCTGGTGTCTTTTCAATCACAACAGAGGGAAAGAAAATAAACCGAGTTTGGCTAATAAAAAGAAATAGACAGATGGCAAAGTAGACAAATGCTGCAATTATCCCAGCCCAGAGGAGCGATCGCGTAATTACTGGTATTATAAATTGCAGGTTGTTGCTTGTCATTATGCCCAAAATTTTGCTTTATAAAGTATTTATCATAACAGAAAAAATACTTAGTATGAGATGCTTTAGCATTTTAAAATCCTGGATTAAGCCATAATGAAAAAAATTTATCTGAAAATCAAATATTCAGTAAATTTACGTATGCATGTTTCAGTCTTCTCTATGAAAGTAGAATTAGCTAGCCCATACAGGAGAAGACTGTGACACCCTTAAATGAAGCTCAACTAGAGCAACTAAAGGAAATCAGCACACACTTGCGACAAGTAAGACAACAAAAATCCATACGCATCGAAGAAATCGCCGCTCAAACAATGATTCGATTGGGCGTTTTGCAAGCATTAGAACAAGAGCGATTTGAAGAATTGCCTGAGCCTATTTTTCTTCAAGGATTCATCCGTCGTTATGGAGATGCCTTAGGGCTAGATGGAAATGCTTTATCACACATGTTGATAACCAATGTTGTCCGCCAAAACTCTAAAAATGCTCATAAGAATTTAGATAAAAAACGAAATACATACATACCTCTTGTTCTGACCTATATTTTATTATTAGTAAGTGCATCTGCTGGTCTTCTTCATACACTTAATCCACGGCTGACAGCTGAATCAGTAACTCCAGAAGATGATAATCAACAGTCGATAGTCAGTAATCAGTGAGGGAGATGGGGGAGATGAGGGAGATGAGGGAGATGAGGGAGCAGGGGAGTGTGGGGGGAAAGATTTCTTCCCCATCCTCCCACACCGGACACACCGGACACACCTCCCAATGCCCCATGCCCCATGCCCAATTTTCAAGATATTTGCGGTTTACGCAGATGCCAAGTAGTGGATTGCTCATAAGCATAAGCTACCTGAAAAAGTTGGTCTTCCCGTAGCACATTACCAATGAGCTGTAATCCTATGGGTAGTCCTTGTTCGTCAAAACCACATGGCACACTTAAACTAGGTAAACCAGCAAGATTTACGGGAATAGTCATTAAGTCATTTAAATACATACTTAAGGGGTCAGTAGTTTTTTCCCCTGCTTTGAATGCTGTAGTGGGAGATGTGGGACAGACTAACACATCAACCACGCCAAAAGCTTTTTCAAAGTCTTGCTTAATTAGAGTGCGGACTTTTTGAGCTTTCAAGTAGTAGGCGTCATAATAGCCAGCTGAAAGCGCGTAAGTGCCAATCATAATCCGGCGTTTGACTTCTGTACCAAAACCAGTGGCACGGGTACGAGTGTACATCGAGAGGAGATTATCGGCATCAGCAGCGCGGTAACCGTATTTAACGCCATCGTAACGAGCTAGGTTTGCTGACGCTTCTGATGGGGCGATAATGTAGTAAGTAGGTAAGCCATAACGAAAGCGGGGACAGGAAACTATGTGAATTTCTGCTCCCAAACTTTGTAGTTGATCCACTGCTTTGGTAACAGCTTCTTCCACTACAGAATCTAGACCTTCGCCAAAAGTTTCTTTAATGATACCAACTCTTAACAGACCTCTGGGTTTGAAATCTGGTTTTAAGCTAGCAGCGTAGTTGGGAATGGGAACTTTGAGGCTAGTGGAGTCTTGGCGATCGTAACCTGCGATCGCATTCAATAATATTGCAGCATCTTCTACTGTGTTTGCAAATGGCCCAATTTGATCTAAAGACGAAGCATAAGCCACCAAACCATAACGCGAAACCAAACCATAAGTTGGTTTCATCCCCACAACACCGCAGAAAGACGCTGGTTGGCGAATTGAACCGCCAGTATCAGAACCGAGAGCAACCACACATTCTTCGGCTGCTACCGCAGCAGCCGAACCTCCCGAAGAACCACCTGGAACTCGTGACAAATCCCAAGGGTTACCCGTGACTTGGTAGGCAGAGTTCTCTGTGGAACTACCCATCGCAAACTCATCTAAGTTGGTTTTACCCACCATTACCGCCCCAGCATCTGCCAGTTTTTGTGTCACTGTTGATTCATAGGGCGGCACAAAATTTTCCAAAATGCGGGAGCCGCAGGTAGTAGGAATCCCCTTGGTACACATATTGTCCTTGATTCCCACAGGAATACCTGCTAGCAGTCCAATTTCTTCTCCCGCAGCGATTTTGGCATCCACAGTACCCGCCTGCTCTAATGCCCGTTCTGCTGTCACACATAAAAAGCTGTGCAATTTCGGCTCTAAGGCTTGAATGCGCTCTAAAGCTTCTTGGGTAATTTCAACAGCAGAACGTTCTTTTTTTACTAGCTGTTCGTGCAACTCGCGGATGGATACCATGATTGCTCTCTTTATGACTCAAGTCCTTGATTTTAGTACATATTGAATCGATTGGGGAGTGGGGGGTGGGGATTGGGGACTGGGGATTGGGGACTGGGGATTGGGGATATTCTCCCTCTGCTTCCCCTGCCTCCCCTGCCTCCCCTGCTCCCTCATCTCCCTCACCACTCCCCACTCCCTACTCCCCACTCCCCAATCCTTTATTCCCTTCAGAACGGCGACGACGACAACGTTCTGAGCAGTATTTCACATCGTCCCAGCAATCTTGCCACTTTTTACGCCATGTGAAAGGACGTTGACATACCGGACAGATTTTTGTAGGTAGGTCAGATTTAGAACGAATACGTCCCATATAAATACTGTGTGGATGAGAGTTTGATTTCTGATGGAGATGGAAAATAATTATAACCAGTTTCCTACGAAGGGGGGATACTTTGGGTAAATAAATGTGTTGTCAATCTTTCGTGAGACTTATTTTTAAATTTTCAGAGAATCAGAAGAAAGCGATCGCTCCCTTCTATTCCAACCTCTGTACAAACTAGTTCAGGAAGGCTTCGATACCCTTTGAACTAATTTAATTGCCTGATCTCGCTCCTCAATCAAGCGGTTGATTTCTAAGGCAAACTTAGCATTGTGTTCTGCTAGGTGAATGATTTCTTCAATGGGAATCACGATCGCCTGTAAATCTTGAACCACCGTGACAGTCGCTAAACTGGGTTGTCCTGCTAAGAGCGACATTTCACCGAAACAATCTCCTCTTTCCAAACGAAATACTTCTTGCTCTTTTCCTTGAGAGTTTTTTACCGAGAGGCGAACGCATCCATCCCAAACAATAAAAAATCCTTTGTCGAGATTTCCAGCTTTGACAATACATTCACCGACGCCATATTGTTCAACAATGGCACTACGAGCAAGTTTATTGATAGTACTAGGGTCGAGAAAGGCAAGATAAGGCAGCGCTTCTAAATATTCCAATACTTTGTCTTGCGGAATTTCACTTTTTAACAAAGCTTCCTCAAGCGAATATTCCATTTGAGTCGGCAAGGGAATTGTTAACTTGTGACGCTTGAGGGCGTAGTAGATTCTTTTTAACAATTCGCCTCTTATCTCATCTTTTTTAGGATAATTATTGATGTAAATTTTCATCTCGTAATTGATGAAAAAATCGCCATATTCTTTGATGCGGATGTTAGGCTCTGGTTCGGCAACAATTCCAGGAGTTTCTAATGCTGCTTTTTGAAGAACATCTATAACTTGATTAGGTAAATCATTATAAGATAACCTGACAAAAACCCGTTCTGCATGAAGAGGATTGAGTAAAGTATAGTTTTCAAAACTTATTTTTCCCAGTTCTCCATTCGGGATAATAATCATATCTCTATTTCGGGTTCTCAGGCGAACAGCCCGCCAATTCATTTCAATTACTTCTCCTTCATAACTTGTGCCGGAACGGGGCGAAATTTTTAGCCAATCTCCTTCTTCAAAAGGTCTTTCTAAAAGTAGCAAAAAACCTGAGACTAAATTACTTAAGGTATCTTGTAGAGCTAACGCCACTACTAGAGAACCAACGCCAAGAGCAGTTGTAATTTGTGCTAAGTCAATTTTCCAAATATTAGAAAGGATATGTACTCCAATGACTAAGACAACTGAGGCTTTTGCTAGCAATAAATAGAGATTTGGCACTCGAATTTGCCAAGCTTTGGGTTTCTTGCGGGTTGTCAGGGTAGTGTTTAAAAAAGATAATCCAGCGTAGATGATTGCAATCCAAAATAGGGTTTCGACTGCACGTACCAAGTTTCCTGAAGGTTCGAGAGTCAGAATCTGACGCATCACCAGCCATGCAGTCAGAAAAGGCAAAACTAGATTCCGCAGATGTTGGAGTGTTTCTACAAACGGTATATTTTGCCGTTGTAATCTCTCAATTACTTCGTTGAGAGCGATCGCCACCACAGGAACCCCCAGCATCAAGGCAATTCCCCAAGTTAAAATATCTTGGCGCATGATTCTAAACCCCAATATTTTGATGCTCTACCTGAGCCGCAGCATCTTTCATAATTTCACTCAAAAATTTATAAGCTTCTTCCCAGGCTCGCCGGACTTGAGGAGTAAATGCTTCTCCTAACCCTTGCTCTAGTGTCCACAGTAAAGCCTCCCCCACCACATCGTAATATTCCGCCGTCACTCCGTAACTGGTATGTCGTTTACCCAGTTCTTGGACAGCAGTAATAATTGCTGCTGGTTGGCGTAATCCTTCAACAGCGATCGCTAGTGTACTCATTAGCTTGCGTTGTTGATCTTCCATACTCCCCTTGAATAAAGGTCGTAAAGAAGGGCTTAATTCAAATAGTCGTTGATAAAATAATTCGGCGGCGGTATCAGCGATCGGTTGAACTTTCGCAAAAGATGATTGCACTAGATCAACTTTGCTCATTGACATCCTAGTAGCAGAAACCAAAATCCATGTGTCTACTTCGCCGATGTTGTCAATGTGCATCGGTTGGTATTGCACCAAAGTGTAAGAATCTGCTACCCACTCGTAAGCAGCACGAGTCATCACAATGCTGTTGAGTTCGGCTTGAGTATACAACCGCATCACTAAATAAACCGATTCACCCCAAACGTTGTAACCAAATTTTTTAGTACCTATTACCCCAGCCGTTACCGAACCAGTATGAATACCAATTCTCAACCCCAAAGCTAAATCGTGTCCTAACTCCATGTGATGTAGGATATTCAACATTTCCACCCCAAAATCAACGGTGCGTTTCACGTGATCTAGTCGGGGAATCGTCAGTCCGCAAACTACCATGTAATCGGTGTCAATGGTACTTTTACGCTCCAGCCCAAAGCGTTCCGCAGCCTGATCAAATTCATGAAATAAGCGAGTCAGCAGTTGAATAATTTCTGAGGCTGGAAGTCGTTGACTAAGTTCGGCAATACCAACCACACGCGCATATAAAATAGTAACGTGCTTCACATGATCGGCAATTACTAACTCACCCTGTTTGAGGCGCTGGGCAATAGTAAAAGGTACAATATTGAGCATTAGAGCTTCATTTTCACGATTTTTTTGGTCGATTTCTGCTAACTTTTCGCCCAAACTAATAACCATTGCATTAAACGCTCGCCCGATTTCTCCAAATTCATCGTCACCATTAATATTAACTGTGGTGTGATAATTTCCGGCTTGCAGTTGTTGAATTCCTTCTTTGATAGCGGCGATGGGGCGATTCACAAAATAAGCAACAATAATGCTCAAAAATGTGAATATGACAATTAAAATTGTGCTGGCACTCAACAGCCACAACTGTAGATTGTTTACGGGAGCTAAGACTTCAGATGTGTCCATCTGTGCCAATATTGCCCACTTGAGATCGCCAATCTTCAAAGGAGCATAGGCAGTGAGTACTGAGATGCCACGATAATCTTTGAGGATACCTGTACTAGTTTTACCTGCTAAAGCTCTTTGCACCGCTGCTGTGTCTACAGTCTGGATTTTGTTTAGTTGATCTTGGGGGGCAAATCGGGAGAGCGATCGCATTTGATAATCTGAGCCGACCAAATAAGCTTCCCCGGACTTTCCTAAACCCTGATTCAGCCAGTTTTGGTTACTGGTCATAATCCGGTTAATTTCGGTAACAGATAGTTGCACTGCTAAAATTCCCACCAGCTTAGGACCGTCATAAATAGGGCCAGCGATAAACGCCATTTGGGAACCATAAACTGGTCGATAAGCTTCAAAATCACTGATTTGAATTGCCCCAGGATCGAAGCTTTGACGTACACTTGCCACTAACTTAGCTAGGTGACTGGTGCGGTAGGGGCCAGTATTGAGACTAGTACCGTAGTCCGGTTCTTTGCGGATTGAATAGATGATATTGCCTGTATTTTGATCGATTAGTAATAAATTGTCATAGCCAATGCTCTGAACTAAATTTTGAAATAAAGGTTGATATTGAGCATGAAACCGACTGTATGCACTACCATCACCAGCATCTACAAGTTTAGCTTTTTGTTGTGCAGGATAGACATTACCAGCAATGTAGTAATGTTGGAGATATTTAGCAGCTTGGCTTACAGGACTATAGTTCTTAAAACGAAGTTCTCCAGGAACTTTGTCAGAAATATTGGGAAAAAATTTCTTTTCATAATAATTTTGCAAAGACTGCTCCCACTCTGGCGGAATTGATTTCTGATTCAATTCCTGAAATCCTTGATGGAAATCTACCATTGCGGCAACAACCATGCGGTCTTCAGAGAGGGTTTTAACGTGGTTGCGTAGAGTTTGCAAATAAGTTTTGATTTCGTCGGACTTAGCAGCACGAACACTTGTAAGTTGGTTAGAAACAGACTCAGTTAGCGATCGCTTACTTATTTTCCATCCGAGATAGGCAATCACTAAAATTGAACTAATGCTGGCAAACAGGACTAAGATAACAAGTTTGGACTTGATGGTTAACCGACTAAAGATGGGTAGCTGCATATTCGGAATTGTTCTATTGTGTCCCTAAAGGAGATAGTCTTACCTGATAGTTATTTCATCCCTTTAGGAAACTTCAATCAGAGAAACTACTTAGTCTATTTAGTGTACAGGAAGTTGACTAGGAATTTATCAGATTTTTGTGAGTTACCCGAAACCCTTGTAGAGACGTAGCACTGCTACGTCTCTACGCCTGTACATTTTGTTTCACCAGATATCTATTACTGTTATGCCACCAATGTTTCTGGGAAAACTAGTCTTATTGGCAAATTATTATATTCCCTAGATTTTTATGGAAATTCCTAAAATGTCTGCCTTGGGAAACTTAGTGGTAGGGGTGGCACATGAAATTAATTACTCGGTTTTTTTGACTCCTGTAAATTTACAACTCACTTTAAATGAGGTGTTTCATGTCGGCAGTTAGCCTGAGAAAGATTCTGAACAAACAAGAGTTGGCATCTCTGCTTCAGGACTTAGTATACCAACTGAACATCGCAATTGATGTTGAGCTGGTAGACGGCACGAAACTCATTAGTATTGGCGAGCAAATATCAGAAAATCGATATCCAATAGAGGCCTCAGGAGAAATTATCGGTTGGGTTGTTGGCAAAGAACAGGCAACTTTAGTAGCGAGTTTGCTCTCGTGTTTAGCAAAACAAGAAGCCGAGAAGAAAATACTCGCTAAAGAATTGCTGGAACGATACCAGGAAATAGATTTATTTGAAGATATTTCGACTCAATTGACAACGAGTTTGGATCGGCGACAGATTGCCCAACTAGTGCTTCAGGAAATGAGTCAATTGATTGAATCGTCAGCAGGGATGATTTTGCTGCTCAGTCCCGATGGATCTGAGTTTGAAACCATTGCTGAATTTGGAGTATTTTGTGGGCAGAATCGGCCGGAACCGGGCAGGGGAATTATTGGCAGCATTGTGCAATCACGTCGAGCAGAACTCATTAATGACGTGCAAGCCGATTCGCGATTCTGGGGAGAGAACAACGTCAACGCATTGATTTGTGTACCTTTAAGAACAAAAGAGCGCGTAATAGGAGCGATCGCTATTGGCACATCAAAAACTTACTCATACTCGACTGAACACCTGAAACTCGTAAGTATCTTTGCCTCTCAAACAGCGATCGCCATTGAAAAAGCTTTGCTTTACGAACAAAGCACCCAAGCAGCCATCCAAGCAAAAGCCCAGACACAAAAACTTCAACAAGCTCTCCAAGACTTGCAACTGGCACAAACTAAGTTAATCCAAAGCGAGAAAATGTCTTCTTTGGGGCAACTGATTGCCGGAGTTGCCCACGAAATTAACAACCCGGTAAACTTCATTTGCGGGAATTTGAGGTATGTTGCAGAGTACGCCAAAGACTTGTTACACCTACTGCAAGACTATCAAAAATTTTTACCTGTGGCTCCCCCAGATTTGCAATCAGAGCTAGACAATATCGATCTGGAATTTATCATGGAGGATCTTCCCAAACTGCTGGATTCCATGAAACTGGGTAGCGATCGCATTGTGGAAATTGTCCAATCCCTGAAAAATTTCTCCCGCCACGACGAAGCCCAAATCAAAGCCGTCAACATCCACGATGGCATCGACGGAACGCTGATGATTCTTCGCCATCGCCTGAAAGCCTCTGCTCACCGTCCGGCAATTGAAATCGTGAAAGACTATGCCAAACTTCCCCTCGTTGAATGTTACCCCGGACAATTAAATCAAGTGTTTATGAACATCCTGGCAAATGCCATTGATGCGCTGGAAGAGTCATTAGTCATTAGTCATTGGTCATTGGCATCAAACGAATCACAAATGACAAATGGCCAAGGACAAATGACAAAGGACAAAGGACAAAAGACACTCCCGAACATTACCATTCGCACCCAAGTCCTAGAGAACGAGTGGGTGGTAATTCGCATTGCCGACAACGGCCCAGGTATGAAGGAAAACCTCATCCAACGCATTTACGATCCTTTCTTCACCACCAAAGATATTGGCAAAGGAACTGGTTTAGGCATGGCAATCAGCCGTCAAATTGTTGTAGACAGACACGGGGGAATTCTCAAGTGTCGTTCTCAATTGGGTGAAGGCACAGAATTCTGGATTCAAATTCCGGTGAATTATTCAGTGGTAGAAGCTGTACCAGGGCACGGTAACACAAATTCTGTTTCACCAACTTCCACAACCGAAGCATCCCTCACCGCCGATCGCGAAGGCTTCATTCCATCAACAATACCAATGCTCAAACCAGCAGATTTGCTCATTCGCCATACTCAACTGATCCAGCGACTTACTGAGCAAAGTCCAGACCTTGGCACTGCACCACCGGATCAAATTTACCAACTGTTCCAACGCCACCCAATTTCCTTAAAGCTTTATGCCACCTTGTTGTCCTGGTTCTGTTGCTATAATCCCACCCACCTAAATGACTGAGGAAACTTCAACCATGTCTAGCCAAGTTGATGAATACTACCGTCAGCTATTTGAACAATGTCCAGTTGGTGTGGTAGTGTGTCGGCTTGATGGCACACTGATTGACATCAATCCCGCTTATGGGGCGATTGTGGGGCGCACTGTCCCAGAAACCCTGAATCTTAACTACTGGGAGATGACGCCCCAAAAGTATGCCGCCGAGTCAACCACCCTAGAAAGCTTGGAACGGACTGGCCGCTACGCACCTTGTGAGAAAGAGTACATCCACAAGGACGGGCATTTAGTTCCAGTCAGGCTTTCTGGAGTGTTAATTGAGAAAGATGGCGATCGCCTAATTTTATCAACTGTGGAGGACATTAGCGACCTCAAGGGTGCCCACCAAGAACGCCAAGAGTCCGAAAAAATCTTGAAACAGAGCGAAGCACGATACCGTTCTTTGGTAACAACTAACACCCAAATTATTTGGGTCAGCACACCAGAAGGAATTTGCTTTGAACTGGAAAGCTGGATTGCCTATACAGGTCAAAGTTTAGCAGAAGCTGAGAATGGAGGCTGGATTGATGCCGTTCATCCCGACGATCGCGCCTACACCGGAGAAGTCTGGAATGCTGCTGTAGCCAACCGCAGTCTTTATCAAATTGAATACCGAATTCGTGGCAAGGATGGTAATTATCGCTACTTTTGGGTCTGGGGTGCCCCGGTGATTGAAGAAGACGGCAGTGTTCAAGAGTGGATTGGCATCTGCACTGATATTCACGATCGCAAGTTAGCAGAAGCCGAAAATCAGTATCTCGAAAAACGTTATCGTTCTCTGGTGACAGCTACTTCCCAAATGGTTTGGATTACCAATCCTGAAGGACTGCAAAAGGCAGATATGTCGAACTGGAGAGCCTATACAGGTCAGAGTGTAGCCGAAGCCGATGGTTGGGGCTGGATTGATGCTGTTCATCCAGATGACCGCCTCCACACTGCCGAAGTTTGGAGTGCCGCTGTGGCCAATCGCAGCCTATATGAAGTTGAATATCGGGTTCGTGCCAAAGATGGCACTTATCGCTACTTTTGGGTCTGTGGTGTTCCTGTCTTAGAGGAAGACGGTAGCATCCAAGAGTGGGTAGGTACTTGCACTGATATTCACGATCGCAAGCTAGCCGAACAAACTCTGCAACAGAGCGAACAACGGTTTCGCTCTCTGATAAATACTATTTCACAAATTGTCTGGGTGGCTACACCGGAAGGAGTGGGAATAACCAGTGAAATGCTCAGCTGGATGGCGTACACTGGTCAAACTGAAGCGGAATTTCAGGGATCGGGCTGGCTTGATGTTATTCACCCCGATGACCGTGCCCACACCGCGGAAGCTTGGAGTGCGGCTGTGGCAAACCGGAGTTTATATCAAACCGAATTCCGATTACGTGGAAAGGATGGTACATACCGCCATTTTTCAGTTTGTGGTACTCCTATCCTGGAAGTAGACGGTAGCATTCGGGAATGGATTGGCACCTGCACCGATATTCACGATCGCAAGCTAGCAGAAGCAGAAAATCAACGGCTGATGGATATGTTAAATCATTCCAGTGATGCCATCATCGTCCGCGACATGACCGACAAAATCTTGTACTGGAATCAAGGCGCACAAAGGCTTTACGGCTGGACGCGCGAGGAAGCAAAAGACCAATACATTTACACATTACTCAAAAAAACTTTTTCTCAACCAAAAGAAGCGATCGTCGCAGAATTATTACAGCAAGGCAATTGGGAAGGAGAAGTCCAGCACCTCGGCCGCAATGATAAGCTAATTACGGTTCAAAGCCGATGGACTCTGCAACGGAGCATTTCTGGTCAGCCTTGTGCTGTTCTAGAAATCAATACTGATATTAGTGCCCGCAAACAAGCAGAAATTGCTCTGCGGCAACTGAATCAAGAACTAGAAGCCAGAGTTGCAGAACGGACAGCTGCCCTGGAAAATACCCTAGCAGAAGCCCAGGGTTTAAACGCCATTTTAGACAACTTAGCGGATGGTTTGTTAGTCACAGACATCACCGGACAAATTACTCACTTCAATCCTGCCTTTTTAGCCATGTATGGATTGACAGCCAACACCGTCAAAGGTCACTATCAAGAACTACCGATATCTGGTTTAGCAGATTTGGTTCAAAAAACTCAGTCCCATGCCAGCGAGGTGTTTGCTGCTGAAGTTATTTTGGCAAAAGAACGTATCGGTCAGGCAGTGGCCACCGCCATCTTTAAAAGGGCGGTAGCCAATGAACCTACCGCCTGCTTTGGTTCGGCGTTGCTGATTCGAGATGTGACTGCGGAAAAGGAAATCGACAAGATGAAGACCGACTTCATTTCCACGGTTTCTCACGAATTGCGGACGCCACTGACTTCTGTCCTTGGTTTTGCCTCCATCATTAAAGAAAAGCTAGAAACCGATGTGTTTCCTATACTTTCTAGCGAAGACCGCAAACTTCAGAAAACAATCAAACGGGTAGGTGACAATCTCAACATTATTGTGTCTGAGGCAGAACGGCTGACATCTTTGATTAACGATGTTTTAGACATTGCCAAGATGGAAGCAGGTAAAGTGGAATGGCAAATGCAGCCCATCGATCCAACCGAGTTACTAGATTGGGCAACTACTTCCACAGCGGCATTGTTTGAAACCAACGGCTTAGAGCTAATTACCGAAATTGAAGCAGAATTACCTCAAGTAATAGGCGATCGCAACCGTCTATTGCAAGTCCTAATCAACTTGATTTCCAATGCCATCAAGTTTACCGAATTCGGTTCTATTACTTGCCGCATCAAACAACAGAACAACGCCATTTGCATTAGCATCATTGACACAGGCGTTGGCATTACGCCTGAAGACCAGCCGAAAGTGTTCGAGAAATTCCGGCAAGTCGGCGACACCCTCACCGACAAACCCAAAGGCACAGGCTTAGGATTGCCCATCTGCAAACAAATCGTTGAACATCACGGCGGTAGAATCTGGGTAGAGAGTGAGCTTGGTAAAGGTAGTACGTTTTCTTTTATCATTCCCATTTACACCAGTAATCACAAAACCAGTGCCAAACTGAATCTAGATGCCCTAGTCAAACAACTCAAAGAACACGTCATCACCACAACTGCTGTACTGCACGAAAATCGCAAAACCATTTTGGTGGTAGATGATGATGCCAACATTCGAGAACTACTGCGTCAACAACTAGAAAACGAAGGCTACAACGTTCGGGAAGCTAAAGACGGCGTGGATGCAATTCATCAAATCAAAACAGCCCGTCCGGATTTGATTCTTTTGGACGTGATGATGCCCCAAATCAACGGTTTTGATGTAGCTGCTGTCCTCAAAAACGATCCTCATACCGCAGATATTCCCATCATCATTTTGTCAATTATTGAAAACAAAGAACGCGGTTACCATATCGGTATTGACCGCTATCTCACCAAACCCATCAACACAGAAAAACTCCTTGGCGAAATTGGCTTACTACTTTCTCAAGGAACTTCCAGTAAAAAGGTATTGGTTGTAGATAAAAATGCCTCAACTTTAAAAATCCTATCAGATGTGCTACAAACTCAGGGATACAGCGTAATTGAAGCTTCCAATCCCCAAGAATGCATCCATAAAGCTTTGTCAGCTAAACCTGACATGATCATTATAGATTCTATGTTCTCCCAAGAAGCCGATTTAGTCAAAACCCTACGCTTTGAGAAAGGGTTGGAAAATGTATTCTTCATCATGCTGTCCGATAACTAATTTAGATAATGGGGAGTGGGGAGTAGGGAATAGGGAGATGAGGGAGATGAGGGAGATGAGGGGACAAATTCTGACAATTCTTTCCGCTTGTTCCCCATCCTCTTCCTTAAGAGCCTCCCCCCGTCCCCGCGTCTCCGTGTCCTCTTTCCCATACCCCACTCCCCAATCCTATGACCCAAAAAATTCTGATTGTTGACGATGAACCCAATATCTTGATTTTGATGGAACAAGCCCTAGAAAATTTAGAAGACGAAGGGGTGGAACTTTTAACCGCTAGAAATGGTGAAGAAGCTCTCGAAATGATTAAAACTGAAAAGCCAAATCTGGTTTTTCTTGATGTGATGATGCCTAAAATGAATGGTTTAAAAGTCTGCCAGATTGTGAAACACGAGTTACAAATGACTGACATTTACATCATAATTTTGACAGCTAAAGGACAGGAATTTGATAAACAAAAAGGAATTGAGGTTGGTGCAGATTTATATTTGACTAAACCATTTCGCCCCAAAGAAGTACTTGAAAAATCAATGGAGGTGTTGGGATTGTGATCGAGGAGAATTCAGGAGTCAGAATTCAGAATTCTGAATCAATTAGTGATACTAAGTTAGAATGATTACTTATTATTAAAATTTCTCTGTGTCCCTGCATCAGAGCGTCCACCCGTCAATCTTAATCATAAGTCTTCAACCGAACATGACATAACCCTCTTCCATTAACATGAATTCGACGAACCTCTCCCTGCCTTGAACTAAAGTTCAAGTCTGTCCCTCTCCGAGTCGGTGAGGGACAGGTTTTGCGTAGTATAGCAAGGGACTAGGGACTCTTTACTGGGGACTGGTTAACGAGGGAGTAGGGAGTAGGGAAGAGGGAGTAGGAAAACCCAAGTGAATCAGTTTCTGGAAAACTTTTCGGTCTACTGAAACGATTTTAACCTCT
>NZ_JACJSJ010000033.1 GCF_014698115.1 Nostoc sp. FACHB-973
CCCACTCCTCAAATCAATCACCAGCAAACCACAGCGAGGTTCGGCGTTTTTTTGTTGCAATTTCTCATCTAGGGGCAACCCACTAAAAGTCTTGTTGTGCCTGGGTTGGGAAATTCCCACGATCGCAAAGTCCCCATGAAATGCACAACCGCGCATATATCCCGGACAAAAAGCCACAGGTTCAAAGCTGCCTCGTTCCAAATCTACGTAGCCAAAATCTCCTGTGCCAGAGTTGAGTAACCACAATTTGTCTCGATACCACCGAGGAGAATGGGGCATGGAAAGTCCCTTGAGTATGATCTCGTTACTCTCCACATCAATGACGCAACCACCATCAGCCCGCCTGTCCCGCCATCCCTCAGCCACATCCGATTGACTGACAACGGTCACGTACCTGGGTTGACCATCTCGCATTGCCAAGCCATTGAAATGACACCTGTCTTCTGCCGCCAGTTTGCTAATAAATGGCGGTTGCCACAGGGGAATGAAACTGTGGGTTGGACTAACTTTGGCTAAACAGCTAAATAGGGTATTGACAAATATCAGATTCTCTGAGTGATTTAACTCCCCTTGAGGAATTTTGCCGTTTGGCTGTGGGGAATTACTCAGGGCGATATCATGGATATCTAAATCTCCCGTCACATAACTCATCTGGGGCAAATAGACGGCATCGTAGTTGTCGTGAATTTGTCCTGGTTGTAGGATGTTTTCAAAGCGCCACAGTTGATAAAGGGAACTCATGTACAAAGTGCTGCCACTGGCATACAAACCCATGCAGCGTTCAAAGGTGCGCTCGAATACAGATAGTTTGCCGGTCGGTTGCAAGCCGATGAAAAATAATTTACCTGCTTGATAAGTGGTGAAAGCTAGGCTGAGATTCTGCTCCAACAGCCAAGGGCTAAACTGCCGTGAGGCATTCATTTCCAGACTATTAGTTGCAGTTACAGGATTTTGATTCATTTTTTCTACAGGGAGGAGAACAAAACGTGATTTCTTGCCGATGCTGGCTCCTTCTCATTCCCCCTTGAATTATCTATCTTTTAAGTAAAATCACGTAACCTACTTCACCAAATCTTGAAGATGTGACTTTTTTTTAAGTCTAATACATCAGAAAAGTTGCATAAGCTGAAGTTTAACCTTCTCACAGATATATTTTTTTCACTTATGAAAAATTCGATATCTGCTGAAATTCTCTACGTTTGTTGACAAAAACCCATTTTATGATTGCGCTAAAAATCATTATGTGATATGAAATTTTGCCGACGAAACATAAGTAAATTCTATCAACATCAAATAAAGATTAGGTTTACAGATTCTTTATATAATGATGTTAATCCTGAGAAATCGGCTCAGAACTCACATTAGCAAGACTTATCTTGCTCTCGTCCCTGTAGTGCTACAGCAGTATCAGCAGCTTCGCTAGTATTGCTATCTGTCGCACCAGCAGTTGCTTCGCTTCCCCCGCTGTTGCTGGTGAATCGCTTGGTGCAGTCCTGTGTGGACATTAGTCGTGCGGGCAATTAATGAACGTATTGAAATAGAATCAACCTTAGATGATATTTAGACAATGATGCAAGCAAGATGAAAATTATCCTCCACATCACTAAACGCCAACAATGGGAACAAGCAAAAAACTTGGGCAGCTACCGTGCTGATTCACTGGATTCTGAAGGTTTTATTCATTGTTCTAAGTCAACGCAAATCGTTAAGGTTGCAAATAGATTTTTTAATAATCAAAAAGATTTGGTTTTACTTTTTATTGATTCGGAGAAAGTTGAAGCTGAAATTCGGGATGAAGAGGCGGAAATAGGAGAATTATTTCCTCATATTTATGGGGAGTTGAATATTGATGCTGTGTATCAGGTGATTGATTTTGAAGTTGGGGAAGATGGTTTATTTAAGTTGCCGCAAGAAGTTATAAATTTATAATTAACGAACCGCAGAGGCGCAGAGGAGGAGAGATGGAAGGTGAAGGGTTTGATGTGGGTGAGTATGTTAAGCAGATGGGGTTATTGTTGGATTTGCAGATAAGAGATGAGTATTTTGATGAGGTGGTGGCAAATTTTGAGAGAATTAAGGCGATCGCTAATGTCGTAAATTCTTTTCCTCTAACAGAAGAAATTGAAGTAGCACCAATATTTGAACCATAGTCGCTTCCAGAATTGGCTAATTTGTAGTAATTTTACTGAGTTATAAGTATAAATGCAACACTAACATATTAGCCGACGATGCTATGGGAAAGATGAAATGAATAGTTTGAATGATGCTGAGTCGTTGAACTCAGCGGGTGTGGGTAAGTTGTTGGTGCGTTTGCTTTGGCTGGTTTTGGGAATTGGGCTGGTATCTACGCTGTTCTCTTTGTTGCAAGTAATCGCACAGCCGATTTATCAGCTACTCGCTTTCTTTGATGGATTGGTATCAATAGTTTCGTTGATTGTCGGTCTAGTTTCAATGATTGTTTTTTTAATTTGGCTACATCGTCTCCATGCAGATTTAAAGAATCTCTTCCAAGAATATCCAATTACGCCAGGAGGTGCGATCGCCAGATTTCTCATTCCGATATACAGTCTTTGGGGAATGGCTAACACTTTATCCACTTTTGCTGACCGATTTCAAGGCGAAGGTGGTGATTTAACGAGTTTAAGCGAAAAAGTGCGCTCGCTCATAGCACCACTGTATGGTTTTATCATTGGCTCAAATGCTTTGAATCGTATTGCTTTTACAGAAGCTGCTAAAAATCCTGAAGATAAATTTCTGCCAATTTGGTTTCTATTATCTTGTATTTTAGATCTAGGTCTAACAGCTATTTTGCTGCAACTAGCAAAAACTATGCGGACTGCTATTACTCAAAAAGCTAAACGTGGGATCTCCTAAATATTCCAGCATGAATTTTGATTCAGCCGATGCCTTTACAATATCAACTGCTGTACGTCAAGGCAATGTTAGCGCGGTGGCTGTTACTAAGGCTGCGTTAGTACGAATAGCGGCGCGGAATCATCTATTCAACTGTTTTACAACTATAACTGCCGAGGCGGCTTTGGCTGATGCTGCACGCATTGACAGGGAAATTGCCCAAGGTAATAACCCTGGAATGCTTGCTGGTGTGCCTTTTGCTGTGAAAAATCTCTTTGATATTGCTGATATAACAACTCTGGCGGGATCGAAAATTAATGCAGAAAACCCAGCAGCTACCCAAGATGCAACCGCAGTGGCTAGGTTGAAACAAGCGGGTGCAGTGTTGCTTGGGGCTTTGAATATGGATGAGTACGCCTATGGGTTTGTGACAGAAAATTCCCATTATGGTGCTACTTATAATCCACACGATTTATTGCGAGTTGCTGGGGGTTCGTCGGGTGGTTCAGCGGCGGCTGTTGCTGGTGGGTTGGTTCCGCTGACGCTGGGTTCTGATACTAATGGTTCGATTCGCGTTCCAGCAGCGTTGTGTGGCGTTTTTGGTTTGAAACCGACTTATGGTAGGTTGTCTCGCGCTGGGGTAGCTTTATTTTCTAGCAGTTTAGACCACATTGGGTGTTTTGCACGTTCGGTGCAGGATATCGCTATGGTTTTTGATATATTGCAAGGCAAAGACGATCGCGATCCAGAGACGTTACATGTAACGTCTCTACATAATGTAACATCTCTGCATCAAGATATCTCTGCAATCAAAATTGCGATCGCTGCTGATTATTTCACCAAAGGTGCAGAACCGGCAGCTTTAGCCGCTGTGCAAACAGTTGCTGATGCTTTGGATGTAACTGAGTATGTCACCATACCAGAAGCACACCGCGCCCGTGCTGCGGCGTTTGTGATTACAGCAAGTGAAGGGGCAAATCTGCATTTAGATAAGTTGCGTAGGCATCCTGAGGATTTCGATCCAGCAACACGCGATCGCTTTTTGGCTGGGGCGTTAATTCCTAGTAGTTGGTATCTGCAAGCGCAACGCTTTAGAAGATGGTACCGCGATCGTGTGCGGGAAGTGTTTCAAAATGTGGATGTAATTATTGCCCCAACTACACCCATTTCTGCGCCGCTAATTGGTCAACAAACGATGATTTTGGACGGCGAAGAAATTCTGATTCGTCCTCATTTGGGGTTATTTACTCAACCATTATCTTTTATTGGTTTACCTGTTTTATCAGTGCCAATTCAACGTCCTAATGCTTTACCTTTGGGGGTGCAATTGATAGCAGCACCATATAATGAAGCGTTGATTTTAAGAGTTGCGGCGGCTTTAGAAGCAAAGGGTATAGTTTCAGCGCCAGTCATTTTTAATGGCTAATCTCATATCATGTTCGGGTAATTAATTATGATTCCCACAGTTACTGCACCCCACCCTAACCCTCCCCGTATGTATTGGGGAGGGAACTGCATTTCTTTTTCCCCTAATAAACGCTACCGTGTGTACACAAGTTAGTAAGGGCACGGCAGTGCCATGCCCCTACGAGAAATCTATCTGTATCAAGGTTTTCGTGAAATGGTATTAGGCATTGATATAAAATACCAAACATGCATCATTGAAAAGCCACATCTTTCGTAGGGGCACAGCACTGCTGTGCCCTTCATTGAGGACTTCGCTAGTGCTGCACTCGTAATGACAATTTATTGGGTCTAGAAGGCTTGAAACCTTTGCAGATAGAACTTATGTATACACCGTAGCCGTTAATAGAAATTGAAGAGTTAGAAGAAAATTTGGTGAGTTACTGTGAAAAGATGCTGATGGGGGTTGGCTTTAAATACGGCAAAGACAGCCGTGAATATGAAATGGCTGGTGGAGTTCGCAGAAGTGAAAGTTTGCGTAAAAGTAGAGCGACTCGCTTAAAAACTGTTGCCAAAAAAGCAGCTAGCCAAAGTTCTGAATCTGCGTAAGATGCTAGTAAGAAGACACCCCAAACAGAATTAAAAATTAGTCTAATATAGCAATACGATTTGATTTTTGACCAAAATAAACTATTTGTAGGGTGCGTTACGCTGTCGCTAACGCACCAATTCCTTAAGAATACTATACTCCATCAAAAGTAGGTGGATAAACAACTTTTCCTTTGTACCTTTCCTGATAACTTTCCAGTGTTTTAACCATGAAGAATTCCTCTGGTACTGGAAAGGGAGATTCGATTCCATAAATCACAGAAGCCTGAAAGCCAAAGCGAGTATAAAATTCTGGATGACCTAAGACAATTACTATGGCTTCTTTGTTTGCTTCTGCTATTTCTAATCCTGCTTTAATTAATGCACTACCAATTCCTTGTCTTTGAAACTCTGGACGAATTGCCAAAGGTGCTAAACCCAGTACTTTTAATGTTTGTTCATGCACCAAGTCAATATAGCTAAATAAAATATGACCGACTACAGCACCTTCAATTTCAGCAACTAGGGCAAGTTCTGGAATATAGCGGTCAGAACGGCGAATTTGTTCCACGAGTTTAGCCTCGTTATCTTGACCAAAGGCTAATGTATTTACCTCGGCTATTGCTGGGTAGTCTGTCAAAGTTTCACGACGGATATTCATCATTTGAGAATCAATTCCATAAAAATCTAGTTTGCTCGATATTCTAACGGAATGTCTGTTTTTTTAAAATATGGTTTGATATCCTGAAAGCAAAAACCTAATAAATCGCTTAGCTAAGCGATAAATCACCTAGCTAAGAGACGCGATAAATCGCCGTCTCTACAATAATCAATCGTTGGTGGAGACGTGGATTTGTTGCGTCTCTTGCTAAATTGTTAATTATTAACAGAATATCTTGAATAACCAATGGTTACAATTCCAGTAATTGATTTAAGTGATTTTACCAATGGCAATGCAACAACTCGGCAAGCTGTTGTCAAACAAATTTATCAAGCTTGTCATGAAATCGGTTTCATGTACTTGCAAAATTCAGGAATATCAAAAGATTTAATCGAACAAGTATTCACTTATAGTAAATCTTTTTTCAATAAACCTTTGGAAGTTAAGCAAAAGCAAGCTTGGAGTGATGAATTTAGTAATACAGGATATGTTGCTATTGAAAGAGAACGTCTTGACCCCAATCAACCAGGTGACTTGAAAGAGGCTTTTAATGTTAGCAAACAAGGTGCTGTCGGGATGGATGCTTCTATTCTTGCTTTTTATGATAGTTGCACAGAACTGGCTAACACAGTATTGCAAACATTTGCTTTGGCGTTGGACTTGCCAGAAGATTTTTTTACAACAAGGCACAATCAAAATAATCATACATTGCGATCGCTCCACTATCCCCCTTTGCAAACACCACCCAAACCTGGACAAGTGCGTGCTGGCGAACATTCTGATTATGGCAGTATTACTTTACTTTTCCAAGATGACGTTGGCGGATTGGAAGTACGAACAACAGCAGGAGAATGGATTGAGGCAGCTGCAATTGATGATACTGTTATAGTTAATACTGGTGATTTAATGCAGAGGTGGACAAATCACGTGTTTTGTTCAACTAAGCATCGGGTAATGATTCCCAACGACGACAGGATAAACCAGTCTCGGTATTCTATTGCTTTTTTCTGTCATCCGAATGATGATATAGAAATTGCTTGTTTGAAGAGTTGCCAAAAAGAGCGATCGCCTATTTATCCGCCTATCCTTGCGGGAGAATATCTTTTAAGTCGTTTACAAGCAACTTATGGTAATTCGTAATTCGTAATTCGTAATTCGTAATTCGTAATTCGTAATTAGGAAAGATATTTAGGATGAAAACTTATGATTGGATTGTGGTTGGTGGCGGGATTACGGGTGCTACCCTTGCTTATGAACTAAGGAAAGCAGGCTTTGGTGTACTTCTGGTAGAACAATACGCAACACCAGACAATGCAACTCGCTTTAGTTATGGTGGGCTTGCTTATTGGTCGGGTACTACAGCGTTAACTCGGCAATTGTGTGAAGATGCGATCGCTCGCTATCATATCCTATCTCAAGAGTTAGACGCTGATATCGAATTTCGGGAATTAGATTTATTACTAACGATTTCAGCCTCTAGTGACCCAGTGGCGATCGCTGCATTGTATAGTAATTGTGCCGTTGTACCGCATTTACTCACCCCACAAGCAGCTGGTGAACTGGAACCACTGCTAAATCAACAGGCCATATCTGCTGCTTTAACTGTTAAACACGGTCACATTCATCCACAAAAAACAGCACAAGCTTACATTCAAGCTTTTGTACGTGCTGGGGGAGAAGTGCAAATTAGCCAAGTATTGCAGATATTGGAAAATGGTGTACAAACCACCACTGCAACTTATCACAGTGCAAATGTTGTCATCTGTGCAGGTGGACTTAGCCGGCAACTATTAAAAGCAGCTGGTATGTCCCTTAAAATATATTTTACCCACGCAGAAATCATTGAAACTCCACAAGTTGATGTGAAGTTACGCACCTTAGTTATGCCAGCGAATGTGCAACGATTTCAATTAGAAACTCAATCTGCTCAAGTCGATGAATTGTGGGATGAACCAGGTAATGAACCAGTACCAGCTATTTTAGATGCTGGTGCAATTCAGTTTCAAGATGGTAGCTTCCGCTTGGGTCAAATTAGCCGCGTTCTCACAGATCCTGATGCTAAAGTCAACTCCCAAACGAGTGAAAAATGGTTGCGAGAAAGTGTCGGGGAAGTTTTACCAAATTTGGAAAAGTTACCAGGAACTTGGCATCATTGCTTAGTGGCATTTAGTGGTAATAAGTTTCCTTTAATTGGTGCTATTCCAGGATTTGAGAGTGTTCATGTTTTTAGTGGATTTAGCAACCCGCTAGTAATTGTACCACCTTTAGCAGAGCGTTTTGCTAAGTTTTTAACTGGCAAGGAAGATAAAATTATTAGACAAATATTCCAAGAGAATTCTGAATCAGGAACTGCATAGCTTGGAAAAGTTATATCCCCAACTTTTTTAAGAATTCGGGGATCTGGACACCGCAAAAACGTACATAAATATTGCTTTTTAAGAGATTATTTATAAAGTAAATCTTAAGTAGCCTAACGCACCCCCACATAAGACGGTGCGTTAGGCGATCGTGTCATATTTTTGGTGACAAATCATATTGAAATATGCGGTACAACATTATATTGCAAGGTGTAGGGGCACGGCAGTGCCGTGCCCTTACGGGTGTACCTCACGTAAACGAGAACCGCCATAACACACCCTACAAGAATTGTATGTTTACTTTATAAATAGCTTCTAACTCTGTATTTTATTTGTTATTTTTAATTTAAAATAACTAAATTACTAATGAATAATCACCAGTAAATATATATTTGTATGTTGTAAATACTACATTGAAACTCTAGTTTTTAATTTATCAAATCGTATACTAATCAACACGAAGGCAATATTTGCGATCGCCATGCACTTGACAACAAAATAATCCTCAATTACTTGCCAGGAAAAACTCAGTATGATACTCTAAAATCAAGTTATGTACAAATAATCTTTGTGTGTTAGTTGCTACCTTTAAGTCTGTAGACAATATTGATTTACAGCGAAACAACAAACGAAAAAAGCCAAGACTTAAGCGCTACAGTATATACCTAGTCTTGAGTTTAATTATTTCCCCTAGCGTTGTGTCTGCTCAATCCACTCCTCCACCTGGAGTTAATATCCCCCCAACAATACCGGAAACTTTAGACCAAACGATTCCCAAACCAAGCCCTCCAGCAACTCCTCCTCCGACTGCGCCTTCTGCTTCTCCTCCGATTCTGACTTCTCCTGATACACCAACACCATCAGATACGAATTTTCCCAGTAGTGAAAGTTTTTTAGTTAAAAAAGTCGAAGTTTTTGGAACTACAGTTTTAAAAGATGAAATTGGAGAGTTAATTAAGCGATTTGAAAATCGTCAAGTCACTTTTGGAGACTTGATTCAATTACGTTCAGATATCACCGAACTCTACATCAAAAAGGGCTATGTCACCAGTGGCGCATTTTTGCCCAACAATCAAAACCTGACTGATGGTGTGGTAGAAATTCAAGTAGTAGAAGGTCAACTAGAAAAAATTGAACTAGGTGGATTAAGGAGATTAGAACCAGTATACGTGCGATCGCGTCTGCAAAAAGCCTCCTCGGCACCCTTAAATCAAAAACGTTTAGAAGAAGCACTGCAACTATTACAACTCGACCCTTTAATTGAACGGGTAAACGCACAGTTAACCGCTGGTAGCACCCCTGGTAGCAATATTTTACAAGTCATAATTACCGAAGCACCTGCATTTCATGGCGGAGTATTTGCAGCCAACAATCAAACTCCCAGTATTGGTTCTACCCAAGCAGGAGTATTTCTGAGCCATGATAACTTATTGGGTTTTGGCGACAGTTTAAGTGCTGAATATGGAATTACTGAAGGGCTGAATATATATAATATCAGCTATACAATTCCGATAAATGCCAACAACGGTACTCTTGGTTTTCGCGTCAATAACAGCGACAGCCGCATTATTGAAGATCAATTCCGCGACTTAGATATTAAAAGTGAAGCCCAAACCTATTCTTTTAATTATCGTCAACCTTTGTACCGCAAACCGCAATCTGAATTTGCTATTGGTTTAGGCTTAGATTTACGTCGCAGCCAAACATTTCTATTCAATGACATTCCCTTTTCATTTTCTGAAGGCCCCGAAAATGGTCTAACAAAAGTTACAGTCATTCGTTTTTCACAAGATTGGGTAGAACGCAGCGCTACAAGAGTTTTAGCTGCACGTTCTCAATTTAGCCTTGGTATTGGTGCATTTGATGCGACAGTTAACGACTTAGGTACTGACGGACGCTTCTTTTCTTGGTTAGGACAATTTCAGTGGGTGCAGCGGTTATCACCACGAACAATATTATTAACAAGACTCAACGCCCAATTCACAGGGGATTCTTTATTATCATTAGAAAAATTTAGTATTGGTGGAGTTGATACAGTACGTGGCTACCGTCAAAATGAATTTGTCGCAGACAATGGAATTACAGGTTCAGTTGAAGCTCGTATTCCCATAACATCTTCCAATGCATTGCAAATTGCACCTTTTTTTGATGTTGGTACAGCATGGAATAATGGTGGTAATAGTTCCAATTCAGAAACATTTGCAAGTTTAGGATTAGGTTTAATTTGGCAACCAATTCGAGATTTGAATTTACGTTTAGATTATGGTATTCCCCTAATAAATGTTAATAGGGAAGGTAATACTCTGCAAGATAATGGTCTGAGTTTTTCGCTGCGGTATCAGCCGTTTTAAGGCTTAAGAATTTAAGAGTATAAACCCAAAACGAAACCCTCATGTAGAGACGCGATTTATCGCGTCTTCAAAGACCAATTATGTATCATATTATGTCCGCTTGATTACTTATTAAAACTCAAGAACCCCACCCCGCCAAAGCTGCGCTTTGTCTCCCCTCCCCGCAAGCGGGGAGGGGCTGGGGGTGGGGTTCTCATTTGTGATTTATGCAAGAGACTCCATGAGTTGCACTCACAAGGAGGAATGAAAATTTATTTTCCCTACTCCCTACTCCCTATTTTCAAGGCAGATTTATTGTAGAAACGCCGATTGTTCGCGTCTGGCTGTAATTACAAAACCATTAAATAAGTATCTTTTCCTTCCACTGGCAAAACTCGCAATTTTTGATTAACTAAATCGGGTTCTAATCCTAAATCTTCTAAAGGTATTAAACCTAATAAAGGATCTGAACCTTCTGGTAATTCAATACAATTAAATGTCCCTTCTCTTCCCTCAACTGAAAGATTTAACATTTTAAAAATCCGAGCTTTTTGTAATCCTGTAGCAATTTTAACGTCTACTTCTCCTTGAAGAGGCAATCCTAAGTCAAGAATAATATTTTTAGGTAAGCACAGCCTAGTTGCACCTGTGTCAACTAAAACATCATGTAAAGTAATTGAGCGTATTTGCTCTGCTGGAATAAATCCTCTTTCTGCAAGAGTCTGGTCAATTTGGTTAGTAATGGTGATTGTGGTAGTTACTTTGCCCATTTTCTCAGTTTTGCTCAGTGTCATATTATTTTCTTATAAATTAGTGAGGTTGATGATTGAATATATATTTACATTTTATTTAATTTCATGAAAAACAAGATACCCGACTTCTTTAAGAAGTCGGGTATCGAAAACTCTCAAGTTTTAATAAATTCAACGACATTCTCGACTCATCACCAAATCGCCATTTGCTAGTCGATAAACTCCTTGGGGTTCAATAATTAAATCACCTTTCTTCCACTGGCGGCTAACATTTTGCACATCACCTGTAGGATAAGTTGAAGCTGAAGCATCCCCAGGACGGATAGGTAAACCACCAGTACCTGTAATTAAAAAAGTGCCTTCTTGCTTGGGATTGCGGGCAATGCAACTATTAGCAATTAGCGCATTAGTATCAATAGAATTCTCTTGTAATTCTGTGAGGCTGTTTTGGATAAAGCTGATATCAGGTACACCGATGATATTACCAGAAATTGCACCACTGGCGTTGATATCAACACGGCCATTACTAATTAATGACCGAAGACTATTTGCATCAGTTGCTGCTTGTGTCTGGCTGTATAATGGTGAACTTAATAAACCACGAGTATTAAAAGTAATATTGCCACCTTGACCCTCTGGTGCAAATGCCAAAATGTCACTATCTTCTAAGGCAATGATAGTATTAGCATTGAGGGTGATATTACCTCCACTACCTTCACCTGTAGATAAGTCAGTGCGGATGTCACTGTTATTAAGCAAGCGAATGTTTCTCGCAGTGATGTTGATGTTACCACCGCCTGCTTGTTCAGAGCGTGCGTTTACTAAACTATTACTTGCGCTGTAATTTTCTTTGGCAGTAATATTAATATCGCCTGCAATACCTTGTCCCTGACTGCGTGTAGAAACTACGGCGAAGTTATTAGGCAAGTTTAAATCACTTGTAAATAAATTAAAGTTACTTGTAGATAAGGATATTGTTCCACCGTTTCCAGGAGAATTAGTACCTGCAAATATGCCAGTGACATTATCTGAGTTAGCAGAAATAGTGATACTGTCTGCGGCTTTGATAGTAATATCACCAGATTTCCCACTGTCCAAAGTTCCTGTAGTCAGAAATCCACCATTTGATGCTTCAAATATACGAGCATTGACAGTTATATTACCTCCGTTACTTGAATTCAAAGTTGCTGCTGACACAAGACCATTGTCTGTTAGATGGAAATAATCTGTGTTGACTATAATATCTCCTCCCTGACCAAGCGCCCCCCCTTGGGTTTCAGTCGATATTGCACTTCCATTTCCACTTTCATCAGTTCCTGAGATAGTTATCGCATCAGCAGCATCAATGCGGATACTTCCACCCTTACCTTGTCCACCGGGTAAATTTCCTGCTGGTTCAGCAATTTGAGTATCAATTCCACCACCGTTAGTTAAAGTCAGCCTTTGTGTCTGAATTTTAATATCTCCAGCATTACCGACTCCGCCAGATCCTACACGACTATTGATTGTACCGTTGTCAACAATAACCCCATCATTGCTCAGAATAGAGATATCACCAGCATTCCCCTTACCGAAAGTTCCAGCGGTTATAGCTCCGTTTGTTAACTGCAAACGTTTAGTATTAATTGTTATATCACCGCCATTGCCTATGGGAACTATATTATCTTTGACAGCTTCAACTCCTGTACTAAGGTAACTGCGAAAATTACCGTTAGAACTAATCAACTGAATAGATTCTGATGCATCGATATTAATATTACCAGCATTACCTCCTAAATCACTAACAGCATCTGTGGTGATAGCACCGCCATTTCTTACAAGAATATTTCTGGTTTTTAGTGTTATATCACCTCCACGACTATTACTAAAAGTTCTAGCGGTAAAACCAGTAATAAAATATGTTGAACCTTTTATTGAATCTTTGGGATCAATTTCTATAAAATCAGTAGCTGTAACATTGATATTTCCCCCACGTCCAATTGTTTCTCCTAGTTCTGGTTCTCCAGAACTAGAAGAGATATTTCCATTGTTCGTTAAATAAATTCGTTCTGTTACAATGTTGATATCGCCAGCATTACCCACGTTAGAGATAATTCCTGGATAAGAATTTGCAGATGCAAAAATAAGAGAATTATCTAAACTAATATCATGAGCAGTAATATTTAGATTACCACCGTTACCACCACCCAGATTACTAGTTGAAATCTGAGAACTATTTTCCACCCTCAAATGATTAGTAGTAATTGATAAATTACCTGCATTTGCTCCAAAACTACTTGTCAAAATTCCTGCGGAGTTGTTCAAATTAATTGCATCTATCGCTTGAATTTTAATACCTCCAGAATCTCCTGCAAAGTAGTTAGATGCACTGATTAAACCACCATCCTCAAGCGCAAGATTTCGCGTTTGTATATTAATACCACCGCTTTTTCCACTGGTTGGCGTCCCTAGAATAATTTGCTCTCCAGATACAGAAGAATCGCTTGGTCGAACAGTACTTAAAATTACAGATATATTGTTAGGATTTGTCCCAGATAGAGAAACTGTATCCTTTACTTGAATATTAACAAGACCTGAATTACCTTGTGTGGCAGTTGTTTGAATAGAACTAGTATTAATTTTTAGCGATTGAGCAGCAATATTGATATTTCCACTATCTCCAATACCTAAAGCACTATTTCCAAAAGCACTATCTTCATTGAGGGTTACAACTCCGGTAGCATTCACAGTAATATCACCTGCTTTAGTTTTAGGAGTTCCTTGATTTCTATTTATACCAGTAAAAAAATAACTGGAGTTTAATTCGAGATTATTAGCATTAACTACAACATCGCCACCAGTTGCGCCGCTAGTAAAAGCAGCAGAGGTATTTTCAAGTAAGATATCTGCTCTGGCTACACCATCAGGAAAAGTCAAGCTTAATTTGTTGCCATCAACATTGAGTCCTACTGTTCCAGGTGCGGTTAATCCACCGATTTCTACTCTGCCATCTGATGCCCCAAGTATTCCTCCATCTATCACAATTTGTCCTGTAGATTCAGGTGTAGGCGTAACACGACCACCAAGCAGTATTAAACTTTTATTATTAGGAACTGCCAAAATGGCACGATTTTCAATTGAGTTTACACCTTGGTTAGCAATTTGATTAAACAAAAATGCTGTAGGATTGATACTTAATAAAGTATTATTTGCTGTAACTGGTGAATTTAAAGAGAATTCAACACCGCCAGGAAATTGAATTGCATTACCTGTAGTAGCTACAAAAGAACCACCAACATTTAATCGGGCATTTTGACCAAATATAATGCCATTGGGATTCATCAAAAATAAATTAGCAATGCCTTGGGTACGAATCAATCCTTGAATATCAGAGGGTGTTCCACCAGTTACTCGTGCAAATATATTGGTAATACTGGAATCGTTGAGAAAAATTCCCCCACCACCATTGGGAATACTAAAACTGCTGAAACTGTGGAATAGATTTGTATTACCAACTGTTGTCCCACCTGAAATATAAGAACTTAAGCCAATATCTGTAACTTGTGTTCCCAATGTTTGGTCAGCTGTTACTTGAGCAAAAGCACTGACATCTGTTGTCAAGGCAGCGCTCAGTAATAACCCGAAACGTAAACACCAATTCCAGCAGTTTTGATTAATCACAGTTTTTTCAATAATTCAGGGATATTGTTGCTTCCGAATGATTAAGTAGGGCTATATCAGACGCCGTAATAATATTACCAGAAATTGCACGGCTCACTAGTATTGATATTGGAGCGATCGCTATTTTTGAGTAATCCAACCCTCATCGCTAATTCTTTGCACACAACCGACTAAATTCCAATGCAGTTTTCTGCAATCTTACATTCACAATAGTGCAAATAAGACTGCATGAAAGCTGAGCGAATAATTTTCCTGCTTTCCTTACTCTGTATTTTATCGATCGCAGACGCTATTAATCGCGTCTCTACACACTTCCTGCCTACATTAGTAAATTAAACAATCAAAGCTGATTAATATATTTAGGGACTTCCAGAAAATAAATTATCCCAAATTGTTTGTACATTTTTCGGGTAGCACAGCTGTGGTATTTTACAGAGATGGAATATTTTTTTCCTTGGAAGTCCCTTACTCCAAAACTAAAATAACCATCTCATTTTGATTCCAAAGAGGAGAAACAGATGTCTAATTTTGTTGGTTCTACTCGCGATGTTACTAAAACTGGTTCAATCTATGTAGATAGCTTACTATGGGGCAGTCGTTGGAAAATTGAAAACGACAATAGAAAAATTACTTACTCTTTTGTTGATAATCAGTCTTGGGATGACACTTTCTATAATGCTGAAATAAATGCTTATACTAATGCAATAAAAGCCTGGTCAAATGTAGCTAACTTTCAGCTAGAGTATTCTGGTTATAATGATTCTCAAGCTGAATTAACCTTTCATAGTGTTGATTCTTCTACTCTTGGCAGTGATAGCGTATTAGGTCGAGCAAAGCCACCAGGAGAATCCTCTGACCAGTTTGGAGAAGGAGATGTTCTAATTAACTATGAGTTTTACCAAGACGATCCTGATGCAGAACTGCTAGTTGGTAGCTACTACTACGACACTTTTGTTCACGAAATTGGTCATGCTTTGGGATTAGCTCATCCCCACGATAATGGAGGAACTTCTTCTATTTTTCCTGGCGTTGAAGACTCTGAAGATTTTGGCGATTTTGGTCTCAATCAATTTGTGACAACAATAATGTCTTACGTTGATATTCAAAGTCCCTATTCCCCTGGCTATAGTACAAATTGGGGTTATGCTGCGGGGCCAATGGCATTTGATATTGCAGCCATCCAACATATTTACGGTATCAATAAGACATACAACACAGGTAATAATGTTTATTTGCTTCCATCTTCTAATGGTGTGGGAACGTATTGGACTTGTATTTGGGATGCAGGCGGAACAGATACAATATCTGGTCAAGGGGCAAGTAATTCGGTAATTATTGACTTGAACAATGCGACTCTGGCCAATAACGATCCTGATGCTGGTGGCTTTATTAGTCAAGTTGTTGGTATTAAAGGAGGATTTACCATCGCTAATTCCCAAGGCGGTATATCTGTTATCGAAAATGCCATAGGAAGCAACTTTAATGACACTTTAACAGGGAATGAATACAACAATTATCTCTCTGGGGAAGGCGGAAACGATGTCATCGATGGAAAAGCTGGAAATGACAGTCTTGTAGGTGGCGCGGGGAATGACACGCTCTATGGCGGCACTGGTAATGATACCCTCAATGGCGGTACCGGCAATAATACTCTGTATGGCGGCACTGGCAACGATCGCTATATACTCAATAGTCAAAGTTACATAAGTATCACGGAATACCTTAATGAAGGTACAGACACAGTTGAGTCTGCCTACACCTTTAACTTAAGCCCAGCTTATTTAGAAAACCTCGTTCTCACAGGCACATCTGCAATCAACGGCACTGGTAACAGTCTCAACAACACAATTACAGGTAACGGTGCTAACAATCAACTCAATGGCGGTAGTGGGAATGACACGCTATATGGTGGTGCTGACAATGATAGTCTAGTTGGTGATGGGGTTACCAACCAAACCAAAACCTTTAGCAATAACACTCCTGTTAGTATCCCTGACTTGTCTACAATTATATCTAATTTAGCCGTTAGTGGTTTTACTACGTCAATTATTGATGTCAACGTCACTTTAAATATTAAGCACAACTGGGCTTCTGACTTAGATGTATTCCTGATTAATCCAACAGGCACTCGTGTTGAATTGTTTACTGACGTGGGGGGTAGTAACAGTAGTTTTACTAACACCAAATTGGATGATGAAGCAGCAACATCAATTACAGTTGGGACTGCTCCTTTTACCGGAAGTTTCAAACCAGAAAAACTGCTATCTGCTTTTGACAATCAAAACCCAAATGGGACATGGAAGCTAGAAGTCACGGATGATGATAGTGCAATTACTGGTACGCTCAATAGTTGGTCGCTGCAATTTACAATTCAAACCGTTGACACTGGTAACGATTTTCTAGACGGGGGTACGGGGAATGATACCCTAACTGGCGCTGCTGGGAACGATACACTAATTGGTGGTAGTGGTAATGACACCCTGAATGGTGGTAGTGGTAATGACATTTTGGTTGGTAGTGCTGGCACTGATACACTAACTGGTGGTAGTGGGAGCGATCGCTTTACATTCAACTCCCGCACTGAAGGCATCGACCGGATTACTGATTTTAGCGTAGTTGATGATACGATTTTTGTGTCTGCGGCTGGTTTTGCTGGAGGCTTAGTTGCTGGTGCGGCGATCGCTGCTAATCAATTTTTCATCGGTTCCGCAGCAAATACAACTAGTCAAAGATTTCTTTACGATAAAGGTAACGGTTTTGTGTTCTTTGACCAAGATGGGATAGGGGCGATCGGTAAAATCCAAATTGCTACACTCAACACCGGATTATCCCTAACTAACGCAGATATTTTCGTTGCTGCTTAGGAATTTTTACAGCAATTTGCAGTAGGCTAGCACAGTTGTGCTAGCCTACAATGATTTAATTTTCAAACATGTATATTCAATTCAATTAAAAACCCTTAACTACACTCTCGACTCATCACCAATTGTCCGTTTGCTAGTCGATACACGCCTTGGGGTTCAACAATCGAGTCGCCTTTTTTCCACTGACGTGTTTTACCATCATTAGTCACACGTTGCACATCACCTGTAGGATAAGTTGAAGCTGAAGCATCCCCAGGACGAGTAGGTAAACCACCAGTACCTATGATTAAAAAAGTACCTTCTTGCTTTGGATTGCGGGCAATGCAACTATTAGCAATTAGCGCATTAGTATCAATGGCATTAGATTGTAATTGTGTGATACTATTTTGAATAAAAGTGATATCAGGCACACCGATAATATTACCAGAAATTGCACCAGTAGCGTTGATATCGGTGCGATTATTATTATCTAGTGACTCAAAACTATTTGCGTCGGTTACTGTTTCGGTTGGACGATATAGCGGTGAAGTTAATAAAACACGAGTGTTAAAAGTAATATTACCACCTTGACCTTCGGGTGCAAAAGCGAGAATATCGCTATCTTCTAAAGCAGTAATAGTGTTAGCATTGAGGGCGATATTACCTCCAGTCGCTTGGCCTATAGATAAGTCAGTGCGAATATCACTATTGTTGCGTAGGCTAAGATTTCTTGCAGTAATATTGATATCGCCACCGCTTGATTTTGCAGCAGTGGCGCTGACTAAACTATTATTCGCACTGTAGTTATCTTTAGCAATAATATTAATATCGCCTGCAATACCTTCTCCCTCACTGCGTGCAAAAACTCTAGCACTATTAGCTAGATTAAAGTTATTTGTCTTTAGAGATATCGTTCCGCCGTTACCAGTAGAGTTTGTTGTAGTAGTTGTAAATATCCCACTAACTAAGCCAAAGATAGTGATTTCATCTGTAGCATTGATAGTGATATTACCAGCATTGCCAGCACTGTTAGTTGTTGTAAGAACTTGCCCTTCAGTAAATGCTTCAAATACACGAGAATTAATGGTGATATTACCTCCACTACTAAAATTTGCAGTATCTGCTGTTATGCTGCCGCCGTTTTCTAAGCGAAAATAATTTGTATTAACTGTAATGTCTCCTGCTTGACCTATGCTTCCTCTACGGCTTTGAGTAGATAATAAGCTAGGGAGTCCATTTGCATCACTTCCTGAAATAATTACAGCATCCGCAGCATTGATGAGAATATTTCCACCCTTACCTTGTCCTCCAGGGAGATTATCTGTTGAGCCACTAATACCTGCAATAATTTGACTACCATTAGTTAAAATTAGTCTTGGAGTCTGAATTGTAATATTGCCAGCATTCCCCGCCCCACCTTCTCTGATCTCACTAGAGATATCAGCATTATCAATAACTACACCATCTCTGCTGTTAATAATAATATTGCCTCCATTACCTTTCCCAAAAGTTGCAGCATTGATAGCCCCGTTTGTTAATTGTAAAAAGTTAATATTAAAAGTTATATTACCTGCGTCACCACTATCGCTTGCAGTATTTATTTCTTGACTACTATTCCAGAACACTTGTTCTGCATCAATAGTAATATTACCTCCATTACCTATTGTAGGTGAATCAGCACTAAAAGCATAAATATAAGAATTGTTTTGTGCATTCAATTCTCTAACTTTAATATTAATATCTCCAGCATTACCACCAAATAAATTAGCTGCTGATATATTAGAGTCATCCATCAAACTCAAACGATTAGTAGAGATTGATAAATTACCTACCTTTTCTAATTCTAAATTATCTGTATTAATCCTAGCTCGATCGCTCAAAATAATTGATTCATCAGCTTGAATATTCACATCTCCGATTCTGCTTGCTAAAGAGCTAGTATCTTTCAGCAAAATATTTTGTGACTGAATATTCATACTACCAATACCTTCATTGTTGATTATGCTATTTTCACCAGACAAAGCAATCATATCCTCAACTTTGATATCAATGATACCTGTATTACCGTTGATAGCAGATGTAAAAATTCCGCTACTTATAATTTCTAATGATTTGGCAGTAATGTTGATATTTCCTGTCTCGCCTCTTTCTACTCCTACATTACCAATAATACTTCCGTTTTCTAAACTAATAATTCCATCAGCATTAATTGAAATATCTCCTCCTGGAATTTGAGATGAACCTTGGTTGGTTATACCTGTAAAAATATTAGTAGAAGTTAGTAATTTCAGATTATTAGCATTCACTGCAATATCACCACCAATGGCACCAAAAGCAGCAACAATAGATTCATTTTCAAATGAAATATCTGTTTTTGCTATATCATCAGGAAAACTCAGCCTGAAATTATCGCCATCAATATTTAGTCCTACTGTTCCAGGGGCAGTTAATCCACCAATCTCGACTCTACCATCTTGTGCTACAGTCAGCCCTCCATCCATGAGAATTTGCCCTGTAGATTCAGGTGTGGGTGACACACGACCACCAAGTAGTATTAAACTTTTATTATTACTAACCTGTAAAAAACTGCGATTTTCAATTGAGTTTGTACCTTGATTAGCAATTTGATTAAACAAAAATGCTGTAGGATTAATACTAAGTAAAGTATTGTCTGACGCAACTGGTGAAGTTAAAGAGAATTCTGCCCCACCAGCAAATTGAATTGCATTAGCTGTGGTAGCTACAAAGGAACCGCCAATATTTAATCGCGCGTTTTCTCCAAATATAATTCTATTAGGATTTATCAAAAATAAATTAGCAGCACCTTGAGCGCGAATCACTCCTTGAATATTAGATGCTGTTCCACCAGTTACGCGTGCAAATATATTAGTAATGTTAGAATCGTTGAGAAAAATTCCTCCCCCTCCATTAGGAATACTAAAACTGCTAAAACTGTGGAATAGATTTGTGTTATCAACAGTTGTTCCACCTTCAACGAAAGAAAGTGAGCCATTATTTATAACTTGTGTTCCCAACGTTTCGTCAGCTGTTACTTGAGCTATGGCGCTGATATTTGTTGTTAAATCAAAGCTCAGGATTAGCCCAAAAGGCAAGCGCAATTTTGAATAATATTGATTAGTCATAATTCAAGTTAACCGCATCCTTGATTTTTAAATTCGTTACTCTCTAAGCATTTTGTATCAGTTTCAGCCAAATCAATTAAGTGAAGAATACATAATGATATTGGAATGATTGCAGAAAACTACATAGTCAATATACCTGAATTTTGCTATGCCTGATAACTTAGGTAAATATTCTTGCCATTAGTTGACAAATATACAAGTTATCTGTTCTTATTTATAGTAAGAATATTATTAACTCTATTTCACTGTGGCTAAAAATTTTTCTAAATCAACTACTCATTATTGGTTAACAGTTCTATTTTTTGTCAGCTTCACCCTTTGTGTATGGTTGAATAACGTGCAATTGACAACTCCACAACTGAGTATTGGAGAGTTAGTCAAAGCTCAAGCTCCTGATGCCGAACAATTGGTTAACAAAGGTGTTGAAAGCTATAAAAGGGAAGACTTTCGTGCTGCAATTCAATCTTGGGAAGCAGCTTTAGAGGTATACAAACAAAATAAAAACTATAATAATGTGGCAATTGTTAATGAAAATTTAGCAAGGACTTATCAACAGTTGGGTGAAAATGAGCAAGCACTGAATTATTGGGAAAAAGTTAATACTTACTATGGCTCCCAAAAAGACTGGCAAAAAGTAGGGCGAATTTTCACAGAGATAGCGCAAGCTTACAGTAGTTTAGGGCAAACAAGGAAAGCAATTAGTTTTTTATGCAGTGTTTCTGATGAAAAAAATATCGAAAACCTAGCATGTCAGCAAGGAAGTGCATTACAAATAGCTACCGAACAACAGGATAAAGAAGGAGAAATTGCAGCGTTAGGAAGTCTTGGGGAAGCTTATCGACTTCGGGGTAATTATGATGTAGCAATTCAATACCTGGAAGCTGCCAACAAAATTAATAATGAAACATATAATTTTGCAATATTAAATAGCTTAGGCAATGCTCACAAGAGTCGCGCACAACTTTGGGATCTACGTGCTAAATCTGCTCAACAGCAGAATCCTTCTAAAGCAACTGAATTCCAAGAAAAGGCAAAGAACGATCATCAACAAGCACTAGAATATTTTCAATCAAGTCTCAAAGAAGCTCGCCAACAAAATAATAAATCTAGTGAAATGCGAAGTCTGCTGAATCTGATTCAGCTTTTTTACTACTCCAGAACAATAAATTTGATTGATAAAGCTCAGGTTGATATAAATATCCAAGAAGCTTTAGAATTGTTCGATAAATTACCTGATTCTGTTAATAAAATATATGCAGCGATCGATTTAGCAAATTTACCTGCTTTTGATGATGAATTAACTTCACCGTTAACTCAATGTTTGACAAATCCAAGACTACCAGACGCACAAGCAAAGCAATTATTTAACAAGTCTATAAAAATTTCCCAAAGATTGCTAGACTCGCGTTCTGAATCTTACGCTTTAGGAGCGCTTGGTCATTTTTATGAGTGTCGAGAAAAAAAATATCAACCGGCTTGGGAATTAACTAATCAGGCAATTTGGCTAGCAGATCAAAAATTAAAAGCTAAAGATAGCTTGTATTTATGGGAATGGCAAGCGGGAAGAATTTTAGAAGCAGATAATAAAAATATTGAAGCACTTCCCTTTTATCAACGAGCATACAATACTCTAGAGCAATTACGCAGTGACATTCTCATTGCAGACCGTGATTTTCAATTTGATTTTCGGGACATCATCGAGCCTGTTTACCGTCAACTAGCACAACTTCAATTAGAGTTAGCCTCATCAAATAATAATAATAATAATAAACAACTTACTAATCCAGCTTTAACTGCTGCATTAACTACAATAAATTCACTGAGATTAGCAGAAATTCAAAATTACTTTGGCAATGATTGTATTTTAACAGCAATTAATAATCCAAAAGTTACTGAAGTTGTAGAAACAAATACCGCATTTATTAGTTCAATTGTTTTGAAAGATAACACCGGACTGATATTGATTTTACCTAATCAAGAAAAACATTTGCAATGGATAGATCAAAACCAAGAAATTCTCAGAAAAGAAATTGAAAACTTTTACACTGGATTAATTCGGGGGAAACGAGATATTAATTATAATACAAAAAATGCAGAAAATCTCTATGAATTAATCATTCGCCCATTTGAAAAATATTTAAATGATAATACAATTAAAACTTTAGTATTTATTCAAGATAGCTTTTTACGTAATGTACCAATGGCTGCACTCTATGATAAAAAAGACCAGAAATATTTAATTGAAAAATATGCGATCGCTACTACTCCCAGCTTGCAATTGACCTCAACAGAAAAAATCAATATCCAATCAAGTCGAGCTTTAGTTTTGGCTGTCAGTCAAGAAGCAAAAATCGACGATCGCTTATTTAATGCATTGGTGAATGTTCCTTCAGAAGCTCAAGCAGTTCAGCAACAATTTGCTAATAGCAAAAAACTAGAAAATCAAGATTTTACTATTAGTAATTTAGAAAAAGAAATTCAAAACGCAGCCTATTCAATTATTCACGTTGCAACTCACGCGCAATTTGGCACAATTCCAGAAGATACATTCTTAGTCACAGGAAATAATGACAAACTGACAATTAATCAACTGGAAACCTTGCTACGTGAAACTAGTAATGGTTCTAATTTTGTTGAATTATTAGCACTAACGGCTTGTCAAACAGCAGTTGGCGATGATAGGTCAACCTTGGGCTTAGCGGGTGTGGCTTTACAAGCGGGTGTCAAAAGTGCAATGGCTTCGTTGTGGTCTGTAGCGGACGAGTCTACAGCTAATTTGGTGACAGAGTTTTATAGTAAGTTACGTGAATCAGGAATAAGTAAAGCACAAGCTTTACAACTTGCTCAATTAAAACTAATTAATGCTAAGGAAACCCAGAGAGACATCCAACATAATCACCCTTATTACTGGGCACCATTTATTATTATTGGCAATTGGCTATAAATTGAAAGTTATAGATCCCCGACTTCTTTAAGAAGTCGGGGATCTAAATTGATCTGGATGAAATATCACCTTTCTTGATTTGCAATTGTTTGTAAATGTTGGATTCGTTTTTTGACTAGTTCTTCATTCTCTGTGACTCTGGCTGATTCATATTTGGCAAATTCTTGTACAAGATTTGAACCTACCTGTCCCAACTTTCCAGGAGTGGCTGAGTTTAAAGCTTCAGCTAAGGCTTCGTACCAAAGATTTGCTGCGGCGTAGGTATTAGATTTTTGTAAAGCATTCGTTGTAGTCAATAATTTATTTTCAACTGTAGATGGCATTTCTACAACCATAAATTCTGCTCTTTCTACTAAATCATCCCCTGAACAACTAATTGCTACTTGCCAAAAATATTTTTTACCTACAGTTAATTTTGGATAACTTTCAGGGAGAGATACTTGGAAAATACCTGGTGATATTTCTTGTTTAATCGGATCGCTGAATGCCTTGACTGTATTGTTGGAAACAAACTCAAAAATTTGAAATTCTATTTCATGAGAACTAGATAGATAACCTACAAAAGTAGGACGTGTAGAAGCTGTGTAGCCAATATATGTTTTAGGCGCAAGTAATGTCAAAGGAATTTCATTAACTGAAGTGGAACATCCTCTACCACCTCCGCTTGTAGTGTAATCACTTGCAGGTTGGCGATCGCCCCGTGGTGCATTAGCAGTTGCTACTGGTGTTAAAAACAAGAATAAACCCAGAACACAACCACTTGCTAATTTCAAATTGATAGCTTGGTTAAATAATTGTGACATTTTATCCTTCAAATTTTATCAAACTAACATTGCAATAAATATTCTGACCCCTGTTAGCGCAGCGGGGCGTAGCCCATTCTGAATTCTGCTGTATTGCTATTTTCTTAATTTCCAACTTATTTCACACATCGTTCCTGTGGGAAAAATACTTTCACGTTTAAAATCACCTCCCAAATTTTTGGCAATATTTCTCAGTTGTTTTGTTCCTTTGTTTTCAACGTATGAAACAACTCCCGGTCCATTATCCTGAATTTTCAAAATATACAAATCTTCATTTTTTTTACCAATAGCTTCGATGCGTTTGACACCTTTAGCATGTTTACCCACATTGCATAAAGCTTCTTCCAGAAATAAACAAAGTTCTTGTTTGTTATTAACGCTCAAGTACTTATCATCTACTGGTTCAAATGTACGAATTTTTAACTTAACATTTTTCAAGTATTCCAAGTCATGTCGTTCAAGTGTGCTAGTGTACACTGCATAAAAAAGCTCATGTATCGGGCGTTTTAAATCAAGTTTTAAACCGCTACCCAAACGCAGACTTTCATCTTGAGATAAAGCCTCAAGCTTTAGATATTCGCCAATTTCTCGAATTTCATAGTTGAGTTTTTCTAACTGTGATTTTAATTCTTGATATGGCAAATCTTGAGTCTGCATCTGTCTCAATACATTTGCTAAAGTTTGTAGAGGTCCATTATGAATTACAGTAAATGCACGTTCAATTGTATTTTGACGTTCGTTCATTTGAATTTGAAATAGTTGGTTATGTTTATATAAAGCAAATGCGAATCCACTCAATCCCAAACCATTTATTGTTAAGGTTAATAAACTTGGTGCTATGGGAATCCACCAGCCGAAGGAAATCAGTAATAAACCCAAACCAAATAAGGCTAAAGCTATGATTGCAACTGCCAGTAAATTCTTCCATAAAGATTGTGTTAGCCAAAAAATAATTATTGGATAACAGCCCCAAATTATTATCCAAGTATATTCCCATTCGTCCGACCAAGCTTGTAACAGTGGTCGTCCGTTCATCACTGCATTAATTATCTGAGAACAAGCATGAGCATGAAATTCTATTCCATAAATTTGTCCAGACTTTTCTTCATTAACAATTGCAGAAGTATTGACAAAATCTTTAACACTGGTGGCAGCAATCCCAATTATGACTATCTTCCCTTGTAGCAAACGGGGATTGAAATTTTCATTTTTAATGTCATTGAGCGATAAAAAATTAAAGGGTTTGCTACCACCACGAAAATTAACTAATATCTTGAATCCACTATCATTTGCATTAATATATCCTCCAGTGTTCGCTAAAAAACGAGGTAGTTCTGTAGTTTTAAATCTGATTTTATATTTAATTATTTCGCGTTCAATATTAATACCTTCATGAGATAAATAAGCTTGTGCTAACTTTAGTCCAAAGGAATCTTTATCTTCTTCGGGATTTTGAGGGTTTTTAGGTGATGGTGTTGAAAGCAGGTAACGGCGATATTTACTATCTTTATCTACTATTGTGTCAGAAAAACCTATTTGATTTGGCGGTAGTTGTGGCGGCGGTGAAATTGGATCGGGGGGTAATAATTTTTCAATACCAATAAGATTTTTATAGTTTTGAAATACCTCTACTAATTCTTTATGACCAGGTTCAACAGGTAAATCTCGAACTATGTCAAGACCAATTACAATCGGTTTATGTTTTTCTATTTCATTAATCAGTGCTGCAATTTCTCGATCTGGAATTGGATAGCTACCTATATTGCGGATATCTTCTTCATTAATACCTACAATCACAACTTTATCATCGGTTGCTTCTCCAGGACGCAAACGCAAAAATGTGTCCAATGCCATCAACTCAAAATCTTGCAAGAATCCATAAAAACGCGCAATAACTACAATAGTTAGAAATGCTGTTCCTGGAAGTGACGCCAGCAACAAAATTTTTATTTCATTGTGAATTTTTCTCCAATTAACCCACACCATAAGTATTTCAGCAAATAAAGCAAAAGTTAAAACAAAACTAAATCATTAATGCAAAAAATCTATTGCTTATTCCCTACTGACTACTCCCCACTCCCCACTCCCTCCCTATATAGATAAGTTTCAAAATCAAAGCCGATTACCATAACAAATAACTAATCAATTAATCCTTCTTGTCGAGCGCGAATTTCTGTTTGAATGCGGATATTTTTACCTTCCTTTTTGCAATCTTCTGGATAAAGTCCGAGAACATCTTGAATTTTTGTCCAGTATGCGCGTACTGCACGTTCAGATCTATACATCCGCTCGGATATTAGTTTATCTGTTAATCCTTCTTCAAAGGCTAATCTTAAAACTTCTAACCACTCTGGTTTTAGTTCTAAGCCGTTTTTGATATCTTGTGTGTGAGTTGCACCTTGGAGTGCTATGTAGACACGAGCTAACATTTCCTGTTCTGATAATCCTTTGTCAGCGATCGCAAATCCACCTTGATGCTCATCTATCTCATGTTTTATCCTCACCAAAGCCTTTACATAACTGCTTTGTACCATCAAATTCTGCTGGGGATATTGCTTGAGTAACTGTTGAATTAAGTTGATCCCTGTATCAATTTGGGCTATCATTCCTGTTTCTTCTGGTATGGATAAATCCATCACAATCAAGTCAAAGAAAGAAGTCCCAACCTTGCTGAGAGCCTCAAAAGTCTCAATTTCTTTGAGAGCTTCAAATGCCGTTGTCACCTTAATGATCTCTGCGTTTGGATATTCTTGTCGCAGTAAATTAAAAGTTGCAGTCAAGATTAATTGGTGATCATCAATAAGTAGAATTTTCATCGCTGGTGATTGAGGTAGATCTTGACTTTTGATCAATTTATCAGCATAAACCTTAAGGATCTCTCTCGGCAATCAATCAACTTTTTTATACCTTCACGTACTGCATCCTGCGCGATCGCATTTTAGTTACTCCCTGTTTTTAGTTTATGGATAAATCCTTAACCAAGCCTAGATTCAGCCCCCAAGCTTTAGCTTGGGGCTATGAAATCTAGCTTGTCTATCCCTTTTACCCTAAAATGCATACCGCTGCACGTAGCTTCTCGTAAAGGTACGGGAATGCTTGGACAACACAGTAATAGTTACTGTCAATTCTGACTGCTTTTCAGAGGTTATTGTAATTTTTGCAACACATCTTTCAAATTACAATGCAGTTTTCTGCAATTTTTTATATACCATCCTACATCCAACGATAATATTGCATAAAAGGAAGTATCAAATGTGAATCAATAATATTGACGCCTAACTCTCCCGAAGACAGAGATAATACAATAGGATTCCTATTTGATTTTTGAAACACACCTAGAGTGGGCTTTGCCCACCATAAAACCCATCTTAATATTATTTAGTAGAGGAGGAGCAGCGATGTCAATTGAGGACAACAAAATAATTGCTCGACGTTGGATAGAACTTATTAGTGAGCATAGGATTGAAGATATCTGCGAGATAACTGCACCGACATGGAAGATGCACGGTGGTCTACCAGGGCTTCCCCTTGGTCCCGACGGGGTACGCAAACTCTTTAATTCATTTGGACCTATCGAACAGAAATGGATAATTGAAGATGTAATTGCTGAAGGCGATAAAGTTGTTGTGCGTGCAACTAATAACTGCGTCCAAGATAGTTTTCTTGGCATACCTAGTCATGGTCGGCAACAGACCTTCACGGCTACATTCATTCATTGCATTGCTGATGGTAAGATAATTGAAACTTGGCGAAACGCTGATGATTTGGGACGACTTCTTCAGCTTGGGGCACGGATTGAGCCAGGAATATGTGAACAATAGCGTGTTTATATCATGTCCGCTTACAGTCTTTATTTATCTATTTTGACCACAATCTTTTGTAGGGTAGCACAGCTGTGGCACTCTACAAAAGATTGTTTAATTAACCGAAAATTGGTGTCAATACTTGTCATAGTTAGCGTAGCTTGATAATCTCAAACCTTTGTGATGATTGAGTTAACAAATTTTAATATTAAAATTTGAATTTTTTGTTACGAAAACAAAAGTTTTTGTATAACAAGTCACTTTTTACTAGTAAACTATCGCACTAATATCACAATCTAATGATTGATATTGTCAGCTTTCCATAAGTTGGCTGATTCATAAAGAGGAAAATTCATCAAGAATTATGACAAGAGAATTTAACCGACGCAAGTTTTTAATCTACGGTTCTGTAAGTTTCACAAGCAGCATTTTTCTAAAAGCTTGCGCTAATCCTAATACCCCAGCAGCTACAGAAACCCCCTCTACTACTGCTTCTCCTGTGGCTGCTGCTAGTGGTGGCACTATCAAAGTAGGCATATTACACTCCCTGAGTGGTACGATGGCTATTAGTGAAAAAAGCGTTGTTGATGCTGAAAAATTAGCAATCAAAGAAATTAACGCTAACGGTGGTGTCTTAGGTAAACAAATTGAAGCAGTTACCGAAGATGGTGCTTCTAACTGGGATACTTTTAGAGAAAAAGCAACTAAGCTCATCGATCAAGATAAAGTCGCCGTAGTTTTTGGTTGTTGGACTTCTGCTAGCCGCAAGAACGTCAAGCCAGTATTTGAGAGCAAAAATCATATGCTCTGGTATCCCGTACAATACGAAGGTCAAGAGTGTTCTAAAAACATTTTTTATACAGGTGCTGCGCCAAATCAACAAATCGAACCTTCTGTTGATTGGCTGTTAAAAAATAAGGGCAAAGAATTCTTCTTAGTTGGTTCTGACTACGTTTTTCCCCGGACTGCTAACACAATTATTAAAGCCCAATTAGAAGCTTTAGGTGGTAAAACAGTTGGTGAAGATTATTTACCTCTGGGTAACACAGAAGTTACACCAATTATCACGAAAATTAAACAAAATTTACCCAACGGCGGCGTGATTTATAACACCTTAAATGGTGATAGCAACGTTGCTTTCTTCAAACAATTGAAAGGGGCTGGATTAACACCAGACAAATATCCCTCTATGTCTGTTAGTATTGCCGAAGAAGAAGTCAAAGCAATTGGTGTAGAGTATCTCAAAGGTCACTATGCTGCTTGGAATTATTTCCAAACAGTAGATACTCCTGCTAACAAAAAGTTTGTTGCCGCTTTCAAGAAAGAATACGGTGAAAATCGGGTCACAAATGACCCAATGGAAGCAGCATATATCGCAGTTTATTTATGGAAACAAGCAGTAGAAAAAGCTGGCACTACTGATTTAGAAAAAGTTCGTGCTGCGGCATTCGGTCAAACTCTGGATGCACCTGAAGGTAAAGTGACAATGGATGCCAATCACCACATCTCTAAAATTGTGCGAATTGGCCAAGTTAGACAAGATGGTTTGTTTGATATTGTTTATGCTACTCCTGCGCCAGTTGAACCAGTTCCCTGGAATCAATTTGTGAAAGAAACTAAGGGATTTGCTTGTGATTGGACTGATCCAGCGAAGGGTGGTAAATATAAGAAAACCTAAATAATTCGTAATTCGTAATGGGCTACGCCCCGCTACGCTAACGTAATTCGTAATTCGTAATTAATTACAAATTACGAATTAGCCAATCTTAACTTTGTAGTGTGCGTTATGGCAAAGCGCAACGCACCATTTCACTTAGTGCGTTACTTATGCTGTAACATAGCCTAAATTTAATTACGAATTAGTATATGGAGAAGTAAACAAGTGTTAGCAGGCTTTTTAGAAGCTATCTTTAATGGCATTAGTATTGGCGCTGTTTTATTAATCGCAGCGTTGGGATTAGCCATTATATTTGGATTGATGGGCGTCATTAATATGGCACATGGCGAATTAATGATGTTTGGTGCTTATACAACCTTTGTTGTGCAGAATGGCTGCAAACAATTGGGTGGTGTGTGGTTTGAGGCTTATATATTTTTGGCTTTGATTATTGCTTTTATTTTCACAGCCATTGTGGGATTAATTTTAGAAAAAGGTGTAATTCGTTATCTCTATGGACGCCCCCTCGAAACTCTCTTGGCAACTTGGGGAGTGAGTTTAATTTTTCAGCAGTTTGTTCGCAGTGTAAATTGGGTTTTAATAATTGGCTTAGCTATATTTTCTTTGTTGTTTTTTGGCGGGTTATGGATTTTAAATTCCCGCACGAATTTAGAAAGAGTTCGTAGTTGGGCTGTGGCGGTGTTGTTATTACTATCGCTGGGAATCACAATCATAACAGGCAATTTATTGAGCCAAACTTATCAGTTAGCGGTGACTCAGCCTTGGTTTGGCGCTCAAAATGTGGATGTGACTGCACCTACTTGGTTACAAGCGGGGATGTCCTTGGGTGGGGTGCAATTACCCTTTGCGAGGTTATTTATTATTGCTTTAACAATAATTTGTGTAGCAGGAATTTATCTATTTTTACAACGTTCTAGTTGGGGTTTAAGAATTCGCTCGGTGACGCAAAATCGGAGCATGAGTGCTTGTTTGGGTATCCCGACTCAAAAAGTTGATGCGGTTACTTTTGCACTGGGTTCGGGTTTAGCTGGTGTGGCTGGATGTGCAATTAGTTTACTCGGTTCTGTGGGACCAAATACGGGACAAAACTATATTATTGATACTTTTATGGTTGTTGTGGTTGGAGGTGTGGGGAATTTAGCTGGTACTATTGTGGCAGCTTTGGGTATTGGGACGGCTAATTTTTTAATCGGTTCTGGGACTTTGGCTTTGTTGTTGAGTCCTGTTAAGCCTTTGGCAGATTTCTTTACTTTTTTTGCGACGACGAGTATGGCGAAGGTGATGGTATTTGCGCTGATTATTGTGTTTTTACAGTGGAAGCCTGGGGGAATTTTTCCGCAGAAGGGACGTACTGTTGATGTTTAAACGAACCGCAGAGACGCAGAGGGCGCAGACAATGAAGAAGAGGGGAGGATTATTGATTGAGGTGGGGGTGGTGGTGGCGATCGCACTTTCCCTGATTATTATTATGCCAGTGGTGCTGTCGCAGTTTCGTTTGAATTTGTTGGGCAGGTTTTTGTCCCTGGCGATCGCCGCTTTGGGTATTGATTTGATTTGGGGGTATACTGGTTTATTGAGTTTGGGTCATGGTATTTTCTTTGGTTTGGGTGGATATGCGATCGCCATGTACCTGAAATTGCAAGTTCCATCTGGTGAGTTACCTGATTTTATGGGACTTTATGGAGTTACGGAACTTCCAGGTTTTTGGCAACCTTTTTATTCTTTTCCTTTGACAATGGCTGCTGTGGTACTAATTCCAGGGTTATTGGCAGGTTTATTGGGATATTTAGTATTTAGAAATCGCCTCAAGGGTGTTTATTTTTCGATTTTGACTCAAGCGGGGACGATTGTATTTTTCAACTTTTTTAACGGTCAACAAAAGTTATTTAACGGTACAAATGGGCTGATAGATTTTACAACTTTGTTTGGGGCAACGGTCAGCGATACCAAAACGCAATTTATTTTTTACACGTTGACGGTGGTGTTTCTCGCCGCTACCTACGGAATTTGTCGCTGGTTGACAAGTGGACGGTTTGGGAGGTTGTTGATAGCGATTCGGGATGATGAAAGTCGGGTAAGATTTTCTGGGTACGATCCTACAGATTTTAAGGTTTTGGTGTTTGGAGTTTCAGGGGCGATCGCAGGCATAGCAGGAGCATTTTACACCATTCAAAGTGGTTCTGTTTCACCCAGAGCGATGGATATTGCTTTTTCCATTGAAATGGTGATTTGGGTAGCTGTAGGAGGACGCGCTACTTTAATTGGCGCAGTTGTGGGAACTTTATTAGTCAATTATGCCCGGACTTTTTTAAGCGAACAATTTGCTGAAATCTGGCTATTTTTCCAAGGCGCACTATTTTTGATAGTCGTCACAGTGCTTCCTGACGGCATAGTAGGATGGTTGCGTAGTCAGAATATTTCCCTTTTCAAACGCCGTCAAGAAATTATTACATATCCTGCTTTAGAAGAAGACCCCGAAGTGGAACATGAACGCCAAAATATTGGAAACTGAAAATGTAACTGTGAGCTTTGATGGTTTTAAAGCTTTAAATCAACTAAATTTTAGCATGGATGTGGGTGAGTTACGAGTAGTAATTGGGCCAAATGGTGCGGGAAAGACAACATTTTTAGATGTAATTACCGGGAAAGTAAAACCAACTATTGGGCAAGTTCTATTCAAAGGTAAAAACCTGCGTTCTTTTTCTGAACATCAAATTGCGCGGTTGGGAATTGGGCGCAAATTCCAAACACCAAGAGTTTACCTGAATTTGACGCCCCGTGAAAATTTAGAAATTACCAGCAACCGCAATAAAAATGTATTTTCTACTTTGTTTGGCAGTTCTGGCGCGACTGAAAAGAATAATATTAAAGGTCTGTTAGAAACCATTGGTTTAACTCCCAAAGCAGACATTCCCTCAGCTTTACTTTCTCATGGAGAAAAGCAACGTTTAGAAATTGGGATGTTAGTAGCACAGTCGCCTGATTTATTACTCGTTGATGAACCGGTTGCTGGTTTAACAGACGAAGAAACCTATAACATTGGCGAATTACTTTTAGCTTTAGCCCAGAGTCATTCAATATTAGTCATTGAACATGATATGGAATTCGTGCGTCAAATTGCCAGGAAAGTCACAGTACTACATGAAGGTTCGGTGCTGTGTGAAGGCAATTTTGAAGAAGTGCAAAATGACTCCCGCGTGATTGAAGTATATCTAGGAAAACAAGAAGATTAAAACAGAATTCAGAATTCAGCAATCAATTTAGCGGAGGATTTAAACCCGCCACTTTCTTGTTGACTAGCAAATTAAAAATTTGGTGGGGGACTTAAACCCACTTATTCAGACGCGACTCGAAAATACTCAGCAGAAGCTAGTTAGATTTTCCGGTTTCCCTCCTTTACAAGGGGGTAAGAATGCAATTAAAATCACAGCCAAGGACTTTTCAAACAACCTCTCAGATTGTGCAAAAATCTACCGTCTTCGCTGGTTTGATGACAAATTTACGGAAACGCTCGCATCATCCGCCAAATAATCTAGAAGTAGAGCTTCAATGTCCGCAGTTGGAATCAAAGCTAGAAAATCATTCAAGTCGTCTTGCAACGTACCACCAACAACTTCCTTTAATTCGTTTTCGGAAAGTTCTTCCAAGCCTTCAGTTTGAAACATTTTCTCTTGTTGTCTAAGGATTTTAGCGCGTCCGTGCCTGTTGATTTGCACCCTAAGAGGTTGTTTGAAAAGTAGTTAACTGTGATTTTAGGTACTTGTTGATCCCCCCTAACCCCCCTTAAAAAAGGGGGAACCGGAGTTAAAGTCCCCCTTTTTAAGGGGGATTTAGGGGGATCTAAAACGTTTTGCTACCAACAATTGGACTTTTCAAACATCCTCTAAGAGTATAAACCTCTGTAATATACAGTCTAGAGCAAAAGGTACAAACCAAAAACTAATTCCAGCCAAATAAATCTCTCACAAATTGCTCTATTGCTTCCACGTCAATATTAAGTTCTAGTAAGCTTTGACGTAGTAGTGGTATCTCAGGCAAACCACCCACAATCTGCTGTAATTCTTCGTTCGACAATTCGTCCATTTGTTTGTCTGACTGTAATTCAGTGATTTTCATATTATTCACAGAGCCTTTAAAGTTTGTAAAGTCCATTATCTCTTTCCAGTCCACAGTAAAAAGTACAACGCAAAAGTTGAACAAAGTTTTATCGAAGCAAAGCAGAGGCTTAATTGCAGCTATACGAATTATAGTTATTTACATTACTTTTTACACAGAATTTCTGACTAGTAAGGTTAGCAGATTTGATAGAAGAAGCAGAAAACTATAAACAATATTAATAATTCGTTTGGTTCCCGTAAATTATACGCGAACTACTCTTTTTTGTCCAAAGTCCAATACTTAGTTAACTTCAATATTTTACTAAAATCCGCACACCAATTTCGATTGGCGATCGCCTAGCTAAACCGGCATTGGCTCAGTTGCAGGCTATTCATAGCTTGCAACTGAGCCAGAGGTAGAAGCCCTTTTTAGATTTTAGATTCTTCAATCCAAAATCTCAAATGCTATGGCGGTTCCCATTCAGATGCGGTACAAGATGATATCGCCAGATGTAGGGGCACGGCACTGCCTATAGGTGTCAACTTAAGCTTAAACGCTTGTCTCAAGAAAAACTTAAAAGTAAGAAAAGTAAGAAAAGTACTAAAAGTATGAAAAGTATGAAAGGTACGATGTTTTTTATTGGCTATTAACTATTTTTCTAAAATGTTATAACTTGATATCGGAATGCTAAAATTTTCTTCAATTACTTGACGACTAAGTATTTAAAAAATACCCTCTCACCCTTTTCTGACTACCTGAAATTAAAATTTAGGAACAATTAACTATGCCCCGCGCTACTACTCTGCCTGTTGCTCAAAAGCCTTTGACAAACAATGTTTACATTGATGGAATTCTCTGGGGTGGCAAGTATTATTCGTCTTCAGGTTCATCCCCAACAAAGATTGATTACTCTTTCTGGAACTCCACAGCCGCAAGTTTTGATGATCCCTACGATAACTACGCCACAACGTCCAATGACTGGTTTCCTGAGGGAAAAGATTCCTTAATAAAAGCTCTGGACACTTGGGCAGCAGTTGCTAATATTCAATTTGTAGATGCTGGAGATAATAATGCATCTGCTACTCTGGGCTTCTATAACGTGAATAATGCTCAGTTAGGTGGGGATTTATTAGGACTTTTCACTCCTCCTGGAGAAAATGGACAGGGAATAGGCTATTTTAATCGAGAAGGACTGGGTGGGAGTGTTGCTGGGACTCCAGGTAGCCTTGCCTTTGTTGTTGCAATTCATGAACTAGGACATGGATTAGGGCTGGCTCACCCTCACGATAATGGAGGTGGTTCGCCAATTTACCCAGGGGTTACTGGACCTTTCAGAAGTTTAGGAAACTTGGGCTTGAACCAGGGTATTTACACCACTATGTCCTATAATCTTGGGTTTTACAGTCAGAATGGGAACCAAAATAGACTAGGCTACGGTCTTCAAAGCACACCTATGGCGTTTGATATTGCCGCTATTCAGTATCTTTATGGGGCAAATAATAGCTACAAAACTGGTAACGATACATACTACTTACCTACTGCCAACCAATCTGGTACTAGTTATTCCTGTATTTGGGATGCTGGTGGGATTGATACAATTAGCGGTATAAGCGCACAATCTGATGTGACCATCAATCTCAATGATGCTTCCCTCAATACTGCTCAAGACGGGGCAGGTGCTGGTGGTTATCTGTCTTCAGCTAAGGGCATTCTTGGAGGATTTACCATTGCTAACAGCGTGGTGATTGAAAACGCCATCGGCTCTAATTTTAACGATCAAGTTATAGGTAATGAATTTAACAATAATTTGGTTGGCAATGATGGCAATGATACTATTGAGGGCGGTGCTGGAAATGATACCATCACTGGTGGCAATGGCAACGACAGGTTAGTTGGTAATGCTGGCAATGATAGGTTAATCGGTAGTGCTGGCAATGATGTTCTTGTCGGCAATGCTGGCAATGACGTTTTTATCGGTGGTATGGGTGCCGATATTTTTGCTTATAATACAGGGGTTGCTTTTGCCAGGGCTGATGTGGGTCAAGATACCATCAGCGACTTCAATCGCTCCCAAGGCGACAAAATTCGACTCAGCAAGAGTACCTTTACTGCACTCTCTTCTGCCTTAGGTAACAGTCTGGCTGCCAATGATTTTGCAATTGCAACTCTTGACGTTGTGGGTGTCCCACTGACTGGAGAATTGCTGAGTGCCAAGATTGTTTACAATTCTACGAATGGGTCTTTGTACTACAACGAAAATGGTAGGGCGCTTGGCTTCGGCAGTGGTGGTCTATTTGCTACTCTTACTGATGCGCCAACTTTGGCAGCTAGTGACTTTATCGTGCAAGCGTAGTTAGTTAACTTCAATAATTTTACTAAAATCCGCACACCAATTTATATTGGCGATCGCCTAGCTAAACCGGCATTGGCTCAGTTGCAGGCTATCCATAGCAACTGAGCCATCGGTATATAATTAGTCATCTACGAAGGCAAGAGGCAAAAGGTAGGAAACACGAGAGTAATCGCTACAGGCTTGAGAGTAATCGCTACAGACTTGGGAGAAGGCACAATCCAGGGGCAGCGATGGTAAAGTCAAATATATGTGGAGGTGGTAACTATGACTCAAACCCTACCCAAGTTAGTAACCTTTGAACAATTTATCGAGTGGTACCCCTCAAACGGGGCGCGATATGAACTACATAAAGGAGTCATTGTAGAAATGCCACCCCCAACTGGTGAACACGAAAATGTTGTTGGATTTTTGGCGGCACAAATAACCTTCCAGTTTTTGCAAATGGGACTTCCGTTTCGCATCCCCAAAACTGCCTTTGTCAAAATTCAGAGCAATAACTCAACCTATTCTCCTGACATTTTGCTATTAAATCATGACAATCTCGTGAATGAACCTCTGTGGAGCAAGCAATCTACTGTTATTCAAGCTGCATCTATCCCACTAGCTGTTGAAGTTGTTAGTAGTAACTGGCGAGACGACTACTATGACAAGTTCAGGGATTACGAAGAGATGGGGATTCCTGAGTATTGGATTGTAGACTATGCTGCGATCGGTGGCAAAAGATTTACTGGTAATCCTAAACAAAAAACCATTACAATTTGCGAATTAGTTGATGGAGATTATCAAATGACTGTGTTTAGGGAAAATAATTTTATTACATCGCCTTTATTCCCCCAACTCAACTTGACAGCACAACAAATTTTTGATTCTGCTTTGTAAGTTTCGGTTTAAATACAAACTGAATTTTATTATGCTAAAAATCTCTAACCTCAACGTTTACTACGGCGAAAGCCACATTCTCCGCAATGTAGATTTAACCGTACCATCCGGGCAAATGGTCTGCCTAATCGGACGCAATGGCGTAGGTAAAACCACCCTACTCAAAACCATCATGGGTTTACTCAAACCCCGCAGCGGTACAATTAATTTAGCTGAACAATTAATCAACTCCAAATCACCAGACCAAAGAGCCAAGTTAGGAATTGGTTATGTTCCCCAAGGACGTGAAATTATCCCCCGTTTAACAGTCAAAGAAAATCTGCTGCTGGGGTTAGAAGCCAGACGCAAACCAGTCAAAAAAGCAGAAATTCCTGAAGAGATTTTTAGCTTATTTCCGGTGTTAAAAACCATGCTTTCCCGCATGGGTGGTGATTTGAGTGGGGGACAGCAGCAACAACTGGCGATCGCTCGTGCTTTAATGGGAGAGCCTCAACTACTCGTCTTAGATGAACCCACCGAAGGTATTCAACCCTCCATCATCCTAGAAATTGAAGCCGCAGTCCGTGGCATCGTCAAAACCACAGGCATTTCTGTATTATTAGTAGAGCAACATTTACACTTTGTCCGTCAAGCTGATTACTATTACGCCATGCAAAAAGGCGGTATAGTCGCCTCCGGTTCCACCGACGAACTCAGTCAAGATGTGATTCAACGTTTTTTAGCGGTTTAGCAAGAATTCATACCAATTCTGTATGAAGATGCGCCAAGCTATATGAGGAACGTAGACGCAAAGCGGCTTGCCGCAGGCTACCGCAAAGGGCGCATTCGCGTAGCGTCTCCTAGAGAAGGACACAAAGAAAGAAGAAGCCAAGAAAATTTGGCGCAGCCTCACAAAGAAATGGTATCAGGAGTCAGAATTCAAAATTCAGAATTGAAGAGTATTACGCCTTACCCTAAACTCTAAAGATTGCTGAATTCTCAAGTTTGAATTCTTCTTTAATTTCTGATTTTTTTAGCTCAATTGTATCAGAAGCAATCAAATCTGCTGCTTCTTCTAAAAGCTCATGTTGTTCTTTTTGAATAGCTTCTAAACGACTAGAAATTTCTGCCAATCTTAGTTGCTTATTTGTTGGTAAATTTTCAGCTACTAAAACTGGTAGGTTCTCAGTTGTTTGAGTATTTCTAATTCGTTGTACAGCAAAACTACCAACTTGAGTTAAAGAAAAAAAGCTAACTTTAACTAAAGCCTGAAGTAACTTTACTGGAAATTGGAGTATTGACCAACTAGCTGTTTCGATAACGCGAACAATTGCTTTGATAATACTCCAAAGTAGAGCAAGGGCAAAAATCAGAATTACAACACTAATAATCGGATGATTAGCTGCCCAACTGACTATTTGAATTAACCGCAAAATTACAGGATGTTGTATCAGCCAATCATGAAAAGAAGAACTAATTGCTGTTTCAACTGCTCCCGATGTGGTCTTTTTCAAGTGTTCAGCCGTTTGCCAAGTTTGTTCTAAACTTGTCGTCACCGTATCAATTGCTGTATTGGTCGTTGTCGTCGCTTTTGCTTTTAAAGACTCGCCAACTTGTTGCATTGAATCAGTTAGAGAGCTAACATTTTCGCCGACAAAATTTTTGGCATTTTGCAAGCGTTGTAAAACTTCCTGAGGCAAATAGATGTCTAGTTGGGCTATCATAACAAATTTCACCGCCGTTGAAATCGAACTCGCAACCCATCTTTCGGGTGATTTGTGGGCAACTGCACAGAATCTAAATTTTGGTTAGGCAAGATTTCCCAATGATAGTTCCTCAGAAGATGGGAAGCCACTATTTTCATTTCCATTTTGGCAAAAGCTATACCAATACAAACACGGGGGCCACCACCGAAACCAACTAAACTAAAAGGATATTTTTTGTGTTCTTGGCGTTGAGGACTGAAACGCTCAGGATCAAAACGTTCTGGCTGAGAATAAATTTCTTCAATTTGGTGAGTAGTTCTAATTGAATAATATAGCTGCCAACCAGCAGGTACATGAAAACCTTTAAATTCAAAGTCTTTAATTACACCTCTAAATCCACCGCCCACAGATTGATACAATCTTTCAACTTCCCACAAAACCTGCTCTAAATAAGGCATTTTTCCTAATTGTTCTAAATCTAAATCACCTTTATTTGCAAGTTGTAATTGTTCTTCCCTAGCTTTTTCCAAAACTTCAGGATGACGCGCTAATTCTACACATAACCAAGTCAGCATCGAAGTGGTTGTTTCATGTCCAGCAAAAAGTAATAGCAGTGCTTGGGCTACGAGTTCCTTTTCACTTAAACTGTTACCATCTTCATCTCTAGCTTGGATTAACAAACTCAGAGCATCCTTGGTTGGATTTTGTTGGCGTTCTCGGACAATTTGAGTTATCTGCTCTAAAACTTGATTACGAGCCGCTAAAGCTTTCCCAAATGTCGTAAATGGTAAAGGCAAGGTATTAATTGCAAACAGTCCATTGGTCAAACTTGCAAACAACTTGCTCAGGCGCACACCTTCGGCGCCGGGAGGCGTACCCAATAATAATTGACTAGCAATATCAAAAGTAAGTTGTTTAAACTCTTGAAACCAGGTAAACTCCTGCTGCTTCTCCCACTTTTGTAAATAACTACGTGTAATATCTTCCATAGTGGCGATATAGTTCGCCAATGCAGGACCATGCAACGCCGGCATCATCAAGCGGCGATTTCTGCGATGTTCCTCTCCATCTTGCAAAAACAGCGATTCACCCAGCAATATTTTGAAATTAGCAGGCCATCCCTCGCGCCAAGAAAAATTCTCCATATGGCTTGACAAAACGAACTCTAACGCCTCTGGCCCCACCATCACCACAGTTGGTCTACCAAGAATATGAGTTTTGAAGATAGACCCATACTGGCGATAGCGCTTTTTGCCAAAATCGGGGTCAAGAACAAAGGAAAGTGTTTCACCTAATACAGGTAGACCAAAGCTTCCAGGAGGAATTTGATTACTTTTCATATGTTAACTTAACTACCTTGTTACAAAAATTACTAAGATATCATCTTAAGGCAAGCAAATTCACCAATCACAGTCAACCCCTTTTTAAACATCCTCTTAGGAGGATTGAGAAATGCTATGGATATATTTCTCTTTTGATTTTTGAAATTATTTGCCTAGCCGGGGAGTAGGCAATCAGCCTTTTCGAGGTGTATCGAATTTTGTCAAAAATCAAATCGTAGTCCTATATTTATTTGATCGTAGTAAATTATATCGAAATACGTGCCTAATGAACGCTATAGGTTAGCACTCTTTTATTCCTATGAAAAAATAAAAACATTTTTAGGTTAAGTTCAGGAGTATAGCCTGCTTCCCGGAGGGTAACCCAACAGCAAAATCCTTGCTTTTGTTGGGTTTACCAAAGCCTCAAGCCAGCCTACACCTAAATTCATCAAACCCTTAAAAAGATGGCTGATGATTTTTATTTGATGATAGTAATTAATGCGATGGGAATAAAAAGAACTATATTATAAAAAACAAATACACCTGACTATGCTTGCTATTTAGTCTGACAATGGACAACCATAGCCGGAGCTGAACAAAAACGTGTAGGTAATCTTTTCTAGCCCTTTCAAGGTGGTGAAATTTGGAACGAAGATTGGTTATTTCAATCTTCAAAAAGCCCAAAATGTGAGCGGATGATTCAAGATGCTAGCACTGAAACAACGTATGTTCGTTGGTCACCTTGAAAGGGCTAGTCCTATGTAGGTTGGGTTTCGTTTCTCAACCCAAAATTTTCATATCAGTCCTCAATTTCATGCCAATTTCATTTTGAGATGAAAGACTAGGTATGAGGTGCAGAAAAATCCCCCAAAACAAAGCTAGCTTTGTTTATCAAAGATTCCGATCGCAGTTTTTTTGCACCCATACTTCAGATTTGCTCATCACAATGCCCAACTCTCTGCGTTTCCACCCAATTGTAACCATACGTTATGTTTCTAGTACACTTGTCGGTTTACTGTTATTGGCAAATCCCGTACTAGTTTTAGCCCACGCCGGACACGGAAATGAATTTCATCAAGAAGGTGAAGCCACCCCAGCAACCGCTTCTATTCAAGTTGACAGTCAAACTGCCCAACGGTTAGGAATTAAAGTTGAGCCAGTTAAAAGCCAACGTTTAGCTGTGGGTATAAAAACCACGGGACAAATTGAAACTTTACCTAGCAAACAAGTAGAAGTAACCACACCGATTGCAGGTGCGAAGGTGATTGAGTTATTGGTGGAACCTGGTGCATTAGTTAAACAAGGTCAACCGGTGGCTGTGGTATCTAGTCCTGATTTGGTAGAACTGCGGGTTAACTCCCAAGAAAAACTAGCTCAAGGTCAGGCTGATTTACAACAAGCTTTAGCTGATTTAAGATTAGCGCAACAAAACCGCGATCGCTATCAACAAATTACCACAGCAGAAATTGCCCAAGCTCAAAGTCAAGTGGCATTTTCCCAAGAAAAGTATGACAAGGATCGAGAATTAGTTACTGAAGGTGCTTTACCACGGCGTAATGGCCTCGAATCGCAAACCCAACTAGCAGAAGCTAAAGCCAACCTTGCTAAAGCCAATAGTCGCCGAGAGGTGATTGAAGCTGAAAATCAACTTAAACGCGCTCAGGCATCTGTTGATGTCGCCAAATCTCGAATAAATCTCAGTAACAGCACGTATGAAACTCGGCTGCAACAACTAGGAATCCGGGGCAATGCCAAAGGACTGGTGACAGTAACATCTCCAATTTCTGGGAAGGTGGCAGATAGAGAAGTGACTCTTGGTCAAAGCTTTCAAGATGCAGGTGGTAAGCTGATGACGATTGTTAATGACAATCAGGTTTTTGCCACAGCGAATATATATGAAAAAGATTTAGACAAAATTAAAACAGGACAACGGGTTAACGTCAAAGTTGCTGCTGTCCCCAATCGTATTTTTACGGGACGAATTGCGGTAATTAATTCTGTAGTAGCAGGTGATACGCGGGTTGTACCTGTGAAAGCCGAAATAAATAACCCTGGTGGCGTACTAAAACCAGGAATGTTTGCAGAGTTGGAAGTTTTGACAAATCAAACATCATCAGATGTACTGATTATTCCCAGTGCGGCTGTAGTTGAAGCTAATAATAAAAAAGTTGTCTACATCCAAAATGGCAATAGTTATCAACCAGTTGAAATTACATTAGGTCAAACCTCTGGAGACATGGTTGAGGTAAAAACTGGTTTATTCAATGGAGATATGATTGTCACCCAACGCGCACCGCAACTTTATGCCCAATCTCTGCGGGGTGACACCAAGAAAAAAGCAGACGAACACACAGAAACTGCCGTACAAACCACAAAGACTAAAATACCTTGGTGGATTGCAGCCGGGGGAGGAGCAGCCTTAGTTACTATCGCCTTTATGGCAGGTACTTTTTGGGCTAGTCGTCATGGCAAATATCAATATCAATTAGCCACAGAAAGCTACCTTACAGAAAAACCTCTAAACGATGCTGCATCAGAATTCAATGATAACCATCATGCAGCGAGTCAAGATTCAGAAATCAAGATTGAGAAATAACAATGCTGAGTGCCATTATTAAATGGGCGATCGCTCGCCGTTGGTTAGTCATTCTGGGGACAATTATCCTCACTATTTGGATATTTCGGACAATTATCCAAATGCCTTTAGATGTTTTTCCTAGTTTTGCACCACCCCAAGTTGAAATTCAAACGGAAGCACCAGGACTCGCTCCCGAAGAATTAGAATCTTTAGTAACTTTACCAATTGAAAGTGCAATTAACGGTACTCCGGGAGTAACAGCAGTACGCTCATCTTCAGCAGCAGGAATTTCTGTCGTTAAAGTCATTTTTAACTGGAATACTGATATTTATCAAGCTCGTCAACTGGTAACAGAGCGATTGCAACAGAGTTTTAGTAAACTACCGTCAGGGGTGGAAACTCCGCAAGTTTCGCCTATAAGTTCCCCCATTGGTACTGTATTACAATATGCCTTTACTTCCCAAAATACTCCTTTAATGGAAGTGCGGCGCATTGTTGATTGGCAAGTAACAAATCGCCTTTTAGCTGTGCCTGGTGTTAGTCAGGTAGTAGCTTATGGTGGCGATATTCGACAATATCAAGTATTAGTCGATCCAGATAAACTAAAAGCTTTTAATGTCACCTTAGAAGATGTAGAGCAAGCTGCCTCTGCTGCCAATGTTAATGCTCCTGGCGGCTATTTAATTACTCCTGACCGAGAAAAGTTAATTCGGGGGATTGGGCGGATTGAATCTATCGAAGAATTACAGCAATCAGTAATTGTTGCTCGTAATGGTACGCCTGTCAAAATCTCAGATGTTGCTGATGTGCAAATTGGTGCGGCGATTAAACGAGGTGATGGGAGTTTTAACACTCAAAAAGCAATTATTGTGATGATTAATAAGCAACCCCAAGCCGATACTCCTACTGTCACCCGTGCCATAGAGGAGGCAATGGCAGAGGTAAAAGCGGGATTACCTGAAGATATTAAAATCACACCCACTTTTCGTCAAGAAAACTATATTGATTCTTCTATTAAAAATGTTCGAGAAGCTTTATTAGAAGGCAGCATTATTGTTGCCTTGATTTTAATTCCTTTTTTAATGAATTGGCGAAATCTGGCTATTTGTTTAACTGTCCTACCTTTATCTTTAATAGTAGGGGTGCTACTCCTAAATTGGTTAGGACAAGGTTTAAATACTATGACTTTGGGAGGGTTAGCAGTCGCTATTGGTTCAGCCGTTGATGATGCGATTGTGGATGCTGAAAATGTTTACCGTAACCTGCGAGAAAATAAATATTCTCCTAATCCGCGTCCGGTTTTAGATGTTGTATTTCATGGTTGTCAAGAGGTACGGGATTCGGTATTTGGGGGTACTATGATTACCATAGTTGTCTTCTGTCCAGTTTTTGCTTTGTCTGGTGTAGAAGGTAGTATTTTTATCCCTATGGGATTAAGCTATATAGCCGCAGTTATCGCTTCTACAATCATGGCATTGACGGTAACTCCGGCTTTATGTGCAATTCTACTACCTTATGGTCACTTGCCAGAAAAAGAACCTTGGGTAGCAAGATTTTTTAAAAGGCTTTACTATCCTTTATTAACATTTTCCCTGAAGCATTCAGGAATTGTTTTAGCTAGTGCGATCGCTAGTTTGGTAGCTGCAACTATAATTGCCCCATCCTTTGGCAGAATATTTTTACCAGAGTTTCAAGAGCAAACTTTAGTAAATACCCTAAGTCTTTATCCAGGGGTTTCACTGGAAGCGACTAATGCAGCTGGTGAAGCACTTCAGCAAGCCCTCAAAGGAGACTCTAGATTTCCTTATGTGCAATTGCGTTCTGGACGTGCGCCAGGAGACTCAGATGCCGCAGGGGTGAATTTGGGACACTTGGATATCGAGTTAAGTGACGCAGCGATGAAAGATCGCCAGGGGACGATTGAGAAGTTAAGGGAAGAATTTGCGAAGTTACCGGGAGTAGCACCGAATATCGGCGGTTTTATCTCGCACCGCATGGATGAAGTGTTGTCTGGAGTCAGAAGTGCGATCGCAGTTAAAATCTTCGGCCCTGATTTAGAACAACTCCACAGCATTGGGCAGGAAATTAATGATGTCATGAAAACCGTTAATGGGATTGTAGATTTACAACTAGAACCCCAAATACCCATTGAACAAATCCAAATAAAATTTAACCGACCTGCTGCTTCGCGGTATGGTTTGACAGTAGGCAAACTTTCGGAAATTATTGAAACTGCTCTGAATGGAAGAGTAGTGTCACAAGTTTTAGAAAAACAACAAACTTTCGATTTAGTTGTGTGGTTAAAGTCAGATGTAAGGCAAAATCTAGATACAATTCGCAATCTGTTAATTGATACTCCTAATGGTCAAAAAATTCCTTTAGCACAGGTTGCCACAATTGAAAATGCAACTGGGCCGAATACTATAAATAGAGAGAATGTATCCCGCTTGATTGTTGTTTCTGCTAACGCTAATGGTAGAGATTTACACTCTATCGTCAATGAGATTAAAGATAAAGTTAATCAACAAGTACATCCTCCCACTGGTTACTATATCCAGTATGCAGGGCAGTTTGAAGCAGAAGAAAGAGCAACTCAGAACATCTTAATTTCGAGTGCGATCGCCTTTGTTGCAATTACAGTCATCATGTACCTTTCTATCAAATCTATCCCTTCTACCGCCATGATTATGATTAACTTACCTTTGGCTTTAGTGGGAGGAGTATTTTCAGTAGCTTTGAGTGGTGGTGTTATTTCTATTGCCTCCTTAGTTGGCTTTATTACTCTATTTGGAATTGCTACCCGCAATGGTTTGTTACTTGTGGATAATTACAACACTAAATTTGGGGAAGGTCTGCCACTTAAAGAAGTTTTAATTAAAGGCTCAATGGAACGTTTAAATGCTATTTTGATGACAGCTTTTACCTCAGCTTTAGGATTAGCACCTTTAGTAATTGAAAGTGGAGCAGGAAAGGAAATATTACAACCACTTTCAATAGTGGTGTTAGGTGGTTTATTTACTTCTACGGCCCTAACTTTAGTAGTTCTACCTGCACTCTATGTCAAGTTTGGCAGGTTTTTGCTCCCTAATGCTGCAACGGGTATTTTATTATTCAGTGAAAATTCTCGAACTCCCAAAATATCATGACATGAATAATTTCATGTGCAAAAACTTTGTTCAAATTATCAATGAATTTAAATCAGGAGTAAATTAATGAAAAATCTCAAATCTGGCTTGATTATTATCGGAAGTTTAGGATTAATTTTCTTGGGTGCTTGTAGTAATAGTAATCAAACAGCTAATACAGAAAATAGCCCAGTTTCTTCTAACTCAAGTGCCAAAACTCCATCAGTTATAGCTTCACCTGTGGCAAAAAAAACAGATAGTCCGCATGGTGAATCTAAAGGTGGTCAAGTTGTAGAGACAGGAACTTATCACTTGGAGTTCTTAGCAGAGAAAGAAACCAATGCAACCCACATGGATTTATATTTGCTAACAGGTGACAATCACGAAACGGTAACTAATGCAAAAGTAATCGCTCAAGTCCAGCTACCAGATGGAAAACAAAAGTCAATTCCTTTATCCTATGACGTTAGTGGTAAACACTACACAGCGGCACTATCTGAAAATATAGCTGGTCAGTATCAGGTGAAAATTACTGCCGATGTTAAAGGTGAAAAGGTAAATGGGCGTTTTAATTTTAATCGGTAACTTTTGATAATTGGTCTTTTAAGACGCGATAAATCGCGTCTCTACATGATGCTTTTGGGCTAGTCTGAACTGTATTGAAGCTAGCCATATCAAGGTATGTAAATGGTTAAAAAAATTATCTCGAATATGTATTTTCTGTGTTAAAAATTTAAGTTCATGAATACAAAAATGCTAACAATATTTTGATTTATAGGTTTTAATAACAAGTTGTGAAATTTCATCTTGATTTCATAATGACTTGTCATGCTAGTAGATAGAGGGAATGTACCTCCTTCTTGACAACAGGTTTCTCAACAAATCATAAACCTGAATTTTATCTAACTTATTTAATCATTTTGGAAACAAGTATGAAAAAACTACTAATTTTCACTGCTGCATTGACTCTGAGTATCACAACTCTTGCTACTCCTAGCTATGCAACTGCACGAACAGATAATGATAAGATTCCTCATATTGATGGAAATGTGCAATTTCCTCCTACACGCTGGCAAATTGTTAGACATACTTTCAGGTTACACATTCCCGAAAATAGCAAAGCTGTTACCCAACTACTTATTCAAGTTCCAGACAATGTAACTATAAGTAATAACATTAACAATATCGATATTGTGGATGGAAATGGGCAGAAAATAAACGCTAATATATCTATTAATGGTAAAACCATCCTATTAGCTTTTACTGAACCTGTTGCTGCTAACACCAAGCTTGAGATTAACCTTAACAAGATAAAAAGAAGAAATGCTGGTAATGGTTCTGTCTACAGCTTCTCGGCTAGAGAAGTTGGCATTGATGCGATAATTCCCATAGGTGTTTCTTGGTTTCGTACTTACTAATGCAACTTTTTTAACTAAAAATACGTGAGTTGGACGAAAAAATTAAAATAAATAATGGGATTTATCGAAAGCGACGGTAAACTCCATCCCGCAAGTGGCGTGGAGTTTTTCATTGCAAATTGTGGTAGATGTGACAGGCGAACTCTATGAGAATCCTACTAGTTGAAGATGAACCAGATTTAGGTGCTGCAATTAAGCGAACTCTCATCCAGCAAAAGTATTTGATTGATTGGGTACTGGATGGTAATGAGGCGTGGGAATATCTAGAAAATAGCTGGACACAATATACACTAGCTATTTTTGATTGGATGCTACCAGGAATATCAGGATTGGAGTTGTGCAAACGACTACGTTCCCAAAAAAATTCTCTACCTGTGTTAATGCTGACAGCTAAAGACAGCATGGAAGATAAAGTTGCTGGGTTAGATGCAGGGGCTGATGATTACTTAGTCAAGCCATTTGGCATGGCGGAATTACTAGCTAGGTTGCGGGCATTGCAGAGGCGAACGCCCCAATTTCAGCCCCAGGAATTAACTGTTGGCAACCTGACTTTAGATTACGGCAATAATTTAGTTGTCAGTCAAAATACTCTGGGAAATAAACACGAGATTCCCCTAACAAATAAAGAATTCCAATTACTAGAATATTTTATGAAGCACCCGAACCAAATTGTGACTACAGGACAAATTCGTAATCAGCTTTGGGAAGTAAGTGCAGAACCAGTTAGTAATGTGGTAGCTGCTCAAATCCGTTTATTGCGTCGCAAACTAGCTAATAATGGCTGCGAAAACATAATCGAAACTTTGCACGGCACGGGATATCGTTTGAATCTTACTGTTGATACTCCCCGTTTTAAGAAATATTAGGCTGCTTAGTTTTGGCTGCGGGTGCTACCTCGGTGCTTTACGCCAACCATTGGCGTTAGCGAAGCTTAACGAAGTTATCGCTTCTGACTCGGTGCAAAACCATCTTTCTCCACGTGCTGGATCAATTACTGTTGATTCATAATCCTCGGCTCCTGGAACATAATAGAGATGTTACCTTTAATGTGACATCCTGGTTTAGTTACTAATTTAATTAGAGAAGGAGAGCGACTACGATTAAATTCTTGTGAAAGAATCACAATCATAAACATAACCCCAATGCCGATAAATTTTGGCAGTAACCTGCGTTTATTGACATTTTGTTTCTTCGGCAAAGTTTGAGCTAAAACTCCTTCAATTGAGGCATTAGAAGCGCTAAGTTTTCCATTTGCTTGAGTTGTTAGCTGGTAAAGAATCGTATCTCCCACTTTCGGACGGCGAGATGCTCTCTTCAATGCACTGATATGAAGAAAAATTTCTTTACTTCCCTGAGCAGGTTTTATGAAGCCAAAACCCCTATCATCCTTCCATGTTGTTAATTGACCTTTTTGGAAAACAGGTTTCATGAACAACCCTCCTTCTATCTGCCTATTTTGTAGTGTTCCCATACAAAGGCTAGATGAATCAAAATAAACTGTTTCAGCAAACCCGCTTGCGTTTAGCGCTGTGGTATGCGCTCGTCATGGCTCTGATTTTAAGCCTGTGCGGATTCGGCATCTACAGAGCAATTTCTCATGCTCATTGGATGACATTAGACCGTGAATTGGAATCTGTCGCAGGAACATTACACGATACAATTGAACTTAAATTACAGCAACCCGGTAAATTAGAACCAGTTATACAGAAGCTTTTACCTAATATTTGTGTAGTTGGTAAAAGTTGCATTCAAGAGCAATTAAGTTCTAAGCGCCATATTTTAAGCGCAATTAATCAAGGTAATTATTATGTCCGTTTTTTCGATAATTCCGGACGCTTAATTGCGATCGCAGGAACTTATCCACAAGGATTACCTATAGTCTTGAATAAAGAACTTTGGCAAACCCTTAAAGATAGCAAAGGCAACTTTTATCATCAAATTTCTTTTGTGCTGCATACCCAAGAAAATCGTGATTGGGGTTACATTCAAGTAGGGCGAAGTCTAGCAGAATTTAATAGTTATCTCACTGCGGTAAAACTAACTTTAGGATTGGGATTGCCAATTATCATGCTTCTGGTTGGCGTTGCTAGTTGGTGGTTAGCAGGATTAGCAATGCAGCCAATTTATCGCTCGTATAAACAAGTCCAACAATTTACAGCAGATGCCGCACACGAATTGCGAACACCTTTAGCAGCAACACAAGCGACAGTAGAATCCGCACTGATGATGTCTCAATTAGATGAAACAGAAGCGCGGGACATTCTACAAACCCTACACCGTCAGAATCTACGACTCACAACTCTGGTTACAGATTTATTGCTGCTGACTCGCTTGGATCGTCAATCTGTGCCAACGCAACAAGACATTTGTTGCTTGGATGATATTATTAATGACTTAATAGAGGAATTTGCAGCGTTAGCGATCGCAGCAGGTGTAACGCTAACATCTTCTGTACGGGTGTCAAAGCCTTTGGATGTCATTGGTAATGCAGATCAGCTTTATCGCTTGTTTTCTAACTTAATTATTAATGCAATTCAATACACACCACAAACAGGAAAGGTAACTGTTTATTTAGACCGTAGTGAGCATTATGCTGTGATTCAGGTTCAAGATACAGGCATTGGTATTCCCCAACAGGATCTGACTCGGATTTTTGACCGCTTCTATCGAGTGAATAGCGATCGCTCCCGTAGCACTGGCGGTTCTGGATTAGGATTAGCGATCGCCCAAGCAATTGTTTTGGCACACCAAGGCAGTATAGATGTGCAAAGTGAATCCGGCAAAGGTAGCACTTTTATTATTAAGTTACCTTTCGATATCCGCCCACTCCATAGTGTACGCTCTATTTACCCATTTAATAGTTTCCGAAGAAAATTATTGGGCAGGATGATAAGTACTTCTAAAGACAGTTCCCAGTAATTGGGGATTGGGGAAGAATTTAATCCCTAGTCCCCACTCCTAGTTTAAAACAAATTCAAATCCGTCACCGCACCAACACTACTAGAAGATACCAACTTGGCATACTTCGCCAATACGCCTTTAGTGTAACGTGGTGCTGGAGGTTGCCAATTTGCACGACGACGAGCTAATTCTTCATCGGAGATATTTAACTGCAATGAGCGAGCGGGTGCATCAATGGTAATGCTATCACCTTCTTCGACAAGAGCGATCGCACCTCCAACTGCGGCTTCTGGTGCAACGTGACCAACCACCATCCCGTAAGTACCGCCAGAAAAGCGCCCGTCGGTAATTAATCCTACGGCATCGCCCAAGCCAGCACCGATAATTGCTGAGGTAGGAGCCAACATTTCCCGCATTCCAGGCCCGCCCTTAGGTCCTTCGTAGCGGACGACTAGAATATCACCAGCTTGAATCTTACCCGCCAAAATAGCCTCTAAAGAAGCTTCTTCTGATTCAAACACCCGTGCAGGCCCGGTAATTACTGGATTTTTTACCCCGGTAATTTTAGCTACAGCCCCTTCCGTTGCCAGATTTCCTCTGAGAATCGCCAAATGTCCTTGGGCATACATTGGGTTATTCCAAGGACGAATCACATCTTGGTTTGCAGGTGGTTCTTCTGGGATATCTGCTAATATCTCTGCGATGGTTTGACCTGTGATAGTTACGCAATCTCCATGTAATAAATCATGCACAAGTAGCATTTTCATCACTTGGGGAATCCCACCAGCTTTGTGCAAGTCTGTAGCTACATACTTCCCACTTGGTTTTAAATCGCACAAAACGGGGACACGACCGCGGATAGTTTCAAAGTCGTCTATAGTTAACTCTACCTCTGCGGCATGAGCGATCGCCAAAAAATGCAACACTGCATTTGTGGAACCACCCACCGCCATAATTACAGAAATGGCATTCTCGATAGATTTGCGGGTGATGATTTGCCGCGGTAAGATTTGTTTGCGAATGGCTTCCACTAAAACAAACGCCGATTTTTCTGTACTGTCGGCTTTTTCGGCATCTTCGGCTGCCATTGTGGAAGAATAGGGCAAACTCATGCCCAGCGCCTCGAAAGCAGAAGACATGGTGTTAGCCGTGAACATCCCCCCACAGGAGCCAGCACCAGGACAAGCTAGACTTTCAACTTGTAATAATTCCTTTTCGTCAATTTTTCCAGCACTGTATTGACCAACAGCTTCAAAAGAACTGACAACAGTTAAATCGCGTCCGTTGTAGTGACCGGGTTTAATGGTGCCACCATAAACAAAAATAGCCGGAATATTCATCCGGGCGATCGCCAGCATTGCTCCTGGCATATTTTTATCACAACCACCAATGGCCAGCACACCATCCATACTTTGCCCGGTACAGGCGGTTTCAATGGAGTCAGCAATCACTTCCCGCGACACCAGGGAATATTTCATCCCTTCAGTTCCCATTGAAATTCCATCACTAATGGTAATGGTACCGAACACTTGCGGCATCGCCCCAGCCGCTTTAATCCCAACTTCTGCCCTTTGTGCCAGTTGATTTATCCCCATATTGCAGGGAGTGATTGTACTATAGCCATTGGCAATACCTACAATGGCTTTGTTGAAATCTTCATCTTTAAAACCAACTGCACGCAGCATAGCTCGATTTGGCGATCGCTGCACTCCTTGGGTGACAATTTGGCTTCTCAAATTCTCCGACATCTTTTTTCCTTCCGTGCCATCATCGCAACTACTGCGATTGTATTACCTAATTTTCTCATGCTTGGGCGGCGCGATCGAACAACATAAAACAGAGAGGCAAGTTAAACTTACCTCTCTCCACGAAGGAGCAATGCGATTTTGTGATGCCCACTCCACAATATTGGATAATTTATTTCTTGGAGTTCCGTTAAATTACAAGATAATATCGCTTGCGGGATTTGCTGCTGCTACGAATAGCACTGGCGATCCTTGGAGCTGAATCTCAAACTCGGCGGCAAAATCGAAATTGGTGTTACCTTGGATAATGCCTCCTGAATAACGAACCTGACCCACTCCAGAGAATGCAGCAGCCCCAATGTAAGTGAAGGCTTGGTTACCTGCTAGGAAGGGGTTAGCATCAATGCCAGATAGATCGAGTTGATCGCCTAGTAAGTTACCGTTGCCAACGAAGTCAGCGATCGCATCTCGCAACACACCAGGTTGACTGTCTGAAACAAAGTCGAAATCGAACACATCGTTACCTGAACCGCCGGTGAGAAGGTCAGTTCCACTCCCGCCTCTGATAGTATCGTTACCGCCATTGCCATTGAGGACGTTATTGCCGAGGGAGCCAACGATCGTTTCACCGCCCTGACTACCTTCAACGTTCTCGAAGTTGAGGATGGTTTCAGTATTACCAGTATTAACCGAGGTGACAGCTGTCGCCAAATTGATGGTGACTGCTCCTGAAGCAAAGGTAGTACCTGAATAATCAATTGTATCAACACCAATTCCACCATTATGGACATCGAAATTCACACCGTCGCTATCAACGATGCGATCGTTGCCACTACCTCCGTTGGTTGAGTCAGCCCCAGCACCACCATTAATGGTATCGTTGCCGCCATTGCCGTTGAGGACGTTATTGCCAGAGGAACCAATAATCGTTTCACCGCCCTGACTACCTTCAACGTTCTCGAAGTTACTGATAGTTTCAGTATTACCACCATTAACCGAGGTCACACCTGTCGCCAAGTTGATGGTGACTGTTGAACCGAAGGAGACACCTGAATAATCAATTGTGTCGATACCAACTCCACCATTATGAACATCGAAGTTCACAGCGTCAGTATCAACGATGCGATCGTCGCCACTACCGCCGTTGGTTGAATCAACCCCAGTGCCACCATTAATGGTATCGTTTCCGCCATTGCCATTGAGGACGTTATTACCAGAGGAGCCAATAATTGTCTCACCACCCTGACTACCTTCAACGTTCTCGAAATTATTGATAGTCTCAGTATTTACACCACTAGAGGTAACGCCTGTAGCCAAGTTAATGGTCACTCCTGGAGCAAAGACGACACCTGAATAATCAATTGTGTCAACACCATCTCCACCATTATGAACATCAAAGTTCACACCGTCGCTATCAATGATGCGATCGTTGTCATTACCTCCATTGGTTGAGTCAACCCCAGCGCCCCCATTGATGGTATCGTTGCCACTACCGCCAACAAGACTATCGTTGCCGATACCACCGTCGATGATATCGTTGCCCAAACCACCATTAATTGTATCGTTACCGCCATTGCCGTTGAGAACGTTATTGCCAGAGGAGCCAATAATCGTTTCACCGCCCTGACTACCTTCAACGTTCTCGAAGTTGAGGATGGTTTCAGTATTGCCACTACTAACAGAAGTGACACCTGTTGCCAAGTTGATAGTGACTAATCCTGAACCGAAGGTCACGCCTGAATAATCAATTGTGTCAACCCCATCTCCACCATTATGATTATCGAAGTTCACGGCGTCGCTATCAATGATGCGATCGTTACCACTACCACCGTCGGTTAAGTCAGTCCCACTGCCGCCATTGAGGGTGTCACTTCCCGTCCCACCAAAAAGACTATCGTTACCAGCCCCACCATCTAAGTTGTCGTTACCAGAGACACTATTGGCATTATCACCAAAAGCCCAACCAAATATCGAATCATTTCCCGCTGTTCCAGGTAAAGAATCACCATTTATAGTGCCGAAAATAACTGCCATATTATTTCTCCTAAATTTATAAAGTAAAAAAATCATCCCATCACTTCCTCACAAGCAAAGGAGGAAGAAAAATGAACTGATTGAAGCAGGTTGTTGCTGTCAAGTCTCAAGACTTGAGAAGCACTGCATATATCAATGATGTTGGCATCAAAAACTGTGCCACCAGTTAATGTCTTCGCTGGTTGTAAGATCAGGCTGCTAAGGAAGAAGCAGCTTTTCTCGTGTCCATCTGTATGGGTTTTTGAGATGCTTTTACTTTATGTCGGAGTAACAGGTGATGGTAGTACCCCCAAGGGTACTATTTACATTTGTCAGATAAAATTCGGTCTAGGAAAAAGTTTTTCAGTTTATTGGACTGTAGACAATCCACCAAATCCTTTTGGAATCTGCTTTTCAATCAATTCTAGTGTGTTGGGCGATCGCCAGTCAATCAAATAATCTTCAGGAGTGCTGTTTCGGTGATTGTTAACTCTCAACCTGATTATTTCCCTTGTTTGTTGCTAATTAACAGTGTTCAGTAAATTACCAACCTCAACCTTGAACTAAACTTAGTTGGTATTTAATTGGCTACTCACCTCTATTTAGTAAACATGGGCTACAAAGCTCATAAGTCCATATTTTGAACCTTTATTCAGATATCACAGGATTTTTATTAATGCAACTGACCTGAGAAAATTACAAACTCATACTTCAATTGTCATGGTTTATTTACCAAATAACTTGGTAAATACCTACTTTACTGGTACAATTTCATCATTCTATCCCTTTTACTCTCTATTTAGGTAAACCTACTGGAAAATCATCAATTTCCATCGTCAGAAACGCTTTGGGCGCTTCTGGCTCGGTTGTTTGTTTCCAGGTATTAATGATGCGAGTGATGGGATTTCATCTCAAACTATAACTTTCATGAACAGAAGAAGACTTATTGCTTGGATGGCTACGGCAGTTGCCAGCATGATGCTGGTAATAGGCTTACAGTTTGTCAATTTATCGCCAGCAAACTCTACAACCACGCTTAACGTGTTTGCTGCTGTCAGCTTAACAAACGCGCTCAATGACATTAAGACTCAATACCAAAGTGCTAACCCAAGCGTCAACATTGTTTATACATTTGGTGCTTCTGGTACTTTATTGAGCCAAATACAAGCAGGAGCAACAGCAGATATTTTCATTTCTGCTGCCACCGACCAAATGGATGTTTTGCAGAATGCAACCCCAAGTAAATTGGTTGCAGGTAGCCGTAAAAACATTGTCAAAAACCGTCTAGTTTTGATCGCCCCTACAACACCTCCTGTTAGTGCTGGTAGTGCTGCTCTCACTAGCTTCAATGGTTTGACTAACGCCAACATTACTGGTATTGCCATAGGTGACTACACAGGTACTCCTCCACTTGTACCAGCAGGAAATTATGCCAAACAAGTTCTTACTAGCCGAGGTATTTTCAGTACTGTTAGTCCTAAAACCTACCTTGCTAGCAATGTGCGTAATGTCTTAACTGCTGTTGAAAATAAAACTCTTGTAGTTGGAGGCGTAAATAAAACTATTGATGCAGGTGCCGTTTACAAAACCGATGCTGCCATTTCTAGCAAGGTAAGAGTCGTAGAAACTGCCTTAACAACAGAGAGCGATCCGATTGTCTATCCACTGGGTATACTCGCCAACACTACAGTTTTATCGACGGCACAGAGTTTTTCTACCTACTTAAGTGGTACTACTGCCCAGAATATCTTCAAAAATACTTACGGGTTTATCTTGCCTTAATCACCAGAAAGTAAATCAATCAAGTACTCGTCGTCGTGAATTTTGAACTATTTGGAGTTATGTCTCGTGAAGTTCACTAAAAAACTCTCAATTATTGTTTGTAGTTTGACCACTGCTTTCCTTCATACTGCTGTGATTACCAATACTTATAAATCAGCAGCACAAGCAGAAGGATCAGAACTGATTATCAACGGGGGATTTGAAAACGACCAACTCGTAGATCCTAATAATCCCAACGCTACAAATCCTAATGTTACAGGATGGATTAAAACTGGCGATCCGATAGATACATCAGGTACTAGGATTGACAATTTTGCTAATACTGGTAACCAAGGTTTATCGCTTGGTGGATTTACAGCCTTGAGCTACATATCACAGACTATCCCTACAGTTGTTAATCAACACTACCGACTTACTTTCTATTTCGCATCCACAGAGGAAGCACCTGACCTGGATAATAAATTTAAGGTTTTTATACGTGGAAACAGGGTTTGTTGGAAAAAGAATACTTCTCACCAACCCTACACACCATACACGTTTTATTTTAAAGCCAAAGAAACATCCACCGAGATCAAGTTTGCTTCCAGAGCCAAATATGCATTTTTATATTTGGATGATGTGAGTGTCAAATCTACAGAACAACAAGGAGAAAATTCTGTATGTGACGATCCTGAGAATGAATAAACGATAGATCGCAAGCTAACTTTAATTCTCTTAAACTGCCAAACGATATCTGGCTCTATTCTGTTGAGAATACCACTGAAATTCATCTGATTAAAAAACTCCATAATCGGTTTATGGAGAGATTATCTATGGTGCATAACTAACTCTCATAAACCTGGATAAAGTGTTTATTTTTATTAACACCAATTAGAGCCAGCATAGATGTAACTATCAACTTGTTTTAACTGTCGGAATTTGGAATGATTTGGAGTCAAGTTTCATGAAATTAACTAAAAAACTCTCAATAATGGTTTTTAGTTTTACCACTAGCTTAGCTAGTACTGCTGTGATTAGTGGTACATATATTCCAGTAGCACAAGCACAATACGATGCCAACTATGTTCTAGATATTAGAGACATAGTTTATAATGGAGGGTTTGAACTCGACCCCCTCGTAGATCCTAACAATCCCAACGTTACAAATCCTAATATTACAGGATGGACTAAATCTGGCGATCCGATGGATACATCAGGGATTAGAATCAGCAATTTTCCTCAAAGCGGTAATCAGGGTTTGTCACTTGGTGGATTTTTAGACCTCAGTTACATATCACAGACGCTTTCTACACAACCTGGTCAGCAATACGAACTTAGTTACTATTTAGCATCTATAGATGAGGCACCTGACCTTGATAATCAGTTCCAAGCATTTGTAGGTGGAAATAAAATTTTTGATCAAACAAATATTTCTTTCCAACCCTACACACCATATAAGTTCAATTTCACAGCAGACTCATCATCGACAGAGTTAAAGTTTGGGTCTGTAGATAAATATGCATTTTTGTATTTAGATAATGTGAGTGTCAAACCTGTGCCTGAGCCATCAACCATTGGAGGAATAGCAGTTGCAGGATTACTAGGAATTTGGTTGAAGAAAAAGCGATCGCTACCATTACCACCTGATAAACTCTCGAATTGATTAACCTCATTGCCAAAACCCTAAACCCCCCGAACTGGCAGGGCTGACAAAACAATGAAAATCTGGAATCGACAAAATTGCTACCGCCAGCGAAGATGAAACATTAAGGTTTGGGACGTGAACATAGGAGGGAGTTTAGCATTGCTAGACTCCTACTCCCTTTTTCAAGCTAGAAAAACTAATTGCAAAAGAGACTAGCCTTGAGCAAATTTGTATGATATACTAGTAAATGACTAAAAAGCATGGCTCAGTAGCTCAGTTGGTTAGAGCACGGGACTCATAAGCCTGGGGTCGTTGGTTCAACTCCGACCTGAGCCACTTTAAAAATTATCAAAATAGGGCTAATATCCTGTTTTGTACTTTTCCTCTCCCTAGAGTGGCAAAACAGTGTTGAATAACTCTGTCGGCGCATTCGAGTAGCCCCTAGCTATGGGGATGCTCACAACAGTGCTGCCTGTCGGGGTGACGCGCCGAGCATTAGCCTTTACAGCACCCTGAACAAGGAACAAAAAGAGCAAATTCCGCAAGTTTTACGGGAATGGCTGCGTTACGTAGTGAGAAATACTTTGGCGCACACCGAACACCGCCCAAGTCAGCCGATAAACTCTTTTTCCCGATCTGAAATCATAAGACCTGCCTTGAAAATAGGGAGTTGGGAGTGGGGAGTGGGGAGTAGGGAAAAGAAATTTTCATTGTTCCTTGTGAGTGCAGCTCATGGAGTCTCTTGCAAAAGTCCCCTAACACCCCACCCCCAGCTCCTCCCCGCAGGCTCTTAGGGGAGACTTTGACGTAAGTCAAAGGCGGGGTGGGGTTCTTTTTTTGATTTATGCAAGAAGTCTATAGTAGTAGCCCAGCTAGGGCGATCGTTCTCTAACCTGACTGGGCTGAAACAGAACGTAGGGTTACCAGGGTCCCCAAATAGCAAAGGTTATTCCTGGACTCTGTATGTTGACAAACATCGTCTGACCATCGGGGGAGAAACAGACCCCGGCGAACTCTGATGTGTTGAGGGCATTCTTAGCAAACTTGTAAAGACTGCCACTGGAAGTGATGCCCAGAATGTAATCCGTTCCATCCCCATCTTCACAAAGGAAGATGTCCCGGTTGGGGAAAACCACAAGATTGTCTGGATTGTCTAGCACACCAGAATTGTTGGGTTCAATATAGAGTTCAACGGTATTATTAGCGGGCGAATAACGCCAGATTTGCCCATCTCCAGAACTACCCCCACTCTTGCAAGTGAAGTAGACATAACCACTGCCATAAAAGATGCCTTCCCCACCTGAAAACCTGGCAGCACCTTTGTTATACCCTTCTGTTCTAACGGTATCAGAGGTAGGATCGGGATTGTTAATCTGTACCCATTCCACCGCTCTAGGCGTATTTTTTGGGAAACCTGTAGCTGTGTTAATTCCAGACGACCCCGTAATCTTTAATGCGTATAGCAAGCCGCCAGCACTCAGATTGTTGCTTTGGTTGGGAATGAAGCGGTAGAAAAGCCCGTTTCCTTGGTCTTCCGTCATGTAGATATACCCTGTGTTGGGGTCTACAGCGGCAGCCTCGTGATTAAAACGCCCCATAGCTGTTAGTGGGACGGGGGTAACAAAAGTAGTTGCGCTACTGGGAACTTCAAACACATAACCATGCTTCTTGCCGTTATTAGTTTCAAAGGTTTCCTCACAGCTTAACCAGGACCCTGAAGGCGTAGGACCACCAGCACAATTGCGAATAGTTCCCGCTAGAACTCCCCGATGTTCTACCAAGGTACGGGAAGGACTAACAACCAATTTAGTACAACCGCCCCTCGCATTTGAGTTGTACTTGCTGCCACTAGGAGCGCTCAGACCATTGCTAGAAGTGGGAGTGAGTTCGTGGTTGCGAATTAGAATCGTATTCCCATTAGATCCTGCAAAAGCACCCATACCATCGTGACCACCAGGTACCCGGTAAGTATCATTCATTGTTTGACCTGTTTCGGACAGTCTGCGGTAGGTGAATCCAGGTGGTAAATCTAATACTCCGTTGGGGTCGGCCACTAAATTACCGTAGGGACCCGCAGCGATCACGGGTTTAGCATAAAATGCTTGCAAAGGAGATAGAAGGACAGCACCTGTAGCTGATGCCCCTGCCAGCGTAAAAAACTGACGTCTAGATAGATTCAATGTATACCCCCTAATGTTTTGACGAGGCTTAATTTATTGCAAATAGCCAGCCTCAATTATCTAGGAGGAGCAAGTTTTTTTAATTAATAAGAGGTTAAAAAAAGATTATTCAAGCACAGTGATTTCCAGGAGGTTCTATGGTAACTTTTGACAACTCGTTTTTTGTCTTAAAGCTTTTCGCGGCACTGGGCTGTGGGCTGATGGCTGGAGTCTTTTTTGCCTTCTCCACTTTTGTGATGAATGCCCTTGCCCGACTTGAGCCGGTGCAGGGCATTGCGGCTATGCAATCCATCAATATCACAGCGATCAATCCGTTGTTTATGTTAGTGCTGTTTGGAACGGCTGCGGCTTGCATCGTTCTTTTAGTCTTTTCACTGTTAAAGTGGCATCAACCAGGTGCTGCCTACTTGCTACTCGGTAGCCTGCTCTATCTCGTCGGCACATTAGGCGTGACTATCGTGTGTAATGTGCCGCTCAATGATGCGCTGGCAAAAGTCGAGCCAGGTAGCACCGTAGGCGTGAATTTATGGTCTAGCTATCTTACCAACTGGACAACCTGGAATCACATTCGAGCAGCCGCGGCGCTAGTAGCAGCGGCATCCTTCACCATCGCCCTCTGCTATCGAGCAATCCAATCATAACTTTGCTTATGCTGACTGAGGGAGCTTCAGGAGTAGAGGGGAAGTTGTAGCGAGTCTTTCGCGTCTGCTCCAGAAGTTTCTTCTCAATAGACTTCTTGCATAAATAAGTTTTTATCTCACGCAGAGGCGCCCAGGCGCAGAGAAGAGAACGCAAAGAATGACTTTTGCAAGAGACTCCATAAGCTGCGTTCACAAGGAACAATGAAAATTTCTTTTCCCTACTCCCCACTCCCCACTCCCTACTCCCTATTTTCAAGGCAGGTTTAATGCACCACTCACCACTATTTAATATGGCGGATGACTTCGGCAATTGACCAAGCTTGAGCGATCGCTCCTCTGGGTGTATGAGGTGGATCGCCATCAAAAATCTCAGAAATGGAACCAATACAAGCAGCAAATAAAAAGTGATCTATCAGGGGTTGCCAATCAAAAGGCAGCGTTTGTTGTGGATAAAAACGTTGCCAAGCGCGAATATAAGGGCCAATTAACCAAACCCAAACACTGCCTTGGTGATAAGCGCGATCGCGTTGCTCTTGGTTGCCCTCATATTTCCCTTTGTATTCGGGATCTCCTGGATCGAGACTGCGAAGCCCATAGGGAGTCAGCAAGCTGGAAGTTGCCAAATCTAGTATCTGACACCCTTGCTGTTCAGAAAACCCACAATGGTGCAGCGACAGCGCCAAAACAGCATTGGGACGAATTTGAAAATTTCGGCGATCGTCCGGCTCAATAACATCGTAGAGATAACCTAGCTGAGGATTCCAAAACTTTTGCAGGGAATTTTTTACCTGTTGTGCTTGCTGAGCATAACGCTGCGCTTGTTTACTAAGACGCACTGGTTCACCAAATTCAAGTTGGCTCAACCGTTTTGCCCACTGACTTAGCCAACATAAAGCCGAATACCACAGCGCATTGATTTCCACTGGTTTGCCACGACGAGGAGTAACAGGATGTCCCCCAATTACCACATCCATCCAAGTCAGGGCTACACCACGAGCATCCCAACCAATTAGTCCATCGGTAGCATCAGCCTGTATATTATAGCGTGTACCACCGACAAAAGCTTTATGAATTTGCTGCACTACAGGAAACTGCTCTGCCAAAAACTGCCAGTCTTGTGTAGCTTCCAAATAAAGTCCTAAAGTTTCAATCCACCAAAGCGGTGCATCGATACTGTTATAAAACGGTTCACTATCCACATCAGGAAAGGCATTGGGAATCAAACCGTGGCGACAGTAATGCCCAAAAGCTCGCAATAATTCTTTTGCTAAATCAAAGCGCTGGGGAACTAGCGTCAATCCTGGTAAGGCAATTAATGTATCCCGCGCCCAGTCATTAAACCAGTGATAACCAGCAATCACCGTCGGACCTGCTATTGAGGCTCGATAGACGATAAAGCGATCGCTGGCTTTGAGTAGTTGTTGCCTGATTAGGGAGTGGGGAGTGGGGAGTGGGGAGTGGAGATTGGACAACTCTTTCCTAGTCCCTAGTCCCCAGTCCCCAGTCCCTCCCTCACTCCATCCAAAAATCTGCGAGAGCCTTTGTTGCTCTGCTTCCACGGCTTCTGCAAAGGTTTTGGCGGTAAGAACGCCTAGCACAGAATTGGGAAGACCTTCTCGTGCTTCTAGAGTCACCGCATCTCCTGGTTGGAGTGTAACTGTTAAGTAACCAGGACTGTGGAGGTCTTCCTTGTCACCTAATCCCCGTTTTGTCTCCTCCAAGAATCGATAATTCCAATACCAAACTGCATCTGGTTGATAATTGCCTTGTGTCCAACGCAGATGCCAAGGTATACCATAATGCTCAGATTTTCTTGCTTGGAGACAAATTTGCTGTTGCCCAAGCAATTGAGAAAACTGTAATTCTGGGCTAAAAGTCTGTTGATGGTGAAAGTCACGTTCTGCTATCAGCAGTCGCAGCCGTAAAATAGCTTGTTCGCTTCCCTCATAGCGATACTGAATTAAAATTCGATGAGACAATTGGTTAGGGGCATTGGGTATGGGGGAGAATGAAAAATTACCTCTTTCCCCTCTGCTCCCCACTCCCCACTCCCTACTCCCCACTCCCCATTCCCTACTCCCTTCCCAACCATAAGGCATCACCAATTGTCTAGTTAATTGCCAGTTATCTTGACCCCAAATCCATTTTGGAACTGGGTTAATATCAAAAGAGCGCAACAGTTCGTAGCCCGATCGCTCTATCCGACCATTACCCCAAATATTTGTCCCCAGCGCCACAACATTCCCTAATACTTCCAAGCTAGCTTCTAGGTGTGATAACAACAAGGTACGCTCAGAAGGGGGGTTTGTAGCAGCAAATAACCAACCGTGATAAGTGCGTGTGCGGATGTCAGAAACCGTGCCACTGGCAAAACTTCCTAGACCATTGGTAAGCAACCATTCTCTTGTATCTAAATCAGACATTTGCTACTCAAAATCGTTATGAGTATGATATAGTCGTAACAGATCGTAATCAAACTGTGAGAGCGTGGATGGGTGAGTTTTACCTGACCCAAATTCCAACGCTACTAAACCGATAAAGGAGAATTGAGTTAATGTCCCTAACTTACGGAACAGAAGGAAGCCTCCGCGTTGGTCAGCAAGCTCCCGATTTCACAGCAACCGCTGTGGTAGACCAGGAATTTAAGACAATCAAACTTTCCGATTATCGCGGTAAGTACGTCGTCCTGTTTTTCTACCCCCTAGACTTTACCTTTGTTTGTCCTACTGAAATTACAGCATTTAGCGATCGCTACGAAGAATTCAAGAAAATTAATACGGAAATCCTTGGGGCTTCCGTTGATAGTGAATTCTCGCACCTCGCTTGGATTCAAACCGATCGTAAGTCTGGTGGCGTTGGCGACCTGAATTATCCTCTAGTCTCCGACATCAAGAAAGAGATTAGCGCTGCTTACAACGTGCTTGACCCAGCAGCAGGCATTGCCTTGCGTGGTCTGTTCATCATCGACAAAGATGGTATCATACAGCACGCCACAATTAACAACTTAGCTTTTGGTCGCAGCGTTGATGAAACCCTGCGGACATTACAAGCAATTCAGTATGTTCAATCTCACCCAGACGAAGTGTGCCCAGCTGGTTGGCAACCTGGTGACAAAACAATGAATCCTGACCCAGTGAAGTCCAAAGTTTACTTCTCTGCTGTCTAGATTAGATTTACTGGAGTTAATTCGGTAATCAACAATAACCACAGATAAACAAAGAATCTATCTGTGGTTTTTTCATCAAAAGGGAATGGGGCATGGGGCATGGGGCATGGGGCATGGAAGCAGGGGGAGCAGGGGAAGCAGGGGAAGCAGGGGAAGAAAAACTATTGATTATTGACTGATGTCCAATGTCCAATGCCCAATGCCTATTGCCCAATACCCAATTATTTTAAATGATCTAAAAAATATGCTGACTTCAACTGATTTTACCGGCTTATTAAATGAGCGATTCTTTCGTAACTTTTTACCCGTTCCGGCTACAAATCAACTTAGATTAGGGGTAGGAACACCAGATTTTCAGTTGCCAGATATCACCAACGGTACTTTAGTAAAACTGTCTGATTATAAAGGTAAACAACCAGTGTTACTTGCCTTTACTCGCATCTTTACTGAAAAGCAATATTGCCCTTTTTGTTTTCCCCACATCAAAGCTTTGAATGAAAATTACGAACAATTTAAAAATCGTGGAATAGAAGTTTTGATGGTTACTAGTACTGATGAACGGCAGAGTCAAATAGTTGTGAGAGATTTAGGCTTACAAATGCCGTTACTTAGCGATCCTAGTTGTCGAGTGTTTCGTACCTATAATGTAGGACAAGCTTTGGGAGCGCCTTTACCAGCCCAGTTTGTATTAGATAAACAAGGTAAACTCCAGTATTTCCATTTATTTTCCTTCCTGGATCACAATGCTAGTGTTGAGACATTGTTAGAACAATTCATCGATGATTAAAAAAATAATTGATGTTTTGCCATTTAACCCAAACAGATGAAAGGTGACTCAATTATAAATTAAGTTATCGCTGGAAATGGCGAATTTAAAATCTATTTTTTTGGTTGTTTTTCTTTGGTGATTTGATGAGCGATCGCAACAATTATGACTTTGAGTAATGAATTGTGTTAAACTGTATACTCTAATACCCTTGGCTTTGATTTTAGCGATCGCTAATCACCCAGACCACATATACAGCGCTTTTCACTAACTCAGCAGCTACACCACTCCCCACTCCCCATTCCCTACTCCCCTCCTGATTCGTTTGCCTTAGGCATTGCGATCGCTTATGCTAAATGTCAGTCTAATTGGCATGATCTTCTGTGGACCAAAACCGCGAACCGTTTATTAGTCTGGCACTTTACCACGCCTTTAAATGGTCAGTCGTCAGCCCCATGCTTCACGCTTACTTTCGGGGTAAAATTTATGGCGCGGAAAATGTCCCTCATTCAGGGCCATTGGTGGTGGTAAGTAATCACGCCAGTTATTTTGATCCGCCAATTGTCTCTAATTGTGTACGCCGTCCAGTAGCGTACATGGCTAAAGAAGAATTATTTAATATCCCAATTTTGGCGCAAGCGATTAAATTGTATGGTGCTTACCCAGTGAGTCGGGGAAGTGCTGATCGCAATGCCATCCGTTCAGCCTTAGAATACCTGAATCACGGTTGGGCTGTCGGTGTTTTCTTGCAAGGTACTCGCACCCCAGATGGTCGAATTACAGACCCCAAAAGAGGCGCCCTACTGTTAGCAGCGAAAGCCAAAGCCCCAATATTGCCTGTAAGTGTTTGGGGTACTGAGGCAATTTTAGAAAAAGGCTCGAAAATACCCCACGCCGTTCCCGTGACAGTCAGAATTGGTAACTTAATTGATGCTCCGAGTTCCAGCAATAAAGAAGAATTGGAGGCTTTGGCACAAAAGTGTACCGCTGCGATTAATCAAATGCATGATTTAGGACGATGAGTTAGAGAAGTCCAAATATATACTTTAGGGGGGTGGCGATCGCTATTACATTTCTCTAACCTTAAATTCAATAGTTTCAGTAGTCTCATTTGAAATTCTAGTAACAGTTTTTTCTAAAGACTTTATGGCGTTGCTGATTTCATGTATGAAAACGATTGTGCATCATATCAAAATCCTTGTAGAGACGTTGCAATGCAACGTCTCTACATCTTGATTCATACCACAATTCAACAACGCCGACTTTATAATCCAAAATCCAAAATCCAAAATCCAAAATCCAAAATTAATATGAGCGGCTTTGAAGCCAAAAACTTATGGCAACGATTAAATAATCTGGCGTTAGTCCGCTTTTTGCTCTTAGTTGCTTCAGGATGGGCAATTGTACAACTTTTAGCTTACTTTGAAGCAGTCATCGTTATTTTCACATTCGCCGCGATTTTGGCTTTTTTGCTCAGCTATCCTGTAGAATGGCTGCGGCATTTTTTGCCCCACGGCGTAGCAGTTGGTGTAGTTTTCTTACTCAGTATTGTAATTATTGGCGGTTTGATAATTACGGTAGGTTTAACGGTTTTATCCCAAGGACAACAATTAATTGATACTATAACTGGATTTTTAAATTCTTTATTACCCCTATTAGACCAATTAGAAGAATTTTTCCGCAGCCGTAATCTTCAGATAGATTTAAGTTTTGTTCAAGAACAATTGCGAAATCAAGCTATTTCAAGTATTGTCACTAGTCTAGCTATATTACAAAGTTTTTTGACAAATTTCGTCACTTTTACCTTGATTGCAGTTGTAGCTTTTTTCATGTTGTTAGACGGAGAAAAGCTATGGAACTTTATATTAAAAATAGTACCAAAACAACGCCGTGACAGATTTACTAAGGTCATCAGACGCGCCTTTCTCGGATTTTTTCGAGGTCAGTTTTTATTAAGTTTATTCCTGACGAGTACGACTTTCTTAGTTTTCTTAATATTACAAGTACCTTTTGCCTTATTATTATCAGTAATCGTTGGGATTGTTGATATTATTCCTGGCATAGGCGCAACATTAGGAATCAGCATTATAAGTTTAGTTGTATTATCTCAAGGCTTTTGGTTGGCATTGAAAGTATTGATAACTTGCATTGTGCTTCAGCAGATACAAGACAACTTGATTGCACCAAGAATTATGCAAGGTGCGCTAAATCTCAATCCTGTAGTGGTATTCTTTGCGTTGCTAGTAGGCGCTAGAGTAGCAGGATTATTGGGTGTTTTTATATCTATTCCCATAGCAGGAGTAATTGTGTCTTTGTTTGAGATTGAGGAAATGAAATCTGAAGCTTAGTCAAACAATTTTAGATTTTAGATTTTGGATTTTAGATTGACCCCATACCTTCTTCCTAGCTTGAGTAAAAAATTGTATATTTTTGATTTGTTCCATAAATAAATTTGGTGGCTTCTCTACTAGACATTACGCGAATAGAGATTTTTAGAGTTTGAATTTTTAATCCAAAATCTAAAATCTAAAATTCGGTCATTTGTCATAAACTACGAACTAGTGAATAATATAAAAATGGTTATCTAAAAATAGAAATTGAGGAATAATGTCGGATTTAAGAGCAGAATTAACAGAAACTGTGGATGAGGCAGAGTGGGAGTGGCTAATTCCTCATGTGCAGCGAGATGCAGTAATTTTGGTGGCGCTTGAGTTAAGCTTAGTGGATGTTGGAGTAGCGATCGCAAATGATAATACTCCATCAGTGCAACAATGGATTGATGAACAATTGATTACCAAACCCACCACAGCACAGCTGGGAGAATGGAACACCGATGCCACCAAGCGATTTAATACTCTCATCGTCCAACCTTACGTTTTAGTCCAAGAAATCATCACAGCCTAACGAAGATAGTTTCTTTTTCCTACCTCAAAAGGATATTCATAAAGTATTTCGCCAACATCTCACCGACGTTTGCAACTCCTGGGATAACCAACCATCAAATTGCGGATAAATTGGTAAACGCCCAATCAACTCCCACCCCGCAGGCTGTAAAATTTCTCTCAACACCTGCTCCTGAAGATGAGGATAATCAGGATTAACTTCATCTTTTGGACCAATTCCGCCTAAATCTCGCGCACCAGCTTCGATACAAGCAACTAACCATCGGTCATCCTTAACTAAATTCGGCGGAATTTGAATCGTAATATCTGCTGGTAGAATTTCACGTGCTTTAGCAATGACTTCTGGCAATTCATGGGGGTTAAAAGGCGGTGCATTAAAACTCTGCTGATTTCCTGGACTATGAGGTTGCAAAATTACTTCTTGGATATGATGGTAACGCTGATGAAATTCAGATATTGCTGCTAATGTTTCCCACCAATCATCAGCAGTTTCACCAATTCCTAAAAGTAATCCTGTTGTAAAAGGAATCTGCAACTCTCCCGCCCATTCTAATTGTTGCAGCCTTACTTCTGGTAATTTGCTCGGTGCGTGTCGATGTACAGTATTTAACAATGTCGGTGTTAACTGTTCCAACATCAACCCCATCGAAACATTTACACGCTTCAGCTTTTGCATCTCTGCAAAACTCAATGGCCCTGCATTGGTATGAGGTAGAAACCCCATTGAAAGTGCTAATTCACACAAATCATAAATCCGGCTAAACCACTCCTGACGCTTTGGTGAATGGGGATGAACTTCACCACTAAGAATAAGAATTTCACAAACTTTTTCACTTTGAAGTGGTTTTAAAATACTTTCTGCATCCGAGATATTCATCCAGGGATTTTTACCTGGTTCAGTGCGAAAGTTGCAGTAGCTACAGCGATTGAAGCACTCATAAGTAGGAACAATCGTATAAGCAGGGCTATAAGTAACAACGCGAGAATTATTAATTGGCATATTGCATGTCTCGCTTTTGTGAGGTAAAAGGTAGGGGCGGATAGCTATCATTGGTATCAACTTAAGCTCAAACCTTTGTCCCACATACGCTTTACCCCACCCCCAACCCCTCCCCTTACCAAGGGGAGGGGCGGTTTTGCGTCAGCAAAGCCGGGGTGGGGTAACTCCGGATTAATTGGTAATTGAGTAAGTTTGCTCTAACATCATTACAAGGTTTTTACGTTAAGTTGACACCAATGAGCAATGCTGTGCCCCTACGACAGATGTGGTTCAAATAGGTGAAAACTGCTGTAATTCATAATTCTGAGTTCTGACTTCTCAATTCTGACTCCTGAATTGTGAATTCTGCTGCAACAATCAGCGAACGTACAGCCTCTGATGTCTATTCCCGGATTATTTAATCTTTTTGTGAATTCCTGGTAGTTGCCACCAGGGAACATGGGGATATTCGTGATGTTCTTTGTGGTAGCCAAAATGATAACACGTAATAAATGACAACCAAGTTGGACAGTCAATAGTTTGGGCACAATGAGGTTGAACATAACCCCTTATTGGCTCACTGTGGGGTATAAAAGTACCAAAATAAAATAATTGTAATGAACTCAAAAGCGAGGGTAACACCCAAAATAAAATTAAATTTTCATGGGGTATGTGGAGTATACGATTAGCAAATTGATAGCTCAAAGTTATGGCAATCATTTGTCCCCAACTCCAGTAATTTATCATAAAATTACAATACCAAGCCCAGAAACTTTTGTGTTTCCCATCATGGAAATCTGGATCTATTTGACTCGCGGGATTCCGGTGATGTAACCAATGTTTGGTCAAGAGTTTTTGATATGGTAAAAGGGCATAAAGAGATAGGCTCAACCTGCCAATCAAATGATTAATTTTAGAGTTTTGGGGAAAAACTAAGCCATGCATAGCATCATGAGATGTAATAAATAATCCTGTATATAAAAATGCTTGCCAAGGTATCAAAATGCATATCCAAAAATTTAATTTGGATATATCAACTAAAATTAAGAAAACTAGACTTATAAGCCACACGCTAATAATAAAAATAGCAATGAAAAGTCCCCTAAAAGTAGATTTATTTTTTAGTAATGGGGTTAGTTTTGTTTTATGATTTAGTGGTTGTTCTAACTGGATCACGCCTTTACTCCGCCTAGCATTCAGGTAAAAATTCTTAAAATCTAGTCCAATACAGTTCAGATAAACCCAAAACCCTCATGTAGAGACGCGGTAAATCGCGTCTTCTTATCGCGTCTTCAAAGGCCAATTTCTCCACGAATAATCGTTAACTGAGCCATTTTGAAATATAGTCATGACAAAACCACTAACTACTAGCCAGAAAATTCTATTAGTGGTCAGTTTTTTGGACTGGAGAGTGCTAGCACTCTGAAATTATTGAAAAATATTAAGATACGTTAACTATTATTACACAAATAGGCCCATACGAAAAACTGTTTTTGCTTGGAAGACTAAGTAAATAAGCAAAGCAACTCGCAATAATTAATACCTCGAATCACTAATGTCTTTGATTTGATTATTGTGACTCGCATTCTCGTTTTGTTACATAGTGGCGATAGCGAAACATTGCTTCTAGCTGTGCTTGGACTAACCAACCGCTGATAAATTCAACTGTTCCTCCACCAGGCATTGAAAAGGAAATAGCATCAGTCAGCCTAGTTTTATCAGCATCTTGTGGTTCAAATTCATGTCGATGTACCCAAGACTCAAAAGGGCCAGATATCTGTTCGTCGGTGAATAGGCGATATTTTTCGTATTCAGTATGACGCGCCAGCCAAGTTAAGGGTAATGGGCCGAGAAACAAGCGAAATTCTGTGATAGCACCCACATCAAGCCCTCCATCACGACGGACTACTTGGAGTGGCTGCCAAGGTGGAGTCAGCAGTTGCAAAATGTCTGGTCTTTCGTGAAATTTCCAAACTACTTCTGCTGGTGCGTTGATTAGTGACGAATGTTTAAAGTGCAGCATGGAAAGAAAAACCTAAAATTCAACTTTCAGATTCAGTATCAATCTCAATATCCAGAGTTTCTTCATCAACCCGGACATACAAAATATTTGGGTTACAGCAAACTTGACAATCTTCTACATAGGATTGTTGTCCCCCAGCACTCAAATCAATAAAAGTTAAGTTTGGTTCGCCGCAATAAGCGCAGTAATACTCAGCTGTGGTTTGCATCAAGTTTTCAGGTATGAATTTTTGGGCATAGGGCATAGGGCATAGGGCATAGGGCATGGGGCATGGGGCATTGGTTATTTCTCCTCCTACCTCCTCATCTCCCTCATCTCCCTCATCTCCCTCATCTCCCCAATCCCCTTTTGGGCTGAGTCGAAATAACTCCTAGCTTCAGCCAAATGCTTTAGTAGTGTAGACTGTGGCAGAGGTCCTTGCAAGTGACTCCAGGGTAATATTTGCTCTGTTGACCAATCGGCGTGGACGTAAAAATCTAAGTCGGGGATTTGTCCTTTGAGTTGTTTGAAAGCACGTTTGTAGCTACCCAAGGAATCGCCAAAGTCACGAGTCAGTTGCAGAAGTTGGGAGAGTCTGCGATCGCCCCTGGATAACAAAGCCTGTATAATCGACCAATTATAGCTTTCTGGGCGAAATTCTATCCCCTTTGGTTTGAGTTGTTTTTGTAAAATCTGCAACCGCTTTTCGGCTTGACGATTCACTCCCAACCATTGAAACGGTGTATGTGCCTTGGGTACAAACGTGCTACATCCAAACGTTAACCGCAATCCCGGTGCAGCTTTTTTGATACTGTGCATCATCGCCACGGTTTGTTCTAAATCTTCTGCTTGTTCACCGGGAATTCCCGCCATACCGTAGAGTTTTAAACCTGTGAGTCCACCAGCCTTGGCATTGATGGCTGCTTGGATAATTTCATCGTTATGCAGCTTTTTGTTGATAATTTGCCGGATTTTCTCGGAACCACTTTCTACAGCAATGGTAAGCGATCGCGTGTCTCGTTGCGCCAAAGTTTTTGCTAATTGGACTGTTACAGTATTGGTGCGGACTGAAGCAATACTCAGACGAACATCATCATACTTTGGCTGACTAATATAATCTAGTAATGCTTCAAATTCTGGGTGTTGAGTTACAGAAGCCCCCAATAATCCCAAACGATTTGTAACTTGTAAACCTCTTTCAATAGCTGGAATTAATGAATCTTCCAGACTCGCAGTTCTAAAAGGTAATGTCAGATAACTTGCCAAACAAAAACGGCACATTTCTGGACAACTTCTCACCACTTCCACCATGTAAATATTTTCCCAAGCTGCTTTTTCAGTAACTACAGTCGAGGCTGATAAAGTATTTCCTCGGTAAGTTTGTTTTTGCACCACTGCGGGAATTTCTGCGGAAATTGGTTTAATTGACTTTACTGCACCATCTTTTGTGTCATATTCAACCTCATATAAACTCGGAACATAAATACCTGGTATTTGTGCGAGTCTTTGTAGTTGAGTTTGTCTTGAAGCATTTCTTACTTCTTTGTAAGCTTCAATCAAATTACCCAATAAATTTTCGCCATCCCCCAGTAGAATGACATCAAAAAAATCTGCAAATGGTTCTGGATTAGCAGTGAGAACTGGACCACCACCAAATATTATCGGATGAGAATCATCACGAGAAGTTGCCCAAATAGGAATTTCTAAAGATTCGAGCAAATTTAGAATATTTACATAATCTAATTCCCAGGAAATAGAAAATCCGACAATTTCCGGATTTCTGGGGAGTTGTTCATGAGTATCAGTAAATAAGCGACTTACCTGCACATCATCACGCATTGCCAAAGTAGCCCAAACTACCTGATAGCCAAGGCTAGTGATACCAACGCTGTATTCATTGGGAAAGGCGAATATCAGGGGAATAGCGTTGGTGTCTGGGGTAGTGGGTGTAAATAAAAGGCGTTCCAAGTCAAATACAGATGATGTCACAGGTGTTATTTACGAGCAGAGTTATCTATATTTAATTTTAAGCCATAGAATTATCAGATTAAAAAATAATGTGAGGCTGTTAGCAAGAATAATTGGTAATGCTTGGAGATAAATTCCGTATATTAACCACAAAAAAATACCGCTGATAAATGTAACCAACATCACAAAAGAAACGTCTTTTGCTGACTTGGTTTGCCAAATTTTAAACATCTGTGGTAAAAAGGCGATCGTGGTTAGTGTGGCAGCAGCTAATCCTAGAACCATTAAAAAGTCCATTCATGCAAACCTATAAAATAAAGCGTTTATTCGTCGAAAAACTTAACAACTGATTTTGATCATACTGTATTAATGTCTTGGAGTTTACATTCTACCGTCAAGTAAAAATTGGAAAAAATTAAAAGGGGAAAATTTAAATTTTTCCCCTGACATCAAAGTATATGTGATAAGCTAAAATGCTTTTAGATTGAATAAAAGCCGAACTAAGATTTTTTTTAATGCTTAACCCTGATGGGTGAAACAAATCCAAAATCCAAAATCCAAAATGGTTTGACACTAGCGAAACCTATCAATTAATTCTTCACGCGATAACTGCAATAGTAAACGCGTAGACTCTTCTGGTGGTAATACCAATAAAGGTTCAATAATGGCTTGAAGCTGATTATCTATTTCACCAAAGCGAACCTTGAGCAAATTTTCCACCACCAAGCGTTCCCCTTCTTGTATCGCCTGTTCTCGATCTTGTTGGTAAAGTGGTGCTAATCGCATAAGTAATTCCCTGTCTTCTTCGTCTTGATTTTGGGTAACTTGTAAGTTTTGTTGCAAGTTGTACAGCAATTCTAACGCCGCTTTGCGGAAAGGATTATCAGGAGTCAGTGCTTCTAATTCATCAATTGCTTGCTTTTGAACATTCCCTCTACCAATAATTCCAAATCCTGATAAGAGTTGCGCTGATGCTGTGGGTGTAAAAATCCATAATTTGGGTAAATCCGATTCCAGAATGCGAGTGTTATTTCGATTTGCTTGTCGTTGTAAATCGCCGCGTACCTCTAATAATTTTAAGATACAATCGCAAATTTCTGTAGCCTATGCAGTGTTACGAAAAGGCTCAAATAACGATGGGTTAGTGGCAAACTGACTTAATAAACCTAGTGTGTCTGGAATAGTGCTTGGTTGTGGTTTGGGGATGAAATAAACGTCAATTTGTCTAACTTCTCCTGCGACTCGCCGGGGTGCTTGAACTTCACCGTATGGGGTGAGTAATTGTTCCAGGTAGTCTTTGGCAAATTGGTCATGAATGAATCTGGTCATTTCTTGATATTTTGGCGATGCAACCCAGTTTATTTACTATTATCTTGCGATTTTTTCAGATAAGATTTAGCCCAAGAGTAGCGTTTGGAATCTTTTTTAAGCAGGTACTCTATTACTCCCCGGCGCTTGTTTTCATCCTTAGTATTTTTCACTACCCGCTTGATTTCAGAATCCACATCTCTAGGATTAGCCCCACGTTTGATTGCTTCTTCAAACCAATAGTCCCCATCTGAATATTGATGGCGTTCAAAACAAATAGCTCCCATCAAGGTGTAAGGGTGATGGCTTTTGGGCTGATACTCCATAGCTTGACGAGCGCAATTTTCTGCTTTATCTAATTCTTTAATATCTCGAAAAGACCCACCTCTGGTAGTTAGCAAAGCCGACTTTAGTTTATTTTCTTTGATTTTGTTTAATTCTAAATTATTTGTCAGTTCCAATGCCTTTTCTGGTTCATATGCTTTGCGCCAATGGCTGCTAGCATTTGCTAAGTTCCATTTGTTGTCAGTGCGCTTAAACTCCTGCTCATAGAAATTTGCTTCAATTGTGTGGTAAGCAATCAAAATCTTCCCAGAAAATAATTTAGGTTCTTCTGGCCACTTATAATAACCATATGTTGCTTGAGGCACTTCAATTTTATTCTCCTGAAGCCAAGCAACATCTATTGATTCAAGCCGCTGTTTTAACTCAAGTTTTTGCAAAATTTTGTATAAAAGACTAGTGTGTGATTTATCTTGATAGTCTAAAACATCATATTTTGATTTCAAAAATTCAAAGTGCTTTTGTTGAGCTAAAATAACGATATCTTCACGTTTATTATTTTTTAGCCACTCAATTTCCGATTCATTAAGAGTTCTCCTACATCTATCTTAAATTTTAGGGTAGAGACGTATTTTTCATTTGCAATTTCTATAACCTCAGTCAGCTTGCGTTTTTTCAAGAAGTTAATATCTTGTTCACCTAATTGATTGCACAATTCAAGGTTTTTCAGAATTTTATATAGATGACTCTTGGGCGAGGAATCCTGATAGCCAATTGCTTTATACTTAACTTTCAAAGCAACAAACTCTCGCGTTTGTTTCAATTCTTCAGCAATCGTAATTGTTTCGGTAAGTCCTTGCTGTTCTAGCCAGTTAATTTCTGACTGAATCAAATTTTTTTCTGCATCAATTTTTTGCAGTATGGCATATAGTGGACTCGATAATGATAAATCAGAGTATTTATTTGCTTGATATTTCTCTTTTAAATGAGAAAATTGAGCTTCTTTTACTGACTCTTGTTGTTTAAAAATTTCTGCTATTTCCAAGAGTTGGTTATTGATCAACCAATTATATTCAGAATTATTTAAACGTTCTGCTAACTCTAATTTTTTCAGTATTTGATACAGTGGACTATCAGGATATGAGTCTTGATAGTGAGTAGCTTTGTATTTAGATTTAAGTTGAGTAAATCGTTTTATCTCTTGAGCAATTTTATTCGTTTCATATAAACCATTAGCTCTCAGCCATTTAACTTCTGAATCAGTAAGTAAATTTCCTGAATCAAGTTTCAAAAGAATGAAATAGAGATGACTAGATTGCCAGGAAACTTGATGATTTGTGGCTTTGTACTTAGACTTTAATTTAGAGAATTCAAATTCTAGATTTCCGAATTCTTGTACTTTATGTTGCTGCTCTTGCTTGATAGCTTGTAAAGTCTCCTCAAGCTTAGACTCTCCCAACCAATTAGATTCTAAGTCAAGGAGTTCAATTCCTAAGTCAACTTTTCGTAGTATGAGATACAGTAGATTAGCGGGTGACGAATCTTGATATTGAGTTGCTTGGTACTTGGACTTTAAAGCAGCAAAGTGTTCTAACCGATTTTGAGACTCTTTACCCATATTGCTAACAGATGCGATCGCACTTAAATAAATGTGTCATGCGCTACTATAGCAACACTAATAAAAAAGGGCGAGTCAGATACCCACCCCAGAAAAATCAAAATTTTCTGCCAGTCACAGAGTATTCTACAACACCTTACACTGACCGTGATGCCGCAGTAAATGGTCGCACAATACCAACGCCACCATCGCTTCAACCATTGGAACTGCACGCGGTAGCACACAAGGATCGTGCCGTCCTTTCGCAGCTAATAGAGTTTCTTCACCTTCACGAGTTACTGTTTTTTGTTCTTTTCTAATTGTTGCTGTTGGCTTAAAAGCAACTCGTAAAATAATATTTTCCCCGTTGGAAATTCCCCCTTGAATGCCACCAGAACGGTTTGTTACAGTGCGAATTTCGCCATTTTCATCAATATAAAATTCGTCGTTATGCTCAATTCCCGTTAACAGCGTCCCGCCAAAACCGGAACCAATTTCAAAGCCTTTACTTGCAGGGAGAGACATCACACCCTTAGCGATATCAGCTTCTAATTTATCAAATACTGGTTCGCCTAAACCTTTGGGCACATTTCGCGCCACACATTCTACTACACCGCCAATAGAATCACCTTGTCTGCCAGTTTGCTCGATTAATTCAATCATGCGTTCAGCGCATTCTGCATCAGGACAGCGGACGATGTTGCTTTCCACTTGTTCTAAGGTGACAATATTTGGATCGACCACACCTTCTAAATCTTTGATGCGCTTGACGTAAGCGATAACTTCCACATTGGCAACTTGGCGGAGAATTTTTTTAGCGATCGCACCTGCTGCTACTCTGCCAATTGTCTCACGCGCTGACGATCTACCGCCACCCTGCCAATTACGAATCCCATATTTTGCATCATAAGTTGCATCGGCGTGAGAAGGACGATATTTTTCGGCCATCTCGTCGTAGTCTTGGGGACGAGTGTCTTTGTTCCGCACCAAAATTGATATAGGTGTTCCCAAAGTTTTGCCTTCATATACGCCTGATAAAATCTCGCAGGTATCTGCTTCTTTCCGAGGTGTGGTAATTTTACTTTGTCCCGGCCGCCTTCTATCTAGTTCTACTTGAATTTCTTCTGCCGAAATTTCTAGTTGTGGAGGACAACCATCAATCACGACTCCTACACCACCGCCGTGAGACTCTCCAAAAGTAGTGATCCGAAATAGATGACCAAAAGTGTTACCCATGATATTGAGGAAAAAGGGTGAGGCTTATGTATTCTACAGAGTTTTTGCCAAAGAAACTTTTGACTGACCAAAATCTACAAAAACAAAAACGCTCCCTGTTTCCAGAGAGCGTTTTTGATTTAGCTAAACTTGAGAATTAACCGTTGATAGCAGGGGCGGTTAGAGCTACAGGAGCAACATCAGCTGCTGCCAAGTCTAAGGGGAAGTTGTGAGCGTTGCGCTCGTGCATTACTTCCATACCCAGGTTAGCGCGGTTGATGATGTCAGCCCAGGTGTTGATGACGCGACCTTGTGAGT